>JBPOIP010000143.1:0-9242 GCA_052034395.1 Pseudomonadota bacterium
ATCACAGAACGACCGGAGTAGTCCACGCGCTTACCCAGCAAGTTCTGGCGGAAGCGACCGGATTTACCCTTGATCATCTCAGCCAGCGACATGAGTGCACGCTGGTTGGCGCCGGTCATGGCCTTACCACGGCGGCCATTGTCCAGCAAGCTGTCCACAGCTTCTTGCAACATACGTTTCTCATTGCGCGCAATGATTTCCGGAGCTTTGAGTTCCAGCAAACGGCGCAGACGGCTGTTGCGGTTGATGACGCGGCGGTACAGGTCGTTTAGGTCGGATGTCGCAAAACGTCCGCCGTCCAGCGGCACCAACGGACGCAGGTCCGGTGGCAACACGGGCAACACGTCCAGCACCATCCATTCGGGCTTGATGCCGCTCTTCTTGAACGCTTCCAAGACCTTCAAACGTTTGGCGTTTTTCTTGATCTTGAGCTCAGAACCAGTCAGGTCGTTGCGCAGCTTCTCGATCGAACCTTCGATATCGATGCTTTGCAGCAGGTCCTTGATACCTTCAGCGCCCATCTTGGCCTGGAACTCGTCGCCGTATTCCTTGAACTTGGCGTCGAAGTCGTCTTCCGACATGATGCTGAATTTCTTCAGCGGGGTCATGCCAGGGTCGGTCACCACGTAAGCTTCAAAGTACAGCACACGTTCGATATCACGCAGCGTCATGTCCAGCACCAGCCCCAAGCGGCTGGGCAGGGACTTCAGGAACCAGATGTGCGCACAGGGTGCAGCAAGGTCGATGTGACCCATGCGCTCGCGGCGCACCTTGGTCTGGGTAACTTCAACGCCGCACTTCTCGCAGATCACGCCACGGTGCTTAAGGCGCTTGTACTTGCCGCAGAGGCATTCATAGTCCTTGATAGGTCCGAATATCTTGGCGCAAAACAGACCGTCACGCTCAGGCTTGAAGGTGCGATAGTTGATCGTCTCGGGCTTGCGCACTTCACCAAAAGACCACGAACGGATCTTTTCTGGAGAGGCCATACCAATCTTGATGGCACCAAAGTGCTCGTCCGGCGTGAACTGCTTGAACAGGTCGAGTAATGATTTCATGGGTTCAATCCTTTGCTTGTTCGCGTTCAGTTACGCTCGAGTTCAATATCGATGCCCAAGGAACGGATTTCCTTGACCAACACATTGAACGACTCCGGCATGCCGGCTTCGATCGAGTGCTCGCCCTTGACGATGCTCTCGTAAACCTTGGTTCGACCTTGTACGTCGTCGGACTTGACTGTCAGCATTTCCTGCAACGTATAGGAAGCGCCATAAGCCTCGAGTGCCCACACTTCCATTTCACCGAAGCGCTGGCCACCAAACTGCGCCTTGCCGCCCAGAGGCTGTTGGGTAACCAGGCTGTAGGGTCCGGTTGAGCGGGCATGCATCTTGTCATCCACCAAATGGTGAAGTTTCAGGTAGTGCATGTAGCCGACCGTAGTCGTGCGCTCAAACGCATCGCCGCTACGTCCATCGTACAGTTGCGCCTGGGTGCGAGCAATCGTCAAGCCCTTGGCCTTGGCCACATCGTCAGGATAGGCCAGTTGCAGCATGTCACCTATTTCCTGTTCCGTAGCGCCATCAAACACAGGCGACGCAAACGGAACCCCGTTGGTCAACTCATGCGCCATGCCCTTGATCTCGTCGTCTGAGAGCTGGCCCAGATTTTCCTTGCGGCCCGTGCTGTTGTACACCTGCTCCAGGAAACTCCTGATTTCGGTCACAGCGGCTTCCCGCTGCAGCATGTCACCAATGCGGTGTCCCAAGCCTTTGCCGGCCCATCCCAGATGCACCTCCAAAACCTGGCCGATGTTCATACGTGAAGGAACGCCCAATGGATTGAGCACGATGTCCACGGGCGTACCGTCAGCCATGTATGGCATATCTTCCACTGGAGTGATCTTCGAAACCACCCCCTTGTTTCCATGGCGACCGGCCATTTTGTCTCCGGGCTGCAGGCGGCGTTTGACGGCTATGTAGACCTTGACCATCTTCAGTACACCGGCCGGCAATTCGTCGCCCTGCGTCAATTTCTTGCGCTTTTCCTCAAACGCCAAATCAAAGCTGTGTCGCGTCTGCTCCAGTGAGTTTTTGATGCTTTCCAATTGCGACGCAACTTCGTCATCGGCCGGGCGAATATCAAACCAATGGAATTTCTCGACTGACGTCAGGTAATCCTTGTCAATCTTGGTTCCCTTGGCAAGCCTCTGTGGTCCGCCGTTGGCAACTTTGCCGATCAAGAGTTTTTCGATCCGATCAAACGCATCGGCTTCGACAATGCGCAGTTGGTCGTTCAGATCCAAACGGAAACGCTTCAGTTCGTCGTCGATGATTTGCTGCGCACGACGGTCTCGGGTGATGCCTTCCCGCGTGAATACCTGGACATCAATCACAGTGCCCTGCGAGCCTTGGTCCACGCGCAACGAGGTGTCTTTTACATCGCTGGCTTTTTCGCCAAAGATTGCGCGAAGCAGTTTTTCTTCCGGCGTCAACGTTGTTTCACCCTTGGGCGTAACTTTGCCAACCAGTGTGTCACCCGGCATGACTTCGGCACCAACATAGATGATTCCGGATTCATCCAGACGGTTCAGCTGCTGCTCGGACAGATTGGGAATATCGCGCGTAATTTCCTCAGCACCGAGCTTTGTGTCGCGCGCCATCACCACCAATTCCTCAATGTGAATGGAGGTGTAGCGATCTTCCGCCACAACGCGCTCGCTGATCAGGATCGAATCCTCGAAGTTGTAACCATTCCAGGGCATGAATGCCACCAGCATGTTCTGACCGATGGCAATTTCACCCAGATCGGTCGATGCACCGTCTGCGATCACGTCACCCTTGGCCAGTTTGTCACCACGTTCTACGATGGGACGCTGGTGGATGTTTGTATTCTGGTTGGAGCGCTGGTATTTGATCAGGTTGTAGATATCCACACCCACTTCACCGGCTTGCGCTTCGCTATCGTTCACCCGAACCACGATGCGGGTTGCGTCAACGTAATCAACGACGCCGCCACGTGTGGCTGTTACAACGGTTCCCGAGTCGATGGCAGCCACGCGCTCAATGCCGGTTCCAACCATGGGTTTTTCCGGACGCAGAACCGGGACGGCCTGACGCGACATGTTGGCGCCCATCAGCGCGCGATTGGCATCGTCATGCTCCAGGAAAGGCACAAGGGAAGCAGCAACGGACACGATCTGGGCGGGCGAGACGTCCATATATTGAATGCGCTCTGCGCCGCACAGGATAGATTCGCCCTTTTCGCGTGCGGATACCAGGTCACCGGTCAATCTGCCGTCCTTGTCCAGCGCGGCATTTGCCTGGGCAATTACGTACTTCCCTTCCTCGATGGCGGACAGGTAATCGATCTGATTGGTCACCTTGCCGTCCATTACACGGCGGTATGGCGTCTCAATAAAGCCGTATTCGTTGAGGCGTGCATACAACGCCAGCGAATTGATCAGACCGATGTTTGGACCTTCCGGTGTTTCAATGGGACACACCCGACCATAGTGCGTGACGTGCACGTCACGCACCTCGAAGCCAGCCCGTTCACGGGTCAATCCACCCGGGCCAAGGGCCGATACACGACGCTTGTGCGTGATTTCGGCCAACGGGTTGGTCTGGTCCATGAACTGCGACAGCTGGGACGCACCAAAGAACTCTTTTAGCGCAGCGGAGATTGGCTTGCTGTTGATCAGATCATGCGGCATCAAAGGCTCTTGTTCAGCCTGACCCAAGCGCTCTTTGACTGCCTTTTCGATTCGTGCCAGACCGGTGCGGTACTGGTTTTCAGCCAGCTCACCCACACAGCGCACACGGCGGTTGCCCAAGTGGTCGATATCATCGACCTCACCCCGACCATTGCGCAGATCAACCAGAATCTTGACAACAGAAAGTATGTCTTCGTTGGTCAGAACCATCGGGCCCGTTGATTGGGCGCGACCCATCTTGGCGTTAAATTTCATGCGCCCCACACGGGACAGGTCGTAGGTGTCCGGGTTATAGAACAGGCGCTGGAAGAGGGCTTGCACTGCATCTTCGGTAGGTGGCTCGCCAGGACGCATCATGCGGTAAATCGCAACGCGCGCAGCAAACTCATCCACGGTTTCATCGGTGCGAAGGGTTTGGGAAATATAGGCGCCCTGGTCCAACTCGTTGGTGTAAATGCAGGGGAGTTCCTGCACACCAGCCTGACGCAGCTTCTTGAGCAATGCTTCCGTAAGCTCTTCATTTGCCTTGGCCACAATCTCGCCTGTTTCTGCCTCGATCACATTGCGTGCAACAACGCGACCGATCAGAAAATCTTCTGGCACGCTGATGTGCGTTGTTTCCGACTGTTCCAGCTCCCGTGTATGCCTGGCTGTAACACGCTTGTCCTTGGCCACAACCACTTTACCGCTCTTGTCGGTAATGTCAAAACGTGCGACCTCGCCACGCAACCGCTCGGCAACGAACGCCATCTGGGCTCCACTATCCATCAAACGGAAGTTGTCGTTCACGAAGAAGTTGGCGAGGATCGATTCGTTGGTTAGACCGATGGCCTTGAGCAAGATGGTGACCGGCATCTTGCGGCGGCGATCGACCCGAAAGTACAGCAAGTCCTTGGGATCAAATTCAAAGTCCAGCCAAGAACCACGGTAAGGAATGATTCGCGCGGAAAACAACAGCTTGCCCGAGCTGTGGGTCTTTCCCTTGTCATGTTCAAAAAACACACCAGGCGAGCGGTGCAATTGAGACACGATGACGCGCTCCGTGCCGTTGATGATGAATGAGCCCTTTCCCGTCATCAAGGGCACTTCACCCATGTAGACTTCCTGCTCCTTCACTTCCTTGACCACCTTGTTTTGCGTGGTAGACGATTCGCGGTCATAAATGATCAGTTGCACTTTTGCACGCACAGCAGATGCAAATGTGAGTCCCCGGGTCTGGCATTCGCGCACATCAAAGGCCGGCTTTGCCAATCCGTATTCCAGGTACTTCATCTCCACAAATCCATTGTGAGAGACGATGGGGAAAGCAGCCTCAAACGCGGCCTGCAAACCCTCAGCGGTCCGCTTTTTCGGAGAAACATCTGCTTGCAGGAATGCTGTGTAAGCATCCTTCTGCATTTGCAGGAGGTAGGGAATTTCGAGCACGCTGTCGCGATTGCCAAAATTTTTGCGAATTCGCTTGCGTTCAGTGTATGTGTAAGCCATTAGATCTCCGGGCAAAGACTAAAGGAACCGGGGGGTCCTTGGCGACTGTTGAGCCGCGCATCACGCACGGCTTTCCTTGGCGATTGGCCACTACCAATCATTGGCGGACGGTTGCGCATTGCACACAACCCGTTCCAAGGCGTCTTCTGCAGTCGGGTTCAGAAGACACTAAAAAATGGTAAAAACCACTTTTTAGTGCGCTCTCATAAGCGGCAAAGGCTGGGAGCCCATGGAGGAACTCCCAGCCCGAACGAACGATCAGATCACTTCAGTTCTGCTTTGGCACCGGCTTCTACCAGCTTCTTGAGAGCTGCCTCGGCATCAGCTTTGGCAATGCCTTCCTTGACGTTCTTTGGAGCGCCATCAACCAGGTCCTTGGCTTCTTTCAAGCCCAGACCCGTGATTTCACGCACTGCCTTGATGACCGATACCTTCTGAGCACCAGCGTCAAGCAAGACAACGTTGAATTCGGTCTTCTCTTCCACAGCAGCAGCAGGTCCAGCAGCAGCAGCAGGACCAGCCATGGCCGCAGCGCTCACGCCAAATTTCTCTTCGATGGCTTTCACCAGATCGTTGAGTTCCATGACCGTCATGCTGTCCAGCGCGGTCAAAAATGCGTCTTTATCGAATGCCATTTTTATTTCCTAACAAGTTTGGTTACTACAGGTGCCTGGCATTTACGCCGCGACAGCCTCTGCGGGGGCAGCTTCTGCTGCGCCAGCGCCACGTTGATCCGCCAGAGCGGCCAGCACACGTGCCGTACGCGAAATGGGGGATTGCATCAAGCCCAACAACTGCGCCAACAAGACTTCCTTGGAAGGTATGCTTGCGAGTTGCTTAACGCCGTTCACGTCCAGAGCTTTTCCACCATACGCACCGGCACGGATCACCAACTTGTCATTGGTTTTCGCGAACTCGGCCACCACCTTGGCGGCAGCAACTGCGTCGACAGAGAAGCTATAGATCAGAGGACCGGTCATCTGGTCGGCGACAACTTCAAATGCGCTACCTGCAACAGCACGGCGAGCCAAAGTGTTTTTCAACACACTCAGGTTCACACCGTTGCTGCGCGCGGTGGTGCGCAGTTTGGTCATGTCAGCGACCGTGATGCCGCGGTACTCCGCGATCACAAGCGTTTGAGCTTTAGCGGCGAGGCCGGTCACATCACTGATGACCGCTTCTTTCTCACTGCGATTCAGACTCAAGGTCTACTCCTTTAAATGCGCTTTGCGGCATTCGCCACGCTGCGCTCCACATTGCAGCGACCAACTGTCAACAGAACTTGCATTCCATTTGCAGCGGGATCGCCATCTGCGTTGGCTTGTCAATTAAGCGCAGCACGCTGCGCGCCAACGGTCTCGGATGACCTGCCAAATACCCTCAAGGTTCCGGCAGCCCACCACACCGGGAATCTCTTTCGAGAAACCCAATTTTTCGGATTACGCCGTGATGGATTGAATGTCCACGCGGACACCCACACCCATCGTTGACGAAACCGCAACTTTTCGCAAATACAGCCCTTTGCTGGAAGCAGGCTTGGCCTTAGTCAAAGCCTCCATCAAGGCAGCAAGATTGCCCTTGAGCTGGGCCGCATCAAATGACCGGCGACCGATTGTCGAGTGCACAATTCCAGCCTTGTCCACACGGAACTGCACCTGACCTGCCTTGGCATTACGAACAGCGGTAGCCACATCGGGCGTCACCGTTCCAACCTTGGGATTGGGCATGAGGCCCCGAGGACCCAGAATTTGCCCCAACGTACCCACGACACGCATGGCGTCTGGTGCCGCGATCACCACATCAAAAGGCATGTTGCCCGCCTTGACCATGGCAGCGAGGTCATCCATGCCAACAACATCCGCACCGGCCGCCTTGGCTTCTTCAGCCTTGGCACCCTGTGCGAAAACTGCGACACGCTTGGTTTTTCCAGTGCCGTTTGGCAGCACAACAGCGCCACGAACAACCTGGTCTGACTTCTTCGCATCAATGCCGAGTTGAACAGCAACGTCAATGGATTCATCAAACTTTGCAGTCGCAAACTCCTTCACCAAGCCGAGTGCATCAGCCAACGGATACAGTTTGTTGGTGTCGATCTTGCCAACTTGCTTTTTTTGTTTTTTCGTCAGATTGGACATTTACACGCCCTCCACATTCACGCCCATGGAGCGGGCTGTTCCGGCGATGGTACGAACGGCTGCATCCATATCTGCAGCTGTCATATCCTTCATTTTTGTCTTTGCGATTTCCTCAAGCTGGGCACGGGTGATCTTGCCAACCTTGTCCTTCAGCGGGCTGGACGACCCCTTGTCGAGCTTGATCGCTTTCTTGATCAAAACAGTCGCAGGTGGCGTCTTGATAATGAAAGTGAAGCTCTTGTCCGCATAGGCCGTGATGACCACCGGCAAAGGCAGTCCAGGCTCGACACCCTGCGTTTGCGCATTGAACGCCTTGCAGAATTCCATGATGTTCAAGCCACGCTGACCCAACGCAGGGCCAATGGGGGGTGATGGATTGGCCTTACCAGCTGGCACTTGCAGCTTGACAAAACCGACGATTTTTTTCGCCATGATTTCTCCTTACGGGTGATAGCGCCTTGGCACTGAACGATTCAGGCCGTAACTCCCCGGGGTAAACAACTCTCAAAAACACCATCCGCGCCGAGTTGTGATAAGCGCGAACTTCCAATCTTTACAAAACAGAGTAGCCCGATGCCACCGTCTGTTACTCACACTACGTACTATGTCAGGTCTTCTCGATCTGCGAGAACTCCAACTCGACTGGTGTAGAACGACCGAAGATAGTCACGGACACCCGCACCTTGCTCTTCTCGTAGTTCACATCCTCCACCGAGCCATTGAAATCCGTAAAAGGCCCCTCTTTGACCCGCACAAACTCGCCCACCACGAATTCAACCTTATGTCGGGGCTTATCGGTTCCCTCTTGCATCTGGTTGACAATCTTCATGACTTCGGCTTCCGATATCGGCGCCGGCCGGTTTTTGGCTCCACCGACAAAACCCGTAACCTTGTTTGTGTGCTTGATCAAATGCCAGGTTTCGTCATCCATGACCATTTCAACCAGCACATACCCCGGGAAAAACTTTCGTTCCGTAGTTCGTTTTTGACCGTTCTTGACTTCTACGACCTCTTCCATTGGCACAAGAATGCGTCCAAATTTGGCCTGCATGCCTGCACGCGTAATCCGCTCCTGGATGTTGCGCTCGACCGCTTTCTCCATCCCGGAATAAGCATGCACGACATACCAGCGCAAATCCGGATTGACAGTTGCAATCGGTGCCGCAGCATCCGCTGCCGGGGTTTCTACGACGTTCGTCATTACTTTTTCCACCCCAGTATCAAGTCATACAAAAGCCACTCGAGCGTTTTGTCCGTGAGCCACAAAAACATCGCCATGATCAGCACAAAGCCAAAAACATACGCAGTAATCTGAATCGCCTCCTTGCGGGCAGGCCACACCACCTTTTTGACTTCGCGCCATGCGTCATGACCGAAGGCAATTAGCTCCTTGCCGGTTTCCGACGTAAAAAACACCGCAGCAGCCGCCACCAATCCTGCCAGCAGGACACTCCACTGAACCAAGGGGCCTTGCTTGTCGAGCAAGTAAAAACCGGCCAAAGCCGCCACCACCATTACAGAGGCACCAGCCAGCTTGGCTTTGTCGGCGCCGGTATTGACGGTTTGGATTTGATTGGTGGCCATATTCTTTGTAAATTCGCGTTTCTATATCAATCAGACTTACTTTGCTCAAGACACTAAAGCCCGCTACAGCGTAGCGGGCCAGTTCACCACCGGTTTTACTGCAGCCGGGTGGCAGGGGCAGTAGGAATCGAACCTACAACCTTCGGTTTTGGAGACCGACGCTCTGCCAATTGAGCTATACCCCTTCGCGAATCTTCAGGCAATGATCTTGGCAACAACACCTGCACCCACGGTACGACCGCCTTCGCGAATCGCGAAACGCAGGCCTTCTTCCATGGCGATGGGGTTGATCAGCTTGACGGTGATGGAGACGTTGTCACCAGGCA
>JBPOIP010000158.1:0-6736 GCA_052034395.1 Pseudomonadota bacterium
GTGGCAAGCGGAGCCGTGATCGTGGTGACGTTGGCAAAGTGGGGTGCCATTGACCGCTGGAGCCGCGTTCGCGCGCGCTGGTTCGTGCCGCAGTCACGTGGCGGCATGGTGCTGCTGGCGTTGTGGCCACTGTCCCTGCTGTTTCCGGCGGCGGTTCCCTTCGGCTTGGGGCAGGTTCTGGAGCGCCTTGAGAGTGCGCTGGGCGAGCAACTGGTCGACACGCCTTTCCTGGAGTGGTTGCCGCTGCGGGAGACCGAACTGCAGCCGCTCGTCCCCGCAGCGGAATTGGTCTGTGTGATGCTGGGGCTGCTCATTCCGTGCTTGCTGGGCTTTTGCATCATTCGTGCGACCGCTCGGCGCGTGGTGTTTGTGCTCGCCATCGTGGGTGCTGGTTTTGCTGTGACAGCCTTGTCTGCCGCGTTAAGCTGGGGGCCAATGCATGCATGGGCCTGGCTGGGCTTGCCGGTGCAAGTGGGCGTGGTGGGGGCATTGTTGCTGGCGCTGGGCCTCGCATTCGTGCCATGGCGCACCAGCGCGGCCTTGTTGCTGCTTTCGCTGGGCATTTACTTGAGCTTGCTGAATCAGGCACCGGAGAGCGCCTACTTTGCACAAACCCTGCAGGCCTGGGAGCAAGGGCGGTTTATCCGGTTTCATGGCTTGGCCCAGTGGTTGGGCTGGTTGTGGCCCTATTCGGTGGTGGTCTATGTCCTGTCACTGATCTGGAAGCACGATGCAAAAAATTAGAATTGCAGCATGACTGAACAAAACACAAGCTCGGAGCCGTATTACCGGCGGCACATATTTTTCTGTCTCAACGAGCGCAAGAATGGTGAAGATTGCTGTGCGCAGCATGCCGCGCAAGCCGGATTTGACCGATGCAAACAGCGGGTCAAGGATGCGGGACTGAGTGGTCCTGGAGAAGTCCGGGTCAACAAGGCGGGTTGTCTGGATCGCTGCGCTGGCGGCCCGGTGGCCGTGGTCTATCCCGAGGGCGTGTGGTACACCTATGTAGATGGCGATGATATTGACGAGATCGTCGACTCCCACCTCAGGGATGGAAAGGTGGTTGCGCGTTTGTTGACGCCGGCCAATGTGGGGCGCTAAGCGCCGCAACATGCATCGAATATCGCGGTTGGCCTTGTAAATAATAGGTTTTTAGCTATAAAATTGGTAGCAAATTGTGAATGCTCAAACCCGCCGATTCTTGATTCAAGGCCCAGCCGGCGTGATCGAGGCGCTGGAAGACCTGCCAATTCGGCTGGACGGTCGGGGTGCGAGCGGAGTGGCGGTGATAGCGCACCCGCACCCGCTGTTTGGCGGAACAATGGACAACAAAGTGGTCCAGACCCTGGCGCGTGCTTTTGTCCAGTGTGGCTGGCATTCCGTACGATTTAATTTCCGCGGCGTTGGCGCAACGCAAGGGGTGCACGACGAAGGGCGTGGCGAATTGCAGGATCTGCTTGCGGTCATAACGCACGCCACGCAACACCTCGGTGGCGGTACCGAAACGCACCCCGTACCGCTTGCCTTGGCAGGGTTTTCGTTCGGCTCTTTTGTTGTCAGCCACGGTGTACAGGCGACCGCATTGCAGGCGCCGCCCCAGCAATTGGTGCTGGTGGGGACCGCTGTGACACGTTTTGATGTTGCCCCGGTCGCCCATGCGTTGCATGGCCGCACACTCGTTCTGCATGGTGAGCACGACGACACCGTACCCCTGGCCGATGTGATGAACTGGGCTCGACCGCAGGCTTTGCCGGTCACGGTGATTCCGGGAGGCTCGCATTTCTTTCATGGACAATTGCCACTTTTGCGCAATCTGGTTGTTCGTCATCTGTACGCTGGCGCACCGGTTGCCGAGGTTTCCCGTTAACTATCCTGTCAGACCTTGAGTGGTCCGGCGCATTTTCCAAACCAATGAAACTACTTTTCGCCGCCATTGTGGCTTTTTACTGTTTATCTGCGGCCGCCCAGGCACCGCAGCCTCCCGAAGTCGCGGCGCGAGCCTATCTGCTCATGGATGTCACCGCCAACCAGATTCTGGCGTCCAGAGATATGGACATGCCGGTCGAACCGGCTTCATTGACCAAGCTGATGTCGGCCTACCTTGTGTTCGACGCTTTGCGGACCAAAAAGATCGATTTGAAGCAGACCCTGCCGGTGAGCGAGCGTGCCTGGAAAATGCCGGGTTCACGCATGTTTATTGACCCCAAGATGCAGGTTCCGGTGGAAGACCTGATCAAGGGCATGATTGTGCAGTCGGGCAATGATGCAACCATGGCTCTGGCTGAGGGTGTCGGTGGGTCGGCCGAGCGATTTGTGCAGATGATGAATGACCAGGCGAAAGTGCTGGGAATGAAATCGACAGGTTACAAGAATCCGGAAGGACTGACTGAAGCGGGACACACCACCACGGCGCGGGATTTGAGCATCCTTGCGATGCGATTGATGGCGGACTTCCCAGACTATGTCGGGTTTTATGCCATCAAAAAGTACCGCTATCCCGGAACGCCCGCGGCCAATGACAGCAACCGGAACCTGTTGTTATTCAGGGACCCGACGGTGGATGGGCTGAAAACTGGATACACGGAAGCTGCGGGCTATTGCATGGTTGCTACCGCGAAGCGTGATTTCGCAAATCCGGTTAACCCCGGCGGACCGGTGGGCGCGTCCGCTGCGCCTGCTACAAGCCGTCGTTTGCTGTCCATTGTTCTGGGTACTGCCAATGAGAACGCCCGTGCCAATGAATCGCAAAAACTGCTGAATTGGGGCTACACGGCGTTTGAAGCGGTCAAGTTGTTTGAAGCGGATCAGGCGGTGGTGACCGCCAGTGTCTGGAAAGGCGCACAAAACAGCGTCAAAATGGGTCGACCCCAGCCGATTGTGGTGTCCGTGACCAGTGGTAATGCAGGCAAGCTTAAAACACAGGTTGTGCGCACGGAGCCTTTGGTGGCACCCATTGCCAAGGGTCAGCAAATAGGTACTCTCAAAGTTATGGCCGATGATCAGCCGGTGGGTGAGGTGCAGCTACTGGCACTGGAGGCGGTGGAGCAGGCGGGCATTCTTGGGCGGGCATGGGATGCTGTGCGACTGTGGATTCGCTGAAGTCATTTGCCTCTTTTGATTCGAATTTGATTCGAATTCCTTGCAGGGAAATCCCTGATCTGGTACATTAGAAGGCTTTTCGGAAATTCCGAAGGGATTCACGTTTTCGTACTAATTCCAAACGTTTAGGGACGTTTTATCAATGCCAACCATTAACCAGCTCGTGCGTCAAGGCCGTGAGGTCGAGACCATCAAGTCGAAGAGCCCTGCGATGCAGAACTCTCCGCAGCGTCGTGGTGTGTGTACCCGTGTGTACACCACAACGCCCAAAAAACCCAACTCCGCTCTGCGTAAAGTCGCCAAAGTGCGCTTGACCAACGGTTTTGAGGTCATTTCCTACATCGGTGGTGAAGGCCACAACCTTCAGGAGCACAGCGTGGTGCTGGTTCGTGGTGGTCGTGTCAAGGACTTGCCCGGTGTGCGTTACCACATCGTTCGTGGTTCGCTCGATTTGCAAGGCGTGAAAGACCGCAAGCAGTCGCGCTCCAAGTACGGTGCGAAGAAGCCAAAGGCCAAGTAAGCCAGCGGTTTTTTGCAATTTAAATGGTGTTTGTTTGCTGCGTGGCGCGGGAAACGAACGAAGTGACCCACCGTTCGGGTCGAGTAAGTGAGAGTCTTATTGAATAACTCTCAAGGTGTTCGCAAGGGCGCCAACTGAAGCAAAGAGGTGAAAAAATGCCACGTCGTCGCGAAGTCCCTAAACGTGAAATCCTGCCGGATCCCAAGTTCGGCAACGTAGAGCTGTCCAAATTCATGAACGTGATCATGGAAGGCGGAAAAAAAGCGGTTGCAGAGCGCATCATTTATGGTGCTCTGGAGCTGATTGAGAAAAAACACCCGGACAAGGATCCGGTCGAGGCTTTCACTGTTGCTATCAACAATGTGAAGCCCATGGTGGAAGTGAAGTCCCGTCGCGTCGGCGGTGCCAACTATCAGGTGCCGGTTGAGGTGCGTCCTGTCCGTCGTCTGGCTTTGTCCATGCGCTGGATCAAGGAAGCAGCTCGCAAACGTGGTGAAAAGTCCATGGCGCAGCGTCTGGCCAATGAGTTGCTGGAGGCCACAGAAGGCCGTGGTGGCGCTATGAAGAAGCGCGACGAAGTGCACCGCATGGCAGAAGCAAACAAGGCCTTCTCACACTTCCGCTTCTAAAAGCGGTACCCGCGGCATTCAAGTGCCTGGGGTGGCCACATGACGGTGCAACGGCGCCGTCATGTGGGTCGTCCACACTTTTAAGGCCGCATGCCAGCTGCGCAGTGCCGCTGGCGGTTTACAGAATTTGATCAACCAAGGATCCATCATGGCTCGCACTACCCCCATTGAGCGCTATCGCAACATTGGCATTTCCGCGCACATCGACGCTGGTAAAACCACAACCACCGAGCGTATTCTTTTCTACACCGGCGTGAACCACAAGATTGGTGAAGTGCACGATGGCGCAGCCACCATGGACTGGATGGAGCAGGAACAGGAGCGCGGCATCACGATTACGTCTGCCGCCACGACTTGTTTCTGGAAAGGAATGGACACATCCTTCCCCGAACACCGCATCAACATTATTGATACGCCCGGACACGTGGATTTCACCATTGAAGTGGAGCGTTCGATGCGCGTGCTTGATGGCGCCTGCATGGTCTACTGCGCTGTGGGTGGCGTTCAGCCGCAGTCTGAGACTGTGTGGCGGCAAGCTAACAAGTACAAAGTGCCGCGTTTGGCCTTCGTCAACAAGATGGACCGCACAGGCGCCAACTTCTTCAAGGTCGTGGAGCAGATGAAGCTGCGTCTGAAGGCGAACCCCGTTCCAATCGTCATACCAATCGGTGCCGAGGAAAACTTCACTGGTGTAGTCGATCTGCGCAAAATGAAGGCCATCATCTGGGATGAAGCTTCGCAGGGTATGAAGTTCCACTTCGAAGAAATCCCGGCAGATCTGGTGGCGACAGCTGAGGAGTGGCGTGAAAAGATGGTTGAAGCCGCTGCTGAGGCCAATGAAGAGTTGATGAACAAGTACCTTGAAGAAGGTGAGTTGACTGAAGAAGAAATCACTCTCGGCCTGCGTACGCGTACTATCGCAGGCGAAATTCAGCCGATGTTGTGTGGCACCGCGTTCAAGAATAAGGGTGTGCAGCGTATGCTGGACGCCGTCATTGAATTGATGCCATCGCCTCTGGATGTCAAGGCCATCAAGGGGTTTGACGAGGATGAAAAGGAAGTCATCCGTAAGGCGGACGATGGCGAAAAGTTCGCTGCGCTTGCCTTCAAGTTGATGACCGATCCATTTGTGGGTCAATTGACGTTCGTGCGCGTCTATTCCGGTGTTCTGAAGAAGGGTGACACCGTCTACAACGCAGTACGTAACAAGAAAGAGCGTATTGGCCGTATCGTTCAGATGCACGCCAATAACCGCGAAGAGGTTGACGAGATTCGTGCGGGTGACATCGCTGCCTGTGTGGGTCTGAAGGACGTTACAACTGGCGAGACCCTGTGTGACCCCAATGCGGTGATTACGCTGGAACGCATGGTTTTCCCGGATTCCGTGATTCGCCAGGCTGTGGAGCCCAAGTCCAAGGCTGACCAGGAAAAAATGGGCATCGCCCTGAGCCGTCTGGCTGCAGAAGATCCTTCTTTCCGCGTGCAGACCGACGAAGAATCCGGCCAGACCATCATTGGCGGTCAGGGTGAGTTGCACCTGGAAATCATTGTGGACCGCATGAAGCGCGAGTTCGGTGTGGAAGCCAATGTGGGCAAGCCCCAGGTCGCTTACCGCGAAACCATCCGCAAGCAAGTGGTCGATGTCGAAGGCAAGTTCGTACGCCAGTCCGGCGGTAAGGGCCAATACGGTCACGTGGTGTTCACGGTCGAGCCTAATGAAGCTGGCAAGGGCTTTGAGTTTGTCGACGCCATCAAGGGTGGTGTGGTTCCCCGCGAGTACATTCCTGCGGTTGAGAAGGGTGTGATCGAAGCCCTGAACCAGGGTGTGCTGGCGGGTTACCCTGTGGTCGATGTCAAGGTGACGTTGACATTCGGTTCCTACCATGATGTGGACTCGAACGAAAACGCGTTCAAGATGGCAGCAATCTTCGGGTTCAAGGAAGGTTGCCGCAAGGCCAGCCCTGTGATTCTGGAGCCCATGATGGCTGTGGAAGTGGAAACGCCTGAAGACTACGCCGGTAACGTGATGGGCGATTTGTCGTCACGCCGCGGCATGGTGCAAGGCATGGACGACATGGTTGGCGGTGGTAAGGCCATCAAGGCTGAAGTTCCCCTGTCCGAAATGTTCGGATATTCCACGACGCTGCGCTCGATGTCGCAAGGCCGTGCAACTTACACGATGGAATTCAAGCACTACTCGGAAGCTCCGCGTAACGTCTCTGAAGCCATCATGGCAGCTCGCGCCAAGTAATTTTTTGTTGTCTGCGACGATGTGCCGCCCTGTTCCCGTGCGGGGCGAACCAGCAACATCGTGCAGACGTAAAACCAATACACGGGAATAGCTCTTTGGAGAATTGAAAAATGGGAAAAGAAAAATTCACACGTACCAAGCCCCACGTGAACGTAGGCACCATTGGTCACGTTGACCATGGAAAAACCACGTTGACGGCGGCCATCACCACGGTGCTGGCGGCCAAGTTTGGTG
>JBPOIP010000042.1:0-4114 GCA_052034395.1 Pseudomonadota bacterium
TGGCGCAGAATGATTCTGGGCAAATGGCTTTGACCGACATTGCCGCCGCGATCAAACCCGATGATTGTCACTTTGCCCGCACGCGGCTTTTGTGTCTGGAAAACACCTGGAACGGGCATCGCATGCCAATGCAATATCTGGCACAGGCTACCGCGCTGGCACGTGAAAAGGGTCTGGCGTGTCATCTCGATGGCGCACGGTTGTTCAACGCAGCCGTCGAGCAGGCAGGAGCGCCTGCCCATGGGCAATCGCCAAATTCGGCTCCAGCCCTCGCAGGCAACGAGAAGTCAGCTATAACTTTGGAAGCAATTGTCGATCAGGCGCGTGGCATTGCCCGCCACTTCGACAGTGTCTCGGTGTGCTTCAGCAAAGGACTGGGTGCGCCCATCGGGTCAGCCCTGTGTGGCTCCAGTGCCTTGATTGCCCGCGCACTGCGCATCCGCAAGATGGCGGGTGGGGGCATGCGACAGTCTGGGCTGTTGGCAGCTGCCGCCGCGCACGCCCTGGACCATCATCTGGTTCGTCTGGCGGACGACCACGCACTGGCGCAACGTCTCGCCCGTGGATTGCAGGGAATTTCCGGCCTGCACGTGAAATCCGCGCAAACCAATATTGTGTTTGTGGATGTCGACCATGGCCGTGGCCCCCAGCTCCTGGAGTATCTGAAAGTCCGGGGCGTGTTGGCTACCGGGCTGATCGGCTTGCGCTTTGTCACGCACCTGAATGTCGATGCGACGGGCATTGATCACACGCTGGATTGCATCCGGGACTTTTTCCAGCACGCGTTGCCGTCTAGTGAACGCCCATCTGCGCCAAGTGCCGGCGTGTACTGATCGCCCGATTTGGACGCCATTCCATCAACCTGTTTGCCTGCACCGCACATCGCGAGCAATTAAAGAGAAGCACCATGCCTACACCCCTTGGCCAAATTACCCCGCAGGAAGCTCTGCAACGCACCATTGAGCACCGCGAAATCTTCCACGACGAAATGCTGCACCTGATGCGCCAGATCATGGCAGGGGAGATGTCGCCGGTGATGATGGCGGCGCTCATCACCGGGCTGCGGGTCAAGAAGGAAACGATTGGCGAAATCTCTGCGGCGGCTGAAGTGATGCGCGAGTTTTCTACCAAGGTCGAGATCGCCGATAAAACCCATCTGGTGGATATTGTGGGAACGGGTGGCGACGGATCGCACACGTTCAATATCTCCACCTGCTCCATGTTCGTGGCCGCCGCCGCAGGCGCCAAGGTCAGCAAGCACGGTGGTCGCAGCGTCAGCAGCAAGAGCGGCAGCGCCGATGTGCTGGAAGCGCTGGGAATGAACATCAACCTGTCGCCCGCAGCGATTTCACGCTGCGTGTCCGAGCAGGGTATCGGGTTCATGTTCGCCCCGAATCACCACCCTGCCATGAAAAACGTGGCACCCGTTCGCCGCGAAATGGGCATCAAGACCATCTTCAACCTGCTGGGGCCACTGACCAACCCGGCCAGCGCGCCAAATATCCTGATGGGTGTGTTCCACGCGGATCTGGTGGGTATTCAGGTGCGTGTCATGCAGCGCCTGGGCGCGGAGCACGCGGTGGTGGTGTACGGGCGTGACGGCATGGACGAAGTGAGTCTGGGAGCCTCCACCCTGGTGGGCGAGCTCAAGAACGGCCAGATCACCGAGTATGAAATCCACCCGGAGGACTTCGGCATGGTCATGGCCAGCAACCGCGCACTGAAGGTGACGACGCCGCAAGACTCGATGGCCATGCTGATGGGGGTTCTGGACAACCATGCGGGTGCGCCAAAGGATATTGTGGTTCTCAACGCCGGAATCGCGCTGTATGCTGCCAACGTGGCATCCACAATGATGGATGGCATACAGCTTGCGCGCACGGCCATCGAATCCGGCGCAGCCAAAGCCAAATTGCATGCGCTGGTCAAACTCTCTCGCGAACTTTCCGATAAGGACACGGCATGAGCGATATTCTGGACAAAATTGTGGCGGTGAAGTGCGACGAGGTGGCGGCTGCAACCAAGCGCAAATCGCTGGCCGCGGTGCGGGCCGATGCCGAATCAAGGGTATTGACACGCGATTTCGTTGGCGCAATCAGGGCCAAGATTGCCGCCGGGCGCCCGGCGGTCATTGCTGAAATCAAGAAGGCCAGCCCCAGCAAGGGTGTGTTGCGAACGGACTTCATCGCTGCCGATATCGCACAGTCTTATGCTGAGAACGGAGCCGCGTGCCTGTCGGTGCTGACAGATGTGCAGTTTTTTCAGGGTGAGGTGGATTACCTCAAGCAGGCGCGGGCGAGTTGCCAGTTGCCGGTGCTGCGCAAGGACTTCATGGTGGATCCGTACCAGATTTATGAGTCACGGGCCATGGGGGCGGACTGCATTCTTTTGATCGCTGCTTGTTTGGCTGACACACAGATGAAGGAAATGGAAGCCATTGCCCGCAGTCTGGATATGGCCGTTCTGGTCGAAGTGCATGACAGGGGAGAGTTGGAGCGCGCGCTCCTTCTCAAGACACCGTTGATCGGCATCAACAATCGCAACCTGAAGACTTTTGAAGTCACGCTGGACACCACGCTTGCGCTCAAATCCCTGGTACCTGCTGACCGGCTTGTTGTGACTGAAAGCGGTATTCAGACGCGTGATGACGTCCTGCGCATGGGTGCAGCTGGCGTTGGCGTTTTTCTGGTCGGTGAGGCGTTTATGCGCGCGCCAGATCCGGGCGAAGCGCTGTCGACTTTGTTCGCTTGATGCGAAAGCCTGCCATGCCGCAACCCGGTTTGGTCGACGGCGGAGGGATCCAGCAACACCATGCCGAGGAGCCTGCGCCTGGGCAACTGGGGGCCGCCGACCCGCTGTGCTGGCCGGTGGCGCAGGGTTGGCAGCCGCTGGTGGATGGTTTTTTTCAGTCGGAGGTGGGTCAGTCGTTATTGCAATTTCTGAACCAGCGACTGCAGGCCGGAGCCACCATTTTTCCTCCACAGCCCTTGCGGGCGTTGCTGCTCACCCCACCGCAAGCCGTGCGGGTTGTGATTCTGGGGCAAGATCCGTACCATGGCCGCGGTCAGGCCGAGGGTCTGGCATTCTCCGTCCCGCCAGGTGTGGCGCTGCCGCCTTCTTTGCGCAACATTTTCAAGGAACTGCTGCGCGATCTGGGCGAGCCGTTTCCCGCCTTTCCCAATCCCGGGGGCAGTCTTGTGCGCTGGGCCGGCAAAGGTGTGCTTCTGCTCAATACGTGCCTGACGGTGGAGCAGGGGCAACCCAACAGCCATGCCGGAAAGGGCTGGGAAGTATTGACCGATGCGGTGATACGCCAGGTGTCGCAAGAGGCGCAGCCATGCGTCTTTATGCTGTGGGGCGCACACGCACAAGGCAAGCGCGGCGTTATCGACGCCAGACGCCACCTTGTGCTGGTTTCCAATCACCCCTCGCCACTGTCGGCGCTGCGCCCGCCGTTGCCCTTTATTGGCTGCGGCCATTTTGGCCAGGCCCGGGCTTGGCGGGATCAGCATGCAGCGGACCGATGAGCTCAGCCTACAGTCGAAATGAAATTCTTGGTCCAAGAAATGACATGAACCGAAGTTCGTGGCATAATCCGGGGTTCACCTAGGAGAGGTGGCCGAGTGGTTAATGGCAGCAGACTGTAAATCTGCCCTCTTACGAGTACGCTGGTTCGAATCCAGCCCTCTCCACCAGTGACAAGTCAACTGCTGCATGTAAGGCGATCCATTGCGGGGTTCGTATAGTGGTAATACCTTAGCCTTCCAAGCTAAAGCGAGGAGTTCGATTCTCCTACCCCGCTCCACGGTTGATTTGTTGCGATTGGTTGTATTGAATTTTGCCCTTTTGGCTCAGTGGTAGAGCACTCCCTTGGTAAGGGAGAGGTCGCGGGTCCGATTCCCGCAAAGGGCACCAGGTTTGTGTGCTGGTGTTTTTTGCTGGCAGTGCTTTAGTTCTTGATTTGTACGCATTACTTTTCGGAGTCTGAAAATGGGAAAAGAAAAATTCACACGTACCAAGCCCCACGTGAACGTAGGCACCATTGGTCACGTTGACCATGGAAAAACCACGTTGACGGCGGCCATCACCACGGTGCTGGCGGCCAAGTTTGGTG
>JBPOIP010000024.1:0-16501 GCA_052034395.1 Pseudomonadota bacterium
GCGGACGCGGGTGAGCGCCTGGTCGAGATTGCCGAGACGGCCAAGAGCGGCGCCAGGGACGAGAGCACCAAATGGGCTTGGCGCGGCACACCCGATGCACCGGTCACTGTGGGCCAGCGCCTGAGTCACGCGATGGTGCATGGCATCACCGACTTCATCACTGAGGACACCGAGGAAGCCTATCGCGCGATTCTGGCAACCGGCGGGCGCCCGCTGCACGTCATCGAAGGCCCGCTGATGGATGGCATGAACATCGTTGGCGACCTGTTTGGCCAGGGCAAGATGTTTCTGCCCCAAGTGGTCAAAAGCGCACGTGTCATGAAGCAGGCCGTGGCGCACTTGATTCCCTACATTGAAGAAGAAAAACGCCTGGACGAAGCGGCCGGGCGTGACGTCAAGAGCAAGGGCAAGATCGTCATCGCCACCGTCAAGGGCGACGTGCACGATATCGGCAAGAACATCGTCACCGTAGTTTTGCAGTGCAACAACTTTGACGTGGTCAACATGGGCGTGATGGTTCCCGCACATGAGGTGCTGGCCCGCGCGAAGGCAGAGGGCGCCGACATCATTGGCCTGTCGGGTCTGATCACGCCCAGCCTGGAAGAAATGCAATATGTGGCTGGTGAGATGCAGAAGGACGACTACTTCCGCCTCAAAAAGATCCCCCTGCTGATTGGCGGTGCAACCACCAGTCGCGTGCACACCGCTGTACGTATCGCACCGCACTACGACGGTCCGGTGGTGTACGTGCCCGATGCGTCCCGCAGCGTTGGCGTGGCGCAAAGCCTGCTGGGCGAAGGCGCTGAGCAGTTCGTTGCTGACTTGAACCAGGACTACGACAAGGTGCGTCACCAGCACGCCAACAAAAAGCAGACGCCCCTGTGGAGTCTGGACAAGGCGCGGGCCAACAAGACGGTGGTCAACTGGAGCGCCTACCAGCCCACGGCACCGAAGTTCATTGGTCGGCGCATCTTCAAGAACTTCGATCTGGGCGAGTTGGCACACTACATCGACTGGGGTCCTTTCTTCCAGACGTGGGATCTGGCAGGACCGTTTCCGGCCATTCTGGACGACGCCGTTGTGGGTGATGAGGCCAAGCGTGTCTACGCAGACGGGCAGGCGATGCTGAAAAAAATCATCGATGGCCGATGGCTCACCGCAAACGCCGTCGTGGGCTTGTACCCCGCCAACAGCGTGGACGATGACGACATCGCGTTCTACACCGATGAGTCCCGTACGGATCGGGCACTGACGTGGTACGGACTGCGCCAGCAGACCGAGAAGCAGGTGGTGGACGGTCAGCAGATGCCGAGTCGTTGCCTGGCAGACTTTGTTGCTCCCACAACCCCCGACTACGCAGGCCTGTTTGCCGTGACAGCAGGTATTGGTGCGGACAAGCGCGCAGAGGTTTTTGAAGCGGCGCATGATGACTATTCGTCCATCCTGCTCAAGTCCCTGGCCGACCGCTTGGCCGAGGCATTTGCCGAGTGTCTGCACAAGAAGGTTCGCACCGACCTGTGGGGCTATGCGAGCGCGGAGTCGCTGAGGGCAGCGGACCTGATCGCCGAGAAATACCAGGGCATCCGCCCGGCGCCCGGGTACCCAGCCTGCCCGGATCACAGTGCTAAGAGTGACATGTTTGCCCTGCTGCAATGCGAAGAAGTTGGCATGGGCCTTACGGAAAGCCTGGCGATGACCCCGGCGGCCAGCGTCTGTGGCTTCTATCTTGCGCACCCTGACAGCACCTATTTCAGCGTCGGCAAGATTGGCGATGACCAGGTGCAGGATCTGGCGCGGCGTCGCAATCTCAGTGTCCGGGCGCTGCAGCGGCTGCTCTCACCCAACCTGTAGGGTACAGCGCACGGCCGTTTTACGAACGGTTACAAATCAGCGACCCCGCTTGGGCTGGATCTTGTGGTCCGCCGGTGACATTTGCGCGTTGAGGGGATCAACCTGAAGGATTCCTATGTCGAGCGCCATGCTATCCCCTGTCCAAGTTTCCACAACGCCCAACCGCTGGTTGTGGGCCGCTGTCGGGGCTTTGGGTGCAACCACCATCGCCATGGGTGTGGCGTTGGTACAGATGCGGCCCGAGCCGCTGGCAACTCCGGTACCCGCGCAGTCTGTGGCGGCCATTCCCGCGCCGCCGCTCGTGGCAGCGTCGGAGCCGGCTCCGGCTCCGAGCGCGACGGTTGTCAAACAAAAAGTGCCACCAGCCCCCGTGAAGAAAACACCTGTTGCTACAAAAAATGTAGCTGTTGCCGAATCGGATCCGACTGTTCCGACTACGCCTGCGGTGCATGCAGGTCCGCCGGCCGTGCAGCCAACCGTGCAGTCGCCCGTGGCGGCACCGATGCCACCAGCTGCACCAGCCAAAGTGGTGTGCATGCACTGCGGAGTTGTCGAAGCCGTGACTCCGCTCGAGCGCGACGGTGCCGGCAGTGGTGCTGGCGCAGTCGCTGGCGCCGTGCTGGGCGGGTTGTTGGGCAATCAGGTGGGCGGCGGCACCGGCAAGACCATTGCAACCGTTCTGGGTGCCGTTGGCGGTGGCTGGGCTGGCAACAATGTGGAGAAGCGCATGAAGAAGGAAACGGTTTACCAGGTTGACGTCCGCATGGAAGATGGCTCCCTCCAGCGTGTGGAGCATGCCGCAGTGGTGTCGGTGGGTGCGCACGTGACGGTTAACGCAGGGGTACTCGGCCTTTAGGCGCATCCGGGCCATTTCGTTGCCGGTTTGGGACGTGACCACATTCTCGCGTGCGTGGTTTTGTGCGGGTTGGGTGTTGGTTGTGGAGGTGCAGCAGTAGCGCGTGCTATTATTTTTGCTCTATCCCTCAAGGAACATGCGCATGAATATGGCAGCAAGTGCGCCCACTGCACCGGGCTCCCCGCGACCCGCACCGGGTCGGCCCGAGAAATTGCGCTTGGGCGATGTGCTGGTACAGCAGCGCCTCATCTCGCAGGAGCAACTGCAGCAAACACTCGATTTGCAACGCACAACCGGCAAGAAGGTGGGGCGATTGCTGATCGACAACGGCATTCTCACCGAGGAGTTGCTGGCCAACGGACTGGCGCGCCAGCTGCGCATTCCATTTGTCAATCTCAAGACCTTTCCATTCCGCGCGGATGTGGTCAAGCTGCTGCCTGAATCAGCGGCCCGTCGTTTTAAGGCGCTGGTGCTCGAAGATAAGGGCGACACCCTGCTGGTCGCCCTGGGTGATCCGCTGGACCTGTTCGCCTTTGATGAGCTTTCGCGCATTCTCAAGCGCAATATCGCCATCGCGGCCGTTCCCGAGAGTGGATTGGCACCGGCTTTTGATCGCCTGTACCGCCGCACCGAAGAAATCAGCGGCCTGGCCCGGGCACTGGAGAAGGATCTTGGCGATGCAGTGGATTTTGGCGAACTGTCGGCTTCGGTAGGACTGGAAGGTGCGCCCGTTGTCCGGTTGCTGCAGTCGCTGTTTGAAGACGCCATGCAGGTGGGTGCGTCAGACGTGCACATTGAACCGCAGGAAACCGGCCTGCAAGTGCGCGTGCGGGTCGATGGCGTGCTGCAATCACAAACCCAGGCTGACAAGCGGATCGGGGCTGCACTGGCGCAGCGGCTCAAACTGATGGCCGGTCTGGATATCTCCGAGAAACGGTTGCCGCAGGATGGACGCTTCAGCGTGCGCATCAAGGACAACACCGTTGATGTGCGTCTGTCTACCTTGCCAACGGTCTATGGTGAGTCGGCCGTGATGCGACTGCTCAATCAGGGCTCGGGCATGCGCCGCCTAGACAGTATCGGCATGCCCGAGGTGATGCTTAGGCGGTTTCGTGAGGTGCTGGGTCGAAGTGCAGGCATGGTTTTGGTCACGGGGCCAACCGGATCCGGAAAGACCACAACGCTCTACGCCGCGCTGGCCGAGATCAACGCTGCCGAGCTCAAGGTCATTACAGTCGAAGACCCTATCGAATATCGGCTACCGGGTTTGTCACAGGTTCAGGTCAATGAGAAGATTGATCTCACCTTCGCACGGGTTTTGCGTGCCGTACTGCGCCAGGACCCGGACGTGGTTCTGGTCGGTGAGATGCGCGATGCGGAGACTGCCGAAATCGGCATGCGCGCGGCCATCACCGGGCACCTGGTGCTCTCGACCCTGCATACGCGGGATGCAATGAGCACCCCGTTTCGTCTGCTGGACATGGGTGTTCCGCCGTTCATGGTCTCTACATCGTTGCAGGCCGTCATTGCGCAGAGGCTTGTGCGTTTGAATTGCAAGGAATGTGCTGCCCCCCATGCGCCCACGCCGCAGGAGCAATCCTGGCTGGATTCGATGGTCACGGCTGGCGAAGTGATCAATCCCAAGCGCGGCATGGGGTGTTCGGCCTGCAATGGTTCGGGTTACAGCGGCCGCCAGGGTGTGTACGAACTGCTGGAGATGGACGCCGAGCTTACCCAGGCTGCTTCGCACTCCGATCCCGCGGCCTTTATGCGCACCGCGCGCGAACGCATGAAAGGGCACACCATGGCTTTCCATGCTCTTGAGCTGGTACGGCAGGGGCGTACTTCGATGGCCGAGGCTTTGCGCATTGGTTTTGATGTGGATGTGTCGGACGACGAGGATTGATCCGCCATGGCGATGTATGAATGGCGGGGGCGAAACAACCAGGGCGAGGCGGTCAATGGGCAACTGGACGCCATGTCCGAGAGTGCCGTCGCCGATCAGCTCAAGTTGATTGGCGTGGTGCCGCTGCATATCGCAGCCGCCAAAGTCGAGGTCCAGAGTCAATCCGAGGGCTGGTGGCAACGCATCAGCCGCAAGCCTGTGGTTGATGAAGACCTGATGATCTTCTCACGCCAGATGTATACGCTTAACAAGGCGGGCGTCCCCATCTTGCGGGCTTTTTCTGGTTTGCAGGCATCGGCCAGTAAACCGGCGATGGTGGACCTGCTGAAAGACATTCGCTCCAGTCTGGATCAGGGTCGTGAACTGTCGGCAGCCATGGCACGGCATCAGAACCTGTTTGGCGGGTTTTATATTTCGATGATCCGGGTGGGCGAAATGACGGGAAGACTGACCGAAGTCTTTCTGCGCCTGAACGAGCATATGGAGTTTGAGCGCGATGTGCGCGAGCGCATCAAGCAGGCCATGCGCTACCCCGTTTTTGTGATTATTGCCATGGCGGTGGCCATTGTCATTCTCAATATATTTGTCATCCCGGTCTTTGCCAAGGTGTTTGCGGGGTTCAACTCCGAGCTGCCCCTGATTACGCGCGGGCTGCTCGGCTTTTCGGCCTGGATGATCAAATGGTGGTGGCTGCTCATTGCTGCGGGTGTGGGTGTCGCGCTGGTTGTGCGTAACTATTTGCGGACAACGCAGGGGCGGTACCAATGGGACTCGGCCAAGCTCAAATTGCCCATCGTGGGTGAGATTATTCTCAAGGCCACGCTGGCCCGGTTTGCCCGCAGTTTTGCGTTGTCCAGCCAGAGTGGAGTGCCTTTGGTGCAGGCCCTCACGGTCGTTGCACAAACGGTGGACAACGCATTTATCGGGGCGCGAATCGAGCAAATGCGCGATGGCATTGAGCGCGGCGACAGCATCTCGCGCTGTGCTGCGGCAACCGGTGTGTTTACGCCAGTCGTGCTGCAAATGATCAATGTGGGTGAAGAAACCGGTGAGCTTGATAATTTGCTTTTCGAAATCGCCGGCATGTACGAGCGCGAGACCGACTACAACATCAAGGGACTGTCGGCTGCCATAGAACCCATCCTTCTGGCAATCATTGGCATTTTGGTGCTGCTGCTGGCTTTGGGGGTGTTTCTGCCGCTGTGGAACCTGGGCCAGGCTGCCATGGGTCGGGGCGGCGGATAGGCGCGATCAGATTGTCCGCCCATCCGATTGCCCGACCGCCTGCTACCGTTTGGACCCGCCGCGTCCTGGAATGGGGCATTGTCGTGCTGATTGTGGTGGTGTTGCTCTGGGCGTTTGAACGCCAGACCCGGGTGGTGCGGGCTCAGGCAGAGAGCGTGGCCGCCCGTTCCACACTGAACGCGTTGCGCCTGTCGATGACTGTCGGGCAGCGCACGCCGACGGGTGCATTGCGTATGCCTGCCTTGCCATTTAATCCTTTTACGCTGTTTCAGGTGGTGCCTGGCAATTTTGCTGGCGAACGGGCGAAATCTGACGCCGACGACCTACCCCCTGGCAGCTGGGTATACGACCCGGACTGTGGGTGTGTGGGGTATCGCCTGTTGTTCCCGGAGTGGCTGGAGTCAGGGGGGGGTGCCATCTGGTTTCGCATGGATTCTTCAGCGGATGGCGTGCAACTTGTTCCTCTGGCCGAGTATGTATGGCTGGGCCAGCGTATCCAATGACTTCGAAAAACACGGTTTGTTGTCGTTTAGTTAGCAAATTCGCGCACTTGGCACATAAAGTTCATGCACAACCCGATATGTTGGGACTAGAATTTGTCATTAATTGTCGGTTTCCAATGCCGAAGGTCCCGGATATCCATGCCGGGTGAGATCAATCATTCATGAACAAGGTGACTGCTATGAAACAGAATCAAAAGGGCTTTACGCTGATCGAGCTGGTGATGGTTATCGTGATCCTGGGCGTGCTGGCTGCAGTGGCATTGCCCAAGTTCGTGGATTTGAAATCGGATGCGCAGCTGGCATCGTTGCAAGGCTTCGCTGGCGCAATGTCTTCGGCTTCTGCGATCAATTACAGCGGTTGCGCGGTGACTGGACAGGTCGTGACAGCCGGCAAGTGCATACAGGTTGCAAAGTGTTCGGATTTGGGCGCCGCCCTTTCGCCTGCGCTTACGCTCTCAACCACGGCCAGTTGCACCCAGCCGTTCCTGACGGCGGATACAGCGTCAACCACCAACGGCACAGCGGTTACGTGCACCATCAACTATGGGGCCGGTGCAGCGTGTGCTTCAGCCGGAACAGCAACCTACCAGGCTACCGGGGCCGCAAACTGAGCGGGATAGTGGTGGCACAGAGTGCGTAGCATGCTTGCTGAGGTGCCGCGGGAATGAAAGATCCCGGCAACTATGAAGCCGCCACACGTGGGCGGCTTTTTTGTTGGCGTCGTGCCGCGGGCTCGGGTTGTCGAATCCCGGTGTCGGCGGCAAGCGCACATGCAGAGGGCTTTACCCTGATAGAAATGATCATGGTGATCGTGATTCTGGGCGTCCTGGCCGTATTTGTTGCGCCCCGCATGATGGGCACCAGTGACTTTTACGCCCGCGGGTTTCACGATGAGACGCTGGGTTATTTGCGCTATGCACAAAAGACGGCCATTGCCCAGCGCCGCACGGTGTGCGTGAGCTTTGGCTCCAGTTCGGTCACGCTGGCCATAGCGTCCGCGTCTTCCACGCCGGGTTGCGCCAGTGCCGGCACGCTGGTCGGGCCGAGAGGTGAATCGCCCGTAACCCTGTCTGCAAAGCCCGGAGTCAGCTTTTCGACCACGCTAGCGCCAGCCAACTTCAATTTTGACGCCCTGGGTCAGCCCGTTAACAGTGCGGGCGCAGCCATGGCAACGCAGACCTTCCAGGTGTCCGGTGTCACTCCATCCATCAGCATTGAGTCCGCTACGGGCTATATCCATGAGTAGCCGGCATCACCGCGGGTTCACGCTCATCGAAGTCATCATTTTTATCGTGGTGGTCGGTGCCGGACTGGCCGGAATTCTTGCCATTTCGACCAACGTGGCCAAATCCAGTGCTGACCCGATGGTTCGTAAACAGGCCATGGCGCTGGCGGATTCGATTCTGGAGGAAATCCTGCAAAAAGAATATGCGGATCCGGATGGCGTGAGTGGTGAAACAACGCGCGACACCATGGACGATGTGGACGACTACAACGGGAAGGACAAAACCCTGTTTTCCGACTGGCCATCCACATTGAGCAGCTACGCGGTTGCCATTGTGGTCACGCCCACCACGCTGGGCAGCGCGCCGACCATAGCTGTCAAGCAAGTCACGGTAACGGTTACCGGCGGCTCCAACGTTGTCGCCTTGACGGGCTATCGCGCAAACTATTGAGCATGTCTGCACATCCTCACCATCAATCGGGATTCACACTGGTCGAACTGGTCATGGTGATTGTTGTCATGGGGGCGATTGGAGGTGCGGTAGCGGTGTTCATGAAAGCGCCCATCAATGCCTACTTTGATACCGCACGGCGCGCAGGTATCGCCGATGTGGCCGACACCACAGTGCGTCGAATGGCCCGTGACATCCGCAAGGCCCTGCCCAACAGCATTCGCCTGTCAGGCCCCCAGTGCATTGAGTTCATTCCGACGAGGACCGGCGGGCGTTATCGCTCCGAAGAGATTGCGGCAGGGGATGAGACCAGCCTCAAATTCACGGGTGCCGACCTGTCCTTCAATATGCTGGGCCTGAATTCTGCCCTGCCGGCGGACCAGCAAATCAGGGCCAATGATGTGGTTGTGGTCTACAACCTGGGCATTGCTGGCTCCAGCGCCTACGCCGGCAACAACACGGCGGTGGTGACGGGTGTCAATGTCAGTCCGTACGCTGGTAATGAGACGGAGATAAAAATGGCGGGAAACACGACGACGTTTCCACTCGAGTCGGGTGGAAAGCGGTTTCACATCATTCCGGGTGACGAGAAAGTCGTTTCCTATCGGTGTTTCGGGGGCAAACTGTATCGCAGCGCCAATTATTCCTACAGCACCCTCTGCCCCGCGCCCACCGCGGGAACAACGCCCATCATTGCCAGTGAAGCCAGTTGCTCCTTTAGTTATGACACAGCGGACATTCGCAATGCCCTGGTTCAGTTGGACTTGACATTTTCCAGCGCAGGTGAGTCGGTGAGCATCTACCACGAAGTGCATGTAAACAACACACCATGAATCCGCAGCGCACGGCACAACAGGGTTTTGCGGCCATCGCCGCCGTTTTTCTGGTGGTGATACTGGCCGCTTTTGGCGCGTTCATGGTCAGCTTTTCCAATACCCAGCAACTCACGTCCGCCCAGGACGTGCAGGGTTCGCGCGCCTACTGGGCCGCGCGGGCGGGTCTGGAGTGGGCAATTGCCGGTGTGCTGGCAACCGCACCCGTTGCGCCAGCCACAAGCCCTGCAGCGACCTGCCCGGTATCCACAGCGCCGGTCTCCGTGGACGGCTTTGCCTTGACCATTACCTGCTCGCCACAGGCCTACGTTGAAGGCGGCGTAGCGCTGACGGTTTTTGTTCTGCAATCCACGGCCTCGTCAGGTGGTGCAGCCGGGGCAATGGGCTATGTCGAGCGCAGCGTGTCCGCAGCATTGGAGCAACCATGAAACGACTGCCAATTTCGATGCGTGCCCTGTGGGCTGTGATGCTCCTCGGCGCAACCACCTTGGCACTGGCGGCGTCAGATACCTTCAGCAGTTCCGGAAACTGGACCGCGCCCAGCGGCGTGACATCGATTACCGTGGAGGCCTGGGGCGGCGGCGGCGCGGGCGGTGGCGCCACAGGTAACCCTGCGCAAGGCGGCGGCGGTGCCGGTGGGCAATATGCCAGCAAAGTGCTTACGGTAACCCCGGGGCAATCCTACGCCATCGTGGTGGGTACTGGCGGTACGGGCGGCACTGGCGACGGTCCTGCCGGCGGTGACTCCAGTTTTGGCGCAACACTGGTGGTTGCCAAAGGGGGTGCCGGCGGTACAGGCGCGGCCAACGGTGTTGCGGGTGTTGGTACAACGACGGGTGGTGTGGGTACGACCGTATATGCCGGCGGCAGCGGCTCGGCGGGCAGCACTTCTGCGAGCGGTGGCGCAGGTGGCGGAGGTGCAGGCAGCGGAGGTGCCGGCGGTGATGCAAGTGGTCGCACGGCTGGCATTGGTACCGCTGCGGGTGGCGGCAATGGCGGTGCCGGGCGTAACACAAACGGTAGTGGCAACACCGGCAATGCTGCGGGCGGCGGCGGCGGCGGCGCATTCGCTGGCAGCAATACCGACCGAACCGGGGGAAACGGGGCCAAAGGACAGGTCATCATTACCTACGCCCAGACGCCCGGTGTCACGACCAATGCGGCAACTGCGATGACTCCTGGCGGGGCCACCTTCAATGGCGCGGTGACCAGCAACGGGGGTGCTACGACCGTTCAGTTCGAGTACGGACTCACGACCGCGTATGGAAGCACCATTACGGCCGCTGAAAGCCCTGCGCCATTTGATGCATCCGGTCTGGCAGTGACGGCCACAGTCTCCGGACTGTCACCCAGCACCACCTACCACTTTCGTATCAAGGGCTTTAACGCGGCTGGTACGGCCTATGGTTCAGACAGAACCTTCACCACCTCCGCACCACCAACGGTTCTCTCCATGAACCGGGCGAGCTTCGACCCCACAAAAATGGGCGCCACCGTGTCGTGGACGGTGTTGTTCTCCACCAGTGTCACCGGTGTGGATGCCTCCGATTTCCTGCTGGTTCAGTCAGGTGGAGTAACCGGCGCTTCCATTACATCCGTTACCGGCAGCGGCACCACCTGGACGGTAAGCGTCAACACGGGAACGGGTGTCTCGGGCAGTCTGGGCTTGAGGCTTGTGGACGATGACTCCATCCAGTCGGGAGGTGCCGCGCTCGGGGGCACCGGCGGCGGCAACGGCAATGCAACCGGCCAGACCTACACCCTGATTGCCTCGGTTTGCAACGGGGCATCCAGCATCATTTTTTGTGACGACTTTGAGCGCTCCAACCCGGGCACTGTAGGCAACGGGTGGACTGTTACACCAGCCAGTGCCGCCAACTGCTCCGGTGCAACGGGCAACACCGGCTGTGCCGGCATCGACAGTGACGTTCCTCCTTTCAAAACCTACTCCAATCCACGTCCCAACTCCACCCGGGCGATGTTCACCCGGTGGGCCATCGTGTCCGTGGACAGTCCGGTCGTCAGTCTGGCGGGCAAGGCAGGTGCCCAATTAAGTTTTTGGATACGCCGCGGCCGCGATACGTTCAGCGAATGCCCGGAAGCTTCGGGTGAAAACTATCTGGTGCAGTACTACACCAGCAGCAATACGTGGAAAACACTGGCGCAATACCCTTCGAGTCCAACCGCTGCGCTGTGTGACGGACAGATATTCACGCCAACTCTCGAACTGCCTGCGGACGCCTTGCATGCGGGCTTCAGGATGCGTTTTTACCAGCCGTCGGGAAGCGGTGACGCTGGCGCGGGCGGTGCCCCTGGCGTGGTCGGTTACGACTACTGGCACATGGACGATGTGGTGATCCGGGAGGTGACCGCACCCTCTTATGTTGGCGCTTTCTGTGACAACTTTGAGGCAGGATTGAGCCGCTGGAGCATCAGTGCAGAGAACTACGCCAGTGGAAATATCGGGGACGCGAGTATCGGTACGCGGGCCTACCAGTCTGCCACCCATTCACTCGATATGCGTTGGGGCTATGTCACTGCTTCGACCTTCAAGACCGACCTGACCGGCGTGACCGGCAACATTAGCTTCTGGATAAAAAGCGGGTCGACCACGGCTCTGGATCCGGTCTCTGGCGAAAACTTGGTGGTCGAATACCTCAACAGTTCGGGTGTCTGGACCGCACTGAACACGTACCTGGGATCTGTAGCGGTTGGCACCGCCTATTCGGCCACCTATGCACTGCCAGCGGATGCAAAACATGCCGGTTTCCGGTTGCGTTTTCGTAAAGTGTCCGGCGGCGGTTATGACAAGAGCTATTGGCATATTGACGATGTCTGTGTGGGTGATGCGGTGGTCAATAGCGATCTGGCGTTGACCAAGACGGGCGATGCCACGCTGGTTCCAGGCACCAATACGTCTTACACCCTGAAGGTTGTCAACAACGGACCGGGCGCATTGTCTGGCGCTCTTCAGGTTGTCGATACGCTGCCCGGTGGTCTGACGTATCTGGGGGCAACGGGCGCAGGCTGGCTGTGCACCGCCAATGCCCAGGTCGTGACCTGCAACTGGTCGGGAACCTTGGCCAATGGCGCATCGGCACCCGATCTGGTGCTGACCGCGACCATCGGCGCCGGGGTGACCGGCAGCATTACCAATACGGCGGTCGTCACCGGTACCGGCAACGACCCGGTTTTGGCAAACAACACGGCGAGCTTTACCAGCGGCAACTTCACGCCGGCATTTATCTTTACCAGTGGCGCCTGCGTCGATGGGATTGCGATTGGGCAAGCCGGACAGAGTTGCAGCGTGGCCAACTGGGATTCACTGGTTGCAGGCCAGTCGAAAACCGGCATCCACATAACCGCAGTCAACGCTGCCAGTGTTCCGACCCGATTGAGCTCCAGCGCATCGACAACCATCAGCACCCAGTTTGGGCTGACCTGTCACAACCCGGCTGTCCATGCTGGCGTTCAGGCACCGTTTACCGCAATCGCTGCGGCTTTCCCCCTATGCACGGGCAACGGTGCTGAACCCACGACCTGGTCATCGGCGACGAATGTGATTTTTGCTGCGGGTGCGCCCAGCAGTCCGAGTGCGCTGACGTTTACCTACGCGGATGTGGGCCAGATCGAGTTGTATTTACGTAACGCCTCGGCTACGAGTCAAAAAGGAACCAGTGGGTCCTTCGTGGTGAAACCAGCCGGTTTTGTGCTGTCGGGTATCAAGTGCAGTACCTACGCGCCCGGCGCATGCGCCACATCGGTGATCGCCAGTCCGGGCAACAATCCTGCAGCCACAACATCCGGCGGTTTGGCCTTCATTCCGGCCGGAAAGGCATTTTCAGCGACTGTTGCTGCACTGACGGTCAGTGGCAAGACCAAGTCTGATGCCGGGACAGCGATCAATTGCACGTCCATACCGACCGATTGCACGCCCAATTTCGGCAACGAGAGTCCACCGGAAAGTGTCGGGCTCGACGTTTCCAATGCCGTCGCCGGTATGGTGGCACCGCCGGATCTGGTGGGCAGCTTTGGCAGCTTTACAGCGGGTGTGGCCAGCGGATCCGCCTTTAGCTGGGACGAGGTCGGCATTATCACGCTGACCCCCGCGATCAAGGACGGCGACTACCTGGGTGCGGGCGATGTGATGGGAACGGTCAGCGCGTCAATCGGGCGGTTTTTCCCGGATCACTTCAATACGGTCATCACACAGGTTGCGGGTGTTCCCCTTGCTTGCCCCGATGGCCTGTGCCCGGCAAGCTTTAACGGCATGGTTTACGCAGCCCAACCCTTTACCGTGACGGTGACCGCCAAGAATGCCAACGATGCGACCACCCGCAATTACAGCGTTTCTGCCGGGTTCGCCAAGCCGACAACCCTCAGCCCTTCCGGTGCGCTGGGGGTTGCTGCAGCACCGTCCGGTGCCGGTGCGCTGGGCGTCACGACGATCAGCGCCTTCGCACTGGGAACGCTCACCGAAGGGGCTGAAACGTATACCTTTACTGCTACGCCCAGCAGTCCCACCAATATTTACATTCATGCAACCGATGGCGAGGCCACTTCCCGGCGGGCCACCAATCCGGCGACCACATCGGTCGAAGGCGGAGTTCGTGTGGTGAGCGGTCGGATCAAGATTCCCAACGTGTATGGCTCCGAGCGTCTGCAACTACCTCTGACCGCAACGGTGCAATACTACGATGGCAACTATTGGGTCACCAGCTTGACTGATAGCGTCACCGCGTTCAATACCCAGTTATCCACGGCGGGCGGCAATCTGGTAGCCACCGTACGCACCGGTCTTGCCGGGGGTGTAACGGTGGTCAGTCCGGGCATTTCGGCAGTTGTTTCCGGTGTGCGAACCTTTGTTCTGGCCGCGCCACTGGCCAATGGAAGCGTGGATGTATCGCTGAATGCGCCGACCTACCTGCCCAACGCGGGCGCACGTGCAACTTTTGGGGTTTTCAAGAGTCCTCTCATTTACCGCCGGGAGAACTATTGACCTCAAATTGCCGAATTTTGTTGGACAATGACCAAATGCCTGCCAATCCCTGACATGATTGTGCGAACAGCTATTAAAATGAGAGCAAACCTTTCTATTTTTACCTCGCCTGCAATGAATGCCACAAGCTTTGTCAATCAACTGACCCCATGGGAGCGCGGCTGAGAATGCGCTGGCCCTGGAAGAGCAAGTTCTCAAGTGACCAGTTCATCGTGTCCTGGTCTGCGGGCGTGTTGGCGTATGTGCGTGCCCGCGCCGCCGGTAACGGTGTGTTTGTCGTAGAGCAAATGGGGATTGAGCGCCAGGGTGTTGACAATCTGGAGAACTTCGCGCGCAGATTACAGGCACTGGGCCTTGGGGATCTGACGGCCAAGGTGATGTTGCGTCCCGAGCAGTACCAACTGCTCCAGATTGACACCCCGGCGGTTGCTGCGGAAGAGTTGCGGGCAGCCGCGCGCTACCAAATTCGGGACATGGTCAGTGTTCCCGTCGATGACATTTTGCTGGACGTGATGGAGGTCGGCGACGGACATCAGAAGGGAACCAGTCATCTGTTCGTGGCAGCCGCCACGAAGGCGGTTGTCGCCGATGTCATGGCCCTGGGTGATGCAATGAATTGGCAGGTAACGGTCATTGACATTCAGGAAACCGCGCAGCGCAATCTGCAAAGTGCGATGTCACGGCAGGATGGTCGTCTGGAACGTGCCGACGCGGCGTTGCTGGTTTCGGACGATCGACAGGCTGTTTTGACCATCAGTGCAAATGAAGAACTGTTTTTCACGCGACGCCTGGAATTGCCGGCCGGTTTCATGAGCATGGCATGGGGGGACGGCCAGGATGCGGCGGTCGATGTGCTCCATGATGCGTTTACGCCGGTTAGTGAATATGTGCCGGACTATGCTGGCGGTGCATTGGCCCAAGGTGTTGATTTCGCGAGCGGCAGTGACATGGATGCCGACCGGGTCCAAAGGGTTTTGGTAGAAGTCCAGCGGTCCCTGGATTTGTGGGATCGTTCCTGGTCCAGCATGCCCCTGGGTGGCTTTCGGGTTTTTGCGGGAGAGCGGTCTTCTGCACTGGCTGCGTGGCTGAGCCGCGAGATGGGGCATGACGTTACTGCCATCAACCCAGAATCGCTGTTTCCCGGACTGAAGGACATGCAGCCAGCCGACCTGCCCTACTGTTTCCCGCTTCTGGGCGTGCTGATGCGCACTGCTTGACACCATGGCCCAGCAAATCAACCTGTGTCCTCCCAAGCCATTGACGCAAAGGCGTTACTTGTCGGCACATGCCATGCTGATCATGCTCGGCATTGCCCTGGTTCTGGGGGCGATTTTGTGCGGTTTCTGGGTCTGGAGTTATGACAAGGCCATTGCGTCACTCACGCAGTCCGGAGCGTTGCAGGCGCAAGAAGTTGAGAATCTCAAGGGTGCAATTGCCCAAAACCGATTGCGAGCTGCGCCCGCGGCTCCGGCATTGCTGGAACAACTCCAGCGAGTGAGAGCCGCGGTCCTTCAGCGCGAAAAGCTGCAGCAGGCGCTTCAGGAGGGAGCGTTTCAACCGGGGTGGGCCCACTCGGACCGGTTGGCCTGGGTCGCCCAAAGCATACCGGACACAGTCTGGATTACCGACGTCCGCATCGGCAGTGACCGCTTCGACGTCACGGGTTACACGCTGGAGCCGCAAGCCCTCAATGAATGGGTGGGTCGCCTGTCAGCCAGTCCCTTGATGCAAAACCTCAAGCTGGCCAGTGTGCGCGTGGACCATGCATCGGTCACACAGGCAGTGATACCAGGGGCAGCAGCATCGGGGACATCTCGCGCGGCCTGGTCTTTCAATCTGGTCAGTGTTGCGCCTCCACCAGCGGCCGCTTCGGACGTGGCACCTACACCGGGGGGCAGGCCATGAAGCAGCAATGGCAGCAGTTGCTGGATCGCATTGATGCGCTGACACTGCGCGAGCGTGCGTTCCTGCTTATCTCGATTCTGGTCTGTTTCCTTGCGGTGGCGGATGCTGTGTGGCTGTCGCCATCGCAGATGGCATTCAAACAGGCCTCACAGCGATTTGCCGCCCAGGGGGGTGATCTCCAGCGTTTGCGTGATGAGTTGGGTGCCATGGCCAAGGCCGTGGATCCCAGCAAGGTGGTACGCGATGACATAGCAGCGGCCAACGCACGGCTGGATGCGATCAACCAGGCTATCAGCAGCGTGGCGCCCGTGACTGCGGGAAATCCGCCTATCGAGGAGACTCTGGTTCAGTTGCTTCGCCAACAGGAAGGACTCACGCTCCTCAGTACCAGCACCATCAAGCAGGAGCCTTCCAGGGCGGCGGCCAATGTGCGGCCCAAATCCGGCGATGCCGCTGCAGACACCCCCGCAACGGTCCTGCGCCGCGGGCTCGAACTCAGGGTGGCAGGCCGCTATGCGGATTTGGTGCGCTATGTCCAGACACTGGAGACTGCCCTGCCTGCACTGCGCTGGGGCACCGTGCAGATCCGTGTTGGCAAAGAAACACCTGAACTCACACTGCAGGTGTATGTGGTGGGGGTGATGCCATGACCCTACATGCTTGCGTTCGGTGTGCGGGCCTGGCAGTCATGGCGTTGGCAGGGTGCTTGCCAGCGACGGCTCAACAA
>JBPOIP010000009.1:0-7134 GCA_052034395.1 Pseudomonadota bacterium
TTGGTACGTCGCACTGCGTACCTGGGGGTATCTGAGTCTTTGAGCATTGTGTCCACGATCAATTGTTGTGGACACAATGTTGCAAGGTCCGGCGTCACTCAACAAGGTGACTTCGCTAGGCGCTTACCCAGTGCCCACTTGCGGGCAATTCCAGTTGATGCTGGCCCAGTGCGGTGCTCAGCTTTTGGCCCAGGGTTGGCCATCGATAAAATTCGTGTACAAAATCCCAAAATGCGGTAGCGATGCGCTAAATCGCTGTCGCTGGTTGCGCAAATATTTCGGGCACCCGCAGGCACATCAGGGCACCCAGGCCGGCAGTGCAAGCCGCGCAGAACATGGGTGCACCCACTCCATAGGTATCCACGAGCCAGCCGCCGCAGGCAAATGCAGCGCCTAGTGCCACCATAAACAGGGTCATGCTCCAAGTGAACGCTTCGGTCGTGTACTCGGCCGTCGTCAATTTGCCCAACTGCATCTGGCTCGCAGTAATCGCTGGCCCAACCGCCATGCCACACACCGCACAGCCCAGCGCAAATACCCACAGCGAGGACACTTGGGTCAGAAACAAACTCAGCACGGCGATCCACACATGCCCCAACGCCATTTGGTGGTTCAGCGGCCAGGCAAACTGGCGCGTGCCGTACATCAAGCCGGCAATCGCAGACGGTATCGAGTAGGCTGCGAACAGCCAGCCCACCGCAGCCTGGCTGCCAGCCGTTTTCGCTGCGGCCATCATGCCGATTTCCTGCAAGCCAAAACTGGCCCCCAACAGCATGGATACGACCAAAGCACGGCGCACGCCCATGAGCTTCAGCGGCCCCAGCCAATGACGCTCAACCAACTCGACCTCACCCCAGCGCTCAAGCGCACCCGAGCGCGCAAACAGCACAATGCCCAGCAAGGTGGCACAGGCAGAAAACATCAATGCAACAGCGGGAGCCTCAAACAGCAAGAAGAAGCTGACGATCAAGGGGCCGCACACAAAAATGGTTTCCATGATCACACCCTCCAGCGCAAATCCCAGCTGCTTGGTAGCGTCCGGCAATTTCGACTTGCGCCACATGGCACGCACGGTCATAGATACAGGGGGAAACGTCATTCCGGCTACCAGCGCAAACACCATCAGCAGCGACGGCGACACTCGCTGTAGCGCGGCAATTACCAGCAGTATTAAGGCAATGGCGTGGGCAACACCAAACGGCAGCATGGCCGCGCGAGGGCCGCGCTGGTCCACAAATCGCCCCAGCAAAGGCGATGCCACGCCCAAGGCCATCAGGTAGGCAGCGCTGACGGTGCCACCGATGGCAAACGAGCCGTAAAGCGATTGCACCATCAAGGTCAGCGACAGGCCATTGATGCCCGCCGGCAGACGTGGCAGGATGGATGCCAACACAATACGCTTGAGTTCGCGGTCAGAGAAAAGAGTTTTGTAGGGGCCGAGATTGAGCAAGGGGCTGACTTGAAAGGGTTGGAGGGTCGGTTCGCAATAAACCCTGTGGTTGGGTTCGTTCCGCACCGTGTCTGTACGGCCATGGCTACGGATTTTCTATTTATGCAACAACGCCCTTCACAAATAAGCAGATCCTCGGTTCGCACAGCGACGTTCAAAGTTCGGGCGCATAGGTTTCAATAAGGCATCGGGTCAATTGCTCTCCCCGTTTGCTGAGCTTGTCAATGTTTCCCGTTGACATTGGGTTGAAATTTGTAGGGTAATCTACAACCTGATCACGACTGACAAGATCGACAGGCAGGACCGGCAGCGCGCTATCTTGCTGGCCAAGGTAAGGCATTAGAAAACCTTGAATCTCTCCATTTGCTGCCATCCTGTGGAGTAGATTCTGAGTCAGAGTTTGTGTCCTTCGATGGATAGTGATGACGGTCGCAAGCATTCGCGACATCCAGAATGTTGGTCGCCGAGCTCCAGACGGAATCCCCTGGCCAGCGTCGCACGCAATGATGAAGTCCACGGGAAGTGCATTCGTACTGAACTCGCTGGAGCGCCCAGGCAGCATGCAAGATACGCCGAGATTGTCGTAAACACCGCCGTCCGAAATTATGGTGCGATGCTTCGTTTCGACGCCACCTTTGGTAAAAGTTAGATAGTGATCGAGCGCTGGTAGGAACGCGGGGAATGCTGCCGAGGCGGCAACCGCAGTGGCGACACGCGGTGCCTCTGTTAGCCTACCAAACCGCCAACACCCACTCTCCATGGAACCATAGCGGAACGCTGTGCCTGTGCGGAGTTCAGCCGCATTGATAACAACCGAGAGCCCTTTGCGTTCGACAGCACCCATTCGACGGTCGCCGAAGTAGCGACGAATGAGGTGAAGCTCGAACGCCGTCGTGAAGCTCGCAAACCGTGGGAAAAAATCGAGGATATGCTCGCCTATTTTTTCCAGCCACATTGGCCGAAGCTTTATAAGACTCAATATCCATCCCAGAAGCTGAATGACACATGCCAGAATGGCTGCCGATCCCGCCAAAGTCGTGGCGACCATAATCTTGGGCAGCTCAAACGAGAAGAACGTTTCGCGGACAATTCCCCAAACCATGCCACGCGAAAGCAGTGTCTCGACGCGATCCGAAAACACTTCGAACGGTTCATCGCTGTAGGCGTAGAGCGCCGCGATGACACTGCCACCGGAGACCCCCGAAAGCACCGTGACTTTTTTAAGGATTCCTCGGTCATGTAACGCGCGCAGGCAGCCCAGGTGAAAGGCAATCGCCCGAGAACCGCCGCCCGAAAGGGCCAGGCCTATTTTGGGGGGATTCATTGTTGTCCCCCGTCCTGAATCACGTGTTGTGCGATCAGAAAGAATTCGTTACGACGAAAGAGATAGTAGTTCTCTTCGCATCTCGTTGCGGCGTACCCAACGATGAGCATGACCACCTGTCGCGGCGGAAACTCTTGGAAGAGTAGTAGCTGTGCCATCGCGACAAGATCATCCTGACTGGGTTGGCCGCGACTGACGGGGTGCGTATGCCAGATACCGATGAAGCGGCTCGACTTTCCACTTGCCGCCGATTTATAAGCGTTGAGTTCCTTCATGCCAGCGGTTCCGCACAAGAACTGAGTTTCGTTCGCAACGCTGTCCGATGGCGGCCCGCCGATAGAATCAATCCAAATCACCTGATGGGCGTCGTCGATTTCGCCAAAAATGAGGCCACCAGTTTCCACCTTATCCGAACGCGTGCGTGCCATGCGTTTCAACTCGGAAATCATGCCGACCTCGGCAACATCCGAACGCAACACGGCATAGCCGTGCCTCTGCTCAATACGGTGAGCGTAACCCTTGAACACATAGCGAAGGCGATGTCGCATACTATCGTCCAGCCGCGACCACGATGCGGCAACGAGGTCGAGGCTTGCGGCATCGGGCGCAATGCTTTGAATGCGAGACAGACCGAGGTTCAAGAGACCCGCTGCGTGATGGTCAATGTCGGCCGCGGAGCCAATGAACGTTGGCGAAGAACAGCCAGGCTCTGGCTGAAATACCTTCACCGTCGCCCGCTCCGGCCAGAACGCCTTCACTAGTGGGTGTTTAGCGTCCTTTGCAAAGGCCAGCAATTTAGCTTGCCGGGCGAGGTGGTGTGGACCCTCACGGAACTTCGGCATTTTCACCAGGACCGACCCGTTCTCAGCCGCCGCACTGACGGACATTGAGATCATTGGAATCGGAAGGTCTTGCTTTTTCAGTTCCTCTTCGATTCGTTGGGCCACCCTGGTCGAAGCCGTGGCGTCAATGAGCAAATCCCATTCCGTCAAGGTGAAACGAGACAGGGCCTGATCAGCCAGGTCGCCGCAATCGGCAGTCACCACGCAGGCTAGACCAATAGCCGTCAAACGCGCTTGCAGCGCACGGGCCTTTGCTAAGCCGATGTCACTATCCGTATAGCGTTGCCTGACGAGAATGCCAGGATTTACCCTGCCGTTGTCGACAAGATGCAACTTAGCTGCTCCGCATCGCAGAACCATTTCGGCTACCGCCGACCCGAGAGCTCCGCAACCGAGAAGAAGAATCCGCTTCCCCGTGAGGGCCGCGAGAAGCGTTCCACCATCTCGCCGGTTCACTATCTCAGGTCGGTCTTCAAGGACTTTGCACCACCGTACTTCATCCTTCACCATCCAATTGACGAGTTCTGCCTGCGCTACTTCATCCTCGCCCTTGCTCTGCACCATGGCGCGGAGTAGCTTCAGCGTATCTGGAGTAATTTCCCAGATCGTCAGGTGAGGTTTGAGCGGCTCATTTCGTGCTTTGCGCCGCATGGGTGCACCAACAACGAAATATGCATGCTCATCCTCTGAACCGACAAGAGAGAAAAGCTTTAAAAGGGAGTAAAGCAGTCGAAACGACAGCCCTGCGCTTTCGACGAGTTTGATGAGGTCGTTGACCTTGGTGGGAAATTCGGTAGCAAGGGGCTTGTCGAACAAGATGGCGGCGGCAACAGGATGGCCCGGATCGGTGTCGTCCCAATCATCCAGTATGGTCCATCCGACGAGGTCGAAGCGACCATCTCGGATCTTATGCAAATCCGCGCGACCAATCCAAATCCCATCGTCCATCACTTCGGTAGGCGCATCCGCTCTGACGACAAATGTGGTCGAAGACGTTGTGTACGCGATAGGCGGATGCAGCGGTGCGTCATCAGGATCGAGCTCACCCTTTCCCGCTGCTCGCATCCACTGTTCTACACGATCAAAGAATCCGAACATGCCGTCGGATGGATCGTACTCAGTCTCGCCTGATTGATAGAGACAGATTGAATTGCCCCACTGTACGTGCGGAGTCCCGATGAACCGCTTGTGCTTGAAATAGATATCCGGCTTCTCGAAAGGATAGTCTGGAGCGATGTGCAACAGTATCCGTTCACGATCCCTAAATGGGAGACCGTTTACGGTTCGGTAGTCCTTGGTTTCGAGCGATAGGTTAAGCCAGATGAAGCCCTTCAATTTTGAATCGGCTGCTGGATCTACCACCTCCAACGTGCCGTTCGAGTTGTCGACGATATCCTCGATCTGAAGAAGGGCTAGCTTCTGACCTGGACTTAATACCGGCATCCAAAGCCCACTTTGGTCGACGGAGTTGCGTCGCTTCCACGAGCGGCGCTTACTGCCGCCGCAAGGGAACTCGTTCCCTTCTTTTTGCTATCCGTCTGCGCATATTCAATGCTTGTACCGTTTACGGTGAATTTGAGTGGCTCCGCATGGCCGCCATCATCGTGAGTGCAAACGAAACCGCCAACTGCAAGTTCCTGATATCGAGCTTTTGCTATAGCGTGAGGTGGGTTGTCACCGTCTTTATTTGACGCAGGGATGCAATTTGCGCTAGCGACGATGTAACCAGCATCAACCTGATATTCCCCTAAGTCATCAAGAATGTCTTGCTTGAGCACCAGCTTGCCATTCTCGTCCTGGTAAATCACTGACTTGCTGCAATGGTGCGGAGCGAGCAGCACTTGCCACCGCAAGTTCGCCTCGTTCCCATTGGCCTTAGTGACGTCGAATATCTTCCGAATGGCAGGGTACTTATGATCACCGAAGAGCAGCACCCCTCCGATGGATGGATCATCCCCGAGCACGACTTGCATGGCAAGGCTTGTGTCGTTCCGGTCGCCCACATCCTCATCCGAACCTTGTTTGAACGGGCCGTGAATGACAACGCGGAAATCGCCGGTGAGGTCATTGCCATCAAGTGACTCCACGACGTCTCCGGGCACACTGAAGAACTCAGATGGGAATCCCTGGTAGTGTTCTTCTTCCAGTAAATCATCCCAACCGACGATACGCACACGGTTTCCTGCGCCAGGATCGCCTCCAATCTTGACCGTGGCTGTCACGCGCCGATGCGCTTCGTCACGGAACGCCTTCGCATCGTCGCTGAGACTGTCGGGGTCATCGTCGTGTTCACGGAAGATGCGCGGTGAAAACCACAGTTCACCAACAGTCACGCGCGCCAGTAGTTCTTCAAAGCCCTGGATGTGGTCCTTGTCAGGATGAGTGATGGCGAACGCAGAGAGGTAGGGCCTGCCATTAACCTTTGGTAAATGCTCTTCAAGGTAATCTATGACTGGAGCGCAGTCCGTCTCCTCATCTTCCGACTTCTGACTGTGTCGGAGGTCGACCTGGAACATGACTTCGTTCGGGCGCACCACGAACGTCGTGCTGTCACCCGTTCCCACGGGCCAAAAATATACGTACTTCTCGTCGAACATGTCATCCTCCCCTAGGCCTCGTCGTAAGGCGGTTTATGTCTTTATGAGTAGCATCATAGCAACAACGTTTTACATAATGAACCTAAAGTCGAACGCCTGTGTGTGACGGTATTTCGTGGCTCGTGCCTAGCGTCTAGAGTCTAGAGTCGGGCAGAACGTTGACGACCTTCGACTTTGCTTAGCTTGGTAGATGATGAAGTCTGGTGTTAAAAGTGTCCGAAAAATGTTCTATGGTGCTGCATTCGTATTCCGTAGACCTCTGACATAACCGTGTTGAATATCTGTTATTTGGCAAAGAGCGCCGAACGTCACCTAGGATTGGTACGGATCATTCAAAGCCTGCAGGCTAAAGGAATGCCGCAAGAGCAGCTTCCTTTTGGCAAACTCTATCGGCTGGACGAATGTGGTTGGGTAGCCAACCGCTGGTGTGAGCTTTTGCAATTGCCGCTGGAACTCAAACAAAAATTGATGGCATTGGAGAGCCCGCTGGTACGACTGGAACTGGTGCAAGACATCTTGGTCAAGGCAGGAATTCCTGGATTTGCACCTTGATCGCAAGACGTTTACAGCGACTTCAACTCCTTGCTGCATGAGCTCGCACCGATCAATTCATGCCCATAGGAATCCCCGTCGCCCAATTCCCCACATAACTGCAGCAAAGTGCATTGGTTGCAGCAAGTGCTCAGACGTCTGTCCATTCGGCGCTATCAGCATGATTCAGCGTCCAATTCCCGGACATTCATGGTTGTCTGCAGCTGGCCCGGTTCTGAAGTCAGTTCGGACGCACTGCTGACCGTCAACAAATAGCCTGCAGCAGCATCACGCTGCGTGTTGGCGCTGACCGAAAACTGACCTGGAATTTGGGCGTTTCTTTCCATCAACTAGGTTCGAAGTCTGGCCATTTGTTGCGTATAAGAAACT
>JBPOIP010000205.1:0-4268 GCA_052034395.1 Pseudomonadota bacterium
CCCACTCGGCGCCCAGCAGACTGGCTGCGGTGTGCGGGGCGTGCTTGAGCGGGTTGTTGTCCTGCGGCCATTCACCCTTTTCCACCTTGGTGATTTCGCCACGGATGGCGATCATGGCGTTGACGAAACGGTCCAGTTCGGCCAGGGTTTCGCTCTCGGTGGGCTCCACCATCAGCGTGTTGGGAACCGGGAAGGACAGGGTGGGTGCGTGGAAGCCGTAGTCCATCAGACGCTTGGCCACATCTTCCGCCATGACGCCACAGGTTTCCTTGAAGTGGCGCAAGTCAAGAATGCATTCGTGCGCGACGTGGCCCGGCTTGCCGTCCTTGCTCTCGGATGCGTACAGCGTGGGATAGAAGTCTTTCAGCCGTGCGCTGATGTAGTTGGCCGCCAGGATGGCCGCCGCGGTGGCGTGTTGCAAGCCGTCCGGGCCCATCATGCGGCAGTACATCCAGCTGATCGGCAACACGGCGGCATTGCCCAAGGGCGCAGCGCTGACGGCACCCGTGCCTGCCACACCACCGGTGGCATGGCCTGGCAGAAACGGCACCAGATCTTCCACGACGCAGACGGGTCCGACACCGGGGCCACCACCGCCGTGCGGGATGCAGAAAGTCTTGTGCAGGTTCAGGTGGCTCACATCCCCGCCAAACTCGCCGGGGGCCGCTGTGCCCACCAGGGCGTTCATGTTGGCACCATCCACATACACCCGACCGCCGTGCTGGTGCACCAGGGCGCACAGTTCTTTGACCGAGGTCTCGAACACGCCATGCGTGCTGGGGTAGGTGATCATCACCGCCGCCAGATTGGCGCTGTGCTGTTCGCATTTGGCCTTCAGGTCGGCCATGTCCACGTTTCCGCTTTCATCGCACTTGGTCACGACCACAGTCATGCCAACCATCATCGCGCTGGCCGGGTTGGTGCCGTGTGCACTGGAGGGGATCAGGCAGATGTTGCGGTGACCCTGGCCTTTGCTCGCGTGGTAGGCCTTGATGACCAGCAGGCCAGCGTATTCGCCCTGGCTGCCGGCATTGGGCTGCAGGCTGATGCCCGCATAGCCTGTGGCGGCGCACAGCCAGGCGCGCAATTGGGCGTCCAGCTCGGTATAGCCCTGGCGCTGTTCGGCGGGGGCGAAGGGGTGGATGTTGGCAAACTCCGGCCAGGTGATGGGGATCATCTCGCTGGTGGCATTGAGCTTCATGGTGCAGCTGCCCAGCGGGATCATGCTGCGGTCCAGCGCCAGGTCCTTGTCCGACAGCATGCGGATGTAGCGCAGCATGCCGGTTTCGGAGTGGTAGGTGTTGAAGACCGGGTGCGTCAGAAAGGCACTGGTGCGGCGCAGCCCGGCGGGGATCATGAGATCGATATCGGCTTCCAGGGCTTCCACCGTCGGCAGGGACTGGCCATCCTTGGCAAAGAACGACCAGACCAGCGCAATGTCCTCACGCGTAGTGGTTTCGTCCAGAGAGATGCAGATGTAATCTTTCCAGGAAATTCGCACGTTAGCTCCCGCAGACATTGCGCGAGCAGCTATCAAATTCGTAGCATCCCCGGTCTTGTAGCACAGCGTGTCGAAGGCTGTTTCGTGGTGCATGGCGGTAAAGCCCAACTGCGCCAGACCTTTGGCCAGGATAGCGGTGAAGGTCGCCACGCGCTGGGCAATGCGCGTCAGGCCCTGCGGCCCGTGGTAGACCGCGTACATGCTGGCCACCACGGCGGGTAGGACCTGCGCGGTGCAGATGTTGGAGGTGGCTTTTTCTCGGCGGATGTGCTGCTCGCGCGTTTGCAGCGCCAGGCGGTAGGCCGGGTTGCCATGGGTGTCCACGCTGACGCCCACCAGACGGCCCGGCATGGAGCGTTTGTACTCATCACGGCACGCCATGTAGGCTGCGTGCGGGCCACCGTTGCACAGCGGCATGCCAAAGCGCTGGGTAGTGCCAATGGCAATATCGGCGCCCATCTCGCCGGGCGGCACCAGAAGGGTGAGGGCCAGCACGTCGGCTGCCAGTATGAAGGCAGCGTTCTTGGTGTGGATGAAATCGGCGTCCTGTTTCCAGTCGGCCAGCCAGCCACTGCTGGCAGGGTACTGGCTCATGGCAGCGAAGTAGTCGTCGCCCGCAATCGCAGCGTGCCATTCATCTGCAGACTTGATGACCTTGACTGTGATGCCCAGCGGCGCGGCGCGGGTCTGGATGACTTCGATGGTTTGCGGATGGCAGTCGCCGCTGACAATGAACACGTTCCCCTTGGCCTTGACCGAGCGCTTGGCCAGCGTCATGGCCTCGGCTGCAGCGGTGGCCTCATCCAGCATGGACGCGTTGGCCATTGGCATGCCGGTCAGGTCACAGACCATGGTCTGGAAGTTGACCAGGGCTTCCATGCGGCCTTGGGAAATCTCGGCCTGGTAGGGCGTGTAGGCGGTGTACCAGGCCGGGTTCTCCAGAATGTTGCGCAGGATCACGCCAGGTGTGTGCGTGCCGTAGTAGCCCTGTCCGATGAAGCTCTTGAATTGCTGGTTCTTCTCCGCCAGTGCCTTCAGCTCGGCGAGTGCCGCCGCTTCGGTGATGGCAGCCGGGATGGCCATTGCACTCTTGCGCGCAATGCTGCTTGGGACGATGCCGGCAATCAGCTCCGCACGCGAGGTGGAGCCGATGGCCTGGAGCATCAGCTGCTCGTCGGCGGCATCGATACCGATATGGCGGGCGACGAACTCGCTGGCGTTTTCAAGGGCTTTCAGGGAAGGGGTGGTAGGCATGGTCTGGCAATGTGAATGGTTGAGAAAGAGGCAATTTCCCGCCGGGCCGCCCCAAGGGAAATTAGCCCCGCGGTGGGGGCAGCGACCCGCGCGGTGGCGCAGCGTGGGGGCTAGTTCAATCAGCCTGCAGAGAACGCGGTGTAGCTGGTCTCGTCCATCAGACCATCGAGTTCGGCCACATTGGACAGCTTGACCTTGAAAAACCAGCCCGCGCCCAGCGGGTCGGTGTTGGCCAGCGACGGGTCGGCGCGCAGGGCTTCGTTGACTTCGGTGATGTCGCCACTGACGGGCATGTAGACATCGGCGGCGGCTTTGACGGATTCCACGACGCCAGCCACTTCCTTGGCGGCCAGGGTCTTGCCGACTTCGGGCAGGTCCACAAACACCACATCACCGAGCGCGTCCTGCGCATGGTGGGTGATGCCGACGGTGGCGATGTCGCCTTCAACCTTGAGCCATTCGTGATCGGGGGTGTACTTGATGGACATAGAAAACTCCTGAAAAGATGTGAGAAAACGATGAAATTAAAACCAAAACCTGACTGCCAGCGCAGACTGTAGCCGCACCTTGGCGGCACTGCGCGGGGGCTGCTAGCCGCGGAAATAGTTTGTCGGAACAAAGGGCATGCTACTCACCGCCATGGGGACCGGCTTGCCGCGCACGATGGCCACTACCTGGGTGCCCAGCACGCTGAACGCCACGTCCACATAGCCCATGGCCACGGGTTTATCGATGGTCGGTCCGAGCAGTCCGCTGGTGACTTCGCCGATCCGGTTGCCCTGGCCATCTTGCAGCTCGGTGTGGTCGCGCACAGGAATGCGCTCCAGCGCGACGAGCCCAACGCGTTTTCGCATACCGTTTGGTGCCACAGCCCGCGCAGTATCTGCAAGAGCTGCTAGCACTTTCGTAGCACCGGGGAAGCCGCCTTCACGGGCGCCACCGGCGCGGCGCACCTTTTGCATGGCCCAGAGCAGGTTGGCTTCCACCGGGTTGGTTGTGGTGTCGATGTCGTTGCCATACAGGCACAGACCCGCTTCCAGACGCAACGAGTTGCGCGCGCCCAGGCCAATCGGTTTCACCTCAGGCTGGGCCAGCAAGGCGCGAGCGAGGGCGTCCGCCTGGGATTCGTGAACGGAGATTTCGAAGCCGTCTTCGCCGGTGTAGCCGCTGCGGGTCAGGAAGACGTCGATCTTTTGCGTGCCGGTATTGACGGTGAAATGGCCACCGGTCATGAATACCAGTTTTTCGACGCCCGGTGCCAGACGGGACAGGGCGGTAACGGCCCGCGGGCCTTGCAGAGCCAGCAGCGCCATCTCGGGCATGGGAATGACCTGGCAGCGGCTGCCAATCCTGGCCTGGATGTGGGCGATGTCCCCGATCTTGCAAGCCCCATTGACGATGACAAAAATCTCGTCATTCCCCTTGTTGAAGAACATCAGATCGTCCATGATGCCACCCTCGTCATTGAGCAGCAGGCCGTAGCGTTGCTTGCCCACGGGCAGGTCGACGACAT
>JBPOIP010000228.1:0-8153 GCA_052034395.1 Pseudomonadota bacterium
GCCCAGGCCCACGCGGCGCTTGTTGCTGGCCTCATGAGCTTGCGCCGGCAGGGGCCAGGGAGTCACGTCCAGCACGTTGTCCAGCATGCGGGTGGCCGTCTTGCAGACCTCGGCGAAGCCTTCTTCGTCAAAGCGGGCGTTGGGGCTGAAGGCGTCCTGCACGAAGAGCGTGAGATTCACGGAGCCCAGGCAGCAGCAGCCGTACGGCGGCAAAGGCTGCTCGGCACAGGGGTTGGTGGCGTCGATGCGCTCGCAGTAGTAAAGGTTGTTGTCGTTGTTGATGCGGTCCAGGAAAAGCACGCCCGGCTCGGCGTGGTCGTAGGTGGACTGCATGACCTGGTCCCACAGCTGACGGGCGCGCAGCTTGCGATAGACCCACAGGCCGTCGCCGCGCTGGTAGGCGCCGGCCTTCTTGAGCTTCTTGCCGGGCTCGGCCTTGTGGGTGAGCTCCACCTCGGCATCAGCCTCGACAGCCTCCATGAAGGCATCCGTCACGCCGATGGAGATGTTGAAGTTGCGCAGATCCCCCTGGTCCTTGGCGTGGATGAATTCCTCGATGTCCGGGTGGTCGCAGCGCAGCACACCCATCTGTGCGCCGCGGCGGCTGCCGGCCGATTCGACGGTCTCGCAGGACCGGTCGAAGACGCGCATGTAGGAGACGGGGCCCGAGGCGCGCGACTGCGTGCCCTTGACGTGGGCACCGATCGGGCGGATCGAGGAGAAGTCGTAGCCGACGCCACCGCCGCGGCGCATGGTTTCGGCGGCCTGCAGCAAGGCGGTGTAGATGCCGGGGCGACCATCGACGATTTCGGAGATGGAATCGCCCACCGGTTGCACGAAGCAGTTGATCAGCGTGGCGCAGAGGTCGGTGCCAGCGGCCGAGTTGATGCGGCCGGCTGGGACAAAGCCATTTTCCTGCGCATCAAGGAAACGGGTTTCCCATTGGGCGCGCTTTTCTTCGGCTTCGATCGAGGCCAGGGCACGCGCCACGCGGCTGCGCACGTCGCGCACATCGCGTTCGGTGCCCTTGGCATATTTTTCGATCAGGACTTCGCCGGATATCTCTTGCGGCAGGGGTAGGCCCATCTGCCCGGTATGTTCGTAATTACTTGTTTCCTCAGTATTATTTATTGTGGTCGTCATGGTCTCTTCCGAAGGACAGTTCCGTTATCAAGGTACCGGTGAGCCGCGAAGCATACCCCCGGCTTTCGGGCAAGAAAAGCAAAAAATATTTAATTCAATAAAACAAGGTATTACGAATATCGCTAGTGCGAGCCTTGCTCGCGCCCTACTAGATATAGTATGTTTTGTCGGGCCGAAAGCGGAAGAAAAACAGCAGGATGGCGCTGCTTTTCAAGGTATGTCTCGAGCGTGGACTGGGGCGCTACTTGCTTACCGGGTCAATCGAGGGGGTTGACAGCCCGTAACGGTGGCCTATCCGGTGAAAGTACCTGCTTTCGCTCCGGCGGCGTCGCGCCGTCGCCGGCGTCAGGAAACCAGGCGCGCGGCGTGCCTGGCGATAATCCACTCTTCGTTAGTGGGAATTACGCAGACCTCGATCCGGCTCTCGGCGCCGGAAATTCGGGTCGCGTTGGCGGCGTTGGCGCCGGAATCGAGGCAGGCGCCGAGCCAGCCTAGGCCGGCACAGACCTTTTCTCTCACCGCGGCGCCACGTTCGCCAATGCCGCCGGTGAACACCAGGGCGTCGAGGCCGCCCAGCGCCGCCGCCAGCGAGCCGATTTCGCGCTGGATGCGGTAGCAGAACAGGTCGACGGCCTCGCGCGCCTCGGGTGCCGAGGATTCCAGCAGTATGCGCATGTCCTGGCTGATGCCGGAAACGCCGAGCAGGCCGGACTCCTTGTACAGCAGCTGGGTCAACTCGCGGGAACCCATGCCGCGATAGTCCATAAGGTAGAGCAGCACGCCAGGGTCGAGGTTGCCGGTGCGGGTGCCCATCATCAGGCCGTCGACGGCGGTGAAGCCCATGGTCGAGGCCTGGCTCTTCAATTCGTGCATGGCGCACATCGAGGCGCCGTTGCCAAGATGGGCGACGATCACGCGGCCGCGCGCACGGGCTTGATCCATGTGCCGGGGCAAGGCTTCGGCGATGTATTCATAGGACAAGCCATGGAAACCGTAGCGGCGCACGCCTTCGGCGGTGATCGCGCGCGGCAGGGCGAACAGCTGCGCCAGCTCGGGCTGGCTGCGGTGGAAGGCGGTGTCGAAGCAGGCCACCTGCGGCACGCCGGGCAGGGCCGCACCCAGGGCGTCGATGCCGGCCAGGTTATGCGGCTGATGCAGGGGCGCCAGCGGAATGAAGCCGCGCAGCGCATCCACCATGGCGGCGTTGAGCACCACCGGTTGCGAGAACTGCTGCGCACCGTGTACCACGCGATGGCCGACACCGGCGATGCTCCAGCCCGCTTCGTGAGCGTGCAGCCAGCCCACCAGCAAGCCCAGGGCCGCCTGGTGCGGGGTCTTGCCCGGGACATCGAGGTCAAGGTCGCTGTCGTCGAGGATCGCTCCGGTGGCATCCTTGACCTTGATATGGGCCGCTTGTCCGGCGGCGCCGATACCGTCGATCTGGCCAACCAGTTCCGGTTGTTGGGGTATCTCGGCGCTGCGGGCGAAAAGCGCAAACTTGATCGAGGAAGATCCGGCGTTCAGGGTCAGGATGGCGTCGGCCATGGGTCAGGCTTTCTTGCGTTTGGCGTGGGCCATGACCACGGCCACGGCGGTGGATGCCGTGCGCGTCTCGGCGGAGTCGGCGCGGCTGGTGAGTACGATGGGCACGCGGGCGCCGAGCACGATGCCGGCGGTCAGTGCATCGGCGAGGTATTCGAGCTGCTTGGCCAGCATGTTGCCGGATTCGATATCCGGCACCAGCAGGATGTCGGCCTGGCCGGCGACCGCCGACTTGATGCCCTTGGTGCGTGCGGCGACCACCGAGATGGCGTTGTCGAAGGCCAGCGGGCCGTCAAGCAGGCCGCCGGCGATTTGGCCGCGGTCGGCCATCTTGCAAAGCGCGGCGGCGTCGAGCGTGGCCTGCATTTTGGGGTTCACGGTCTCCACGGCGGCGAGGATCGCCACCTTGGGGTCAGCGATCTTCAGCATTAGCGCGAGATCGATCGCGTTTTGCACGATGTCGATCTTGTCTTCCAGGTTGGGCGCCACATTGACCGCCGCGTCGGTAATGAACAGCAGGCGCGGGTAGGTTGGCACGTCCATCAGGAAGACATGGCTGATGCGCCGCTCGGTGCGCAGTCCGGTGGATTTGTCGATCACTTCGCCCATCAGTTCGTCGGTGTGCAGCGAGCCTTTCATCAAGGCCTCGACCTGGCCTTCGCGCGCCAGCGAGACGGCGACTTCGGCGGCGGCGTGGCTGTGGGCGACGTTGATCAGGGTGCAGCCGTGGAGGTCGAGCGCATTGGCCGCGGCGATCTGGCGGATCTTTTCCTCGGGGCCGACCAGGGTCGGCACGATCAGCCCGCGGTCGCGCGCCAGCAGCGCGCCCTTGAGCGATTCGGCATCGCAGGGGTGGGCCACCGCCATCGACACCGGCGCCAGGCCGCGCGTGATTTCCAAGAGGTGCTCGAAGCGCGCCTTGCGTGTTGCGGACAACTTGAAGTCGGGCAGGTTGGCCTTGGGCCGCTTCACCTTCTCGGTCGGCGCCAGCACTTCGGCGGTGCCGGTGATCACCTTCTGTCCGTCCTGGTTGGTGCACACGCAATCGAAAATCATGTGGTGGTTGCGCGGGAATTTCTTTTCGCAGGTGATGGTCACCGTCACCGTATCGCCGACGCGCACCGGGTGGTCGAAATGCAGCGTTTGATCCACATACACCGTGCCCGGCCCGGGGAACTGTGTGCCCAGCACATTCGAAATCAGCGCGCCGCCCCACATGCCGTGGGCGATGACCTCGCGCAGCATCGACGAGTGCGCGTATTCCGGATCGACGTGCGAGGGATTGATGTCGCCGGACATGATGGCGTACATCTGGATGTCTTCCTGGCGCAAGGTGCGCACCAGGCTGGAACTGTCGCCGACCTCGATCTCGTCGAAGGTGCGATTTTCTATGTAATCGGTGGTACTGGCCTGAACCGTGGTCATGTGACGACGCCCCCTAAGCGAACGTCACTATCTTACTGTGTAGTTGTTGCGACGCAATAAGTAGTTCTACGGTGGCGATCAGCCACCGAACTGCCGGTAAACCAGGTTGCCCAGGTCCAGCATCGCTTCGCGCCCGGTGCTGCCCGACAGGGCATAACCGAAGCGGGAGTCGGTCCAGTAGAAAACGTCGATGCCATTCTCCTGCGCGTAGCGGAAGGCGGTGCCGGCGGCTTTGGGCGCCTCGCGGCGGACATACAGGGTGAGCCGCTTTTTCTCGGCGTTCTCGTACATGAACTGCGCGACTTCACCACTCTCGCCTGCCAGCAGGCGGCCACCGACCAGGGCATAGCCCGCCGAGTCGAGTTGCGGCGCCTTCAGCGGCGCGCCGAGGCGCTTGGAGAGCCAGGCCACCAGGTGGGCTTGCTGGTCGGCGCCAACCTCGACCGGATGGCGCACTTCCGGTACGAAGACGGCATGGGCGATTGCCGCCTGACGTGGCAGCGATGCCACGCCAGCCTTGTCGGCGCGGGGCAGGGTCTGGTCACGCAGGGCAAACCCCAGTACCACGCCAAGCCCAATCCAGGCGACCGCCGCCAGCTTTCGCAGGTCGATCCAGCGCGGCGCATTGGCCGGCGGAAGCAGGCGCGCCGGCAACGGCTCGCCCAGCACCTGGTCGTAAGCACGGTGCAATGCCGCGCTCTGCGCACGCCATTGCTCGATCTGGGCGCGCCGCTCGGGGTGGGCGGCGAGCCAGCTTTCCACCTGGGTCAGGCGCGCCGCGTCGAGTTGGCCGTCGGCGTAGGCGTGCAGGTCGTCTTCGGAAATCGGGGTCGTCATGGGCTTACCACTTTCAGCAGCGGCGCCGCCTCGCCGGCGAGTACCGCCTTGAAACGGGCACGGGCGCGCGACAGGCGCGACATCACGGTGCCCTGGGGAATGTTCAGCGCGGTGGCAACCTCGGCATAGCTCAGTTCTTCGAGGCCCACCAGCAGCAGCACTTCGCGTTGGTCCGCCGGCAGCAGGGCCAGCGCGCGGTCGAGGTCGCGCAATTCGAGTCCATCCTGCTGGCTGGCGCGCTGCGGCGGCAGCGGCAGGTCGTCCTCGTCACAGTAGTCGATCCGGCCGTCGCGGCGGCGGCCATCGACATGCAGGTTATGCATGATCGAGAACAGCCAGGGCCGCAATTCGCGTTCCTGCTGCCACAGGCGCCATTTCTCCAGGGCGCGCTCCAGGGTGTCCTGCACCAGGTCGTCGGCGAGCTCGGCGTTCCCCGTCAGGGCGCGGGCGTAGCGGCGCAGGCGGGGGATCTCGGCAATGATGGCGTCGCGCTTATTCACGGGTGAACCTTGGGCCTTGTCAGGCAGGTGTATGGGCGGTATACGCGGCAGGATCACGTTTCATTCCACGATTCGGGGTGGCCTCCATATTACAATCACCCGCTTTCCAGCCACGGACCCCGCCATGGATCCCGAATACCTCACCGGCATCGAAGAAATCGACAACCAGCACCGGGAGATCGAAGAGGTCGCCAAGGCCGTGATCGAGGCCGTCGAGGCAAAGGATAAATGGCACATCGTGCATTACATCGTGGTGCGTCTGTATGAGCTGCTGCGCTTCCACTTTACGGTCGAGGAAGCCATGATGCGCATCACCGGTTTTCCCGAGATCGAGGAACACAAACGCGTGCACCAGGAAATGCTGCAAATCGTCGAGCGCATGAAGTCGGCCACACTCGATCCCAATCTGGGTGAGGACTCGGAGATTCTCAAGAAGCAGTTCAGCTTCCTGACGCATATCGTCGATCACGACAAGAAGCTGGCTGACTTCATGGTGGACAACGTTACCCACCTCAAGCGCTGAGCACGCTCGCCAGGTCACATAGCTTAAGGCTTGCGATACGCAATCCGGTAGATGGTTCCGGTGTGATCGTCGGCCACCAGCAGCGAGCCGTCGGGCAGCACCAGCACATCGGCCGGTCGACCCCAGGCCGATTCGCCCTGCAGCCAGCCGCTGGCGAAGCTTTCATAACTCACCGCCTTGCCATCCTTCACGCGCACCAGCGCGATGCGATAGCCGATCTTCTTCGACCGGTTCCATGAGCCGTGCTCGGCAATGAAGATCTGGTTGCGGTACTCGGCGGGAAACATGGTCCCGGTGTAGAAGCGCATGCCGAGGCTGGCCACGTGCGGCCCCAGCTTTTGCGCCGGCGGCTCGAACTCCACGCACTTGCGTCGGGCGCCGAATTCGGGGTCGGCGATGTCGCCGCCGTGGCAATACGGGTAGCCGAAATGCAGGCCGGCACGCGGCGCACGGTTCAACTCGTCGGGCGGGCTGTCGTCACCCAGCATGTCGCGGCCGTTGTCGGTGAACCAGAGCGCGCCGTCGACCGGGTTCCAGTCGAAACCGACGCTGTTGCGCACGCCGCGGGTGAAGACCTCGCGGCCGGACCCGTCGGCGTTCATGCGCAGGATGCCGGCATAGGGATCGCCTGGCTCGCAGATATTGCAGGGCGCGCCGATCGGTACATAGAGCTTGCCGTCGGGGCCGAAGGCGATGAACTTCCAGCCATGGTGGGTGTCGCGCGGCAGGCTGTCGGTCACCGTTACCGGTAGCGGCGGGCTTTCCAGGCGGCGGTCGATGTCGTCGTAGCGCAGGATGCGATTCACGGCGCCGACGTACAGCGCGCCATTGCGCCAGGCAAGGCCGCTGGGCATTTCCAGGCTGCTGGCAATGCGTATCACCTTCCCGGCCCGATAGGCGCCATCGAAGCGCACTGCATGTACGGTCCCGGCGCCGCGTGATCCGACATAGAGCACCCCGCCCTTGTCGTCGTTTGCACCTAGTGCCATCTGCCGCGCGTTGCTGACTCGCGCCCACAGCTCGATGCTGAAGCCCGGTGGCAGTTTGATGGTCTCCAGAGGCAGCGCGCCTGCCAGCTGGTGCCAGGCGAGCAGGGCAAGGGCGGCGAGCAGGCGCATGGTCTTATCTTTTCTGTGGATTGGTGGCTGGCGATGTGGAGCGCCATGCCGTCGGCGTGGTGCCGAACCAGCTGCGAAACGCCCGAGTGAAGGAACTCTGTTCGGCGTAGCCCAGCAGCAGGGCGACATCGAGTGCGGATAGCGCCGGGTCGCGCAGGTAGACCTGGGCCAGTTCGCGGCGCGTGGCGTCGAGTACATCCTGAAACGAGAAGTCGGCGCTGGCGAGACGGCGTTGGAGGGTGCGCGGCGTCACGCCCATGCCGGCGGCGACGTGTTTCAGGGTCGCTTCGCACTTGGGCAGGCGCGGCGCCAGCAGCTGGCGCACCTGGGCGGCAATGTCCTGCTTGCCGCGCGCGCGTTCGATCAGCTTGCGCGCCTCGTCGCGCATGCTCAGGTTGAGCTCCGCATCCGCTTGCAGCAGCGGCTGGGTCAATAGCTCGCGGGCGAACAGCAGCGCGTTTTCGCCGGCGGCGAAGCGCACCGGGCAGGCGAAGAAGCCGATGAAGGGCTGGGTGTCGGCCGGTGCGGCATGGCGAAAGCGGACTTCGGCCAGGGGCGTCTCGGCGCCGGTGATCCAGCGCCCGAGGCCGACCCAGCTGGCGATCAGGGATTCGGCCAGCAACTCGTCGTAGGGCAATCCGGTGCGCGTGGCCTCGGGCAGCACCACCCATGCCAGCTTGACCATGCCGTCGTGTTCGCTGATATGCGTTTCGCTGTAACCGGAGTCGAACACCACGCGCCGGTAGAGCGGAACCAGTCCGATGGCTTCACCGAGGTTGCGGCAGGTCATCAGCGCATAGCCGAGCACATCGAAGGTATCGGGTCGCACCTGGCGGCCGAATTCGAGGCCAAGATCGCGGCGGCCGGTCAGCACCAGCGCTGAGCGGAACATTGCCACCAGGGAGGCAAGGGGAATCCGGGACTGGCTTGGCTCCCAGCCTTCAATGCCGGCTGCGGCGTGCTTCAACAGCGCGGCGCGTGGCAGGCCGAAGCGTTCGACCAGGTCGCATAGACGCCGGGCGTAGCCGGCGCCGACGCTGACTGCGTTCGAGTCGATGGTGGTGC
>JBPOIP010000096.1:0-82697 GCA_052034395.1 Pseudomonadota bacterium
TGGATATAGGCCTTGAGCATCTTGTTCTCAAAATTCTGGCTGTCCACCACAGCGCGCGCCACGTCGTAAAAGCTGATAACACCCATCAGCATGCGGCGGTCCATCACGGGCATGTAGCGGGCGTGGCGGTCCAGCATCATGCGCCGGACTTCATCCATGTCGGTCTCCATGGTGCAGGTCAGGGGGTGGTCGTCCATCGCGGTGCGCACCAGCGTCTTGCCGATGGTGCCTCCGTTCTTTACCAGCATCTGGATCACCTCGCGAAAGGTCAGCATGCCCACCAGATCGCCGTGCTCCATGACCACCAGCGAGCCAATGTCCTTCTCGCTCATCAAATCCAGCGCTCGCGCCAAAGGTTCGTCCGGAGACGCCGTGTAAAGCGTGTTGCCCTTGGCGCGCAGAATGTCGCTGACTTTCATGGTGTTTTCCCGTGATGCATGGAAAGAAATGTTGCCCAAATATAGCCCACAATTGATGCTTTACACGACAAACGGCCGCACGAGTTTCGATGAACCCCTACGCTGACACTCTTTTACTGCTTCACAGGGCGGCAAGGGCCGCACGTGCAGCAACAACACTGGAGGCACACCATGCCTGGCTACGCTGATCCCGGTTTTGACACCCTGGCACTGCACGCAGGAGCAGCGCCCGACCCCACCACCGGCGCGCGGGCGGTTCCCATCCACCTGACGACATCCTTTGTTTTCGATTCCAGTGAGCATGCCCAGTCGCTGTTCAATCTGGAGCGCGCCGGTCACGTCTACAGTCGCATCAGCAACCCCACCAACGCGGTGCTGGAACAGCGTGTCTCGGCCCTGGAAGGCGGCATTGGCGCCATCACCACCGCCAGCGGGCAGGCCGCCCTGCACCTGAGTGTGGCTACGCTGATGGGTGAGGGTAGCCACATTGTGGCCAGCGCGGCGCTGTATGGCGGGTCACAGAACCTGCTGCACTACACCATGCGCCGATTCGGCATTGACACCACCTTTGTGAAACCGGGTGATATCGACGGTTGGCGCGCGGCGATTCAGCCCAACACCAAACTGCTGTTTGGTGAAACCGTAGGCAATCCCGGACTGGACGTTCTGGACATTCCCACTGTCGCCAGCATCGCGCACGAAGCGGGTGTGCCCCTGCTGGTGGACTCCACCCTGACCTCCCCGTGGCTGATGAAGCCGTTGGAACTGGGCGCCGATCTGGTCTACCACTCGGCCACCAAGTTTTTGTCCGGCCATGGCACCGTGGTGGGTGGCATTGTGGTCGATGCTGGCAGTTTTGACTGGGCCGATGCATACGCCAGGCATGGCAAGTTTGCCGAACTGGCCGCGCCTTACGAGGGCTTTCACAACATGAATTTCAGCGAGGAAAGCACGGTCGGAGCCTTCCTGCTGCGTGCCCGGCGTGAGGGCTTGCGCGACTTTGGCGCCTGCATGAGTCCGCACACCGCGTGGCTGATTTTGCAAGGGGTCGAAACACTGGGCCTGCGCATGGCCCGGCACATGGAAAATACGGAAAAAGTGGTGCAGTTCCTCGCCAGCCAGCCCCTGGTGGCGCGCGTGGGCCACCCCATGCTGGAGAGCCACACGAGCCACGCATTGGCGCAAAGGCTGTTGCCGCGCGGTGCGGGATCGGTGTTCAGCTTTGATCTGAAGGGCACACGCAAGCAGGGACAGGTGTTTGTAGAAACACTCAAGGTATTCAGCCACCTGGCCAATGTGGGGGATTGCCGCAGCCTCGTGATTCACCCGGCCAGCACCACCCACTTCCGCATGAGCGATGAGGCGCTGGCGGGCGCGGGAATTGCCCAAGGCACGATTCGCCTGAGCATCGGACTGGAAGATTCGGACGACCTGATCGACGACCTCAAGCGTGCCCTGAAGGCCGCCGAACGGGCATGAACACTGAACCGCCACCCCGCAGAATTGCTATGTTATTTGTAGCTATCCAAGCAGATTCCGCCAGGGCTGGTATCCATTTTTGTCACAAACCATCATTGGAAAGCATCACGCCATGGATGTAACCGTCAATCAGTCCCGTGCCTACTGCTACACCGGCGGCAAGGCATTTGATGCCGCCAAACCCACGGTGGTCTTCATCCACGGCGTGCTCAATGACCACAGCGTCTGGATTCTTCAAAGCCGCTACCTGGCCAACCATGGCTACAACGTGCTGGCGGTGGACCTGCCCGGACATTGCCGCAGCGCCGGCGAGGCGCCCTCCAGCGTGGAGGAAGCGGCCGACTTTGTTGCCGCATTGCTTGACGCCGTGGGCGCGGACAAAGCGGCGCTGGTGGGCCACAGCTGGGGTTCGCTGATTGCGCTGGAGGCAGCTGCCCGCCTGAAAGAGCGCATCACCCATCTGGTGCTAGTGGGCACGGCCTTCCCCATGAAAGTGTCACCGGTTTTGATCGAAACCTCGCTGAGTGACCCGATGAAAGCGTTGAACATGATCAACGTGTTCTCCCGCAGTACTCTGGCAGCACCCCCCTCGGCCATGGGCCCGGGAACCTGGGTATTTGGCGCCGGCATGGCGCTGGGCAAACGCGTGCTGGCCAGCAACACCGCGGTGAACGTCTTTCACCGCGGCTTCGTTGCCTGTGACCGCTATGCCAACGGCGAGCAGGCTATCGGCGCCATCACCTGCCCGGTTCTGTTTGTGCTGGGTGCGCAAGACCAGATGACGGCCGCCAAGGCCGCACAACCGCTCATCGCCACGGCAAAAGCCGCCGGCAAAATCGTGCAGGTTGCCACCCTTCCCGTAGGGCACCACCAGATGACCGAAACCCCCGACGCAACGCTGTTTGCAATCCGTGATTTCTTGAAGGCCTGATTTTCACCATGCAGTCCAAGTCCCTTCTCTCCACCCTGCTGGCCGCTGCCCTGCTGGTCAGCAGCACCCTGGTTTCTGCCGCATTTCCTGACAAGCCGGTCAAGATCATTATCGGGTTCCCAGCCGGTGGCCCGCTGGACCAGCACGCACGTCTTCTGAGCGACAAACTGCAGGCCGTTTTGGGCCAGCCGGTGCTCATTGACTACAAGTCCGGCGCGGGCGGCACGGTAGGCGCTCAAGAAGTGATGAAAGCCCCGGCAGACGGCTACACCATCATGCTGGCCAACACCGGTGTCATGGTCATCAACCCTGCGATTTACGGCAAACTGCCCTACGCCACGCTGCGCGACTTCACGCCCGTCGCCCGCACCGCCATGCAGCCCCTGGCCCTGCTGGTCAACCCCAAGGTACCCGCCAATACGCTCAAGGAGTTTGTGGACTATGCCCGTTCACGCCCGGGTCAGGTGAACTACGGCTCGGCGGGCAACGGGGGCATCAGCCACCTGGCGCCCGAGATGTTCAAGACCGCCACAGGCCTGTTCATGGTCCATATTCCCTACCGGGGCAGCGCACCGGCATTTACCGACCTGATGGGCGGCCAGGTGCAGTTCATGGCTGAATCCATTCCACAGGCAGCGGTGTACCACAAGCAGGGCAAGGTGCGCGCATTGGCCGTGACCAGCCGCGAGCGCAACCCGGCCCTTCCCGACATCCCCACCGTCATGGAAACCGGCATCAAAAATTTTGAGGTGGTGGGCTTCTATGGCTTCTTGGCCCCGGCCGCCACGCCCAAGGACGTGGTCGCCAAACTGAGCGAAGCCTTCAAACAGGTGCTGGCCATGCCCGAAGTGCGCAACCGCATGATCACCCAGGGCGCTGACCCGGCGTTTTTGGGTGCCGACGACTTCGCCAAATACCTGGCTGCTGAAATGCCACGCTGGGCAGATGCGGTGGGCAAGTCGGGTGCGAAACTGGACTGACAGCAAGTCGCTATATCTTTTATAGCACCTCGCGCAATGTTATCGAGGGCCATCGGCCGATTTGCCATATTTTTTCGGTCTGAGCAGTCCGCTCCACTAGCCAGGCGCTCAGCAGTGGCTCCAGCCGTGTGACATCGGGGTCCACCAGCAGTACATAGCGGGCCTCGGAACCCGGTTGCAGCACCTCGTTCAAGCGCCCTATCCAGTCAAAGGACGTGAGCGTCTGCAGCAGCGGCTCGAGCCGTAGCGGGTCGACATGCAGGGTGTGGCAGAGCTGGTCCAGGGTCATTCCTTTGCCGCCACCGGTGCGCGCGCGCTCCAGCTGCTGCAGTGCTTCCAGCGAAATCTGGAATCGCCAGCCATGGGGCAACCGGCGCAGTGTGCCGCCTGCCAGCAGGCTGGGCAGATAGGCGGTAAGCGCAGCGCCCAGTAAAACGATCACCCACGCCACATAAATCCATATCAGCAGAATCGGCAAGGTGGCAAACGCACCGTAAACCGCAGAATACGTAGGCACTGTGCTCACATAGAGCGCCAGCCCCTTTTTTGCGATCTCGATGCCGCCGGATACAAACAGCCCCCCAATCCAGGCGTGGCCCCAGCGCACATGGGTGTTGGGCACGTACCGAAACAGGGCTGCCATGCCGGCACCCATCAAGGCAAACTGCAGCAATTCCAGCAGCAGCGATACCCCGCCGGGCATGGCGCCCACAACGCCCTTTGACAGCGACACTGCATACGATGTCATGCTCAGGCTCCCCGCCAGTAGCACAGGCCCCAGCGTGATGGCTGCCCAATAGATCATCACCCGCTGCGCAAAGGGCCGTGCGGTGCGCACGCGCCAGATGGTATTGAGCGTGCGGTCAATGGTGAACACCAGGGCCAGTGCCGTACCCAACAGCACGGCCAAGCCCACAGCGCCGAGTTTGCTGGCCTTGCCGGCAAACTGGTTGAGGTAACCGAGCACCTGGCGCGCAATGTTGTCAGGCACCAGGCTCTCGATCAACCACTTTTGCAACACGTCCTGAAACTTGGCAAACATGGGAAACGCAGTGAACACGGCCAGCGCCACCGTGATAAAGGGAACCAGCGCAATCGTGGTGGTGAAGGTCAGGCTGCTGGCCGTCAAGCCCAGACGATCTTCCCGAAAACGCTCGCGCAGGGTGCGGATGGCGTGAATCCAGGGCACATGGGTGATTTCATGAAACCACCCCGTCAGACGTTCAAAATTTTGCATGCCGCTATGATGCCACCGACAATGAACACCCCCACCCCCTTCGTCAATTCCACGCGCTGGCTCGCCGTGGGCAGTGTGATGGCACTGATCGCCCTATCCCTCGCATGGGAACTTTACCTGGCGCCCCTGCGCCCGGGCGGCTCCTGGCTGGCACTCAAGGCGCTGCCGCTGTGCATCCCGCTTGTGGGTTTGCTGAAGAACCGCATGTACACCTATCGCTGGGTCAGCCTGGTGGTATGGCTGTATTTCACCGAAGGCGTGGTACGCGCCTGGAGCGACAAGCCGCCTGGAAACTACCTAGCCATGGCGGAGATTGCCCTGTGCATGACACTGTTCGTGGCCTGTGCTGCGCATGTGCGCTTGCGTCTGGCCCACCCCCACGCTGCGGATACCGCCAAAACAATCACACCGTCAGCATGATGAAAACACACGCCGGACTTCTGGAGCAACTGCGCGCCATCGTCGACCACGCAAACGTTTTGACCACGGGCGATCTGAGCGCCTATGAGCGGGATTGGCGCAAGCGCGAGCACGGCCGCTCGCTGGCCGTGGTGCGCCCGGCCAACACACCCGAGGTCGCTGCCGTTGTCAAGGCCTGTGCAGCTGCCGGGGTCAGCATCGTGCCGCAGGGCGGCAATACCGGCATGGTGGTCGGCTCCACACCGGATGCCAGTGGTTCCCAGATTGTTTTGAGCTTGCAGCGAATGAATCAGGTTCGCGCGCTTGACGGCGCCAACCTGACGGTCACGGTGGACGCTGGCTGCGTGCTGCAAGCCATCCAGGAAACCTGTGAGAAGGCGGGATTCCTGTTTCCGCTCAGCATGGCGTCCGAGGGTAGCTGCACCATTGGCGGCAACCTGGGCACCAACGCCGGTGGCACGCAGGTGGTGCGCTATGGCAACACCCGCGAGCTGTGCCTGGGCCTGGAGGTGGTCACGCCGCAAGGGGAAATCTGGAATGGCCTCTCGGGTCTGCGCAAGGACAACACCGGTTACGACCTGCGCCACCTGATGATCGGATCGGAAGGCACACTGGGCGTCATTACCGGTGCCATCATGAAGCTGTACCCGCTGCCTGCTGCCCAGCTGACGGCCTTTGCTGCCGTGCCCTCGCTGGAAGCCGCCGTGCAACTGCTGGGTCTGGCCCACCAGCATGTGAGCGCCGGGTTGACCGGTTTTGAAGTAATGGGCAAGTTTGCCCTAAGCCTGGTGATCCGGCACTTCCCACAACTGCGCGTGCCTTTTCAGGAAGCTGACTTTCCGTACTACGTCGTACTGGAAAACTCTGACCAGGAATCCGAAGCCCACGCCCGCGAACGCTTTGAGCGCCTGCTGGAGGTTGCCATGGAGCAGGGCTGCGTACTGGACGCGGTGGTGGCTGAGAGCATCACCCAGGCGCGCGTGCTGTGGCACATCCGCGAAAGCATTCCGCTGGCCCAGGCACAGGAGGGGCTGAACATCAAGCACGACATCTCGATTGCCGTGTCGCGCATCCCCGAATTTGTGCGCCTGACCGACGCGCAGTTGCTGGCCGCCTACCCCGGTGCCCGACTGGTCAACTACGGTCACCTGGGGGACGGCAACCTGCATTACAACGTGCAGGCCCCGGCAGGCGCGGACGCCGAAGCTTTTTTGCGCGAAGAAGAGAAAGGCGTCAACACCGTGGTCTACGACATGGTGGACCGCTTTGGCGGTTCCATCTCCGCCGAACATGGTGTGGGCAGCCTGAAACGCGAAAAACTGGTCGAACACAAATCATCGGTGGCACTGGGCATGATGCGCACCATCAAACAGGCACTGGACCCGCAGAACACCATGAATCCAGGTCGGGTGCTGACGTTCTGATCAGAAACGATGTCGATAGCCGAATGCCAGAAAGTCCTCGCCGTTGGCGCCATAGTTGTTGAGGACATCGTAGACGGCACAGCGATGGTGCAAGCGTACGAATACCTCGCCGGATTTGTGTTGTGGACGAGAAAACGCCAACTCGATCAGCAACAAATTCAACATGCGGCTGCCTTTACCCTCGGTGCCCAATTCCAGTGAGCTGACTTTGCTGGTGTAGGACAGGCCCAGGGGCGCCAGGCGCAAATCGGTTTGCAGTACGTTATTCCAGGGAAAACTGCTCCAGCGCAGCACGGGCGCGACCGCAATTTCCGTCAAGGCATCAATGCCAAACTGCTGGCCCACCATGCCGTCAATCTCCAGTGACATGGGCAGCGACTCCGAGCGCCAGACCGTTTTACTGGCCGTCAGTGCAAGCATGTGCTGATCCATGAAATTCGCCCGCCCTTGCAAAATCCCGGCCGGTTCCGAATCGTAATACTTGCCAGCATAGAACCCCATGGACCAGCCGGATTTTTCGGCCTGCGCATGGGGTGCGAACAGAACTGTGGTGGCCAGCAGCGCAACAAGACTCTGACGTGCCCGTTCAACAAAAAACAGCCGAATCAAGTCGGCAACTTGAAAGGTTTTCATAGGCGGCATTTTCCTGCGGGGTTGACGAACCCATTACTTGTGGGGCCATTGTTTCGTGGCCACTGGCGCAGGTCAATTCTTCTTGGGCGACTTGGCGGCTGTGTCCGCTGCATTGCTGCTGGACGGTGGCGGCAAGCCCAGATGTTTGACGACGGATTGCTCCAGCGCCTTGACCTTGGGCTCAATCATTGGTTGCGTCACTGCCACCAGTTTTTGCGCCAGGGCTTTCTCGAATTCCCCGCCCATTTGCGCGTACTTGCGGTTGACCGGAGACTCGATGATGGCAATCAACTGCTTGAGTTCGTCTTCGGTGAATTTTTCCTCCAGCAGCACGCCGATGGTCGACGGCGCCAGCTTGACCGCCTGCTGTCGCGCCAAGGGCCCGGCCTCGGCCACATATTTCTTCAAATCATCCTGAATCAGCTTGCCGGCTGCCTCACGCTTTTCCGGCGGAACCCGGGTTTGCAGGGCCAAACCCGCCTGCTGCTGCATTTGCATTGCCGGACGCTCCACCAGCGCCTGGGCCGTCTGCTCAATGGCCGGTTGCTGCAGGGCCAGAATTCGGGCAATCAAATCCTTCTTGGAAGCGGATGTTTGCGCGTGCGCCATGGCTGCGACCAGCAACAGGGCGAGAACCGGTATTTTTTTCATGTCAGACGATTGGGTTAAAAGACTCCAGGGGCTAATGTAACGCCCACCGCAGTTCTCCATGCGGTCGCTTTTGCCCTTCGGCAGTCCACCGTTCAAGACACTAAAATTCCACCCTTACCAGCCGCACGGACTACCGATGCCACAAATGACCACCAAGCGCCCCGTGCGCAGCCAATACGAAGAGTTCATGCGCCATGTCTACACCACGGGTGTGCACAAGGGCGACCGCACCGGCACCGGCACCAAGAGCGTTTTTGGCTACCAGATGCGTTTTGACCTCAACGAAGGCTTTCCGCTGGTCACCACCAAGAAAGTGCATCTTCGCTCCATCATCCAGGAATTGCTCTGGTTCCTGACCGGTTCAAGCAGCAACAACTGGCTCAAGGAACGCGGTGTGAGCATCTGGGATGAGTGGGCCCGCGACGACGGCGACCTGGGACCGGTTTATGGCGTGCAATGGCGCAGTTGGCCCACGCCAGACGGTGGCCACATCGACCAGATCGACCAGGTCATCAAGACGCTCAAGAGCAACCCGGATTCGCGCCGCATCATCGTCAGTGCCTGGAACGTGGCCGATCTGGACAAGATGGCGCTGATGCCCTGCCACGCGTTTTTCCAGTTTTATGTGGCACCGGCTACAGAGCCGGGTGGTCGCGGCAAACTGAGCTGCCAACTCTACCAGCGCAGCGCCGACATATTCCTGGGGGTTCCGTTCAATATCGCGTCGTACGCCCTGCTCACCCACATGGTGGCGCAGCAGTGCGATCTGGAAGTAGGCGACTTCATCTGGACCGGTGGCGACTGCCACATTTACAACAACCATCAGGCGCAGGTGGAGCAGCAACTCAGCCGGGCGCCGTTTGCATACCCCACACTCAACATCAAGCGCAAGCCAGACTCCATTTTTGACTACCAGTACGAGGATTTCGAAGTCATCGGTTACGAGTGCCATCCGGCCATCAAGGCACCCGTCGCGGTTTAGTCATGACGACTCACACACTACCGCACTGCGTCTCTTCACTGCTCTCCGGAAGGGCGCCAGCCTGCTTGGGGCGGCCCGGCGCTGGCTGGGCATGATCAACCGCCAGCAGCTGCTGGCCCTGGTGGCCATCACGCTCATGTGGGGCATTAACTGGCCCATGATGAAGTACTCGCTGCGCGAATTGAGCCCCCTGTATTTTCGAGCCCTCACCATGACTGCCGGCGCCACCTGGCTCTATCTCTTTTATCGCTGGCGCGGTGTGCGCATGCTGCCCAGGGGGCAGGAGTGGGGCACGGTCATCAAACTGGGGCTGCCCAATATGCTGGGCTGGCACACTGCGGCCATTTTGGGTGTGAAAGAGCTGGCTTCGGGTCGGGCAGCGATTTTGGGATTCACGATGCCGATCTGGACGGTGCTGATTGGCACGCTGTTTCTGGGCGAAAAACTGACAGTTCGCATTGCTGTGGCGGTGGTTGCGGTAGCGTGTGCCATTGGCCTCCTGATTTCCAATGAAGTGGGCGCAATGGCCGGGCGCCCGGCGGGTATTGCATGGATGGAACTGGCCGCACTGTCATGGGCCATTGGCACGATTCTGATCCGGCGCAGCCGCATGACCCTGCCTGCCGAGACGCTGACGGTCTGGATGATGACACTCACCTGCCTGTGCCTGTGGGCGCTGGCCTTCGTCACGGAGCCCTGGCCAAGCTGGCAGTTCTCGGGACCCATGTGGGGCAGCCTGTTTTACGGCGCCTTTATCAACTATGGCTTTTCGCAGATCATCTGGTTTGGCATGGCACGCAATCTGCCGCCCGCCACCAGCGCCATGAGCATCATGGCCGTCCCATTGGTGGGCACTCTGGGAGCGACCGTGATTGTTGGCGAATGGCCGCATTGGGAAGATTACGTGGCCATGCTGTGTGTCATGGCTGCGATCGCCGCGGTACTGCTGCCATCGCGCCAGGCAAGCGCACGCACGAAGCCAACCACCTGAGCAAAGCTTTACCTGACGGTTATCACCCATGCAACTGCATCTCATATTGGCCCGCGCCCGCAATGGCGTCATTGGCAAGGAAAATGCCCTCCCCTGGCATTTGCCGGAAGACCTCGCACACTTCAAGCAGACCACCATGGGCTGCCCGGTCATCATGGGGCGCAAGACGTGGGACTCCCTGCCCCCACGATTCCGCCCCCTTCCCGGACGCATCAACGTCGTGCTCACCCGACAGACATCCTGGGGCGAAAATGGGTCCAAGCCCTTTCCCAATCTTCGTGAAGCGCTATTGTTTTGTGAGCACTTTCAACATGTTTGGGTTATTGGCGGTGCCGAGCTTTATTCGCAAGCACTCCCCCTGGCCAGCAGCGCGGTCGTAACTGAAATAAGCGCTGACTATGATGGCGACGCTTTCGCACCAGAATTCGGGCCTCAGTGGGTTGAAACAGCCCGCGAGTCCCATACATCCGTCACCGGGCTGCGTTTCAGCTTTGTGACCTATCGCAACCCGCAACCGCAACTACTCTCTTAAGGACGACAGCAACATGTCAGGACACGGCTTCCACGTACACGGCCCGCACGACCACGAACTCGAACATGCACAAAAGGGCGCGCATGGCGGTCACGGTGGCGACGAGGGCAGCGGCATGATCAACCAGATCGCCATGTTTACAGCCATCATTGCAACGATTGGCGCCATCTTCGGATACATGGGTGGCGCCACACAGGCCAACGCCGGCCTGTACAAGAACAACGCCGCCATCAAGAAAACGGAAGCCTCCAACCAGTGGAACTACTTCCAGTCCAAGAGCACCAAGCAGTCGCTGGCCGAGATGTCCCGCGACCTTGCTGCCAAGGAAGAAGACAAGGCCAAGTACCAGTCAAAGGTAGACCGCTATGAAAAGGAAAAGACCGATATCAAGGTCGTGGCGGACAAACTCGAGTTGGAGGCCACAGAGTGGGACCACAAGAGTGACGCGCAGATGCACCAGCACCACCGCTGGGCACAATCAACCACCGTGCTGCAGGTGTGCATCGCACTGGCCGCCATTGCCTTGCTGACCAAGAAGAAGTGGCTGGAGTACGCCATGTTTGGCGCGGGAGCAGTGGGCCTGGCGGTGGGTGCCATGGCTGCGCTGCACATTTAGGGGCTGGTTGCCTTCACCGCCGCCATCACCAGCGGCTGCAACTTGAACCCGAGCCTGGACGGCGTGATGCCAAGACGCACCACTGCCAGCTGCAACGAAGGAATGACGGCAATGGCTTGGCCGTCGTAGCCGCTGAACCAGTAGATGTCGGCGGGCAAGACGAAGCCTGCATCGGGATCCTGACCCTTCGGTGTTCCGGCGGGCGACCCGCGCAGCCAGACCTGGCCCTGGCCATATTCGCGACGACCATAGGGTGCCATGGAGGCCGGAGCCGCCGTCTGCATCATCTTCACAAAATCTGGCGGCAAAATGGTCTGGCCATTCCAGACGCCGTCTTGAAGCAACAATTGGGCGTAGCGCGCCCAGTCACGCCCCGACGCAAACAGATACGACGACCCCACAAAGGTGCCCCGCGCATCCGCCTCCAGAGTCGCCGTTTGCATGCCCAATGGACCAAACAAGGCGCGTTGCGGGTAGTCCAGTGCTAGCTGCCCGTCACCCGATGCGTTTTGCCACAGGCGCGACAGCAGCACGGTTGTCCCGCTGGAATAGCTGAAGAAACTGCCAGGCGGGTGGTCCAGCGGCTGGCTGGCAGCAAACGCTGCCGTGTCGGGCTCCAGATACAACATGCGCGTGATGTCGGTCACTGCGCCATAGTCTTCGTTGAACCGCAGTCCGCTGGACATGGCCATCAGGTGCGCCAGCGTGATGTTTCGGCGCTCATCGTCCTTCCACTGGGGGAACAAGCCGCTTTGGTCCAACTGCAGCTTGCCATCGCGAACCAGTGTCCCAACCAACCCGGCCGTTATGGTCTTCGTCATCGACCAGCCCAGCAAAGGCGTGCGGGCATCAAAACCTTTGCCATACGTTTCGGCCACAACCCGGCCGTCCTTGATCACCACCACCGCACGCATGCCAGGGCCGGTCAATGCAGTGTCATCCAGCAGCTTCTGCACCGGTGCCAGCAAACCCACAGATTCACCCTGTGGCCACAGTGCGTCCTTTTGCGGCAGCGCAGCCGCCGACACAGCCGCCGTGTGCTTTTTGGCCTGCTCAACGCCGCCATCGCTTGCCAGGGCGCAGCCCGTTCCTGCGCGCGCAACCGCCACATTCGTTGCAGCGAAACCCAGCACGCGGGCGGTAACGGTGCGCTCCTGCGCATCCGCATGCACCATGACCAAGCGCATGATGGGGTGCCCCTGCTCGCGCACATCCTCCTGCATGGAGAGCTGTATGTCACGCCCGGCCAGGAACGTGTAAGAGCAAACCATCTTGGCCGCATAACCCGTGGCAACCCGCAACATGGCAGGGGGTGCTATCCAAATCCACACAGCCGAAATCGCCATCAGCACCACAAGACCTGCCAACACGCGGCGAAACCACATCACACCTGTCTGCATCATTTTCTCCTGCTTTTCACCGTGCGGCTCGCGGTTCGTAGGGTTTTCAAGTGAAAATCAACTGATGAAACTTGCCACCTGGAACGTCAATTCTCTCTCAGTGCGCCTGCCTCAGGTGCTGGACTGGCTCGCGGCGCAAAACGCTGCGGGATCACCCATCGATGTCCTCGCCCTGCAGGAGCTGAAGATGACAGATGACAAGTTCCCTGCGACAGCCTTTGAGGCGGCTGGCTACTGTGCCCAGTGGTTTGGCCAAAAGACCTATAACGGTGTGGCCCTGTTGTCACGCACGCCCGTCATCGATGTGGTGAAAAACATTCCCGGCTTTGACGACGACATGGCCCGTGTGATTGCCGGCACCGTGCTGCCGGAGGGCACCTCGTACGGTGCAACGGGCGTGCGCGCGATTGGCGCCTATTTCCCCAACGGACAGGAACCGGGCAGCGAGAAGTTCGAATACAAGATGGAATGGCTCAAGGGACTGCGTCAATGGATCAAAAGCGAGCTGGAAGCACACCCCAAACTGGTGCTGATGGGCGACTTCAACATCACCTTTGACGAACTCGACATGTGGGACCCCGTGGGTTTGCAAGATACGATCCACTGCACTGAAGAAGAGCGTTACCACTTGCGTGCACTGATTGCGTTAGGCCTGCACGACAGTTTTCGCCTCTTCGAGCAGCCACCCAAGAGCTTCTCCTGGTGGGACTACCGTGACTTTGGGTTCAAGCGCAACCGGGGACTGCGCATCGACCATATCCTGATCAGCAACGCGCTCAAGGGCAGCGCAACGGCCTGCGTGGTGGACAGGACCCCACGCAAGAACGAGCGCCCAAGCGACCACGCACCGGTCGTTCTGACGCTCGCCTAAAACCGCAAAAATGCTATAGATTCAGTAGCTACTCATCTAGTTTACACGGGGACTACCGCCTCATTTCACTCAAACCAATAGGCTGTCTGCTGTGACATAGGTGTAGCCCAGATCGCGTGCGACGGCCTCGTACGTAACCTTGCCTTCGCAGACGTTCAGACCGTTCTTGAGGTGGGCATTCTCCAGCAATGCGCCCTTCCAGCCCTTGTTTGCCAGCGCCACGGCATGCCCAATGGTGGCATTGTTCAGGGCAAAGGTTGAAGTGCGTGCCACGGCACCGGGCATGTTGGCCACGCAGTAGTGCACCACGCCATCGACCACGTAGGTCGGCTCGGCGTGCGTCGTAGCGTGCGAGGTCTCAAAACAACCGCCCTGGTCGATTGCCACGTCCACGATAACAGCACCCTTCTTCATGCGGCTGATCATGTCGCGCGTCACCAGTTTGGGGGCTGCGGCGCCGGGAATCAACACACCGCCGACCACCAGGTCGGCATCCAGAACGGCTTCTTCGATGCTGGCGGAAGTGGAGTAGACGGTGCTGATGCGGTTGCCAAAAATCAGGTCCAGATGGCGCAGGCGGTCCATGCTCTTGTCGATCACGGTAGTGCGGGCACCCAGACCAACCGCCATTTGCATGGCATTGGTACCGACCACACCTGCACCAATGATGACCACATGCGCTGGTGCCACACCAGGCACACCGCCCAGCAACAGGCCGCGCCCACCGTGCTCTTTCTCCAGATGCGTGGCACCCGCCTGAATCGCCATGCGACCGGCCACCTCGCTCATCGGGGCCAGCAGAGGAAGTCCACCACCCACACCGGTGATCGTCTCGTAGGCGATGCAAACGGCACCGGACTTGACCAGGGCTGCGGTCTGCTCGGGATCGGGTGCCAGGTGCAGGTAGGTGTAAAGGATCTGGCCAGGACGCAACATCGCACATTCCACAGGCTGGGGTTCCTTGACTTTCACGATCATCTCGGCGCTGGCAAAAATGGCAGCGGCAGTGTCAACCATTTCGGCACCAGCTGCCAGGTATTGCGCATCATCCAGACCGATCGCGGTGCCCGCGTTGTTCTGCACCATGACCTGATGGCCATGGCTTACGAGCTCACGCACGCTGGCCGGTGTCAGGCCGACGCGAAATTCGTTGTTTTTGATTTCTTTGGGGACTCCGATGCGCATGCTGATCTCCTGTGAATATTTGAATAAGTCGCTATTGTCCGCAAAAAGCCCAATTTTAGTAGCGACATGAATCAAATAACATTATCATTAGCGCATTTAATAATCATGATGCACAGCAAATTCCATGGGCAAAAAAAAGCCACTACTGTTTTTGTAGCGGCTTTTTCAATATCGGCGAGGGATTCAGGCCATTTCTAGTCCAAACCAAGCTCCTGGATCTTGCGTGTGATGGTGTTGCGCCCGATGCCCAGCTTCTGGGCCGCTTCGATACGCCTACCCTTGGTATTGGCCAGCGCTGCGAGAATCAGGCGGGATTCAAACCGGTGGGTCAACGCATCCCAGACATCGGTCTGACCTGCGCCAAGCAGCGCAGTAGCCTCGGCCTCGAGCTCGAGCTCCCAGCCCGTCAGTGGCCCCACAGAAACAGGAACGGCAGGCAAGGCATCAGGCCTGATTGCCTGTGGGGATATGGCATGCGCAACCGCATCGGCTACGGGTGCTGTTATGCCCCCTGTGGCTGCAACATGAAGCCCGGCGTCGTGTCCGCCGTGAGCCGAAGTCACGCCAACCTCGGGTGGCAAATCCTTTGATTCCACCACTTGCGCAGGCGCCATGACCGTGAGCCAATGGCAAATATTCTCGAGCTGACGTACATTGCCAGGGAAGCTGAACCCCTCAAGCCAAGCCAACGCCGGATCCGATATGCGCTTGGGGTCAACCCCCAACTGCTGCGCGCTTTGCTGCAGGAAATGCCGAGTCAACATGGAAATATCTTCCTTGCGCTCACGCAGTGCTGGCAAACGCAGCCGGATGACATTGAGTCGGTGAAACAAGTCCTCGCGGAAAACGCCGTCCTTGACGCGCTGCTCCAGATCCTGGTGGGTGGCGGCTATCACACGTACATTGGTTTTGACAGCACTGTGCCCACCGACCCGGTAGAAATGCCCGTCGCTGAGAACGCGCAGCAAGCGCGTCTGCAACTCAAATGGCATGTCTCCAATTTCATCCAGAAACAGTGTCCCTCCGTCAGCCTGCTCAAAGCGCCCGCGGCGCATCGTCTGCGCACCGGTAAAAGCGCCGCGCTCATGGCCAAAGAGTTCGCTCTCGAGCAGATCCTTGGGGATAGCTGCAGTGTTGATGGCAACAAAGGGACCATTCGCACGCGGTGAATGTTTGTGCAGGGCACGGGCCACCAACTCCTTGCCGGAGCCGGATTCCCCGGTAATCATCACGGTGACATTGCTCTGGCTGAGCCTCCCGATCGCACGGAAAACGTCCTGCATCGCCGGGGCTTGCCCGAGCATCTCGGGCGTCTCACCCATGCGCTCTTCGCTGACCTCTTCGCGCTGGCTCTCTTCCACCGCGCGCCGGATCAACTCCACCGCCTTGGTCAAATCGAACGGTTTGGGGAGATACTCAAAAGCGCCCCCCTGAAAAGCGCTCACCGCACTGTCCAGATCCGAAAAAGCGGTCATGATGATGACCGGCAAGCCGGGGCACTTGGCCTTGACCTTCTCCAGCAACTCCAGCCCCGATCCCCCGGGCATGCGGATGTCGCTCACCAGGACTTGCGGGCCTTCGTCGTCAGCTCCCGTGTTGAGCGCGGACAGCACATCGCGGGCGTTGGAGAAACTGCGCGTGGGCATTTGCTCCCGCAGCAATGCCTTCTCCAGTACGAAGCGTATGGACTGGTCGTCATCTACTATCCAAATTGGCTTCATCTCTTCTTGTCCCATTCAAAAACTATGCGGGACAGTCCACAGCTACAGGCAATAAGCAGACTCTGTCCCCGCTATTTCACGGTAACGGAATCAATATCTTGAAATCCGTACGGCCTGGCACGCTGTCGACCTCGATCAAACCATGGTGCTGCTGCACAAAAGTCTGTGCCAGTGTCAGCCCCAAGCCGGACCCGCCCTCCCTGCCCGACACCAGCGGATAGAAAATGCGGTCCTTGATCGAATCTGGCACGCCAGGTCCGTTGTCAATGACATGCAATTCCAATGCCAACCGGTAGCGCTGCTTTCCGAAAGTAATTTGCCGAAGCACGCGGGTGCGAAACGTGAGGACTGCATCGCCTGCAGCAATACGATCAGTCAAAGCCTGGCAGGCGTTGTGCGCGATGTTCAGTACGGTCTGTATCAACTGCTCATGGTCACCGCGAAACTCGGGAATGGAGGTGTCATAGTTGCGCACCACCGTGATTCCCTTGGGAAACTCGGCCAGAATCAGGGAGCGAACGCGTTCACATACTTCGTGAATATTGACATCACTGACCATGTGCGGCCGGCGGTGTGGTGCCAGCAGACGATCCACCAGGCTCTGCAAACGGTCTGCTTCATGAATGATGACCTGTGTGTACTCCTTGAGTTCGGGCGACTCGATTTCCATTTCAAGCAGCTGCGCGGCACCTCGGATGCCTCCCAGCGGATTCTTGATCTCGTGAGCAAGGTTGCGAATGAGTTCCTTGTTGGTCTGCGACTGTTCAGCGAGCCGCTCCTCGCGATCCTGCCTGGTTTGCTGCTCCAGCGGAATCATCTCGATGATGATTTCCACTTCAGGCTCCGTCCAGCTGATGATCACATGAACCGGCATGGGGTCGGCCCCCAATCGCTTGACGAACGCATCGTAGCGCAGCACGGCAAAGGCATTGTCCCGTATGCCATGCAGGGCGTTTTGAAGCAGCGCCGGCTCGGTAAAGACATCGGCGAGCGACGACCCCACGATATTTCGCCTTGAGACACCCAAGGCGTCTTCAAGCACAGAATTGGAAAAAACAACCATGTCATCGTTGACAACCACAGCAACCATGGTTGCCAGCAGATCAAACGACTGAAAACGTGCTGTCAGTGCAGGATCGATCACTTTGCGGTCGAGCCATTTGACGCGGAGGGGATCCGGGTCAACTCGCGGCGAATGCCTTCAATATCACTTTCGTTCCTGCCGATGTTCGCCTTGAGTTCGGCAACACGGTCCAGATACTTCTGGTGATTTCTGCTCTCGGGGCCAAGCTTCTCGGGCTCGCCATTGTTGTACTCCCGCAGCAACTCCACATGCCTTGCTTCGGCCTTTTTCAGTTCCGCTTCCAGAATCAGGCGAGAGTCCGCGTCTTTGGAGCGCTGATCTCCCGAATCCACGCGCTGCACCGATTGTGTCGCGGCTGAAGTTCGATTTCCCGCGGGCTTGTGTGCCTGTACGACTGTCACATTGCCGCCCGATATCAATTTGCAGTTCTTCGCCTGTGACTCGGAGACCGTGTTGGTGTATTCGTTTCCACACCGGTAAATACGGTCCTGCGCCAACACGGGGCTCAAAACCATCAATGCGGCCAAAGGTGTCCAAAAAACTTTTTTCATGCTGTGTCCACGCATCCAAGTGCAGGGCTGGTCAGCCAGTATGCGTCAAAAAACTTCAAAGACAAAATTCCCACAATTCTTTATCGTCATTAAACCGGCCGCCGCCGGTACTCAAAAAGAAAAGGACGGCAAAAGCCGTCCTTTCCTGTTCGGTTTGGGACCCGCTGGTTGCTGTGCAACAACAAGCGGTCCGGGCAACTTTACAGCGAGAAGTACATGTCGTATTCGACAGGGTGTACCGACATGCGGTAACGCGTCACTTCAGACATCTTGAGTTCAATGTAAGCATCCAGCATGCTGTCGGTGAAGACGCCGCCCTTGGTCAAGAATGCACGATCCTTGTCCAGGTGCTCCAGGGCCTGATCCAGGCTGTGGCACACGGTTGGAACTTTTGCATCTTCCTCGGGAGGCAGATGGTACAGGTCCTTGGTGGCTGCTTCGCCGGGATGGATCTTGTTTTCCACGCCGTCCAGACCGGCCATCAACAGAGCGGCAAAACCCAGGTAAGGGTTCATCAGTGGATCGGGGAAACGAGCTTCCACGCGACGGCCCTTGGGGTTGGCCACAAACGGAATGCGGATGGAGGCAGAACGGTTCTTGGCCGAGTAAGCCAGCTTGACCGGCGCTTCGAAGTGGGGAACCAGGCGCTTGTAGCTGTTGGTGCCGGGGTTGGTGATGGCGTTCAGGGCGCGTGCGTGCTTGATGATGCCGCCAATGTAGTACAGCGCGAAGTCAGACAGACCGGCATAGCCGTCGCCGGCAAACAAGTTCTTGCCGTCTTTCCACACCGACTGGTGCACGTGCATGCCGGAGCCGTTGTCGCCGTGGTAGGGCTTGGGCATGAAGGTAGCCGTCTTGCCATAGGCATTGGCCACGTTGTGCACAACGTACTTTTGCAACATCGTCCAGTCCGCGCGCTCAACCAGGGTGGAGAAGCGGGTGCCGATTTCGTTCTGACCAGCGCCTGCCACTTCGTGGTGGAACACTTCAACTGGAATGCCCAGGGATTCAAGGATCAGGGACATCTCGGCGCGCATGTCCTGCGTGCTGTCAACAGGAGGAACGGGGAAGTAGCCACCTTTGACGGTGGGACGGTGTCCGCGGTTTCCGCCTTCGAGCTTGGAGCCGGTATTCCAGGGGGCTTCGTACTCTTCGACCTCGTAGAACGTATTGTTGGGCTCGGTGCTCCAGCGCACGCCATCAAAAATGAAGAACTCAGGCTCGGGACCGAAGTAGGCTGCATCACCAATGCCGGATGCCTTAAGGTAGGCTTCTGCGCGCTTGGCGATGGAACGGGGATCGCGGTCATAGGCCTTGCCGTCGCTGGGTTCCACCACATCACAGTTCATGATGATGGTGGTTTCTTCGAAGAACGGATCGATATTGGCTGTGTTGGGGTCTGGCATCAGCAGCATGTCAGACGCTTCAATGCCCTTCCAGCCGGCGATGGACGAGCCGTCAAATGCATGGCCCGAGGAGAACTTGTCTTCGTCAAAGTGCGACACAGGCACTGTGGTGTGCTGTTGTTTGCCGCGGGTATCGGTGAAGCGGAAGTCAACAAACTTGACTTCGTTCTCTTTCACCATCTTCATCACGTCTGCGACGGTCTTGGCCATCAAATACTCCTGTTACAAAAAAATGCGCACGATTGTTAGAAACTTGCCCTATCCGCAATGCAGCTTTTATGCCAACAACTGCACGGGTCAGCAATTTGGTCAAACGCCCTATTCTGCACTGAGAATGCCGTGTTTTGCTTTGCGCCCGGTCAAAGTGGAACGATGAAAATCCGCGTGCGAGGCTGGCCGCACCCAATTGCACCAACTTGGGTCAATACGCACACGCACCATTGATGAGCACTATTTATGTGCGCACCAATTCGGGGCCAAACTTCACAGAGTGGGTCCGCAGCCCTCGTAGAAGCTCGTCATAGGCAGCCACAACAGCAGCCGGAGCGCCCTTGACGCCCAACTCGATGTGACGGCCATATTCAGGATGATCCACACTGGGCAGGCTGAACACTTTGACCACATGGTCATGCTCAATGGCTTCCATCAGAGGCGTCAGGGTCGACTCCATGGCATCGAACACGATGACCGACCGCTCGATCCAGGCGCCGCGTGCAAATAGCTCGGAAAAATGGGTATCAAGCACCCAGGCCATCATTGGATGGGCCATGACGGGAAAACCCGGCAGAAAATACACGCCACCAGAACCATGCACTGAACAGAAAAAACCAGGAATTTTGTTGAATGGATTGGGAATAATGCCCGCGCCGCTGGGAAAGACCCCCATATTCAGGCGGTGCAGGTTGTCGGCGCGCTCTGGCTCAAAGGCAACACCCTGTTCGTTGGCGATGTCCCGCATGCGCTCCAGAATCAGGCTTTTTGCCTGGGGATGCAATTCCATCCCGCGCTCCAGTGCCCGTGCCGCGCACTGCCGTGTATGGTCATCCGGCGTAGCCCCGATACCACCAAACGAAAAAACCACGTCGCCCGATGCAAATGCACGCTTGAGTGCATCCGTAATGCGACCGGGTACATCACCCACGTAGTCGGCATAGGCCAACTGCAAACCGCGAGCCGACAACAGTTCAATGGCTTTGGCGAGATGCTTGTCTGTCCGCTTGCCAGACAGAATTTCATCTCCGATGATGAGGAGTCCAAAGTTCACCATTTACTCCGGCGCAATCAGGGGCACAACGACCGCTGAAGCAGGCGCAGTGCCGGCTTGCGGTTCATCCACGACCACCTGAGCAGCTGATCGCTCATCGCGCAACATTTTCAATGCTGCCAGACAGTAGTGTGCAAACCACAATGACGCAAATGCAAATACCAGCGTGTATATCCAGATGGCCAGTGGCACCAGTATGACGAAGGCCGCAGCAAATACAACGCCGGAAGCCCACACCAGGCTGGGAGCCGCACCCAGGTAACCCGCAATCACCCCCATGCCCAACAACTGCGCCCGGTGACGCTGGAACAGCGTATGGCGCTCCTCGGCGTCCGCATGCAAGGCCAAAGCGTCAAAGGCCATAACCCGGTAGGTCAGCCAGCCCCAGATCAAAGGAGGAAGTATCAACACCAGCGGTGGTACGAACCACAACGGGATTGACAACACCATGGCCAATATCGCAGCCACTGCGGAGCCCAGCGACCACAAGAGGCCATGCAAAAAGGAGGCGCCGTTGCGCTCCTCCAGACCGGAAAATCGGCGCATTGCCACAAGACGCACCAAGAATGGGGTCATCATCAATGCCACGACCAGCAGCGACACCACGACAATGATCGGCGTGACAACAAATATGACGATCAGGGGGGCCAGAAAAATCTTGATGCTACCCAGGCCCACACTATCCAGCCAAGCCCAGCCATTGTTGACAAAAGCAGAGGATTCCAGCAATCGGCGCACCTGATCCAGTGCGGCATCCCAATAGAGATAGCCCAGACCCAGGGCCAGCGCGACGACCAGCACCAATGGCAACACGGACATCAGCATCACCCGTGGTCTCAGGCAATACGCTACTGCGCGCCAGAACGAATCAAAAAGCAGGTTCATGCGTCAAGCATAACGTGGCGCGGCGCAAACGCCGTATTTCCCCTACACAAGGGTTCAAGCGCGCCCCGCAAGGCGCTTCAGACCCTGCCACTGCTGGCTCCAGAAGCCGTGGCCATAGTCACGCCCCTGCTCAACCTGGTCACGCACACCGGTCGGATCAAATCGATGCTCGAAGTTGGCGGTGCCAAACAGCATATCCCACCAGGGCAACAGGACGCCAAAATTGCTGCCGCCCAGTGTTTCCCTGCCAGACGACTCGTGCCCGATGCCAACGGAGTGGTGCAAGCGATGGAAGCGCGGACTGACCCACAAACGCTCACCCAACGCGCCAAACCATATTTTCAGATTGGCGTGCTGGAAGTTCTCGCTCAACTGCGTCACAGCGACGATGGCCACGAACTGCCCCGGAGCAATACCAATCACCTGCGCAAGCACCACCAACAGACAGTCACGCAGGATATCGTCCAGAAGGTGATTGCGGTTGTCACTCCACATGGTCATCTGGCGCTGGGCATGGTGCAGGGCATGCAGTCTCCACCACCATTCAAACTGGTGCTGCCAGCGATGAATCCAGTAATTGAACAGATCGATCGCCAGCAAATACAGCACCAGGCTGGCCAGCGGCTGGTCGCTTACGCCGGGCCAAACGGCATCAAGGTGAAAAGTTTCCCATCCCCCCACGCGCAATGCACCAAAAAGCGCATCGAAGTACGGCGTCAAAGTGAAGAAAAGAGCCAGACGAAAGAGACCAAGACGGTGAATGACGGTGTAAATGATGTCAACTCGCACGGTTGCCTGGTCAGTCACCGCTTCCACTGGCCGCCAGCGCTGCAAGGGCGCGATTACACAGATCATCACGAGCATTTGCAACAACCCCACCAGCAACCAGCCTGTGGCATCAAAACCATCGTCGAGCAAACTGGCCATGCCCAGTGTGAACATGACTGGCTGAACCAATGCCTCAAAGAGCATCTGCTGCGCTTCAGAAAACGCCGCTGCCAGTTCGTCAATCAAGGTATTCATTCTGCACTCGCAAATCAACGGCTACATCGCGGCTGTCAGGGTCGCGCCGCAACCCAGGCCCGGTAGGCAGGGTGTTCCCGCAATGTCTGAAAGCAATAGCCCCGGGTCTTGAGCTTGCGGATCAAGGGCTCCAGCACAGCGGGCGCCCACGGATCCTTGCGCGACCAGATACCAAGATGCGCCACAAGAATGTCACCGGGTCGTATGTCGCGCACGGCCTTTGCGAGCAGGGAGACATTGCTGAAAGTTTCACTGGGCAACTCGTCACCCAGAAACCCCGCCTTGGCCCAGCCCACGTGCTCATAGCCACAAGACCTGGCCGCTTCGAGCAACTTGGGCGACGTCTTTCCGCCTGGAGCCCGAAAAATCGGCAAGGGCTTTTTCCCGGTCAGCTCCTGGAGGCGCACGCTGGCCCGGTCAAGCTCACCGCAATAGCTGCGGGTGTCCCACACCAGATCCTGCCCGGCCTGAGGACCCGCCGAGGGGCGAATTCGAAACCGCGTCTCCGTGCCTGGTACGTCGGCCCGCCAATAGGCATGGTCGAAGGTATGCGACGCAAACTCGTGCCCTTCTGCAGCTCTTGCCTTCCACCAGGGTGCCCAATGGGAACCCAGTGTTCCATCACCTGTCTGGGTACGCTCGTTGGCCGCAAAAAAAGTGACCTTGACTCCCTGGCGATTCAAAACATCCGCAATCAGCGGGGCCACACCCATGTGCCCCGTATCCAGGGTCAAGTAGACCGCATTCTTACAAGCTTTAGGGGGCTCAGCCCCCGCAGTATGGACACCAACCGCTACAAATAATGCAGCAAACAAAATTGTTGAACGGTATGCCACGGCGATCTCCAAAGCGCCCTATTGCCGCTCGGCGTGGTCCAGTGTCCACACCCCGTGTGGCGACTTACCTACCTTGATCTGTCGCAAAACCTGACGGGTAGGAATGTCAATGACGGTCAGCTTTCCCGCCCAGCGCGATGCCAAGTACAACGTACGACCATCGGTCGACACATCCATGTCATCTGGCCCGCTCGGACCCGGTAGGCTGTCGACCACCTTCATGCTCTGGTAATCAATTTTGCTGATGGTATTGGCAACGCGATTGCTGACAAATACGTGGCGCCTGTCACCTGCCGCTCGAAAGGAATGGGCACCCTTTGCAGTCTTGATGGTCTGGGCCAGCCGGGGCGATGGCCCTGTCACGTCATACACCTCGACCCCGTCGGAACCTGTCAGTCCCACCAGAAGAAACCGGTCATCCGGCGTACCAAACACATCAGCCGGCATGGCGCCGGTCTTGTTGCGCCATTTGATCGTCTGTGTCAACAGATCGATAGCGACCAGTTCATCACTATCCTGCATGGTGCTGTACACCGTGGTACTGCGGGTATCAATCCACAAATGGCTGGGCGTCTTGCCCGTGGGAATCCGTTTGACCAGAACCAGATCCCGGCCGTCCCAACGGTAAACATCGACGTGATTCAAACGGTTGGCGGCTGTCACAAACCACTTCATGTCCGGCGAAAAGCGCAACTGGTAGGGATCGACAATGCCGCGCACCGTGCGCTGTATCTCTGCCGTTTTTGGGTCGACAAACAGCAGCGAGTCGCTCAATGCGTTAGCAACGATCAGGGACTTCTGATCCGGTGTCATGTACAGATGGTGGGGCTCTTTCCCCGTTGGAATCCGTTTGGTTTCCTTCCAACTTACGGGATCGATCACACTGATGGTGGCATCCAGCGAATTGAGAATGAAAATCGGCGGTACTGTCTGCGCATGTGCCGCAAAGGCAATCAGCAGCAGCAAAGCTTTCAAAGGAAAAAATATCTTCACACAGGCTCACTTTCGGGTAGCCGGGAAGTTTAGCGTGAGGCGCTGAGCTTTGTCATGGCAGTCCAGACATGCTTGACTAAAGTCAAGCAATCTGCGACTCCCGATCGGCAAACGCCATGATGTCAGACCGTGTTGACCTGCAGCTTCATCAAATCTTCGGCGCCCAGCCAGCGCCACTGACCCGGCGCCAGGTCAACGGGCAACTCCAGAGCACCAATTCTGGAGCGATGCAGTCCTTCCACCCGGTTACCAACTGCGGCCAGCATGCGCTTGACCTGATGGTACTTGCCTTCCGTGAGTGTCAGACGCAAGCCCAACGCGGCACCATCAGCGTCCAAAATCTCACAGGCTGCCGCACGAACGGGCTTGGGGTCGTCATCCAGTACAACCCCCGAAAGCAGGCGCTGCACCTGCTTGTCGTCCAGGCGGTGCCTGACCGTCACCTCGTAAACCTTGGGACAGTGTTTTTTCGGGGAGCTCATCTGATGAATGAATTTCCCGTCATCGCTGAGCAAGAGCATCCCGGTGGTATCCTGGTCAAGTCGCCCGACAGCCTGCACACCTTGAACCGCACTCTTCTGGGGTCTGAGGCGCAAAGGTGATGGCAAAAGTGTGTAAATGCTGGGATACGTCGACGGTTTTTGTGAACACTCGGTGCCAGCAGGTTTATTCAACAGCACATAGGCCTTTTCATGGTACGTCCAATCGACTCCCTGAACGCGAAAACGCAAACCAGTTGCTTCAAATTCCATAGCAGAGTCATCAATTTCTACGGGGGCTAAAGCGTCTTTTCCCTCGTAAACCTGGACGTGACCCTGCTGAATCAACCCCGCACAGACACGGCGAGTACCGAAACCTTGCGAAAAAAGTATGTCCTGAAGCTGCATGAATCGCCGTTGAATCCCGGCGAAAACCAGGATTTTCCTGTGTGTTCCTGCTATTGGCTGATCAGGTTTGCACTTCCAGAATCTTGTCAAAACCGCTGATCGTCAACACTTCCATGATCGGCGGTTTAGGTGTCAGCAACACCACTTTGCCGCCTTTCGACTTTGCAGCCTTGGCGCTGACCAGCAAAACCCGAAGTCCGGCACTGCTGATGTAATCCAGTTCGGACAGGTCAACCGTAACGGAACTCACGCCGTCAACCATCAACGCCAGGATTTCCTTTTCAACTGTCACGGCATTGGTTCCATCGATACGGCCAATGGGTTTGTAGACTTTTGGGGCTGTCATGATTCACATCCAAATAGAGGTTGTCCAAGTGGCCTTATAGTAACCTGACGAACGTGTGTTTTACACGGACAATACGCAAGCCCAACAGGATATTGCATGGGAAACCAACTGGAACTCGAGCTTATTGCCGACTTGATGGAACTTGAACGTGTCAATAAAGAACTCGACACGTTTGCCGAGCGGCACGCCTGGTCAACGAAATGCCTTTTCCAGATCAAATTGGCGGTCGAGGAAGTGGTGGTCAACACCATTTCCTATGGGTTCAGCGAACAGGCCGCTCCGCGCATTGTGCTTAAGCTGCGGCAGGTGGATGCTCAGGTCACGGTGGAAGTTTCCGACAACGGCATGGCGTTCGATCCACTCCAAAAGGCCGCTCCCGACATTGACGCCAGTCTGGAAGACCGGGCAATTGGCGGTCTGGGGGTTTACCTTGTCAGACAGCTGATGGACCAAGTCACTTATGCGCGTGAAGGAGACTGGAACCAGTTGCTCATGACCAAGATCATTGACTAACCCGCCACTTTTGCCACAGGTAGAATCCAGTGAAATTCCTGTCGTTGCGCATCATGCCGAACAAGCGACGGCACCTGCCATCTCATCACAACCGGTTGTCAGCACATGCATGGTCATTCATCGTCGGGCTCTAGCCAGTCTGCCAAAAGTGGCGTAATTGCCGGCTTCATCGACGTCCTGGTCACTGTAAGTGCCTTCGCGGTAGCTTCATCCTCAGTTCTACTGGCGGACTCCCTCAAGACATTGCTGGAATTCGTGGCAGTCTTCCTTGCGTGGCTGGCCATGCGCCGAATTGAAGAAGGTGCAAACCACAAATTCAACTATGGCGTTGGGAAACTCGAAAATCTGTCCAGCCTCATTATTGGCGTTCTCATGCTGGTGTGCCTGATGATCATCGCTGGCAATGCCGTGATGCACATCCTGAACCCACAGGGTATCAGTGGACCTGGCGTGTGGATCAGTATGGCCGTTCAGGTCGTCTATGGGATTGTGAATGGACGCTTCTATCTGAAAAACAAGCGTGCGGCAAAGGAACACGCCTCACCCCTACTGGATTCCCAGGCCAGTTTGTTTTTCACCAAAGCGTTTGGAAACGCCTTTATTCTGATGTCACTCGTATCCAGCCTGCTTCTGGCTGAGTACAGCTGGTCGCACTACATCGACCCCGTGGCTTCACTGATTATCGCCACATCCATCCTCGTGGGGGCCATGGGCATATTTTCGAGCTCGGTTTTTGATCTTCTGGACAAATCGCTTGAGGAATCCGATCAAATCATCATCATGCGCGAACTGGCACTGCGTTTCGACGACTTCGACGCCCTGCACGGCATACGCTCGCGCAGAGCAGGCAGCCACGCGTTTATTGAAATTTATCTGGAATTTTCACCGGACAAGAAAATTTCGGAGGTCCAACCGGTTGTTGACGATCTTCGAGCAAGCCTAGAAAAATCGGTCAAGGGTGCGCGCGTCACGATCGGGCTTACCACCAAGTCCGAAAACTAGACCTACAGGATGACTTCCAGACCGTCATAAGCCATGCCGACATCAAGGGCGTGATCGGATCGCGTAATGGCCTCAAAACGGCGGGTTTGGTTCAGCAAGCCGGCAAGCCTCCCATCGTTATTCGCTGGCTCGTGGTGAAAAAGATAGAGTCGGCGTGCGCGGGCCGCCTGGCAGAGCTCAACACCCAGAACATTGCTTGAATGACCCCAGTCTGCGCGAATCGAAACGGCATCGGCCAAGGAATACATCGCGTCAAACACCACCGCATCCGCTGCACCGAAGAATTGGATAAACCGGTCCATGGACACCTTGTCATCCAGTTGATGCTCTGAATCGGTTGAATAAACAAAAACCTTGCGATTGCGTTCAAAGCGCCAGCCGTAAGAATTGCCCGCATGACGCTGAAGCAGTGCAGTGACAGCGTAGCCTGCGATATCGTAGACCTGATCGGGCTCAAGAATGTCAAACTCGATGCGGGCAGCCAGCGCGTCAAACGGAACAGGAAAACATGGAGCAGACTGCTGGCGGCGAAACGCCAGTTCGGCCTCAGCATGACAGCTGTGAATGATGATGCGGTTGCCTGCCATGTAGACCGGTGCAAAAAAAGGGAAGCCCATGATGTGATCCCAATGCAGGTGGGACATGAAGACGTGGTAGGTCTGCGGCTTGGCCGGAGTGAACTTTTGCAGGTAATGTCCAGATAGGGCACGCGCGCCCGAGCCAAAGTCCAGAAATACCGGCTCGGCGCCATCAGACTCCAGCTGCACGCAACTTGAGTCGCCACCGAACGTTCCCGCCACGTCAAACGGCAGCAGGGTGTCGACAAAGTTCGCCATCTTCTCCGGGGTGCTCAAATCCAGTCCCCTTGCAGCCTCAAGCGCAGCAATGACTTTGCTTCGGATCTGTACCGCATTCAGCGAGATTGGCAGTGAGCCGCGTGTTCCCCAGAATCTGACTTTCATTTCGCGTCCTTTCCAAACAAACCGCCTGGCAATTCCGTGCCGAATAGAACGACCGCTCGCAAATGAATGTTTGACACATTGATCTGCATCAAGGTATAGAATTGGGTTGGCCGAAAGCCTCGTGCTTCACCTCCCTGAGCGCGACCATCGACAAGATGGTTAATAACCCAGCCGTGAGCTGGGTTCTTTTTTGCAGCGTCTCATTTGAGGGTTCAAATGCAGACATTTCGATCATCGGGTTTTGCGAACCGGGGGCATCTGACTCTCAGACACTACGCCCCGAAACAACTCGGTCATCTCAATCATTTGTGCTCGGGCAAGCGTCTCTCCATAGTGTGCGGACAACAAACGAAGCACATCGCTTCGCAAATACCAGAGTGTCTGAATATCTGACGCACGCGACAGGCTCGACCAGACCCTCACTGCATCCTCGTTCTTTGTCTCGTAGCTTTCGTGGATCGCCTTGAGCATGGCATTGCGGATCGTCTCGGCTCTCCCATCCGCGTCAATCACGGTAGTCTGATCGACCAGCAGCGCAGCAAAGCTCGATGCAAACCGGGAAATAGCCTTGCGCATATTCTTCTGACTCCATATATTTCAACAAGGGAACGAACAGAGTGACACGGAAGGACGGCGCCGTCAGTGATGGTCGCCGGAATCAGGGTTATCCGCAGTGCTCCTCACGAAACAGACCCTGTGTCCCTTTCCCCCGCCCCCATGGTTTGCCGAAAGACATGACCATGCCGACAGCAGAATTCCCACTCATCAATCTTGACAGAAGGTCATTGCACCCACTGCGCCCCCAACTCCCACTGAGTGGGAAGCAAGCGACTAGCGGCTGTACGGCATTCTGGACAAGGGGGTCAATAGCCCTCAGCTCGCACCCATCGATCAATCAGGAGAAATTGGCTTCGGCAAAGCTCCAGTTCACCAGTTTGTCGAAGTAGGTCTCAACAAACTTTTGGCGCAGATTGCGGTAGTCGATGTAGTAGGCATGCTCCCATACGTCCACGGTCAGGAGTGCCTTGTCAGCGGTCGTGAGCGGCGTGCCCGCGGCTCCCATATTGACGATGTCCACCGAACCATCGGCCTTCTTGACCAGCCACGTCCAGCCAGAACCGAAATTGCCCACGGCGGACTTGACAAAGGCTTCCTTGAAGGCGGCATAGCTTCCCCACTTGGCGGTGATCGCCGCAGCCAACGCGCCGGCAGGCTCGCCTCCGCCATTTGGCTTCATACAGTTCCAGAAAAACGTGTGGTTCCAGATTTGTGCCGAATTGTTGTAAATGCCGCCGCTGGACTTCTTGACAATCTCTTCGAGAGTCATGGTCTCAAATTCAGTGCCTTTTTGCAGGTTATTCAGATTCACGACATAGGCGTTGTGGTGCTTGCCGTGGTGAAACTCCAGTGTTTCCTTGGAGTAAGCTGGTGCCAAAGCGTCAATTGAGTATGGCAATGCCGGCAGGGTATGTTCCATGAATTCCTCTTGTGTGGTGTGCAAAAGTAATGATTGTAGGAATTAATTGGGTTTCTGGCTCGCGACGGTCAAGTCAACCGTACCGTCTGCAAGGCTTGCACGCACCCGCTGACCGGGCCGGGCCTGCGCAGCACGGGTCAAGGTATGGCTATCTTCCAGAGTTAGCCAGGCATAGCCCCGCTTGAGCACCAGTGCGGGGTCCAGCAGGCCCAGTCGCAGCGCAGCACGATGGGTTCGATCTTGTGAGCGCTGCAAGGTGCGACCCAATGCCGGCAACAGGTCCTGATGCGCCCGCGCGACTTCAGTTTGCCGTACGTGCAGGGCCTTGCGTACACCGAACTGCAAGCGCTGCTCGAGCGTTGACAACACCAGCCGCTGCTGGTGGGCCAGCGCAGATGGTCGGCCCAGCCGAGACGTAGCCAGATCCAGACGCTGGGACTGCCGCTCGATGAACCGTTCTACTGTGCTCTTCAATTGCGAACCAAGGGCTTCGGCCAACTCTACCAAAACCGCAGTGGGTTGAGACACCAATTCCGCTGCTGCGGTGGGGGTTGGTGCACGCAAATCTGCAACAAAATCGGCCAAAGTGAAGTCAGTTTCATGACCCACCCCACTGATAACAGGTATTGGACTGCGCGCAATGGTTCGAACCAGCTGCTCGTCATTGAATGCCCAAAGGTCTTCCATGGAGCCCCCACCACGCACCAGCAGGATAACGTCCATTGGGACTGCTTTTGCACGAGCCGGGGCGTCACACAGCGCATAGAGATTGATCAATGCCTGGCACAACTCGCGTGGCGCACTTTCGCCCTGGACTGCAGCCGGCGACACAGTCACTGAAATATGCGGCACCCGTCGCTGCAGCGCAGTTACCACATCGTGCAGGGCTGCCGCGCCCAGCGATGTCACAATCCCAACTCCGCGCGGCAGCGCGGGCAAGGATTTCTTGCGCGTCGCGTCAAACAGACCTTCCTGCTCCAGTCTGGCTTTGAGCTTGAGGAATTGCTCAAACAAGGTTCCTTGTCCAGCTGGGCGCATGCCCTCAACCACCAGTTGCAACTCCCCACGGGGTTCATACACGCCCAGGCGCCCACGAACTTCAACGCGGTCACCTTCCCGGGGCACAAAATCCAGCAAACCTGCAGCGCGGCGAAACATGGCACAGCGCAACTGCCCCGTGTCATCCTTAAGCGAAAAATAGCAGTGTCCGCTGGCAGCACGGGTAAAACTGCTGATCTCCCCCGCAACATTGACCGGATTGAAGCGCGCATCCAGTGCATCTGCTACGGCTCGGCACAGCGCGCCTACCTGCCATAGGCGCGTTGTAGACAAGGTGGATGGCGAATCAGTCATGCTGCGAGGAAACCGGACGAGGCTGGGCCATAATTGCGCAGCATTTCATTTGGACAGGGTGATCATTTGTTTTCCATCATACAAGCCGCTGGCTGGCCGATCTGGCCCCTCATAGCATGCTCCGTACTGGCCCTGGCCATCGTCATTGACCGCTTTGTGAGTCTCAAGGCCAGCAAGGTCGCACCTGCTCGCTTGCTGGACGAAGTGCTCAGCGTAACGCGCAACGCCATCCCCGGCCCAGACGTGGTGACACAACTGGAAAAGAATTCCGCGCTCGGTGAAGTACTTGCCAGCGGCCTGCGCGCCATCAATGCCGACGCGCGCTGTACCGAAGATGATCTACGCGCCATCATGGAAAGCACGGGACGCATCGTGGCGCATCGCCTGGAGCAACGCCTCAGTGCACTTGGCACCATTGCATCGGCGGCACCGTTGATGGGCCTTTTTGGCACGGTTATCGGCATGATTGAAATATTTGGCTCGCAGGCACCTGGTGGCGCAACCGGTGGAAATCCGGCACAACTGGCGCACGGCATTTCCATTGCGTTGTACAACACGGCGTTTGGCCTGATCGTTGCAATTCCTTCGCTGATCTTTTGGCGTTATTTCAGGGGCAGGGTCGATGCCTACCTGCTGACGCTGGAGGTGTCAGCAGAACACCTGGCGCGTCACCTCAAAGTGTTCCGCAAGTAAATGCCATGAACTTTCGCTCTCGCAAACAGGATGAACCCGAGATCAACCTGATCCCGTTCATCGATGTGCTGCTGGTCATTCTGATTTTTTTGATGCTGTCCACAACTTACAGCAAGTTCACCGAGATGCAGCTCAAGCTGCCAGTCGCGGATACGGATGCCCAGCGCGACTACGCAAAAGAAATCATTGTGGCCATTGGTGCCGACGGCGCCTATAGCGTCAACCGCACGCCAGTCCCTGGCCGAAGCCTGGAGAGTGTGGCAACGGCTATGACGGAAGGCGCCAGGTCCGGCAAGGACACCGTCGTCATCATCAGTGCTGATGCCAGCGCCAAGCACCAGTCTGTGGTCACAGTCATGGAGGCTGCACGCCGCTCGGGTTTGACACAGATCACGTTTGCCACACAATCGACCGCCCAGGCGGGTGGCCGCTAGAAGGATGGAGGGCACTTGGCGGCACATGCTGCAAGATGCCCTGACACGTGCATGGTTGAACCGCGGTCTTCTTGCACGTCTGCTGTACCCGGTTTCCTTGCTGTTTCGAGCGTTGGCTCGAATCCGGGGCGAGTTGTATGCCCGGGGAGTATTGCCGGTCCAAAGAGTCAATGCACTCGTCATCGTCGTTGGCAATGTTGTAGTCGGTGGTGCTGGAAAGACACCCACGGTGATTGCATTGGTTATGCATTTGCGGGATCAGGGCTACCAGGTTGGCGTCATTTCACGGGGCTACGGACGCTCCACGACAGAGTCTCTGGAAGTAGCGAACAATTCCTCGCCTTATGACACGGGCGATGAGCCACTTTTGATTCACAACACCACCCAGGTGCCAGTCTTCGTATGCAGCAACCGCGTGAAAGCTGCAACGGATCTCCTGCAGCGTTACCCTCTGACGCAAGTCATTGTCTGTGATGATGGATTGCAGCACTATGCGTTGTATCGAGATCTGGAGGTCTGTGTTTTTGACGACCGGGGTTACGGCAATGGCTGGTTGCTGCCAGCCGGCCCACTGCGTGAGCCTTGGCCACGCAGGCCCATGATGGACTTCGGTCAAGGTAGCGACACTTTGATAGTGCTGCACACGGGTGCACGTGCCGCATTTGACGGATTCACCGGTGTACGCAGTCTCGCCGCGTTCGCGAGGGCGCGTGACGGAACAACGACCGCATTGAGTGCGCTGTCCGGGCCGGGCAAAAAACCAGTTCTCGCAGTCGCCGGCATCGCCGTGCCTGAGTCATTTTTTTCCATGCTGCGCGAATGCCAGGTTCATCTCGAAAAAACTCTGGCACTACCTGATCACTATGATTTTGATAGCTTTTCAAACAGTGATTACAAGGGCTACAGCATTGTTTGTACTGAGAAAGACGCTGCAAAACTTTGGCTAAAGGCACCTTCGGCGCTGGCGGTTCCGCTGGTTCTGGTGCCGGAGGCAGACTTCTTCATTAGCATCGATGCGCGCGTGAATGAAATGATGAGCGCAAAGTTATCATCTACCCATGGACACAAGACTACTTGAACTACTCGTTTGCCCGGTGACCAAGGGCCCCCTGGAATTTGACAGGCAAAAGCAGGAGCTGATTTCACGCAGCGCGCGACTGGCATATCCCGTGCGTGATGGCATCCCCGTGCTGCTGGAAAACGAAGCTCGAACAATGACTGACGACGAGTTAGGTCTGTAAAGCGGATCCATGCATTACACGGTACTCATACCGGCGCGACTGGCTTCAACCCGGTTGCCCAACAAACCCCTTGCAGACATAGGTGGAGTGCCCATGGTTGTGCGGGTCGCTCAGCGTGTACGATCGGGCGTACTGCCCAGCGTTCGGATTGTCGTCGCTGGTGACAGCCCAGCCATCGTTCAGGCATGTGAGGCGCATGGTGTTGAAGCGGTTTTAACGCGAGCAGACCATCCCTCCGGCAGTGACCGGTTGGCGGAGGCGAGTCAGATTCTCGGCTTGGGCGATGACGAAATTGTGCTGAACGTTCAGGGTGACGAACCACTGATCAACCCCGAACTGGTGCATGCTGTAGCCGAATGCCTTGTCAGCAAGCAGGAAGCTGCCATGGCAAGCGCGGCCCACTCGATTGACAATACCCGCGATTTTTTGAACCCGAATGTTGTCAAGGTGGTGATGGACGTAAACGGTTTGGCACTTTATTTCAGCCGTGCGCCAATTGCGTGGTGGCGCGATGGCTTTGCAAATGGCCCTGGGGAAGTACTTCCTCAACCTGCTCCCCTTCGGCATATTGGGATCTATGCATACCGGGTGTCGTTTCTTCGGTTGTTTCCCAAGTTGACCGTGGCCCCCATTGAAATAACAGAATCCCTTGAGCAGCTGCGTGCTCTATGGCATGGTTACCGTATTGCAATGCATGTTTCGGATCATGCACCTGGCCCTGGCGTGGACACCCCTGAAGATTTGGAGCGGGTGCGATCCCTGTTTCTGACTAGCGACCGCCTGTCTGTAAGTTAGTCCGAAGGCGCGCCATGCTATTCTCTGGGTGCAAGGTTGCGTAACTACAGGCCAGCCATGGCCTTTGCCCCCTGCGCTCGGGATTTTGTTTTAGCTGAGGGAATTCATGAAACTCATTTTGTTGGGCGCACCAGGCGCAGGAAAAGGCACACAGGCCACACATATTTGCCAAAAGTACGGAATTCCACAGATTTCCACTGGTGACATGCTGCGTGCAGCGGTCAAAGCCGGCAGCCCGTTGGGACTGGAAGCAAAAGCAGTGATGGCGTCAGGCGGGCTGGTCAGTGATGATTTGATTATCAATCTGGTCAAGGAGCGTCTGACACAGCCTGATTGTGTCAACGGATTCCTGTTTGATGGCTTCCCACGGACCATTCCTCAGGCAGACGCAATGAAAGCCGCAGGCGTTGTTCTGGATTTCGTGGTCGAAATTGATGTGCCATTTGAAGCCATCATCGAGCGAATGAGCGGTCGCCGCTCGCACCCGGCTTCAGGCCGCACCTATCATGTGAAATTCAACCCGCCCAAAGTAGCGGGCGTTGACGATGTCACTGGCGAGGCGCTCATCCAGCGTGATGACGACAAGGAAGAGACTGTCAAAAAGCGCCTGGACGTCTACAGCGCGCAAACTCGGCCATTGGTAGATTACTACTCCAGCTGGGCCGCCAAGGATGCAGCCAGCGCGCCGAAGTATCGTGCCGTCAGCGGCATAGGCGACGTCGACGTGATCAAGACGCGCATGTTTGAGGCACTTGAGATTTGATCAGCTCCAAGCTTGTACCCAAATAGGCCGCTTCTGCGGCCTATTTTGTGTATGTCCCAACCCATTGGTCACCGCATCAAATCTAGCATCAAAGCAATGCGTGCCTTAACAGATGACAGACCACTGGAATGCTCAAATTCGAACGTCCCGGAGCCAGGCACCACGCAACCCTGAGCGCAACGTGTCGTGCGCACCACACGGATACCTTGCGCGCGCGCATCACGCAGCGCTTCTTCCAGTTCATGATGAATGGTTCCGTTCCCAGTGGCGGCAACAACAATACCAGCCAGTGGTCTGGCAAAACCCGGCGATGTATGGCAAAGCGCGCGCACAATGGTCCCGGTCGCTCCAGCGTGACTCATGACAATCTCCACCCGAGGCCAAGCCTGTTCTGACAGTTGCTCAAGTGGAAATGCGCCCTCAGGGTCGCCAGCTGCGCTGCACGCGTGCGCCCAGCGCACCACGCCTTCCTCCACAAAACCCAGAGGGCCAACATCACCTGAATCAAATGCATTGAGCCTGTAAGGATGAACTTTTTGTACGTTGCCTGCAGAGTGCACCGTACCGGCACACACAACCAGCACCCCGCTCGCAGAGGCATCGAGGGCTGCCGCTACAGCATCAAGTAGATTTTGAGGGCCATCAGGCGTCGAGGAACTGGCCGGACGCATTGCACAAGTCAAGACTACGGGCTTGGAAGAGAGCAACTCGCTTGGCAAGACACGTGACAAAAAGAATGCAGTTTCTTCCAATGTATCTGTTCCGTGGGTGATAACGACTGCGGAAACTTCATGCATTTTCAAGTAGTGATGGGTACGCTGTGCCAGCACCCTCCAGTGACTGTGTTCCAGATCCTTGCTGTCCAACTGCGCTACTTGCTCAGACACCAACTTGTGTCCGGCGAGCGCCGACCCGAGCGCCGGAATGGCCTCCAGCAATTGAACCAGGCCCACTTGGCCAGCCACATATCCCACGTTGTCAGACGCATCCGCTGACGAACCCGCAATCGTGCCGCCCATCCCCAAAAATGCCAAGTTTTTCGACATATTTCATCTTTCTGCTTGCAAACAAAATAAAACTGATTAAAAATACAGTTACTGGATGTTGAAACAGTGTGTACAAACCAACAGTCATTCACTCCAGAACCCAGGAGTCAGCATGCTTGAAAGCCCCAAACTTACTGCTAGGCAACAACAGATCCTTGATCTGATCCAAAGCGCCATCGCACGCACCGGCGCCCCTCCCACACGCGCAGAAATCGCCAATGAACTCGGGTTCAAGTCTGCCAATGCGGCCGAAGAGCATTTGCAGGCTTTGGCCCGAAAGGGAGTGATCGAACTGGTCAGCGGGACCTCACGCGGCATCAGACTCAAGAGCGATGCCATGCGGTCCATCAACGAATCCCGTTTCAAACAATTCTCTCTGCCTCTTCCGGGGTTGGCACAGTTGGCGTTGCCACTGGTAGGTCGAGTAGCGGCCGGTTCACCCATTCTCGCCCAGGAACATGTCGACAAAACCTACTATGTTGAGAACAGCCTGTTTCAGCGTCAGCCGGATTACCTTTTAAAAGTACGTGGAATGTCCATGCGTGATGCTGGCATCATGGATGGTGACCTGCTCGCCGTGCAGTCCACCAAAGACGCAAAGAATGGTCAAATCATCGTTGCGCGACTGGGAGATGAAGTAACGGTGAAGCGGTTCCGTCGCAGCAAAAATCTGATCGAATTGCACCCTGAAAATCCTGACTACCAAACCATCATTGTCGAACCCGGAGATCCGTTCGAAATAGAGGGCCTGGCCGTTGGTCTGATCCGTAACACCATGCTTATGTGAACCCGAGTACATCGACACCATGAACATCGCACTTTTCGCTCCTTCCGGGATTTTTCGAGCATTTCAGAGTCTGCTGGAGTGGTGGTACCGTGACCCATCTGTACCAGCAACGCCGACACCAACACTGCGGTCAAACAAGAAGCCCGACACGCATAAATTGACAACCATGCATTCCACCGAGAGGGAGAGTGAGGTTCGCCATTCAGGCACCCAGAAGCCGCTACGTGTTTTCCGCATGGTAGAGGCCAATCAGAGTCGCTCGTGCGTTGGTCGCATGGTTATCTCTGGAAAAATGTCTGATGTTTGTGCAGAGTTGGACAGGTTAGCAGCCGTAGAGGCATCTCTTTGACACAACCGCCGTCTGGAGGCAGAGTGCGCCGTTGAACCCAATCCATCAGAGAAATTGTTGGCTTTAACGAGGCACAATACCGTCCATGAATATTGTGATTCTGGACGACTATCAGGACGCCGTGCGAAAGCTGGATTGTGCGGCAAAACTGGACCCCTACCAAGCCAAGGTGTATACCAATACGGTCAAAGGTATAGGGCAGCTCTCTGTGCGTCTCAAAGATGCAGACGTCATCATTCTGATTCGCGAGCGGACTCACATCAATCGGCAGTTGATCGAAAAGTTGCCCAAGCTCAAAATGATTTCACAAACCGGGCGACTCGGTCTCCACGTCGATGTACAAGCATGTACCGAACGGGGAATTGCGGTGGCCGAAGGCGCAGGATCCGGTGTTGCCCCTGCCGAATTGACGTGGGCGCTGGTTCTAGCTGCAATGCGTCGCTTGCCACAATATATTGGCAATCTGAAGCATGGCGCGTGGCAGCAATCCGGTCTGAAGGCGGGATCCATGCCGCCAAATTTCGGCATCGGGAGTGAGCTCAACGGAAAGACACTGGGCATTTGGGGATATGGAAAAATAGGCAAATTGGTGGCTGGCTATGGGCGAGCCTTTGGCATGCTCGTCCAAATATGGGGAAGCGATGATTCAATGGAAAAGGCAGCGCAAGATGGCTTTGCCTGCGCTCCAAGTCGGCAGGCCTTGTTTGAAACCAGCGACGTGCTTTCCATTCACCTACGGCTCAGTGACTCAACGAGACATGTCATTGATCACACTGACCTTGCCCGCATGAAGCCAACGTCGCTTTTGGTCAATACGTCACGTGCTGAAATCATTGATACCAACACATTGATCGGAGCGCTGAACAAGGGCCGCCCCGGCATGGCCGCTGTCGACGTTTTCGAAACAGAACCAATGTTGCAAGGTCACGCTCTGCTACGCTTAGAAAACTGCATTTGTACCCCGCACATCGGATATGTTGAGCAAAACAATTATGAAAAGCTTTTTAATACCGCATTTGACAATGTCATCAATTTCATCAAGGGCATCCCGACCAATGTCGTCAACCCAGGTGCATTGCAAGTAAGGCGGTAATCATCCTTCAAGACTTCGAAGCATTGCTTTCGGGCGGCAACATCAAATCAACCGCGTCAAAATCTATCAGGTTGCCGTGGTGCTCGGACAGGTCCAAATCAACTGATACCGCATCGGCTTGGCCAGCGACTGGAGCAATGATTTCGGCTTCTGGGCTGATATCGGGAAGACTGTAAGAACTCACAGCAGTTACATCCGGGGAATTGACCTTGGCAGCACTGAACGGCATAAACCCAGACTCCGATATCAAATCGATTCGTTTGGCCATGCCATGCAACATCAGCAGGTCGCGGAATGCTTCAAGGTCAAAACCACCTTCGCTGCCCTCGCCCATGTTACGAACCAGATTTTTTTCAATATAGTCAATCGCCTCAGCCGAAGGCCAAAGTGATTCGACCATGTGACAAACCTCGGGGTATCCCTCCAGACCCTCGCCACTTTGATTGAAGTCTGCGTACGGCGGAACTCGACCCGAAAATAATGCATTGAAGTCTGTCCGGTAGTGGTCATACTCTGTCTTTCTTCCAAGCGTGTGAAGTACCCTCAACAGATCCAAATAGACCAGGGGGTTTGCTTCGACACTGCCGTCAGCGCTATTTTTCAGCAACCCTATTGCCTCATCGTGCTGTCCCAGTGTCATGAAAAATTCCGCTTGCTGCCGAACGTCCAGCATCTCCTGAGTGCTCAACGCGCGCAAGGTAGAGGTCAGGCTATGCGCGAAATCAACATGCCCTGATACGGGCGCGATGGACGTATCCGCTCCGGGTTGATGTTCACCAGGCGCGACAACCGAGAATCCAGCGTGCGCCACAGCCGCAGGTTTTTCCATCCGTTTTCGGTCTTCCGCGCCCCGGGGTGCGGCAACTTCATTAAAGTGGTCACCAGAAGGCTTCACGGATTCGAGACCACCGCCCTTCTTGAGGATTGCCTTCACGCCCGCAGCCTCGGCGCCATGTGTTTTCTTCGCGACACGCACTTGGTCTGCTTCCGCTGACAAGCCTTCATAGCGCCACCACGGCTTGATGCCAACATCACGCATTTTGAAGAACAGGTACGCTAACCCCAAGCCAAAAAGGACCGACGCAAATGCCAAGCCGTAAACAAGCGGATTGGTATACCGTTGCGTCTCGGCATTTTCCAATCGATCAGAAAGCTCCTGTAGCGCCATTCGATTCTTGGAAATCGCCAGTTGCAGACCTTTCAGGTCGGTCTCCATCAATTGCCTGCGACGTTCGGCGTCAACGATGTCCGTGAATGTGGTGTTGAGCGATCTCCACAATAGCGCGGCTTCATCCCTTTTCTTATCGTCAGCCAATTCAACCGCAGGCAACTGAGTGCTGAACGCCATCGAAGGGGTCCTTTCCTCGGTCAAGTTGCGAGAGGAAAGCTTCAAATGGGGTCGTCGGACGTTTTGAACAGGTGCACGACTGCCCTGCTTCACAAGCGCCGCGTCTGATGCAGGCGCAAGTGCAGACTGCAGTCCATTTTCAGTGATTAAATTCGCTGCAGGCCGCGCGGCGTTTCTTGGCGTCTTGACCGGATCAGGTGCCCCATTGACTATCACAACGGTCTTGGAAGGCATCTCCGAAAGCAGCACAAAGCGGCGGGTCACTTTGTGATCACACCCAGACCGTAAATAAACCGTAACCACTGGCTCATCCACCGCCAGAGCGCTCGAAACCCAAACGTACGCAGAATGCGCTTGTGCCGTTTGCGCGCGCCTGACCTCCGCACGACTGACACCTTGTTTGGTATCTCCATAAAACACGTCGGCTTCAAAGCACAAAGCCGATGCCGCCTCATCGACGTCCAGTTGAATGGGCACAGACAAATCGAGAGGTTGACCCATCAGCACGGAGCCGCTGGGCCGCCCCAACGTCATCGCCGAACTGGTCAACGAGGCGAAAAGCATTGCAATAGCGAAAATCGCAAATCCGAATTTTGCTTGCTGGTTCATATGTAGCGTTCATTTTCGCATAGGCAAACGTGTAATGCGCCTCTATCGTTGCCACGATCCGGTTACTGAATGATCAAAGTGGCAGACGCGAATGCGACAAAGGTTCTGCGTCCAGAGGGGGCCCTGGGGTGACAATAGCGGCATTGACGAAAGCACGAGCGGTTAACCAAAACACAAGCCATGGACGAACCCATTCTCACTGTCGATGAACGTTCTGCAATTAATGCGGGCCGGTGGTTTTCTTCCCTGTCCCCCTCGCTCAAGCATGACATTCTTCGATGCGCTTACGTAAAGCGTCACAAAGATGGCGACCTGATAGCCGCCAGAGGCGAACCGCCTGAGGACTGGATTGCCTGCGCGAAGGGAGCTGTGCGGGTCAGTTCAACCTCCATTTCCGGCAAGCAGATCACCCTGACCTATGTAGAACCAGGAATATGGTTTGGAGACGTTTCAATTTTCGACGGCGATCGACGGACCCATGATGCATATGCACATGGAGAAACGACGATTTTGTGCGTTGCCAAGGCAGATTTCAAGAAAATTCTGGCTCTTCATGTTGAACTGTACGAAGCATTGCTTCGCCTGCACTCACGACGTATTCGACAACTCTATGGACTGGTGGAAGATCTAAACACTCTGCCACTTCGTGCGCGCCTGGCCAAACAATTGCTGCATCTAGTTCGAAGTTATGGGGTGCCATCACTCAGCGATGCGTCGGAGGCTCGGATTGGGCTGCAGCTAGCTCAAGAGGAACTGGCTCAGTTGCTAGGAGCTTCACGTCAGCGAGTCAATCAGGAGCTGAAGTCAATGGAGCGAGAAGGTGCAATCCGAATTGAGCAAGCAGGTTTGGTGATTCGCGACCGAGGCGCCCTCATGCAGATCATTGAATCCGACAACTAGAAAACAACAATCTCCAATCGAGCGATCCATGACAGACTTTGATCATTTCCTGGGTACCCGCCCTGTCTCTGGCCAACATGCCTTTGATCTGGTTGCGTTGAGCAATTGGCTTTCGAACAATTTGCCCGGATTCATCGGCCCGCTCACGGTTGAAATGTTCAAAGGCGGGCAATCCAATCCAACCTACAAATTGGCTACTCCGGCGCAGAGTTATGTCATGCGCGCGAAGCCGGGGCCTGTTGCCAAGTTGCTGCCATCTGCACACGCGGTAGAAAGGGAGTATGCAGTCATGCGTGGATTACAGGACACGGATGTTCCGGTTCCTCACATGCTTTGCCTGTGTGAGGACGAATCGGTCATCGGCCGGGCGTTCTATGTTATGGAATTCATGGAAGGGCGCGTTATTTGGGATCAATCGTTGCCGGGCATGGAAAAGACGCAGCGTCAGGCCATCTACAACGAAATGAACCGCGTCATCTCCGCTTTGCACACGTTCGATTTCCAGTCAGCTGGCCTCGCAGGCTATGGAAAACCGGGCAATTACTTTGAACGCCAGATTGGTCGATGGAGCAGACAATACGCTGCATCCATCACGCAACCCATTGCGGAGATGGATCAGCTCATGGAGTGGCTGCCCAAGAACATCCCTGCGATGGCTCGCAACGAAAACATGGTCAGCATCGTGCACGGTGATTACCGCTTGGATAACCTGATGTTTGAGAGCGATGGCTCCAGGATACTTGCGGTCCTGGACTGGGAATTGTCAACGCTTGGTCATCCATTGGCAGACTTCAGTTATCACTGCATGGCCTGGCATATTCCGCCGGGGACTTTTCGAGGTATAGCCGGCCTGAATCTGGCAGAACTGGGAATTCCAAGCGAAGGCGAATATATCAGGCAGTACTGCGAGCGAACGGGTTTGGCAACACCTGAAGAACTGGCAGCCGACTGGAATTTCTATATGGCCTACAACATGTTTCGCATTGCAGCCATTCTGCAGGGCATTGCAAAACGGGTTGAAACCGGAACAGCTTCCAGCGCGCAGGCTGTCAGTTCCGCTGCGGGCGCTCGTCCCTTGGCTCAAATGGCATGGAAATTTGCCTGCAACGCCTGACTTTTTTCTTGACACTTAATAACTGGAGATCCCATGGATTTTGATTATTCCCCGAAGACAAAAGAGCTCCAGGCTCGCCTTCAAGTATTCATGGATGACTACATCTATCCTGCCGAAGGTGCCTATCACGCAGAGATTGCGCAGAATACCGCAGCAGGAAAACGGTGGACGCCCCTGAAAACCATCGAAAACCTGAAACCTAAGGCGCAGGCTGCCGGGCTTTGGAACCTGTTTCTGCCCGTCGACAGTGCACAGGCCTCCGGTTACGACGGAGCGGGCCTTACCAATCAGGAATACGCCCCCCTTGCGGAAATCATGGGCCGCGTGATGTGGTCAAGTGAAGTATTCAACTGTTCAGCCCCGGACACCGGCAATATGGAAACTATTGCCCGCTATGGCTCAGAAGAAAACAAGTCACGCTGGTTAAAGCCACTGCTTGAAGGAAAAATCCGCTCTGCCTTCGCGATGACCGAGCCTCAAGTTGCATCGAGTGACGCGACCAACATCGAGACTCGCATCGAGCGTCAAGGGAGTGACTACGTCATCAATGGTCGCAAGTGGTGGACATCCGGTGCGGGAGACCCTCGCTGCGCCATTTACATCACGATGGGAAAAACTGATCCGGATGCGGCCCGCCATTCTCAGCAAAGCATGGTCTTGGTTCCGGCTGACACTGCGGGACTAAAGGTCATTCGTCCGCTCAATGTATTTGGCTACGATGATGCACCCCATGGGCACATGGAGGTATTGTTTGAAAACGTCCGGGTACCCCTCACCAATATTTTGCTGGGAGAAGGCAGGGGATTCGAAATAGCACAAGGCCGCCTTGGCCCCGGTCGTATTCACCATTGCATGCGCTTGATCGGTTTGGCTGAACGTGCGCTGGAGTTAATGTGCAAACGCGCATCATTGCGTGTGGCATTTGGCAAACCAATTGCCGCACAGACAGTCACGCAAGAACGTATAGCTGAGGCACGTTGCAAAATCGATATGGCGCGTCTGCTCACACTAAAAGCCGCTTGGATGATGGACATTGCCGGAAACAAGTTTGCGAAAAATGAAATTGCCATGATCAAGGTTGTGGCGCCCAGCATGGCCTGCGAAGTGATTGATTGGGCCATGCAGGTACACGGCGGAGCTGGCATGTGTGACGATTTTCCACTAGCGTACAGCTACACCACGGCACGAACCTTGCGCTTTGCTGATGGTCCGGATGAAGTTCACCGCAATGCTATTGCCAAAGCGGAACTAGGAAAGTACAACCCGAAACCGAGAACGAACTGACTGTATGCGAAATGCGGAGCCGATCTCAGGGCTCCGCGATCCGCCGTTACCATGGCGGTTTGCTTAATCCAGACCACAACTCATTCAGGTCCGAAAACCGCCATTTGGCAGGATCCTCTCGATTGACGATTTTCTCAGTTGTACCATTTTTGGATAAATCCAAAATTTCCGGAACAATTCGCATATTGGAATTGGTCGAAAAGAAAACCTTCACACATGGCGTGGTGAGTGACTTGCCAGTTTGCTCAACGACTACACCCAAACGACCCGAACTCAGTTTCACTAGCGAACCAATGGGATAGATGCCCAAGCTCTTCACAAACGCCTGAAACACTTTTCCATCAAAGTGTCCTTTGGACCACTCCGCCATTTTGCGCAAAGACTCTGCCGGATCCCATCCCGATTTGTAGGGACGATTGGAGGTGATGGCATCGTAGACATCGCAAACTGCGCCCATCTTTGCATACAAACTGATCTGATCGGATTTCAGACCTTTGGGATAACCCGAACCATCCGTCTTTTCATGGTGGTGAAGACACACATCCAGAACCACTGGATTCACATTGCGCCCCGAAGACAACAACCTGTGGCCTTCAACCGGGTGCGTTTTGATGATGTTGAATTCCGCCTCGGTCAATCGCCCCGGTTTGTTGAGGACATCCATAGGCATCATGGCTTTTCCCATGTCATGCATCAAACCGGCCATTCCAGCCAAACGCGTTTTCTCCTCATCCAACCCCAGCTGTTTGGCCAACCCGACCATCATGGCGCACACAGCAACGGAATGCATGTACGTGTAGTCGTCCACAGTTTTCAAGCGCGCCAAGCTTATCAATGCCCCCGGATTTCGAGCAACCGAATCGGTAATCTCTTCGACGAGCTGCCGTGCACCACCCGTATCGACAGCCCTTCCCATGCGGGCCTCTTCAAACATCGAAATGACGGCCTGTTTGGACTGAAGACATATCTTTGCCGCACGCTCCATCTCAACACCGATTGAGACAGGCGCCAACTCGCGCTTTTCTTCGATTGCCTTTTGAAGCTGCTCCTCGACTTGAGCATCAGACTCTGCTTCAGATACCGCGACGTCGCCGCTGGAAATATCCAGTCCCTTGCCGACGTCGATCCAGACCTCCCTGATGCTGCTCGCCAGAATGGTTGCAATATCCTTGGGGTCATCAATCACAAAGCCAGTTCGCCAGAACGGATGGTCCATCCACGAGCCGCAAAACTCCTTCAGATGCATTCCAACAACCAGTTGGTCGACCTTTATTTTTTTTAGCATGTTGAATTTGAATGCATTCAGGAATTCTGGGCATCCGCCCCATCTGGTTTCAATCCCGCTAATGCAAGTGCCGCGGTTTCCGGCCACCACCATGTCCGCCACCATGGTTACCACCTGAACCATTTGGAGGCTTTCCAAGTGCCAGCGAGCTGGTCAACGCATCAAATCGTTGTGCAAACAGCTTGTCGACCTCATTCACAACACCACTCAATTCAGCGCCGTCAAAATGACGTTCCATCAGAGACACCAAATCCTGGACAAGCAAATCTCTTTGAACTTGCATGATCGCGGCCGGGTTCGGACCAACAAACAGCATGAGGAAATCATCTCTCGACTCGGTACCGGCAGCGCCGTCTTCCTCATCAAAATCGGCGTCATAAAACGTCACTTCGATGGCTGCCCCGGTTTCAGCCAAATCATTTAAGTTCATACAAAGCTCATCCAGAGTTTGCCGAAAATCATGGTCTCCGGAAACCGTCCAGCACATCTGAAGCAAATGATCCTGCGCTTCGAACTTGATACCTGGTTCGTCTTCATACGTGCTGCTGGCGCCATCCGATAGTGAGCGGGCACCAGCGTACTTCCAAAGTGGTTTTAAGGCATCCTGAAGTTGCTCAAAGCGCACATCCTTGCGCAAAGTCACCTGTCCATGGACATGAATTTCAAAAGGAGCGTTGTAGCGAGGCATAGAAGGAGTGTAGCCACAGTTTGGTGAAGTGCTACTTGAAAAGACCTGTGGTGCCCGAGACCGGAATCGAACCGGTACGCCCGTTATTCACGAAGCGGCGGATTTTAAGTCCGATGTGTCTACCTATTTCACCACTCGGGCCCATAGGGCATATTTTGAAGCAAAAATACCCAGCGTGCGAAAATGATCGGGATTTCATTTCCACGATTGATGGAGGCGCGGTCCGGAGTCGAACCGGACTAACCGGATTTGCAATCCGGGGCATAACCGCTTTGCTACCGCGCCATCGCCATGAACCTGTTAAGGTCAATAAACCCGCTCAGGCTAATGAAAAAGGGAAGCTTTGAGCTTCCCTTTACTGGAAATTGGAGCGGGAAAAGAGTCTCGAACTCTCGACCTCAACCTTGGCAAGGTTGCGCTCTACCAACTGAGCTATTCCCGCATTTCAAGCCTCAGATTATAGCGCGAAATTTTATCGTTTCAAAATATGATGGAAAAAGTTTCGGGACAGCGTTGCACTGACGCTGTCAGTGCTTCACCGAGCCCTGCAAGTCCGACTCAGGGACACTCGCAGTGGCTACCGGTGTTGTCGTAGCAAGGTCTTCATCGGGTAGAGGTACTGGCTTTGACTCAAGCGCGCACTCCAGCACCTTGTCGATCCAGCGTACGGGAATAATTTCCAGACCATCCTTTACGTTGGCCGGAATATCCTGCAAGTCTTTTGCATTGGCTTCAGGAATCAAGACAGTCCGTATGCCACCCCGCAATGCTGCCAGCAACTTCTCTTTCAATCCACCAATCTCCGTCACCTCACCCCGCAAGGTAATCTCTCCCGTCATTGCCACGTCCCCGCGCACCGGTATGCCAGTCAAGGCAGATACAAAAGCTGTCGTCATGGCTGCTCCAGCGCTGGGACCATCCTTGGGTGTAGCACCATCCGGCACATGAATATGAATGTCTTTCTTTTCAAATATTTCATCCTTGATGCCCAAGCGGCGCGCACGGCTTCGGACCACAGTACGAGCGGCTTCCACAGACTCTTTCATGACGTCGCCCAACGATCCCGTGCGGGTGATAACTCCCTTTCCGGGAGTCAAGGCGGCCTCAATGGTAAGCAAATCACCCCCAACTTCCGTCCAGGCCAGTCCCACGACCTGCCCAACCTGATTCTGCTGTTCAGCCCGACCATAGGTGTACTTGCGAACACCAAGATAGTCATTCAGGTTTTCTGCACTCACACATACCTGCGGCTTGAGTTTCTTGAGCAACAAGCCTTTCACGACCTTCCTACAGATCTTGGACAGTTCACGCTCAAGCGACCGCACACCTGCCTCGCGCGTGTAGTAGCGGACGATATCCCTTACCGCATCTTCTGTAATCGCTAGCTCAGCATCTTTGACACCGTTATTCTTCATTTGTTTTGGCAACAGATACGTGATGGCGATGTTGGTCTTCTCGTCTTCGGTGTAGCCTGAGAGACGGATGACCTCCATACGGTCCAACAGGGCTGGCGGTATGTTCATGGAGTTGGAAGTCGCTACAAACATCACATCGCTCAGGTCGTAGTCGACTTCGACGTAATGATCCCCGAACTTGTGGTTCTGCTCGGGATCGAGCACTTCCAAAAGAGCGCTACTGGGGTCACCCCGAAAGTCCGTTCCCAACTTGTCAATTTCGTCAAGCAGGAACAAAGGGTTACGCGTTCCAACCTTGGTCAGGCTCTGCAAAACCTTGCCTGGCATGGCCCCAATATAAGTGCGGCGATGACCACGGATTTCAGCTTCATCTCGCATACCGCCTAAGGCCATGCGAACATATTTTCGACCCGTTGCTTTGGCGATGGACTGACCCAGCGAAGTCTTTCCGACGCCTGGAGGTCCGACTAGGCACAGAATCGGAGCTTTGAGTTTGTCGACACGCTGCTGCACGGCAAGATACTCCAGAATGCGATCCTTGACTTTGTCCAGACCATAGTGGTCTTCGTTCAAAACCGCTTCCGCATGGGTCAAATTGTGTTTGATTTTGGTTTTCGCAGCCCACGGCAATCCAACCAGCACATCAATGTAGTTCCGAACTACCGTTGCTTCTGCTGACATCGGAGACATCAGTTTGAGCTTTTTCAACTCGCCTTCAGCTTTTTTCAGTGCATCTTTAGGCATCTTGGCGGACTTGATCTTTTTCTCGATCTCTTCGATGTCGGCGCCGTCCTCTCCCTCACCTAATTCCTTCTGAATCGCCTTGACCTGCTCGTTCAAATAGAAATCTCGCTGGTTCTTTTCCATTTGGCGCTTCACACGCCCACGAATCTTTTTGTCGACATTCAAAATATCGACTTCGCGCTCAATCTGCTCAAAGAGATTCTCTAGACGTTCCTTGACACTCGAGAGACCCAGCACGGATTGTTTGCTATCGAGTTTGAGCGGAAGATGCGCCGCAATGGTGTCAGCGAGTCGACCGGGGTCATCAATGCTGGAAATCGAAGTCAGAATTTCCGGAGGGATTTTTTTGTTGAGCTTGACGTATTGATCAAACTGTTGCATAACCGCGCGACGCAAAGCCTCAACTTCGCTGGCTTTGCCTCGTCCTTTTTCAAGCACATCGACCAAAACGACGATTGGCGTAATATTTGCGGAAAAAAAGGATTCTCCTTCTTCTATCTTGTTTACCGTCGCCCGTTGATGACCTTCAACCAATACCTTGACGGTCCCATCTGGCAACTTGAGCATTTGGAGAATGGTCGATATGCATCCAACGTCAAACATGTCAGACACCAGCGGATCATCCTTGGCTGCGGTTTTTTGCGCCACCAGCATAATGCGCCGATCGCTCTCCATCGCGGCTTCAAGGGCCTTGATACTCTTGGGGCGACCCACAAAGAGTGGAATCACCATATGGGGAAAAACGACTACATCGCGCAGCGGCAGGAGCGGAAGGTCAATGGGAGCAGCAGGCAGTGGGGAATGGCCAGACATGGAGAGATCCTCTTGGTTACCTGGTGAATATGGACCGCGAAAGCATAAATTCAAGCGGGCTTCGATTATGGAAGCAGTCTTCGATCAATAGCTTGGCTAAACAGTACAAAACCCCCGTCTAATCGGGAGTTTGGAGAAGCAGTTTCAGGCCTGCTTGGCAACCTCGCGGTAGACCAAGAGCGGCGGCTTGTTCTCATCAATTGTTGACTCGTCCACAACGACTTTCTCAACATTGGAAATATTCGGCAACTCGAACATCGTGTCTATCAGCGATAGCTCGAGAATGGAGCGCAATCCTCGAGCACCCGTTTTGCGAGCCAGTGCTTTCCTGGCAATCGCTTTGAGAGCCATCGGACGAATCTCCAGTTCTGCACCCTCCATGGCCAACAGCTTGGTGTATTGCTTGACCAGCGCATTCTTGGGTTCCGTCAGAATCTGAACCAACGCGTCTTCGGTCAGTTCCGCCAACGCAGCGACCACCGGCATCCGACCAACCAGTTCAGGAATCAATCCAAATTTAATCAAGTCTTCTGGCTCAACTTCCTTGAACACATCGGTCAAACTGCGTTGCTGTTTGCTCTTGACCGTTGCCCCAAACCCCATACCGGACGTCTGCGTCCGGTTCTCGATAACCTTCTCAAGCCCCGCAAAGGCGCCGCCGCAGATAAAAAGAATATTCGTTGTGTCAATTTGCACAAAATCCTGGTTGGGATGCTTGCGACCGCCTTGTGGAGGCACACTGGCCATGGTGCCTTCGATCAGTTTCAGCAAGGCCTGCTGTACGCCTTCACCGGACACATCACGGGTAATGGACGGGTTATCAGACTTGCGGGAAATCTTGTCAATCTCATCGATATAGACAATGCCGCGCTGCGCGCGCTCGACATCATAATTGCAGCTCTGCAGGAGTTTGAGAACGATGTTCTCAACGTCCTCACCGACATAGCCGGCTTCTGTCAGGGTTGTTGCGTCAGCCATGACGAACGGAACATCAAGCATTCGCGCCAGGGTTTGCGCCAAAAGCGTCTTGCCGGATCCGGTGGGTCCAATCAGCAAAATATTGCTCTTCGCGAGCTCAATTTCATCTTTTTTGGCTTTTTCCTTGTGGCGAAGACGTTTGTAATGGTTGTAGACCGCAACCGCCAAAGTTCGCTTGGCGGGCTCCTGACCAATTACATAATTATCCAGATTCGCCTTGATTTCAGACGGCGTAGGGAGTTCGCCCCGAGCATCTTTTCCATCCGTTGCTGCAGGCAATTCGTCCCGGATGATTTCATTGCATAACTCAATACACTCGTCACACACAAAAACGGAAGGTCCAGCGATCAGCTTCTTGACCTCGTGCTGACTCTTGCCACAAAAAGAGCAATACAGGGTTTTTTCACTGGAAGCGCCTTTTTTTTCGGCCATGTGTCGATTGCCTTTTCGGATATTTCCCGAATGATACTCAAATAAAAACGGCGGATGCGTGGCCGCAGTAACACCGCCGCGAACGCGCACCCCGGAAAATCAAGGGCGCTTGGAGATCACCTGATCGATCAGACCGTAATCTCGCGATTCTTCGGCCGACATGTAGTAATCACGCTCGGTATCACGGGCTATGCGCTCCAACGACTGGCCCGTGCGCTCGGCCAGTATCTTGTTAAGCTGCTCGCGGGTCTTAAGAATTTCGCGCGCAGCGATCTCAATTTCAGTCGCCTGCCCCTGGCTGCCGCCCGACGGCTGATGGATCATGACCTTGGAGTTGGGCAAACAAAACCGCTTACCCTTTGCGCCGGCCGAAAGCAAGAAAGCCCCCATGCTCGCTGCCATCCCGATGCACAGCGTCGACACGTCTGGCTTGATGAAGTTCATGGTGTCAAAAATGGCCATGCCAGCACTTACCGAACCACCCGGCGAGTTGATGTAAAACGAGATGTCCTTGTCCGGGTTTTCACTCTCCAAAAACAGCAACTGGGCTACGACCAGATTCGCTGTCTGATCGTTGACAGGACCGACCAGAAAAATAACGCGCTCCTTGAGCAAACGTGAATAGATGTCATAGGAACGCTCGCCCCTGCCCGACTGCTCAATGACCATGGGCACCATGCCCAGACCCTGCGGCTCCATTCTGTCAGTCTGTCCCGATTTCAAACTCATAGCATCTCCAAAGAACTGTGGTGACTGTACCGAAATAACTTCAACAAAAAAGGAAATGGGGCCTGTCTTCGGGACTGCAAGCCCGACACAAGCCCCAAATTCACTGCTCGGCTCGCCACACGAGCGAAAGACGCATCAATTCTGGGCCATCAGCTCGTCAAACGAAATCGCTTTCTCGCTGACCTTGACTTTCGAAAGCACAAAATCAGTCACATTGTTTTCGATGACAAGGCCTTCAACTTCTGCCATACGGCGGTTGTCACCATAATACCAGCGCACCACATCAGCAGGCTTTTCGTAACTGGCCGCCAATTCATCAATGTGCGCCTTGATTTGCTCCGGCTTGGCATGCAAACTGTTTGCGCGAACCAACTCACCCACCACCAAACCAAGGCGTACACGACGCTCGGCCTGAGGGCGGAAGATGTCATCGGGAATAGGAGCGTTGTCAGCGTCCTTGACGCCTCGCTGTTTCAGATCGGCCCGGGCGCTGGCAATCATGCGATCGAGTTCGGCCTGAACGCTTGACTTTGGCAAGTCCAGTTCGGCCTGGGAAATCAATGCATCCATGGCAGCCTGCTTGTTGCGTGCCAGCAGACGGTGCTTCACTTCGCGCTCAAGATTCTTGCGAATGTCGGCACGCAGTCCTTCGACCGACGCATCGGCAATTCCCAGGGATTTGGCCAAAGCGCCATCCACACCTGGAAGATTTGCCGCTTCAATTTTCTTCACGGTAACCATGAAATCGGCTGTTTTCCCCGCAACGTCCTGTCCGTGGTAATCCGCAGGAAACGCCAACTGGAACGTCTTGCTCTCACCAACTTTCATGCCACGAACGGCCTCTTCGAACTCCTTGAGCATTTGCCCGTCGCCGACGATGAACTGATAGTCATCGGCTTTGCCTCCCGCGAAGGGTTCTCCGTCAATCTTGCCTTCAAAGTCCACGGTCACACGGTCAGAATCCTGGGCTCCGGCATCTTTCGCACGCAAGGCAAACGTACGACGTTGCTTGCGCAAGATTTCGACGGTCTTGTCGATAGCTGCATCGGTTACCTCAGCGCTGACCTTTTCCACTTCTGCCGTCGACAGGTCTGCAATCTTGACGTCCGGAAAAACTTCGAAAACTGCGTCAAAGGCCATCTGACCCTCGGGAGAGGTTTCGCTCTCGGTGATTCGGGGCTGCCCTGCTACGCGCAACTCGGCTTCGTTGGCGGCAGTCGCAAATGCCTGGCCCACCTTGTCGTTCATCACTTCGTAGTGAACCGAATAGCCGTAGCGCTGTGCCACAACGTTCATGGGAACCTTGCCTGGGCGGAAACCATCCATTTTGACGGTGCGTGCCAACTTGCGCAGACGCGCATCAACCTCGGACTGAATCACACCCATTGGCAGGGTCAGGGTAATCTTTCGCTCCAGCTTGTCCAGAGTTTCAACAGTAACAGCCATGATCAGTCTCCTAAACTAAATGAATGTTGACGGCTGGTATCACCCATGCGATGCCCAACTGCCAAGCAAGAAAATCGAATACGTGGTGCGCGGGGGGGGACTCGAACCCCCACAGTGTTGCCACCGTCAGGACCTAAACCTGGTGCGTCTACCAATTTCGCCACCCGCGCAAAAAACAAAACAGGGGTCCAATCTGCGGTGCAAACACTGCCTGCACCCGTCCGACCGCCAATTTGAAATTGGTTAACCCGCTATTTTAACCTGCTACAGACTTTCCCTTTTCACCCGGAACCATGCGGCGTACATGGCTGGCAGCGCAAGCAGCGTCAGAACGGTCGCCACAATCAAGCCGCCCATGATGGAAACCGCCATCGGCCCCCAAAAAACGGAGCGAGACAACGGGATCATCGCCAGTACGGCAGCCGCTGCGGTGAGCACGATAGGCCGCAGGCGCCGAACTGCCGATTCGACAATCGCATCCCAAACCGGCACGCCGGCTGCCCGGTCCTGCTCAATCTGGTCGATCAGGATCACCGAATTGCGCTGGATCATGCCCATCAGGGCGATTACGCCGAGAAGGGCTACGAAGCCAAACGGACGTCCGGACAGCATCAAAGCTGCTGCAACACCGGCTATACCCAATGGCCCGGTGAGAAAAACCAGCATGGCGCGGCTGAAACTGTGCAATTGCAACATCAGCAATGTAAAGGTGATGAACAGCATGATGGGAATACCGGCTGCGATCGAGGCTGAGCCTTTGCTGCTTTCTTCCACCGCACCAGCCACTTCAATCCGGTAGGCAGTCATTCCCTTGGCCTTCCAGACAGCCTCAAGTTCGCGCATGGCGGGCAACAGTTCCGCCGTTACCGTTGCACCCTGCAAACCTTCCACGATGTCGCCCTGAACCGTGATGGAGTAATCGCGGTTATCGCGCCACATGACCCCGGGCTCCCAGGCAAATACGGGCTTTGCGATCTGTGTGAGGGGTATGGACTTGCCACTGGCTGTCGGCAGGTAGGCATTTGCCACATCGGTGATGGCATTTCGCTCGTCCAGCGGCTGGCGCAGCACAATGTCAATCAGCTTGTCACCTTCACGGTATTGCCCAACCGTGGTTCCACCAAACATCGTCTTGGATGCCTGGGCAATGCTCTGGCTGGTAACGCCGAGCGCACGCGCCTTGGTCTGGTCCACTTCCAGGCGAATGGCCTTGACGGATTCATTCCAGTTGTCGTTCACCCCACGCGTATTGCTGCTGGCGCGCATGACCGCCTTCACTTCATCGGCGCGTGCCCGCAGAACGACAGGGTCCGCGCCCAGTACACGGAACTGCACCGGGTAGGCCACGGGTGGCCCGTTGGGCAATATCTTGACCCGGGCGCGCACTTCCGGAAATTCCTGTGCGATCATTGCCGGGAGTTTGATACGCAGCGGCTCACGCAGCTTCAGCTCCTTGGGAACGATGATGAATTGCGAAACATTGCTCTGCGTGAAGATATTGTCCAGCGGCAGGTAGAAGCGCGGCACACCCGAGCCCACCCAGGTGCTGACCGTCTGCACGCTGGCCTCCTGCAACAGCCGCGCTTCAATGCGCTTCGTTGTCAGTTCATTGGCAGCGAAAGAGGTGCCTTCTGCGTACCAGACGTCCAGCAAAATCTCGGAGCGGGCCGAATCAGGGAAGAACTGCTGCTGCACACGCCCCATGCCCACAATGCCCAGCGCAAAGGTCACCAGCATGATGCCAATGGTGCTCCAGCGGTGCTCCACGCACCAGTTCACGGTTTTGCGAAACGTATTGTAGAAGGGCGTGTTGAACAGTTCGTGCGGCTCATCGCCCACATCATGTGGTTTGATTTTGAGCAGCACGGTGCCCAGATACGGCACGAAGTACACCGACACCAGCCAGCTCAGCACCAGTGCCATCACCGTTACACCAAAGATCGCAAAAGTGTATTCGCCCGTGGACGACCTGGCGATTCCGATCGGCAAAAAACCCACGGCGGTAATCAGGGTGCCCGTCAACATGGGCATGGCGGTAATTTCGTACGCAAAGCTGGCGGCGCGCACCTTGTCCCAGCCCTCTTCCATCTTGCGTACCATCATCTCCACGGCAATGATGGCGTCATCCACCAGCAAGCCCAGCGCAATGATGAGCGAACCCAGCGAGATCTTGTGCAAGCCTATGCCCCAGTAACCCATCCCCAGAAAGGTCACTGCCAGCACCAGCGGAATCGTGATGCCCACCACCAGGCCCGGGCGCATGTCCACGTAATAGCGGTTGTACCAGCGCGTGCTGTCGCTGCGTTTGTGCAGGCCCAGGCTGATGAAACTCACGGCCAGCACGATCCCGATGGCCTCAATCAGCACACCAACAAACTCATTGACGGACTTGGCCACGGCGGCGGGTTGGTCCTGTACCTTCACCAAGCGGATACCGACGGGCAACGTCGTGTCAATTTTTGCCGTGGCCACGGCCAGAGCCTTGCCCATGGCAATGATGTCACCGCCCTTGGACATGGAGACGCCCAGCGCGATGACCTGCTTGCCCTGGTGACGGACCTTGAGTGTTGGCGGGTCTACATACTCGCGCTTGATTTCGGCCATATCGCCCAGACGCAACTGGCTGCCCCCGGCACTGGTTCCGGGCCCGTATCCAGAACCACGTATCGGCATGGCGCGGAGTTGCTCGACCGACTGGAACTGACCACCCACGCGCACCTGCACCACGTCCAGCGGCGTCTGGATGGCGCCTGCGCCCTCCACCGCGTTTTGCTGGCCGAGTTGGGCCAGCACCTGGTTCATGTCCAGGCCCAGCTGGGACAGGCGTTTTTGAGAAATCTCGATGAACAGCTTTTCGTCCTGCACGCCCATCAGCTCGACTTTGTTGACGTCGGTCACGCGCAGTAACTTCTGGCGCACCTCATCGGCGAAGGTCTTGACCTCGGCGTCGGAAAAACCGTCGGCCTCCAGCGCGTAAATGACGCCGAACACATCGCCGAACTCATCATTGAAAAATGGACCCTGCACCCCGGCGGGCAGTGTGCCGCGGATGTCTCCCACCTTTTTGCGTACCGTGTACCAGATGTTGTTCACCTCGGCTGCCCGCGTGGAGTCCTTTACCTGAAACAGGATGGTGGATTCACCCGGCTTGGAATAGCTGCGGATTTTGTCCGCGTTGGGGACTTCCTGCAGCGTGCGCTCCACCTTGTCAGCCACCTGTTCGGCCATCTGCTGCGCCGTGGCACCGGGCCAGAAGGCACGGACCACCATCAGCCGGAAGGTAAACGGCGGGTCCTCATCCTGCCCAAGCTGGAAAAACGCGTTGGTACCCAGCACCATCAGCACAATCATCAAAAACCGTGTCAGCGGTGCGTGGTCAATGGCCCAGCGCGACAGGTTGAACCCTTTTTCAGGGTGCAGGTGTTGGTCTTTCATGACACGCTCACTTCGCAACCGCTGCGCTGGCCGAAACAGCCGCCGCCGACGCAGCAGACGCTACGGATTGCATAGCAGACTGTTCATTTTTTACAAGGCCTGCAGGAGCTTTCTCCTTGTAAATGGTGACCTTCTGTCCAGGTGACAGCACATGCACGCCAGCGGATACCACCTGCATGCCAGGCTGCAGGCCACCGGATACCACCACATCATTGCCATCGGCTGTGGCGATCTGAATGGACTGGAGCTTGACCGTCATGCTGGCGGTATCGAGCACCCACACCGCAGAAGACTGGCCGTCCTGACGCAGCGCACTGGTTGGCAGCTTGATGACCTGCACACCGCTGCGGTCCAGCGCCTGCGGCACCACCGTCACAGTCGCGCCCAGTGGCAGAGCGTCCACAGTGGGCATGGACACCTTCACGCCAAAAGTACGCGTCACCGGGTCCGCGCTGGCGGCCACTTCACGCACCACACCACGCAGAGCTGTCTGTATACCCCAGGTGCGGATCTCGACGCCAGACCCCATCTTGACCTGGGAAACCTTGTCCTCGGGTACCGCAAAGACCACATCGCGCGGCCCATCCTGCGCAATGCGCACCACCGGCGTTCCCGCGGCCACGACCTGCCCCACCTCGGCCTCCACGGCGGTTACCACACCCGAGACATCGGCCACCAGCGTGGTGTACCCCGCCTGATTGCCCTGGACGGAGCCCTGCGCACTGGCCTGGTCAAGCTGGGCCTGCGCTGCCTTCAGTGCGGCATCACGGCGCTCCAGCTCGGCACCGCTGATGAAGTTCTGCTCGCGCAATTCCTTGTAGCGCTTGAAGTCGGCTGCGGCCAGATCACGGTTGGTCAATGCCGCTGTCACCTGCGCTTTGGCTGCCTGGGCGGCCAGTTGATAGTCCTGCGGGTCCAGTTGCGCCAGAATGTCCCCTGCTTTCACCCGCTGCCCCAACTCCACCTGTCGACGCACGATCTTGCCGCCGACACGAAAGCCCAACCGGGACTCAACGCGGGCGCGCACCTCACCGGCAAACTCGCCACCCGCACGCATGCCCTCAACCCCTACGGTCAGCACCTTGACCGCGCGAATAGGCTCCTCCGTGGGCGCGGGCCGGGAGCAACCGCCCAGAAGCAAAGTGAAGGCAATCAGCGGCGTTGCAGCAACCAGGATTTTTGTAGACATCAGGACACCCATCAAGAAACAGATCAATGGTCGGATATTTTAATGACCAATTGGTTAGTAAATTAGTTTAACCGAGAATCCCTGTCGTCAAGAGGGTAATCACCGACAGACAGCGGGCAACAGCCGGTTTCAACAACGCAGCGCGCTATTTACTATTATTTTCATAGCTACATCTTCAAGTGGTACAAGGGCAAACCGACGATTTGACCCACATACCCTGGCCGACCGCTCAATCGTAGGCAATCACCGCTTTGCCCTGATCAGCCTGCGCACGCCAGCCGGCCAGCGCTGCGTCACTCGGAAAGAAGCAGGCGCTTTCGCCCAAATGCAGTTCAGCCAGCGCACCTGAACAGGTGTTCAGTCCATCCACCGCTCCCGCTGCGACTGCAACCGGATCATCCGGCGTATGCGCCACCATCCGTTGCACAGCCAACCGGACCGGCAGGCCACGCAGCAAGTCGCCCTGCTCGGTCACCTCACGGCGGGGCGGAAACTCTTTCACCAATCGCCGCACATCCGGACCGCCACTGCGTGCAGCGGAGTTGACGGCAACCCGCAAGTATTTTCCAAACCGGCAACGCGCCTGTTCAAGGCTCCAGATCTGGGTGACCGTCAACTGCTTTCCGCCAGAGAAACGGTCATCGCGTACCTTGCCCATCACGACGATGAGTTCATCGTCTTTCAACAGCGGTTTGTGGGCATTTAACAGGTCTTCTTCTGCCCGCGCGTCGATGACCGCGGATTTGTCATCCAGCTTGAACAAACCCAACTTGCCGCGTTGCCCGTTGATGATTTTGAAGTCGGTAACAATGCCGGCCAGCAACTGGGGTTCACGGGTATCGTGCAGCTCCTCAATGGGTCGTTTGGCAAAACGCCGCACTTCCAGGGCAACCTCGTCAAACAAATGGCCTGACAGATAAAAACCCACAGCGGTCTTTTCAAAAGTCAGTCGCTCCTTGATACCCCATGGCACAGCGTCCACCAAATCCGGCTCCTGCGTGCTCGATCCGTGGTCGTCTTCGCCCCCCATGTCGAACAGGCCATGCTGATTGGCATTTGCAACCGACGCCGATGCAAAGTCAAATGCCCGGTCAATCGACGCCACCAGGGCCGCCCGATTCAGCTGCAAGGAGTCAAACGCGCCCGCCTTGATAAGGGCTTCCACGCACCGCTTGTTCAGCCGGCTGCGGTCCACGCGGAGTGCGAAATCAAACAGACTGGTGAACGGGCCGCCCGTGGGTCCCTTGCCTTCGCGCGCCGCCACAATGGCTTCAATCGCTTGCTGGCCCGTTCCCTTGACAGCGCCCAGACCATAGCGGATTTCCTTGTTGGAGATGGGCTCAAAACGGTGGCGCCCGCGGTTGATATTGGGTGGCTCAAACGTCAGCCCCATCTTCTCGGCGTCTTCAAACAGGACCTTGAGCTTGTCCGTGTCATCCATTTCAACGGTCATGTTCGCGCAGAAAAACTCGGCCGTGTAGTGCACCTTGATCCACGCCGTGTGGTAGGCCAGCAGCGAGTAGGCTGCGGCGTGCGACTTGTTGAAGCCGTAGCCCGCAAACTTCTCCATCAGGTCAAACACCTCGTCGGCCTTGGCTTCGCTGATGTCGTTCTTTGCGGCCCCGGCGCGGAAGATGGCACGGTGCTCGGCCATCTCCTCGGCCTTTTTCTTGCCCATGGCACGGCGCAGCATGTCGGCCCCGCCAAGCGAGTAGCCACCCAATATCTGGGCCGTCTGCATCACCTGCTCCTGGTAGACCATGATGCCGTAGGTCTCGCTCAGCATATCGGCCACCAGCGGGTGCGGGTACTCGATCACCTCGCGCCCGTGTTTGCGCGCCACAAAGCTGGGGATCAGGTCCATGGGACCCGGCCGGTACAGCGCGTTGAGCGCAATCAGATCCTCCAGCCGCGTGGGCTTGGCATCGCGCAGCATGCCCTGCATGCCCCGGCTTTCAAACTGGAATACCGCTTCGGTCCGGCCCTCCTGAAACAGACGGTAAACCCGGGCGTCATCCAGCGGCAGATTCTCATACGCGAAGTCCTCCTGGCCGGCATGGCGCTTCATGATGAATTCGCGCGCAATCTCCAGAATGGTTAGCGTGGCCAGGCCCAGAAAGTCGAACTTCACCAGCCCAATGGCCTCCACATCATCCTTGTCGTACTGGCTCACTGCCGACTCGCTGCCCGGCTGCTGGTACAGCGGACAAAAATCGGTCAGTTTGCCGGGGGCAATCAGCACACCGCCGGCGTGCATGCCGATGTTACGCGTCATGCCTTCAAGCTTGCGTGCCAGTTCCAGAAGGGTCTTGACGTCCTCCTCCTTGGCCTCACGCTCAGCCAGAATGGGCTCGGCCTCGGAGGCATAGACGTACTTGTCGTTCTTCTTGCCGTCGACGGGCGGCAACTGCAGCGTGACGTTGGTTCCGGGCTTGTTGGGAATGAGCTTGCTGATGCCATCGCAAAAGGTGTAGCTCATGTCCAGCACACGGCCCACATCGCGGATGACACCACGCGCTGCCATGGTTCCAAAAGTCGCAATCTGGCTCACGGCGTCCTTGCCGTACTTCGCCTTCACGTAGTCGATCACCAGGTTGCGGTTCGTCTGGCAGAAGTCGATGTCAAAGTCGGGCATGGAAACCCGCTCGGGGTTCAGGAAGCGCTCAAACAGCAGCTTGTAGCGGATCGGATCCAGATCGGTGATCTTCAGCGCATAGGCCACCAGCGAGCCCGCGCCAGAGCCGCGCCCCGGCCCTACCGGACAGCCATTATTTTTGGCCCAGTTGATGAAGTCGCCCACGATCAGAAAATAACCCGGGAAACCCATCTTCAGGATGGTTCCGATCTCGAACTCCAGACGTTCCACGTACGAAGGCATCTGCTTTTCGCGCTCGGCCACGTCCGGGAACAGGTGCGCCATGCGCTCCTTCAGGCCCTCATGTGATGCGTAACGGAAATACTCCTCCGGCGTCATGCGCTGGCCATTGACCAGCGGCGTGGGAAAGTCTGGCAACTGGGGCTTGCCCAGCACCAGGGTAAGGCTGCAACGTTTGGCGATTTCCAGCGTATTGGCTATTGCCGACGGCACATCGGCAAACAGGGCCTGCATCTCGGCACAGGATTTGAAATACTGGTCACGTGTGAACTTGCGTACACGTTTGGCATTGCCCAGAATTTCGCCATCGGCAATGCAGACACGCGCTTCGTGCGCCTCAAAATCTTCCGGCGCGGTGAACTGCACCGGGTGCGTTGCGACCACGGGCAACTTCACACGCGCCGCGAGCTGCACTGTGGCTATCACATGCGACTCATCGTCGGGCCGTCCGCAGCGCTGCAGTTCCAGGTAGAAGCGATGCGGAAAGATGCCGGCCAGTTGCAGGGCCAATTCCAGTGCCCGTGCCTGGTCACCCTGCACCAGAACCTGCCCGATGGGTCCGGCCAGGGCACCGGACAGGGCAATCAGCCCCTCGTTCAACTCACGCAACCACGCCAGCTTGATGACGGCCTGGTTCTTCACGACATTCTGGGTAAAACCCCGCGCCAGCAACTCCGACAGATTCAGATACCCCTGCTTGTTCTGCACCAGCAAGACCATGCGCGACAGCGCCGTGCTGTCGCCACCCAGGCCTTCGAGAAAGATTTCGCATCCAATGATGGGTTTGGTGCCCTTGGCACGCGCCTGTTTGTAAAACTTGATGGCACCAAACAGGTTGCTCAGGTCGGTGATGGCCAGCGCCGACTGACCGTCGGCCACGGCGGCGGCGATAACGTCATCAATGCGGTTGGTTCCGTCAACGACGGAAAATTCGGTGTGCAGACGCAGGTGGATAAACATGCCCCCATTGTAGTTTTCGACTTGGCTGCGGGGTTTACGGATGGGGAGATTGCCTTGGCGAGGGCTTCCTCACTGCCCCCCCTCACACCCCCCGCCCTCTCTCGCCCCCGCCGGGGCGAAAGAGGGGGCCAAACAGCCCCATGTGGCCGCGTCTTCAAACAAGGGGGAGTGCAAAGGACCTGGCTGGTTGGGTCAGGTATTCGTACTGAATTCTGGTGCTAGCCGTCGTGGGATAAGCATAGTCCACTATCGAAAGAGGAGCACCATTTGTATCAGCGCACGTCGGCGCGTGTACGTCCCACCTTTATAAACAAGGCCAAATGTGGCTGTTCGGCTCCCCTTTCCGCCCTGGCGAGGGTGGAAAGGGGCGGGGGGGATAGGGGGTGTGTTTTACTTGCCAGCCAGTGCCGCAATACGCGCGCCAAACAGTCGGCCGGTCTCCAGATCCCCAGCATTCATCTCGTCGCCACTGGCGTCACCCGGGGTCTGGGCCATGGGGCCGGCGCTGGACGCGAGGTAGTTCACATCGCTGCGCTGCGAAGCTTTGGTGTTGTTGTAGTTCAGTCCCGTGCCCGCCCAGATGCCGCCATGCTGCATGGCCAGCGTCATGAAGTAGTGCAGAGTCGAGTGCTTGTCGCCATTGACATTGGCGCTGGCCGTGAAACCACCGAAGATTTTGTCCTTCCAGGCTTGCGTGTACCAGGGCTTGCTGGACGCGTCGGCGAACTTCTTGAACTGCCAGCTCACGCTGCCCATGTAGGTTGGCGAGCCAAAGATGATGGCGTCTGCGCCAGCGAGCGTCTCCCACCCCGCTTCGGGCAGGTTGCCGTCAGCATCAATCGCCAGCAACTCTGCATCAGCACCCTGTGCCACGGATTGCGCCAGGCGCAGGGTGTGACCGTAACCCGAGTGAAAAACGACGACGACTTTTGCCATGTAAATACTCCTTGTGGAACAACGAAAAAATGAAAACTATGCCTGCAAATCAAAAACCAGCACCTCGGCAGCACTTGCGCCATCCAGTGCCAGTTGACTCTCATGTTCCAGCAGCGCTGCGTCTCCGCCGGTCAGCCGCGTACCGTTGACGGACAGCTCACCACGCACCAGATGCACATAGGCTTTGCGATTAGAGTCCAGCGCCAGCGTGGTCGACTGTGCGCCGTCGAACAGCCCGCTGTACATGCGGGCATCGGCATGGATCCGCACCGAGCCATCGGCACCGTCGGGTGACGCCACCAGCCGCAATACACCATTTTTACTCGCGGCAGCTATGGTCTTTTGCTCGTATCCGGGCTCAATGCCCTTCACATTCGGCTCGATCCAGATCTGAAAAAAATGGGTCTCCAGGTTGGGGGCATGGTTGAACTCGCTGTGCTGCACACCGCGCCCGGCGCTCATGCGCTGCACGTCGCCCGGCGGTATGCCCTTCACATTGCCCATGCTGTCCTTGTGGGCGAGCTCGCCGGAAATCACATAGCTGATGATTTCCATATCGCGGTGGCCGTGAGTTCCAAAACCGGTGCCCGGCGCAATGCGGTCTTCGTTGACCACGCGCAGGTTGCCCCAGCCCATGTGCGCCGGATCAAAATACCCCGCGAATGAAAAACTGTGAAACGATTTGAGCCAGCCGTGGTCGGCATAGCCCCGGTCGGCAGACTTTCGGACGGTCAGCATAGAACTTCTCCTTGAAGCCTGAACTGTAGGCGCTCTGCCGGTATTTTCATCCACCAGGTTTGATGGCATCATTCAAATCCTTTCAACTTGATTGCCGACTTCATGCAAACCGCTCGCGATGTACTCACCCCCGACGCATTGGCCATGCTGCAGGCCATCGCCGCAGCCGGCAGCTTTGCGGCGGCGGCGCGCGCCATGGGCATGGTGCCCAGCGCCCTGACCTACCGCGTGCGCCAGATCGAGGACGCCCTGGACGTGCTGCTGTACGACCGCAGCGCGCGCCAGGCCAAGCTGACACAGGCCGGTGCCGAGTTGATGCGCGAGGGCGCGCGCCTGCTGAACGACATCGATGCGGTGGCCAACCGGGTCAAACGGGTCGCCACCGGGTGGGAGCCCCAATTCACCATCGCACTGGACACCATCATCTCCAAGGCCACCGTCATGGAGCTGTGTGAAAGCTTTTTCTCCCAGTCGCCACCCACCCGCATTCGCCTGCGGGACGAAACCCTGTCCGGCACGCTGGAGGCGCTGACCTCCGGGCAGGCAGATCTGGCGATTGGTGTGACACCGGAGGGCGCCACCAAGCCGGATGTGCACAGCAAACCGCTGGGCAGCATTGCCTTTGTGTTTGCGGTGGCGCCCCACCACCCGCTGGCCACAGCGCCCGAGCCATTGAGCGATGCCCTTATCCAGCAGCACCGGGCCGTGGCTGTGGCCGATTCGGTGCAGCGGGGCCGGGGCCTGACGTTTGGATTGCTCAGCGGGCAGGACGTGTTTACGGTTGGCAGCATGCAGGCCAAGCTGGACGCCCAATTGCGCGGACTCGGCGCCGGCGGCTTGCCGCGCTGCATGGCCGACCCCTATATCGACACCGGACGCCTGGTGGTCAGGCGGACCGAGCGCGGGCACCGCCAGGTGTCCATACACTACGCCTGGCGCGTAGGAAAATCGTCCAGTCAGGGCCGTGCGCTGCAGTGGTGGCTTCAGCAGCTGGAAAGCCCGGCCACACGCGCAGCGCTGCTGGAGCAGCACAGGGTGCACGCCTGAAAGTTCTGCCGCAATTTCTGCGGCTGTCCCGGCACGCGTATAAACTGCCCGCACTACATCAACTCTTGGAGACAACCCGTATGACCGCTTCCAGACACATTGCAATCGTTGGAGCAGGCATGGCGGCTATCACCTGTGCCCGCACACTGGTGCAGGCGGGGCACCGTGTGACGGTTTTCGAGAAAAGCCACACCGTGGGTGGGCGCATGGCCACGCGCAACAGCCCGTTCGGCACCTTTGATACCGGCGCGCAGTACTTCACCGTGCGCGACCCGCGCTTTGTTCAAGCCCTGCAAACGACGCCCAATGTGTGCAAGGCATGGAGTGCCAACACCGTGCAGGTGCTCGATGAACGTGGCCGTGTGGCTGCAGCCGGCCTGCCCGCGCGCGAACCCCACTGGGTGGCCGTGCCGGGCATGAGTGCACTGATCCGGCGTTGGGCACAGCCTCTGGTGGACGCCCAGAGCCTGGAGCTCAACACCCGGGTGACCCGCATTGAGCGGGACACACTGCACAAGGACCAATGGCAATTGCGCACCACGGGCGAGGCAGACAGCATCCATGTGTATGGTGGCTTCGACGCCGTGGTGCTGGCAGTTCCGTCAGTCCAGGCCCAGGCCCTGTTGCAGGACACACCCAAAGCGGCGGCGCTGCTGAAAAAAACCAGTGGTGTCAAGGTCTCTCCCTGCTGGACGCTGATGCTGGCGTTCCCGCAGGCCATGCAACCCGGCCTGTCCGCACTTGGGCCGCAGTGGAATGCTGCGCGCAGCACCCATCACCGCATTGCCTGGCTGACGCGCGAGTCCAGCAAGCCGGGACGCCGCGCCGTTGAACGCTGGACGGTGCAGGCCAGTGCGGCCTGGTCTCAGGAACACCTGCAGGACGACCCCAAGCGCGTGGCGGCCAAGCTGACCAAGGCCTTTTCCGAGGTCACCGGCATCCGCGCCGAAGCAGCCCACACAGACACCAAACGCTGGCTGTATGCCAAGACGGATCAACCGCTGGGCAAGTCCCACCTGTGGGACGCCAAAGCCGGTCTGGGCCTGTGTGGCGACTGGTGTCTGGGTCATCGGGTGGAAGACGCCTTCGTGTCCGGACTCGAACTGGCGCTCGCCATCGCCTAGCCCCCGCGCACTGTCACGGTGTGGGTCGTTGCCCCGACGCAGGCCCTGAGCCGGACCGCAAACGATCCAGCCATGAACACCAGCATCTACCGGGGTCGTTTCGCGCCTTCGCCGACGGGCCCCTTGCACGCCGGGTCGCTGGTCGCCGCGTTGGCAAGCTGGCTGGATGCAAGGGCCCACAACGGAACTTGGCTGGTACGCCTGGAAGATGTGGACACTCCACGCACCGCCGTCGGCGCTGCGCAGTGCATCCTGGAACAGCTGCAGTCCTGCGGTCTGGTTGCGGACGAGCCGGTCAGCTTTCAGTCCACGCGCACACACCTGTACGAGGAGGCGCTGACCGAACTGCGCAACAAGGCTTTGGTTTACCCCTGCACCTGCTCACGCAAGCAGATTGCCGACACCCTGATGCAGCAGGGGTTGAACCGCGAGCGTCACCGCGAGCTGGTGTACCCCGGAACCTGCCGGCCACGCCTGATGGTGGAGCACGCAGACCTGGCGGACGTATGGTCGCCGAGCGCCCCCTGTGCCTGGCGCCTGCGTACCGATGTTCATGTGGATTATTTAGCTTCAGGCCTCGTGGAATATGCTTCAACAGCTACAAACTCAATAGCAGATAGAAGCATTCAGTGGGTTGACCGATGCAGTGGACTGCACCTGCAGGATGTGGAGGAAGCAGTCGGTGACTTTGTCCTGCGGCGTGCAGACGGTTGCTTTACCTACCAGCTGGCCGTTGTGGTGGATGACGCCAGCCAGGGCATTACCCATGTGGTGCGGGGAAGCGACCTGGCCGACAACACGGCACGGCAGGTGCTGCTGCAGCGCGCGCTGGGCCTGCCAACGCCGAGCTACCTGCACACTCCCCTGGTGCTGGGTTCCAACGGAGAGAAGCTGTCCAAGCAAAACGGTGCACTGGCCCTGGACACAAGCTCGCAGGCGGGCGTTCGCCAGGCATTGGCCAGTGCCGCCAGCGTCCTGCGCCTGTCACCCGGCTCCAACCAAAGCGTCAGCGCATCATTGCAGCAGTGGGTTCAGGAGTGGCGCACGCGGTTTGCGGGCTCTCACCCCTGCCGGGACACTCTGGGGTCAGCGCGCAAACCTCCTGTAGACTGAACGCTGATCGCAGCAACCCTGCGCCGGGAGCCACGCTCGGAGACCGTGTCACCGACGCTTGCCGCGACCACGGATGTCATGTTCATCTGCGCTGCGGTGGCATTCCACACAGTCATTGAAGTCGCGAATGCCCTCCTCCACATGCTCGCGGCGAATATTGGCGGGCGTGTGCTCGTGGCACCCGTAACAGGTGTATTGCTGGTAATCGTTGCGCACATGGCAGGTCACGCACCGGGTGTTGTGATCGCGGTCCAGCACAAAGTACTTGTCATGGTCGAAGGTTGCAGGGGTCCAGCGCGTCTGCGTGTGACACTGTGCGCAGTTGCCCGAGATCTGGCGGTGCAGCGTATCCGTAGGAGCCTTGTGGCACGCATCGCACTTCTCGCTGATTCCCTTCTTGAGCAGGGCATGGTTGAAGCGACCCTGCACCTGGTACCGTTTTACGCCCGCATGGTCGCTGTGGCAAGCCACACAGTCCTGGCTGGATAGCTCCTGGTGGAACGGCGTCTTCGTCAGCGGTTTCACGACGGGTGCGCCGGTGGTGGTCAACCGGCCAATGTCTGCAGGCTTGTGACAGTTGACACACTTTTCCGACTGCACTCCGGTAAATGATGTGTGGCAGGCGAAGCAGTCGGCATTGATCTTCTGGTGCCCGGCGATCAGTTTGCCCGGACCAACCATCAAATGGGGATACACAAAGCTCAATACCGCCAGCATCGCCAGATTGATGGCCAGAACCCATTTGAGGGCGCGACTCATACCCACCCCCAAAACAGGAAAATGCTCACGATGTGGCCCAGCGCCAGTACCGCAAACACGATAAATATCGGGATATGGACCTTGCGCCACTGCACCATGGCCTTGAGCGCGACCGCGTCCCAAAACACGGCCTGCTCAATCTCGGACTTGGACATGCCGCGCAACTGAAAATGTTCACGTTCACTCTGGATGTGCTGGCGCGAGCGGTGCAGCAGCATCTTGCCCACCAGCCCACTGACGACATTCACGCCCATGGCCACGGTCGCCAGCCAGGGCAGGATGGAATTGAAATGAATGCCGGCGTGTATCAGCACCATCAGCGAACCCAGCCAGGCGCTGAACTCGTGCATGCTGAGCAGCGTCTTTGGGTTGCCCGACTGCACAATCTTGCGCTTGCGCAGCGAGTAGTAGAGGGACCCGATGATGAGCAGCGTCCCGGGAATGCCCATGTAACGCCCCACCCAGACCAGGTTGTAGCGGTGCAGCACAAAGTCCCCCGCCAATGTCGCAACCGCCAGCAGCCCCAGCAACACGGTAAAGGGCAATATGTGCTCGCGCCACAATGATTTTTCCATTTATGCCTCCAGGGTCAGGGCGGTCCTGGGCGTGCATACGCACAGCAGGCAATTACCCGGCTCAGGATCGCAGTCCGGCGTCTGGCTGTACGCCACTTCACCGGACACAATCGTGGTCTGGCAGCTGCCGCAACCACCCGCCCGGCATCCGGATTGAACTGAAATGCCATGCGCCTCGGCAAACGCAAGCAATGAGCCGCTTCCTGGCTCCCAGGGCACCTGCTTTCCTGACTTGGAAAACGTGACCACCACGGCCGGGCCGTCGCTGTGCTGCGGCGCTGGCGCCTTCTTGCGGGGAATGGATGCCGGGCCAAAGGCTTCGAAATGGATGTGGTTGTCGGCAACCCCCCAATCCTCCAGTGCCGGCACCAGACTTTGCAGCATGGGGGTAGGGCCACAGAGGTAATAGTGGAAGGGCTTGAGTGGCAGTAATCTTCGCAATAACGCCACGTCGACGCGGCTGTGGTGGTGCATCTCCTGCGCAGACATGGCCCCGGCCAGGTCATCCGGCTTGGGGGCACTGAAACACAGGTGCAGGCGAAAGTTCACATGCGTGCGCGCCATGTCCTGCAAGTGACGCGACATCACCAACTCCGCACCATCGCGCACGCCATAAAACAGCCAGACCTCGCGATCGCCCTGCGCTGCCAGACTGCTGTTGAGCATGGACAGCATGGGGGTGATACCCACTCCACCGGCAATCAGCACGATGGGCGCATCGCGGGAGTCCAGATAAAAATGACCCGCAGGCGCGCGCACCTGCAAAAGGCTTCCCACCTGGACATGGTCATGGAAATAGTTGGACGACCGCCCGGGCGCCACGCCGCTGCCTGCCGGTGCGGGCGCACGCTTGATGGAAACGCGGTAGACGTCGGGGTGAGGCGCATCGGACAACGAGTAACACCGCACGATAGCCTCCGTTCCCCCCCCAAGGGCGGGCACATCAAGCGCAAAGGTCAGGAACTGCCCCGGAAAAAAGGGTTCCAGCGGCTTGCCATCCTGTGGAGCCAGATAGAACGAACACACCTGCCGGCTCGCATCTTCCTCCACCCGGTTGACCACCCGAAAGCTGCGCAGCCCTCGCCATGCGGCAACCGGTGGTTCGGCAGAAGTCGTGCCGGGCACAGCGGGTGCGGGATCGTCGAAACCATCACCGCTGGACACCGCAGTGCGCAAGGCCCGGTAGTCCTGCCAGTGACGGGCAAACCCGATCGCCAGGTAAATTGCGAGCTGCAGAAGGATTGCCCCGACAATCCAGAGCACCAGATGAAGCGATGTCATAGTTGCTGGCAGTCTAGTTGCAGCGCCTTAAGAAAGTCTTAGCGCAAGCTCACGCCACGACCCGGCGGTGCGGCCCTTTGCCCGATCTCACTACAATGCACGCCTTCCCCAAGGCCAAGCGCCAGCGCCAGAAAGCCATTGCATGAGCAACCAAAGAGCCTCCACCGGCACGACCACCGACGCCATAACCCCAACCGATGCGACGGGCGCGGCAGGCCAGGAACCGGTCAAGCCCTTCATGCGAACCATCAAGAGCTTTGTGAAGCGGGCGGGGCGCACTACCACCGGCCAGGCCAAGGCATTTGATGAACTGGGACCCACCTATTTGGTGCCTTACCAGCTGTCTGCTATCGATTTAGTAGCATTGTTCGCTGATTCCGCAAGGGCTGATGACACAAATGGCTTGAGCTCTTCGCCCATCGTGCTCGAAATTGGTTTTGGGATGGGTGAGGCCACTGCCCACATCGCCGCCGTGCTGCCCGAGACCCGTTTTCTGTGTTGCGAAGTCCATGAACCCGGCGTCGGTGCGCTGCTCAAACGCATTGGCGAAAACAATTTGCACAACATCCGGATCTGCGCTCATGACGCCGTCGAGGTCATTGACCATATGCTCAGCGACCAAAGTCTGGATGGTGTGCATATTTTCTTTCCCGATCCATGGCACAAGACCAAGCACAACAAGCGCCGGTTGATCCAGTCTCCGCTAGTCGCCAAACTGGCCCGGCGTCTGAAAATCGGTGGTTATCTGCACTGTGCCACCGATTGGCAGCCTTACGCCGAGCAGATTCTGGAGGTTCTGAGCGCAGAGCCACGCCTCAAGAACCGTGCACTGGCCACCAACCCCGAGCTTCACGGCTACGCGCCCAAGCCCCACTACCGGCCGCTGACCAAGTTTGAAAACCGGGGTATCAAACTCGGACATGGCGTGTGGGATGTGGTTTTTGAGCGCATCTAGCAACACCGTGATCGGGCCATGAGCCTGTACCGGCCCAACCCGCCGCCCGCGCGCGCTGGCGTTGGCCCCAGCTGTGTGGTGTTGCCTCCAGGACCCTGGACGAGCATGTGCGAAGGATTGGCGGCGCGCTTTCCCGGTGTGCCCGAAGCCGTCTGGCTGCAGCGCATGCACAATGGTGATGTGATGGATGACCAGGGACAGGTCATTGCACCCGACACCGCCTACGAGGCAGGACGGCGCCTGTACTACTTCCGCGCCCTGGTGGCCGAGCCGCGCATTCCGTTTGGAGCCGTCATTCTCTGGCAGGACGAGCACCTGCTGGTGGTGGACAAGCCACACTTCCTGCCCGTTGTCCCGTCGGGCAAGTATTTGCAGGAAACCCTGCTGATTCGGCTCAAGAACGCGCTAGGGCTGGAGGCACTCTCCCCCATCCACCGCATCGACCGCGACACCGCCGGTCTGGTGCTATTTTCCAGGCAGGTCCACAGCCGCGGCGCCTACCAGGAGCTGTTTCGCACCCGCACAGTGGACAAGACCTACGAGTGCATTGCGCCCTGGCTACCGCATCTGGAATGGCCAATTGACCGTGAAAGCCGGATTGAACCGGGGATGCACTTCATGCAACAAACCGAAGTGCCCGGTGTTCCCAACGCAAGGACCCACATCACGCCACTGGAAGTACAGGGCAATCTCGCGCGCTACGCACTCAAACCCATCACCGGCAAGCGCCATCAGTTGCGCGTGCACATGGCCGCTTTGGGCTTACCCATCGTGGGCGATGGCATTTACCCCACGCTCACGCCCGAAGGCAGTCTTGACTACAGCCGCCCACTGCAACTGCTGGCCAGGCACATCGCGTTTATCGATCCCCTGACGCACCAATCGCGTGCGTTTGCCAGCCAGCGGACACTTCACCCGCTGCCGCCTGCAAACAATTCGTGACATTTCCATCTGACAGCACCACAATGCAATGACAGTCGGAATCAACCAACACGATCTAGAGGGAGGGTGTGATGGTTCGCCTTCATTCGGCCACGATAGCCCAGCGCCTGGGCCTGCTCATCGCATGCTCCATCATTGGCATCACCGCGTTGTCTGCCATTTTTTTGTGGACCGAACGCACCCAGATTCTGGAGGAGCGCCAGCTCGGCGTCCGACAGACGGTTGAGTCGGCACATAGCCTGATCGTCCATTTCCACGGCCAGTCGGTCAGTGGAAAAATGCCCGAAGGGGAAGCCAAACAACGCGCACTGGCAGCCCTCAAGTCCATGCGCTACAGCGGCTCGGAGTACTTCTGGGTGAACGACATGGCACCCAGAATGGTCATGCATGCCGCCCGGCCGGAGCTCGATGGCAGTGACCTGTCCAACAACAAGGACCCCACCGGCATGGCACTGTTTGTGGAGTTCGTCAAGACAGTCAAGGCCAACGGTTCAGGCTATGTGAATTACATGTGGCCCAAGCCGGGAAGCGATAAACCGGTACCAAAAGTGTCCTACGTCAAAGGGTTTGAACCCTGGGGCTGGATTGTGGGTTCTGGCGTGTATGTCGATACCGTGGACGCCACCATCCTGCAGCGCGTGATTCGGGTCGGCCTGGGCACGGTCGTGCTGGCTGGCGTGCTGTTCGTCGTGAGCATGCTGGTTTCCCGCAGTGTGGTGCGTCAGCTCGGTGGCGAACCTGCTGCTGCAGCGGACATCACACACCGAATTGCCACCGGTGATCTGAGCGTGAACATCCGGCTCAAGGAAAACGACAGCAGCAGCCTGCTGCACGCCATCAAATCCATGCGCGACAGCTTCGCCGGGATCGTGACCCAGGTTCGCAGCGGATCCGAAGGCGTGGCGACCGCCAGCGCCGAAATCGCTCAGGGCAACAACGACCTGTCCGCCCGCACCGAGCAGCAAGCCAGCGCACTGGAACAAACCGCCGCATCGATGGCGGAATTGGGCTCAACCGTCAAGCAGAACGCCGAGGGCGCGCGCCAGGCCAATCAGCTGGCACAAAGCGCATCCGCCGTTGCAATCAAGGGTGGTGATGTCGTGGGGCAGGTCGTGGAAACGATGAAGGGCATCAATGAGGCCTCACGCAAGATTGCCGACATCATCAGTGTCATCGACAGCATTGCGTTTCAGACCAACATCCTGGCACTGAATGCGGCCGTCGAAGCAGCACGGGCCGGTGAACAGGGCCGCGGTTTTGCCGTGGTAGCGACAGAAGTGCGCGCCCTCGCCGGACGTTCGGCTGCTGCCGCCCGGGAAATCAAGACCCTGATCGGCACCAGCGTTGAACGGGTAGAACTGGGGAGCACCCTGGTCGATCAGGCCGGGGCCACGATGGATGAAGTCGTCGCATCCATCAAGCGTGTGACCGACATCATGGGTGAGATCACCGCCGCAAGCAACGAACAGTCACTGGGCGTGATCGAGGTGGGAGAAGCCGTAAACCAGATGGACAGGACCACGCAGCAAAACGCGGCCCTTGTCGAGGAAATGGCTGCTGCTGCCAGCAGCCTCAAAAGCCAGGCTCACGAACTGGTGCAGGTGGTCTCGGTCTTCACCCTGCAACGTTCATGACCATTGGACCTTGCTGTTTGCGCCGTACCACGCGTCCACCTTGGGGCTAACTTCCCCTTCGATGCGGGCACGGCGGATTTTCATGGTGGGGGTCAGGAAGCCGTTTTCGATCGTCCATGGCTGTTGCGCAATCACGATCATCTGCAACTTTTCGTGGTTGACCAACTCCGCATTGACATCTTTCAGCAACTGCGCCAATTCAGCCTCTACGTGCTTGCGGAAAGCCGCATCCTTTTGCTTGGGTCGCACGTCTTCCGCGAGCACCACCATGGCATAGGCCGCCGGTTGACCCAGGCCCGAAACCATGCTCATTTCAATCAGCGGATGCGCGTTCAGACTATTCTCGATGGGTGCGGGCGCAACGTACTCGCCCTTGGAGGTCTTGAACAGCTCCTTGACCCGACCAGTTATCTTGAGCAAGCCATCCGCACGCCGCTCGCCGCGGTCGCCGGTGCGGAAGAATCCGTCCGGCGTGAACACCTCGGCATCCAGGTCAGGGCGCTTGTAATACCCCACCAGTTGGCCAGGTGATTTGATCAGGATTTCACCCTCTTCGCTGATCCGGACCTCGACGCCGGGCAGCGGAACACCGACGCAGCCGGGTGCGTTGATCTTGGGCGTGGAGTTGTGCGAGTATGCAAAGTCTTCCGACATGGCATAGCCCTCGATCATGTTCAGCCCAAGCCGCTGATACCAGCTGATGAGTTCGGCCGGAATAGGTGCAGAGCCGCTGCCGGCCAGCAGAGCCTGGTCTAGACCCAGATTCTTCAGGACCTTGCGCTTGACGATACCGCTGAGGATCGGAATACTGAGCAATCGATTGAGCTTTTTCGGCGGCATCTTTGCAAAAACGCCTTGCTGGAACTTGAGCCACAGACGCGGAACGGAAATAAAGGTGGTGGGGCGCGCACGGTTCAGGTCTGCCACAAACGTATCCAGGCTTTCGGCAAAGTACACGTGCGTCTTGCCGTCCACAAAGGACATGCTCTCCACCCACGCGCGCTCAAACACGTGTGCCAGTGGCAGGTAGGACAGGATGCGGTTGTCGTCAATATCCCCGATGCGTGACTTGATGTCCTTGGCAATGTTCTCGGCAACCTTGGTGATGCGCTCGAAACTGTGCATCACGCCCTTTGGGGTGCCAGTGGAGCCGGATGTGTAAACCAGGATGGCGATGTCGGTTCCGGCACGTGTCACGCGACCGGTCAGGGGCGCGGTGCGACCGGTGATGTCATCCCATTTCGCGTAACTGGTCTTTGGTGCCAAGGGGAAGGCAATGCAAGGCAATGTTGCGGGGATGCCTGGTTTTTGCATGTCCCATGTGTCCAGTTTTCCGACAAAGAGCATGCTCGAGCCGCTGTGCTCCAGCACATAGCCGATGGTTTCGGCAGTTTCTGTGGGGAAAATCGCCACCGTGGTGCAACCGGCCATCCAGATGGCCAGTTCGGCCATGAAGAAATGTGCGCAGTTCTTGGACAGGATGGCTACCCGCGCGCCCGGCTCCAGACCCTGAGCCTTGATATGCGCGGCCATTTTTCGTGCCTGATCCAGGGTCTGGCGCCATGTGTAATCCACAACCTGCCCGCCGCCGACGGGTTGCGTTAAATAAACCCGATCTGCCAGATTGGCTTCATGGTCATAAACATAGTCCAGAATCAGTTTGGGTTTGGCCACCACGATCTCCTTGTAATTAATCTGAAAGAATACCCGATCATGGGGCATCCTATACTGGGAAAAATCCCTAGAGACAACGCGCCGGGAAATATCCGGATGCCGAAAAAGGTATATTTGACGTCCCTTAGGGCGCCCGCCCTCCCCCTTTCCCGCCTGGTAGGTACTTTTGACCCCTGAGAATTTGGCCGATCTGTCGCTGGCGGCTTTTGAAAAAGTGGTCAGCTCAACCCCCGGCTTTCGCGTGCGAACCGGACAATACGACATGGCAGCCTGTGTGGCGACTACCCTGTCGCGCGCAGATCTGGGAGAGAGCCCGCAACCCACGCAATCCATTGCCGTGATACAGGCGGGAACCGGCGTGGGGAAGTCTGCCGCCTATGCCTCGACCGCGATTGCACTGGCCCTGGAACGCAAGACCCGAGTTCTGATTTCCACCGCTACCGTTGCGTTGCAGGAGCAACTGATGACCAAAGACCTGCCTGCACTGGCCCAAACGATGGACAAGCCCTTCGTTTTTGCCCTGGCCAAAGGGCGCGGTCGCTACGTCTGCAAACTCAAGCTCGAGCGCATGGTGGGCACCGGCGGTTTGCCTGAAGACATGTTTGACGCAGACGACGACGCGCCCAAGACCGCAAAGTTTGGTACGGTGCTGTCACAGGAAGAGGCTGAAGAGCGGCGTATCCGGTTGTATGAAGGCATGGCTGCGCAACTGGCCGGCAAGCAATGGGACGGCGACCGTGACACCCTGGCTGAAACGCCTGATCCGCGCGACTGGTCATCTGTGGCGGCCGAGCGCCACACCTGCACCATTCGGCATTGCCCCCGCTTTCGGGACTGCAGCTACTACGAGGCACGCATGCGACTCGCCGATGCCAACGTCATCGTCGCCAACCATGACCTGGTTCTGGCGTCGCTGGGCATGAAAACGCTACCGGACCTGGACAATTGCCTGGTGATCTTTGACGAAGGTCACCACCTGCCCGCAGTGGCGCTGGACCAGTTCTCCAGCGCCATGGATCTGAGCAACTTGCGCTGGCTGGACAAGCTGCCCAGAGTCTTGCAGGAAGTCAGCAGCGCCCTGCACCTGCATGTGGGCGAGGACGTTGCCACCGTGACCAGCCAGCTCAAACAGGCACTCACCCAGCTGGCACGCATGTCCATGGAAATGGTGTGGGCACACACCGGCCAGAACGCCCAAGGCGAAGGCCAGGACGGCACACTTCGCTTTGCGCATGGGGTACTGCCGGATGCGCTAACCGAACCCGTCATGCAAATCCATGCGCAGGCCACGGGCCTGTCCAGGACGCTGGAGGCACTGGGCGTGGAGGTCAAAGCGCTCGCCAAGGAAGACCCCGCGCAGGCCACACTGTGCGCACAGCAATACGCCAAGCTGGGCGCTTTGGTGCCACGCCTGGGCTCCATCGTTACCACCGCCACGTTGCTGCTGGAGCATGGTGAACAACCTCTGGCCAAGTGGCTGGAGGCAGAAAGCGAACACGGCTACCTGACCATGACCGCCCACGCCTGCCCCATCGTGCCCGGTGACCTGCTGCGTCAGTTCCTGTGGAGCCAGGTGCGCGGTGCAGTGGTTACGTCGGCATCTCTGACGAGTTGCGGGAGTTTTGACTACTTCCTGCACGAGGCAGGCCTTTTCAACAACCCCAATGTGCAGGCGCTGGAAGTGGCCAGCCCGTTTGACTACGCCACACAGGGCACATTGACCGTGGTGCACACCTGGGCCGACCCCAAGCAGGCCGAGGCCTACACCCGCGAGATGGCAGCCGAGCTGATGAGCGACCTGGCGAACGTGGAGCGCGGCGCACTGGTGCTGTTCACGTCACGCGCACAAATGCGGATAGCCACCGAAAGCTTGCCCGCCGCGCTGATGGAGGTGGTTCTCGTGCAGGGTACCCAGTCGCGCGCACGTCTGCTGGCAACCCACACCGCCCGAATCGAAGTGGGCTTTGCATCCGTCATCTTTGGCATGCAGTCGTTTGGCGAAGGACTGGACCTGCCTGGGCCGCTCTGCGAAACCGTATTCATCACCAAACTGCCCTTTGCCCCACCGTCGGAGCCCGTAGACGAGGCCCGAGCCGAGTGGCTGCGCAGCGTGGGGCGAGACCCATTCAACGAACTGGTGATTCCGGCCACCGGCATCAAACTGCTGCAATGGACAGGCCGTGCCATCCGCACGGAAGACGACCATGCCACCGTCATTTGCTATGACAAGCGGCTGGTGCTGCAAAACTATGGAAAGCGCATGCTGGCGGGGTTGCCGCGATACCGGGTGGAGCAGCGCAAGCCAAGCAGGGCATGACAGCTGTTTAGGTGCACTCACTCCACTGCCCGGTGTACGGGCACAGGCTGGCGGGTGCGCCATGAACCCGGATTTGCGGTTCCTGCGGTAGCAGAGCCGATGGCCCTGCAACATCGAACACCACGCCCAGCGCCTGCGGGAGGTAAGGGTTCTCAATGGGTAGCTCCCAACTGAGGAAGATTTGATTGCAATCCTGCCCCGCAGAAAAATCCGATGCGTCAAATCCCGTGCTATTGCGGGAAATGACAGCGTGGGGCTGGCCGGTATCGAAGATCACTGCCGTGCCCCTGACCAGTGGAATGCGAAGTCCGACCGCGCAGAAATGCAAGTCCAACTCGCGGTCATCGCTCAGAAAAAGATTGCAGAAGGCCGACCCGCCGTATTGCAGTGCATCATGGTGATAACGCGCGCCACGACAGGCCATCAGCGCAACGTCGGACGACGCAAGCACATCCAGAAGACCCAGGTTGCGCACCCAGCCGTGCATGCCCTCTACGCAGGCTGCGAAGCCGGGCCAACGCATCCGGGTACGCGCCAGCGACAGGCTTTCTACATCGCCAGGCTCCAGACCCAGACGCAACTGGATATCACGATCCCAGTCTGCCTCCAGCCCCGCGGGAATTTCGGGTAGATCCACCGTAGTCGCCAACACCACGCCGCTCACACTGCGACTTCGGATGGTGTCGTCGCTCCAAAAGAAAGAAACCGGATTGCCCTTTATTGGGGCCGCACCGGAGATTGACACGCGTGCGCCGATCAGGCGATCAGTTGGCTGAAACGCGCTTTCACGTCGGCCATGGCGGCTTGCGTCAGACGGTTGCCGTACTGACCGACGACCTGCGCTGCAGCCAGGTTGGCCAATTGCGCTGCCTGCACGTGGCTATGCCCATGGGTGACTGCGTACAGGAAAGCACCGGCAAACATGTCACCCGCTCCATTGGTGTCCAGCGCCTTGACCGGTTGCGCAGCGACCTCTGATCGCTGGGATCCTTCCAGAACCAGGCAGCCCTTGGCACTGCGTGTCAGGCAGACGACGCGCGCAGTCTGGCTCAATTTGAGGCAAATCTCATCGAGATCCCTGGAGCCACACCAAACCTGTGCTTCTTCCTCATTGCAGAACAAATAATCCAGACCGTCACCAACCATGGCATCCAACCCCGCACGGCAGAAGTTGATCATGCTCATGTCACTCAGTGTTGCCGCCAGTGCGACGCCTGCTTCTTTGGCGATGGCGCGGCCCCGCAAAGCCGCATCCAGCCCGGAGGGCGAAGCCGCCAGATAGCCTTCCATGTAGTAAACCCTGGAGCGCGCGATGTCATGCGGATGCAGTGCCGTATGGTCGATATCTGCCGTTGCTCCCAGAAAGGTGCTCATACTGCGCTCAGCATCCGGTGTCACCATCACCATGCAGATACCGGTCTGCCCCGCCGGTGCTCTGGTATGTGTGAGGTTGGTTGCGACACCATTGACCGTGAGATCTTCCCGGTAAAAAGCACCCAACTCATCATCGGCAACACGACAGGAATAAAACGCCCTCCCACCCAACTGGGCCATTGCCACCACCGTGTTGCCCGCTGAGCCGCCGCCGGTGCGCCGCGCATGCAGGCCCTGCACCTGATCCAGCAGGGATGCGCGCCGTGCTGAATCGATCAGCGTCATGTGACGTTTTTCAACCCCCATGGCCTGCAACTGGGCATCGCTGACTTCGTATTCAGAGTCCACCAGGGCGTTTCCAATGGCGTACAGGTCGTAATGGTGTGTCATAAAGTGTGTCAAAAAGATGGGGCGGGTCGTACCGTTGTTTACTGTTCAACGAAGGCGCGCTCGACGACATAGTCGCCCGGCGTCGTTGTACTGCCCTCGACAAAGCCCCTCGCATCCAGCAGGGTGCGCATGTCCCTGTTCAGTGCCGGGCTGCCGCAAATCATGATGCGGTCGCGCACCGGATCCAGCTTGGGCAAACCCAGGTCCGCTTCCAGCTTGCCGCTGGCAAACAGATCCGTCGCACGCCCACGGTTCTTGAAAGGTTCGCGCGTCACACTGGGGTAATACAGCAACTGCGCTGTGACGAACTCCCCAAGGTACTCGTCCTTGGGCAAGTCCACGGTAATGAAGTCGGCATAGGCCAGTTCATTCACTTCACGCACACCATGGAACAGCACTACCTTTTCGTACTTTTCGTAAGTTGCCGGGTCCCGGATCAGGCACAGGAACGGTGCCAGACCGGTTCCCGTGCCAATGAGATAAAGGGTCTTTCCAGGCAGCAGGTAATCGATCAGCAAGGTGCCGGTGGGCTTGCGTCCCACCACAATTTTGTCGCCCACCTTGATGTGCTGCAGGCGCGAAGTCAGCGGACCGTCCTGCACCTTGATGCTGAAAAACTCCAGATGATCTTCATAGTTGGCGCTGACAATGCTGTACGCACGCAACAGCGGCTTGCCGGTCTCCAGACGCAAACCGATCATGGTGAAGTGACCGTTTGAAAAGCGCAGCGACTGGTCGCGGGTGGTTTTAAAGCTGAACAGCCGGTCGGTCCAATGGTGGACGCTCAATACGGTTTCTTCCTGGAATGCACTCATGGGGGCCCTTGAAATGACTCAAAACGAACGAGGGTGAAAACCCTTCGAGTGTAAATCGTTCAGAGCAGGGAACGCGTGACCTAAGTCACCGACCCGGCACCCGCGCGCAAGCCAACCCCCTGCATGGCGATGACGCCTGCCAAGGGGGTATCCGGGTCGCGCTAGGCGAACGACGCGGCGTTGGCCACAGCCAATGCCGTCATGTTGACCACGCGCCGAACGGTCGCCGATGGGGTCAGGATATGCACGGATGCCGCAGCACCAAGCAGCACCGGGCCAACTGTCACACCGTGACCCGCGGTCATCTTCAGCACGTTGAACAAAATGTTGGCGGAATCGAGATTCGGGCAGATCAACAGATTGGCCTCACCATGCAAGGTGGTGTCGGCCAAAGCGGAGCGGCGAACGGTTTCAGACAATGCTGCATCACCCTGCAACTCGCCATCGCACTCAATGTCTGGTGCCATCTTCGTAAAGAGCTCGCGCGCCAGACGCATCTTGCGCGCTGATGGGCGGTCCGACGAACCGAAGTTGGAATGCGACAGAAAGGCAACCTTGGGTGGCAATCCAAACCGGCTGACCTCCTGCGCCGCCATGAGCGCTATGCTGGCCAACTGCTCGGCACTGGGGTCTTCGTTCACATAGGTATCTGCAATGAACAGCGCATGCCGGTCCAGCATCAGGGCATTCATGGCTGCCAGTCCTGGCGCTCCAGCCTTGACACCGACGATGTCACGCACATGTTGAAGGTGGGTGTCAAATCGTCCGACCATGCCACACACCATCGCATCGGCATGGCCGAGCCTTACTGCCAGCGCCGCAATGGTGGTGCTGGAACGGCGCACGGCGGCCTTGGCGGCCTCGGGTGTGACGCCATGGCGCCCCATGAGCTGATGGTACAGCTCCCAATACTGGCGAAACCGCGGATCATCCTCCGGGTTGACACAGTCCACATCGCGCCCGATCTGGATGCGCAAACCCGCCTTGGCGAGACGCGCGGCAATCACGGCAGGACGGCCAATCAGGATCGGATGCACCAGGCCATCATCGACGGCCACCTGAACGGCGCGTAGCACACGATCATCCTCGCCTTCCGCATAAGCCACCCGCTTGTTTTGCGGTGCAACGGCCTTTGCGGCCGCAAACACGGGGCTCATGAACATGCCAGTTTGGTAAACAAAGCGCGAGAGTTGCTGGCGATAGGCATCCATGTCCTTGATCGGACGCGCAGCCACGCCTGAATCGAAAGCCGCCTGGGCCACTGCGGGCGCGATACGCAAAATCAGTCGCGAATCGAAGGGCGTTGGAATGAGGTAGTCCGACCCGAAAACCAGTTCTTTGCCAGCGTAGGCGTCGGCCACTTCTTCGCTGATGTCGGCCTTGGCCAGGTCGGCAATCTGGCGCACACAGGCCAGCTTCATGGCTTCGGTGATCTTGGTGGCGCCGCAGTCCAGTGCACCCCGGAAAATATAGGGGAAACACAGAACGTTGTTGACCTGATTGGGGTAGTCCGAGCGACCGGTCGCAATGATGCAATCCGGCCGGACCGCCTTGGCCAATTCGGGACGAATCTCTGGCTCGGGGTTGGCCAGCGCCAGAATGATGGGTTTTGGCGCCATGGTCTTGACCATGTCCTGCGTCAGCACGCCCGCCGTCGAGCACCCCAGAAACACATCGCAATCCTGCATGATGTCTGCCAAAGTGCGCGCAGTGGTCTTTTGTGCAAAGCGTGCCTTTGACTCATCGTAGCCACCGGGGCGCCCCTCATAAATCACGCCTTTGGAATCACAGGCAAAGACGTTCTCGACACGCACACCCAAACCCACCATCACATCCAGACAGGCAAGAGCGGCCGCACCGGCTCCGGATACGGATACCTTGACATCCTGAATGCGCTTGCCAACCAGTTCCAGGCCATTGAGCAGTGCAGCTGACGAGATGATGGCGGTTCCATGCTGGTCGTCGTGGAAGACCGGAATATTCATCCGCTCACTGAGTTTTCTCTCAATATAAAAGCACTCAGGCGCCTTGATGTCTTCCAGATTGATGCCCCCCAGTGTGGGCTCCATTGCAGCAATGATTTCTACCAGTTTGTCCGGGTCGTTCTCAGCCAGCTCGATATCAAAGACATCGACGCCCGCAAATTTCTTGAACAGACAACCCTTGCCCTCCATCACCGGCTTGCCAGCCAGCGGACCGATGTTTCCCAGCCCCAGCACCGCTGTGCCATTGGTGATCACACCGACCAGATTGCCACGGGAGGTGTACTCTGCCGCCAGCGACGGATCGGCCTGGATATCCAGACACGGGTAAGCCACGCCGGGTGAATAAGCCAGGGACAAATCGCGCTGATTGGAAAGGGGTTTGGTGGGAGTGACCGAAATCTTGCCGCGCGTAGGGGTGCGATGGTATTCGCGCGCTGCTTCCCGCAGCGCCTGCTCTGCAGGCGAAAGTTCATTCATGATTGCTTCTCCAGTAAATTTGTTAATGTCACCGCCGGAAGTGCTCAGTCTCCCAAGCAGATTCCCAAATCGCGTGCGGTCTGCAGGGTGTCACTGTCCATGGGCACGGCCTTCATGCGCCCCGCCACTTCTTCCAGGGCAATGTAGTTCACGTTGGGAAAGGCCAGTGAAACCATCACGCCAGAAAGCCCTTCATCGAGCGCGCGTGCCGCTGCCGCCCCAAACCGCATGGCCGCCAGACGGTCAAACGCCGTAGGACTTCCACCCCGCAGCAAGTGACCCAGAACCACCACCCGGGTGTCTTTGCCGGTACGTTCTTGCAGCGCCTTGGCAACCCGCTCACCCATACCACCCAAACGCTCGGCATGGCCAATTTCTGCCGGTGCCGCCAGTTCGGCATGGCCATCACGCGGCGCAGCGCCCTCTGCGACCACCACCACGGTGTACAACTGTCCGTCGGCATCGCGGCCGTGGATGCGGTCCACCACTTTGTCCAGATCGAATGGTATTTCGGGCATCAGAATGGCGTGCGCATTGCCTGCAATGCCGGAATGCAGCGCAATCCAGCCGGCATAACGTCCCATGACTTCGACAACCATGACGCGCTGGTGGCTCTCTGCCGTGCTGTGCAAGCGGTCCAGGCACTCTGTGGCAAATGCCACTGCCGTGTCAAACCCGAAGGTCGTCATGGTCTTGTCAAGGTCGTTGTCAATGGTCTTGGGGACACCGACCACACGAAGACCCTTTTTATGCAGTGCATCGGCGATGGTCAAAGAGCCATCGCCGCCAATCGAGACCAGCGCGTCCAGTTCTTTCTTCGCGAAATACTCCAGAATTTCACCAGAGCGGTCGATTTCAGTGATGGACCCGTCGGGCATGCGTGTCGGAAAGTGCAGCGGATTGCCCTTGTTGGTGGACCCCAGCATGGTCCCGCCCAGGTGTCCGATATCGCGAACCTTGTCCCGAGTCAGACGGAACACACCGCCTTCCAGGTAGCGTTCGGGAAACAGGATTCCGTTGAACCCGTCGCGAATGCCATAGCATTCCCATCCCCGGTTGATAGCGGCAATGACTACCGAGCGGATAACCGCATTCAACCCGGGTGCATCTCCGCCCCCGGTACAAATGGCAATGCGACGGATGGATGATGGGGGCATGCGAACTCCTGCAAAATTACCGATTATCGGCATCCCGTGCCAATCAAATGTCCTCGGGGACCATTTTTATCGATCCACTGGGACATTCAGCTACGCAAATGCCACAACCCTTGCAATAGTCATAGTTGAAGTCAAAGCCTTTGCCGGGACCATTCTTGATGACCGCGTTGTCGGGGCACACGCCGTAGCAGTTGTCGCACTCAAAGCAGTTCCCACACGACAGGCACCTCCTGGCCTCAAAGAGGGCATTGCCCTCGTCGAGTCCGCCCTGCACCTCCTCAAAGGTTGACTTGCGACGCAAGATGTCGAGCATGGGGCGCATGGTTTTGGGCGCATCGCTGTAGTACCACGTGTTGAGCTTGTCGAAGCTGGCCAGTTCGTGCTTTGGGGCTGGAACATAGGCGCTGCCCTTGAGCCAGGCGTCGATGTTGCGCGCAGCCTTTTTCCCGTGGCCAATGGCGACCGTGACATTGCGTTCGGCGGGAACCATGTCGCCACCCGCAAATATCCCGGCATAGCCCGTCATCATGTTGGTATCGACCTTGACCACGCCGTCTTCTACGACCAGTCCCGGTATGCCCTCGATCAGCGACAGGTCCACATCCTGGCCCAGCGCCAGCACCACGGAGTCGGCCTCCAGCGTTTCGAACTCGCCGGTCGGCTGCGGGAAGCCTTTTTCATCCAACGCCATTTTCTCCACCGTGATGGACGATTCGCCGGCCTGTTTGATGGTGGAAAGCCACTTGATCAACACACCTTCTTGCAGGGCTTCTTCCACCTCAAAGTCATGCGCCGGCATCTTCTCGCGGTTGCGCCGGTAGACGATGATGGCCTCGGTTGCTCCGAGCCGTTTCGCGGTGCGGGCCACGTCGATTGCGGTGTTGCCGCCCCCATAGACCACCACG
>JBPOIP010000098.1:0-4413 GCA_052034395.1 Pseudomonadota bacterium
AGCCTGAGACTTTGCCGAACAGATTTTTGGCTCTGTCCCCAGCAGTTCAGGCGCGTCACGTAGTCTTGTAACCCATGGTCTGCGGCAGCCACAGCACGATCTGTGGAAACGCGGTCATGGCCAATAGCAACAGAAGCAGCATCGCCAGGAAGGGCCAGCCTTCCTTCATCATCTCGCCAATCGGAATGCCGGTCAGCGCTTTGGTGACAAACAGCAGCATGCCAAACGGTGGGTGAATCAGGCCGATCATCATGTTCAGGACCACCAGCACGCCAAAGTGCACCAGGTCCACGCCCAGCAGTTTGGCTGCCGGCAACAGCATGGGCACAAATACCAGCAGCAGCACCGACACATCCAGGAAGCAGCCCAGCACAAGAAACATCACGTTCACCAGCAGCAGGAACTTGAGCTGGGACAGCTGCATGCTGTCCACCCATTGCGCCATGGCCTGCGGGACACCTTCGGAAGTGAAGGCGTAGTTCAGCATGAACGAGCCCGCCAGGATGATGGCAATGACGGCGCTGCCCCGGGCAGACTCCATCACCACACCCCAAAAGCTGCGCCAGGTGAGTGCCCGGTACACCACAGCGGCCAGAACCAGTGAATGCAGTGCAGCTACGGCAGCTGCCTCGGTGGGCGTAAAAGCGCCGGAGTAAATGCCACCCAGCAGCACCATGGGCATGGACAACGGCAGCGCGCCGCGAAACAGAATGGACGGCCACTCGCGCAGTGGCACCGCCGCCTCGCGTGGCATGTTGCGCTTGACCGCCATGAAGTGCACCACCACCATCATCAGCAGTGCCATGCAGAACCCCGGAACGACGCCACCCAGGAACAATGCGCCTACCGACGCACCGGACACCAGTGCGTAGATCACCATGGGGATGCTGGGGGGAATGATGGGCCCCAGCGTGGCACTGGCCACCACCACGGCCCCGGCAAAGCCGCGCGTGTATTCGGGTTTTTTCAGCATCTGTTTGATGGTCACCAAACCCGGCCCGGCGGCATCGGCAATCGCGCTGCCGCTCATGCCGGAGAAAATCACGCTGACCAGAATATCCACCTGTGCCAGGCCGCCGCGCATACGCCCCACCAGAATGCGGCAGAAGTCAAAAATACGCTCGCTCACGGTTCCCGCGTTCATGATGTTGGCGGCAAACACAAACAGCGGCACGGCCAGCAGCACGTAGCTGTTGTACAGGCCGTTGCCCACCTGATCAGCCACCAGACCCAGGTCCTGGCGCTTGACCAGCAGGTAGGCAAAGCCCGAGACCAGCATCGAAAAACCAATCGGCATGCGCAACAGCATGCCCAGCACGAGCACACCTACCAGTGCCCACAACGCGCTGCTCATACCCGCAGATCGCTGTGCTGCAGGCCGTTGCCCCGCACCGCTTGCCAGATGCCCCACGCGCTGCGCACCACCAGCGCTGCCATCAGCAGCACCAGGGGCAGGTAGACCCACATCAGGGGAACGTCCAGCACAGGCGTGCCTTCGCGCCGCATGAAGTGCACATAGTCCCATGTGGCGGGCAGGCCTGCCAGCGCCAGTCCGCCCACCAGCAGGTTGCCGGTGATGGCCATCACCTGGCGCGTGCGGGGTCCCGCGCTGTTCCAAACCAGGTCAAACACAACATGCTCGCGTGCCGGAACGACGAAAGCTGCTGCCCACAGGATGACCCAGATATACAGAATGACCGCCGCTTCGTCGGTCCAGGGCAAGGGCTTGTTGAAGCCGAAACGGGCTGTGATCTGGATGATGAAGACGGCAAACAGGGTGAGAAAGAGACCGCCACCCACCGCATTGGCACTAGCTTGCAGCCAGCGGGTAAGGAGTCCGGGCCGCAGAGCCCTCTGCTCCCCCACATTCGTTGGCCCCGCCCGCTTTGCGGGCTCCTCCTTGACCTGCGCAGAGCGCTCTGCGGCCCGGACGCCGGGCTCTTTTGCCGCCGGACGCATCTATTGCGTCGCGTTGATGCGCTCAACCAGTCCCGCGGGCCACACTTTGGCGTAATCCGAGTTCTGGTAGGTGGCCTGCACCGCCTTGCGGAAAGCCGCCACATCGGGTGTGGTGACTTGCAAGCCTTCCTTCTTGAAGAACTCCACCAGTTGGGATTCTTCCTGCAGGTTGTTGTCGTTGTTGTAGGCGGAGGCAGCCTGGGCGGCGGCGGTGACCTTCTGTTTTTGTGCGGCCGTGAGCGCGTTGAACGCCTTGTTCGAGATGGCAATGAAGAGGCTGTCCACCAGGTGGCTGGTCAGGACGATCTGTTTGGTCACTTCGTAAAACTTGGCTGCACGCACACTGGGCAGGGGGTTGTCCTGGCCGTCGATGGTGCCGGTTTTCAGGCCCAGATAAACCTCGCCAAAGGCCAGCGGCGTTGCGGTGGCGCCCAGAGCGTTGCCCAGAAACAGCCAGTCCTTGGAGCCCGGCATGCGCAGCTTGATGCCTTTGAGGTCAGCCGGGGTCTTGACGGCGCGGGTTTCGCGCAGGTTGACCTGGCGCGTGCCCAGGTAGCAGGTGGACAGCACGGTCACGTCCATTTTGTCGGATACGGTCTTGAACAGCTCCTTTCCGATGGGGCCGTTGAAAACCTTTTGCTGGTGCGCCGGGTCGCGCAGCATGTAGCCGGCGGTGAACACCGAAAACTCGGACACTAGCTTGGCGATGTCTGCAGGAGATATGGATGTCAGCTCCAGGTTGCCCCGTGCCATGGCTGTGGGCTCGGCCCCCTGCTTGAACAGAGAGGCGTTCAGGTTGATCTGCACGTCAAACTCGCCGGGTGCGCTTTTTTCCAGCGTGTCCTTGAAGACCGTCCACATCTTGGCGTGCCAGGCATCCGGCACGGCGGGGGTGGAGATGCGCAGCAGGGTCTTGGTCTGTGCCAGCGCGGGCAGAGCACAGGCGCTCAGGACGACCGCTGCACCCAGCAGGGCGCGGCGCATGGGATTGCAGTGATGGGACATAAGTAACACCTTTGAACCGAACTTGTTGCGCACGTGCGCCAAACAAAATCAGCAGTGTATTACCCGGCAAGCCGGTTTTGCCGGCAAAGGTGCTCAATGGCGGCGGTGTGACCCGCCGAAATGGTCAATACTTGACTTTGACCTTGTCCATCTGTTCCTTGGTCAGCGCCGGTACATCGCCCCGGGCGGACATGCGGTTGAGGTTCCAGCCACCTTCGCCCACCCAGGCTTTGAGTATCAGCAAGTTGGCAGCGCACTCGGCGTTGTTGTCCTTATTGTCCTGTTCACAGAGGTACTTGTACATATTGCCCGGCTTTCCACCGGCATAGGGGCTGGTTCCATCGTCCAGACGGCGCATGAACGCTCCTGTGGACTTGCCGTTCACGAGCTGCAGCAGATGCTCATAGGTGTCCGAGCGGGGGCCGACCTTTTCCTTTTTGTACTTTTCCTGGTCCAGATTGAAATCTGCCATGGAAGGCGAACCCGCCTTTTCAGAGTGGCACTCTGCACAGTACTTCTTCAGCATCGGCGCGACATCGGTGCGATAGGTGACGTCAGCCGCCACCGCGGGCAGGGCAATCGCTGCACAGGCCAAAGACGCTATCAGGCTCAGTTTCATCTCATCTCCTCAGGTTAATCAATCGTCGGCTATTGTGCTTTTGCCGTTGCTTCGCCAAACAACTCTGCCGGTCCGGGGCCTTCGGGCTCCTTGTGTGCAATGGCAAAGTGGCACTCGATGCAGGTCTTGCCTTCGGTCCTGGCCTTGGCGTGACGCACCCGTGCTTTCTGTGTCTGCAGTTCCAGATTCATCTTGTCTTCCCGGTGGCAACTGCGGCATTCATGCGAATCACTTGCCTTCATCGAGCGCCAAACCGACTGCGCCATGGCAGCACGCTTGGCCTCAAACTTTTCCTTGGTATCAATGGACGGCGAGATGTAGGTGTAATACATGTCCTTGCTTGCCTTGATCTTGGCAAGGACCAGCGGGCCAGGTTCGTGCGGAACATGGCAGTCGGTACAAATGGCACGCACGCCCGTGCGATTGGTGTCGTGTATGGTCCCTTTGTACTCGGCAAAGTTGTAGGACATCTCATGACAGCTCACGCAAAACGCTTCTGTGCTGGTGTGCGCCAGAACATAAGCGCCCGAGATGCCGACCATCACCGAGAACACCAGCAATGCAATCGCCAGACCAATCACCAGTTTCCAGCGATGAAACAGGCTTGACAGCATTTTTTGCATACGGCTCAGTGGCCCGGTTGGTGCACGTTACCGGGACAGAATGTAGCGAGCAACATTCTTGATGGCGGCATCATCCTTGGACTTGATCTTGGTGTGCTCTTCCTTGACACCGTCAATTTCAACGGTGGGCGCTGTGGTCATGTGGGTCACAAGCTTGGCTTCGCCATCGGCTTTGCCCTTGTACTTGGCGGCGGTCTTCTTGTAGGG
>JBPOIP010000227.1:0-8906 GCA_052034395.1 Pseudomonadota bacterium
AAATGTGGCGCAAGTTGGGCGCCTGGTTCTGGCTGGCGACGCAAAACATCGACGATCTGCCGCGCGCCGCAGAGCCCATGCTCAACATGATCGAGTGGTGGATCTGCCTGTCGATGCCGCCGGACGAAGTGGAGAAGATCGCGCGGTTCCGCGAACTCTCGCCGGCGCAGAAGGCGCTGATGCTCTCCGCACGCAAGGAAGCGGGCAAGTTCACCGAGGGCGTCATCCTCTCCAAGAGCATGGAAGTGCTGTTCCGCGCCGTGCCGCCGAGCCTGTACCTCGCGCTCGCGCAGACCGAACCCGAGGAGAAGGCCGAGCGCTACCAGCTCATGCAGCAGCACGGCGTCAGCGAGTTGGAAGCCGCCTTCAAGGTGGCCGAGAAGATCGACCAGGCACGCGGCATCGAGTCGCCGGCCCTGGACCTGCCGTAAGCCGGAGAACGCCATGGAACAGAAACGCCCATCCATTCCGATGCAGGTACAGGCGTTCCGCCGTCGGCGCTGGAGGCTCAGCTGGCCCTGGGTGTTGGCCGCCGTGCTGGTAGCGCTGCTGCTGATCTGGCTCGTGTCCCGCTATTCTGGCAAGTCCACTCCCCAGACTTCAACGCCGGTCAGCGTGATGCAGGTGGCCGGGCCTCCGTGGCAGATGGGAAATCCGGAAGGGCGTTTCACGCTGACGCTCTACGCGGACCTCGAATGCCCGTTCTGCCGATCCTATTTCCCAGTGCTCAAGCGTTGGGTGGCCGGCAACGCGGACGTGGCCTTGCAATGGCACCACCTCCCGTTGGCCGCGCATGAGCCGGCCGCGTCTGCCGAAGCGAGCCTGGCGGAGTGCGCCGGCGAATCTGGCGGCCATGCCGCCTTCTGGCAGGCTGTCGAGTGGGTCTATGCCCACACGCGCAGCGACGGCCAGGGCTTGCCCGAGGACCTGCGGTACCCCGACCTTACGCCAGCCATCGAGCAGTGTCTGGCGAGCGAACGGCCCGAGGCGCCGATCCGCACCCAGACGGCGGAAGCCACGAGCAGCGGCGTGACCGCCACGCCGTCGCTGCGGCTGCACGATCGCGAAACCGGCAAGGCGATCCTACTGCAGGGTCCGATCGAGGGCGATGCCTTGCTGTCGGCCATGGACATGCTCGCGGCCGGCGATCCCGCCGCCACACCTACTACATCGGAAATGCCTGCCGACGTCGTCGGCGACATGCCCAGGTAGCCCCGGTCTTCAAGGCTACGGCGCAGTCCACTGCGCTGACCGAAACCCGTTCGCCTCGCATCCTGGCCGCGAACGATCACCGCTGCCGCGGTGATGGATGCACCTTGTTCGTTCCCCAGGAGGGCTTGCCCTCCCAGGGCGCGCGCCCTCCGATCTCACCGTCTGGAGGTTCGCCATGTCTTTCGTCGTCAATGACTCCTGCCTGGAGTCGCTTTCCGCCATCGCTGCCCAACACGAGGACTGGATCATCCAGCAAGCCATTGCACTGCTGGAGAAGCGGGTTTTCAAAGCGGGTCCGAAACTCCTCGACCCCACGGCCGTGCGCGACTACCTGCGCGTGAAGCTGGTCGCCGAGCCCAATGAGATATTCGCCGCTGTGTTCCTGGACAGCATGCACCAGGTGCTGGCCTACGAGCCGTTGTTCAGGGGCACGATCAACTCGACTTCGGTCTATCCGCGTGTCGTCGTGCAGCGTGTGCTGGAGTTGAAGGCCGCCGCGGTGGTCTTCGCGCACCAGCACCCCTCGGGCATTTCCGAGCCGTCGAGCGCGGATCGCATGCTGACCCAGCAACTGCAGGCCGCGCTGGCGCTCATCGATGTGCGGGTACTGGACCACATCATCGTCGGCCAGGGTGCCCCGTTCTCCTTTGCGGAGTCCGGCCTGCTGTAAGGGTTGCACTGCTTCGTTGATCAGCGCGGAGGCTTCGGCCTCCGCTTTTTTCTTCGCGGCGACGCAAGCAGGTATGCGGGGTGGCCGCGATGCGCATTGTTTGTTGGGGCCGCCTGGGGTTCGGCGTTTGACTATGGCCCTGATCAACTTCCGGGGCGCATGACATGCCAGCAGCTTTTATCCGGTTCGCACCAAGCTGGCGAACCCTTGGCCTGGCCGTAGCGCTGCCGGTGTCTCTGGCGGTGTTCAGCCCGGCCACCTTCGCCGCCGACGTGGTGGTCGTCACCGACAGCCGCCACCCGGTCAAGACCATGGGCGGCGAGCGACTGATCGAGTTGGACGAAACGCCCCGGATCGAGGCCGAGCTTTCCGCGAATCTTCCAGCCGACCCTGAGCGGGCAGCAGCCATCGTCCGGCAACGCCTGAAGCAAGGCGGCACCGATCTTCAGCGCCGCATCGGCACCGCCTACCAGGGCGTCACCGACGCATGGAGTTTGGGTGTCACGACCATCCCGGCCGTCGTGGTGGATCAACGCTTTGTGGTCTATGGCGAGCCGGACGTGGCCCGGGCCGTCGCGCGCATCGAGCAACACCGGAGGACGCAGCCGTGACCCATCGCCCATTCGACCTGCTGCGCCGCCTGCGCGTCGCCGTGGCCTCGCTGCTGCTGATCAGCGCCACGGGCAGCTACGCCTTGAACACCGCCACCATCGTGTCCTCCGTCATGTCGCCGGACTGCCTGGAGTACCGGGTGGTGGGCATCTGCTACTGGCTCTACTGCACCTGGACGGGCTGCACGGTGCGCACATCCACCAAGGTCCGGCACTACGTGCCCGATGCGGTCGTCTCCAGCTACAGCAACACCGGAGAGAACCCCTGGGTCGAGGTGCAGGCGATGAGCACGCCCAACCCATCCGCACAGGCAGGTGGGGATGGGACCACGAACGAAGACCACGAAAACAACCTCGCCAAATTCAAGAACAGCGATGTCATCGGCCATCCTGGCGGCGAGGTATTCAACCAGTTCGCATCGTCGTCGGGCTATTTCTGCCAAGGCGCGGGCACGGCCTTCATGCCGTATCTACTCAGCACCCTGGACACGCTGGCTTGGCGCTACAACGTGCCTGAAATGGCCTACCCGGAGGCGTTGATTCCGGGCATGCGCGAGGTCGGTGCGCGCACCACGATGAATCTCTGGGGCAACGTCTATCCGCGCGGCGGCTTCCTGCACCAGACCGACGACCACAAATCCGGGGCTGTGGTGGCCCAGCGCGCGGGCGATGTCGTCACGCGCCGCGGGCAGATCCACGTGTACCAGCCGCTGCTTGCCAACGCCCGCGACGGCTACTGGCCGGCCGGCGAGCTGATGGAGGGTGATGCCTCTACGGGCAAGTGGCAGGAGCTGACGCCGCGCCTGTCCAACACCTGCGTGGTGTTCCCGCACAGCGGCACGCTGACCCAGGCCCAGCAAGGCGACTACGCCTGGGCGCTGTGGCGTCCCTATGCGTGCTGCGAACGCCGCGGTCAGGTGTTCCTGGGCAGCGTCGATTTCCTCTGAGGTGCCACGATGAAGCGTCCTGAACCGATGAACCTTTCCGCCAAGGCGTGCCGCCTGCTGCGCCCGACGGCGCTGGCCGGCACGCTCGCTCTGGTCTGCGGCATGGCGTGGGCGCAGGTCCGATACCAGAACAGCGGCCCCGTCCTCGGCGATGACGTCATGTACTCGATCGGCGGTGGCAGTGCGGTGTCCATGGGCCGCGCGGCCAGCATGCGCTCCATCGGGGTCGGCGTGGGGTGGAACAGCAACCTGATCTGCGGCGACATGAGCATCCAGACCACGCTGCGCAATCAGCTTAACGGCATCACGAACGGCTTTCAGCAGATCATGAGCAACGTGATCCAGAGCGCGACCAGCGCGGTTGCATCGCTGCCGGCGCTGATCATTCAGCGCGCCGATCCGGGCCTGTACAACCTGCTGACTAACGGCGTGCTGCAGGCGCGGCTGGACTTCGACCGCTCCAAGCTGACGTGCCGCGCCATGGCGGAGAAGATGGCCGAGACGGCGGGTGGCCAGCTTGGCTGGAGCCAGATGGCCGAAGGCATGGCCTTGCGTGACGCGGTTGGCAGCAACGATGCCGTGTCGGCCGTCGAGCAGGCCGAGACGCGCCGCGGCAACGACGGCGTTCCCTGGGTGGGCGGCAGCAATGCCGGTGGCGCAGGCCAGTCCGCCATCCGGGTGGTCGGCGACGTCACCCGCGCGGGCTACAACCTGGTCAACGGGCGCGGCGTGACGGACACATCCTCCATCGCGTCCACCAGTTGCGCGAGCCTGTCCTGCCAGACCTGGACGTCGCCGCAGCAGGCGACCGAATGGGCCACGCGGGTGCTCGGAGAGCGGGTGCAGCGCACGTGCGACTCATGCACCAAGACCGAGACGGTGCCCGGCGTCGGGCTGACGCCGCTGATCCAGGAAGAGTACGAGGCGAAGCTGGAGGTCCTTCAGGAGCTGGTTTCCGGCACGCGCAATACCACCTTTGAGAACCTGCGCGAGGCTGGCAGCACGTCGCTGCCGATCACGCGCGGCGTGATCGAGGCGCTGCGCGACGAGCCGGATCAAGACCTTCTGGCGCGGCGCCTCGCATCGGAGGTGGCGCTGTCGTCGGTGCTGGAAAAAGCGCTGCTGCTCCAGCGCACGCTGCTCACGGGCAAGAAGGAGCCCAACGTCGCAGCCAACGAACTCGCGGTCGAGGCCGTGAACCACGAGAGCGACACGCTCGACCGGGAGATCCGCAACCTCAAGACCGAACTTGAACTGCGGCGCGAGCTGGCGAATAACTCGCCGATGGCAATCATCCAGCGCCATGGCACGCGCGCGGCAGGCTCGCGCGGCATCTATGAGGGCGATCCGGTGCCCGACCGCCTCGACCAGTTGCAGAAGGGCAATCCGGGAGGCCGGCCATGAGCGCGGCACGTATGACCTGGCGCCCCTTGCGCTGGCTCTTCAGCCAGCGTGCGGCGAAAGCACTGCTGTGGGCGGTGGTGCTCGTCGCCGCTGCCGTGGGCGCCAACATCGTCGGCGTCTACCTGGTCGGGAGCGTGGCCGGCTGGGAGCGGTGGCTCGCGGCCGCATCGGGCTACTTTTTCGTGTGGCGGTTGTGCCTGTACGGGGCGACGGCCTCTGGCTGGGTCTGGATGCGGCGCCGGTTGCTGGAGCGCGAGGACAGTACGCTGGCCCGACGCCGGCTGATTCGCGCTGAGGTCGCCGGCATTGTTGCCATCGTGGCGCTGGAAGCCAGCCTGTTGATGCAGGCCGCTTGAGGGGATCGAGGCCATGACGCTTTTCACGACCGACTACCTGGAGTACTACCTCACCCTCGTGTCCTGGATCGTCAACAACGGCATCTGGGCTGTCCTCGTATCCAGCGGGGTATTCGCGCTGCCTTTCGTCGCCATCATCGTGCAGGAGTGGTTGAAGGCACGTGCGGAAGGCGCCGACGAGGGCAATAAAGGCGTGCTGAGCGCCGCTCGCATCGAGAGCCGGGTTTTCGTCGCCATCGTGGTGGTGATGTTCGCCGGCATTCCGTTCATCGACGTGGACCTGAACACCATCCAGTACGACAGCTCGCGCTCGGCCCAGTGCCAGGTCAGCGTGGCGCAGCCCGCGGATACCGGCTGGTCGCAGTCCTTCAGCACCATCAACAACCAGTCGGCGAAGGTGCCGGTGTGGTGGGCGTTCATGCACGCGCTCTCGCGCGCCGTCACGGGCGCTTCGGTAGCAGCGATCCCGTGCGGCACGGACCTGCGGCAGATGCGCATGGAGATCGACGCCACGCGCATCGATGACCCGGTGCTGGCTCAGGAAGTAGCGGATTTCTCGCGGGATTGCTATGGGCCTGCACGGGCCAAATTGTTCATGCAGCGTCCTCAGCTCGATGAGCAGCAGATGCACGACGTGACCTGGATCGGATCGCGGTTCTTCACCGACACGAACGGCTACTACGACACATACCGTTCCAGCACCCCACGCGAGGACTGGCCCTATGACAGCACCCGCGACGCAGGGCTTGCGCAGGTGGCCAGCGGTGGCGGCTACCCGACCTGCCGCCAGTGGTGGAGCGATGGAAGTAACGGCCTGCGGGCACGCCTGCTGGGTCAGGTGGACCCGAGCCTGTTGAGTCGCCTGGCGGGCTGGGCCGGGTTCCTGAGCCGGGCCGAGGTGGACGACTCGGTGATCCGAGCCATCGCGTCACCGCGGCAGCAGAAGTTGAACCAGGGCAGCGTCTATACGGACTACGGAGGCCAGATCGACAAGACCTTGCCGAACATCGTGACACGGGCCACGGGAGACGTTGGGATGGCCGTCGGCGCGATTGCCGCGTTTCCCGCCATGGACGTCGTGAGACAGTCTCTACCCATGGTCCTCGCCTTGCTCAAGATGGCGCTGGTCATCTGCATCCCGCTCGTGCTGGTCGTGGGCACCTATGACCTGAAGACGGTCGTCACGGTCAGCGTCGTGCAATTCGCGCTGTTCTTCGTGGATTTCTGGTTCCAGCTCGCTCGCTGGATCGACAGCACTATCCTCGATGCGCTCTATGGCTGGGGCTTTGGCTGGAACCGGCCACACACGAACTTCGACCCGCTGGTGGGGCTGAACAATGCGTTCGGCGACATGCTCTTGATGTTCGTCGCGGGCACGATGTTCCTGGTGCTGCCAGGATTCTGGCTGGCAAGCCTGACCTGGGTTGGAATCCGGGCGGGACATGCCATTCAGGGGTTGTCGGACGGCAGCAAGAGCGCCGGCCAAGCCGGGGGCAAGGGGGCTGGGGCACTCACGGGAGGCAAGCTGAAGTAGCCCGGAGTCCGTCAGTCGTCGGTGTACAACTCGTGCGACGTATCGTTGTACAGATTGGGATCGTAGCCCGGTGTCTTGCGCAGTTCTGTGAGATCGGTGAAAGGCCACTCGTCCTCGTCAGAGGTGTTGGCAGCAGCAGCCCACGCCGCCGCCACGACGCCCAACAACACGAGTGCGAACCAAAAAGCAACGTAGAGCAGCAATCCCACCACAGACAGCTTGACCACCCACACGAGCGCGGTGGCAACGGCCGCCGGCACCCCCTTGGACACCAACCAGTTCGACGCCCGACGTTCGCCGCGCGCGTAGGCGCGCCATCCGCGGCCAAAGGTGCGGCCGAGGCGTTCTGCGGTGCTGATGCGGGTCGTGGTGTTCATGGTCGTCTGCTGCTACAGAGGGATGCCTATTCCAGTTTGGTCCATTTCATTCTGTTTGGGGCTTCAATGTGCTCTCTTGCCGCTTCAGGACGCTTCGTCATCCGGTTCCACCGGCCCGGGATCAGGCTCCACGCCGACGCGATACGTGGCAACGAAGCGCGGCCAGTCCACATGGTCCACCAGGTCGATGTCATCGACAACGCCGACTCTTGCTGCCGCACGCTCGAACAGGGCGATGCTCTTGGCGGGATAGTTGTTGCGCGACGGATAGAGCACCCCGTCGAACAGCGGCTGGCCATCATCGCCGAGCATCGCATGCACCTGGGCGGACACCTGCTGCGTGTGCGTGTAGTCGCGGCTGGCCAACTGTTCCAGGTTCAGGCCGAAGTAACCCGCCATGACACCCTCGGCCGTGAGATCGGCCAAGCGCACGTCGTCCAGGACCCCCACGGCGCGCACGAGCCGGCTCTCGACTTCCTTCAGCGCAATCGAGCGCTTCTCGTCCGCCAGCCACTGGTGCTTGTGAAACACCGACTCCATCAGCGCCGTGGACAGGTCGCGGCCCAGGTAGAGCACGCCGTAGGTCCGCGCCGGGTCGTCGTAGCGATTGGTGCCGCTGCGGCCATAGTACAGCGGGCTGCCCCGATAGACGACGCGGCTCACATGCTGGAGCAGTTCACCCGCATCGATCAAGAACAAGGGCAGTTCGCGGCTCATGGCGGTCTTGCCTCAATGCACCTGGACGCCCAGCACGTTGAACACCGCTTCGGCCACGTCATCGATCGTGCCATGCGTCACCGCATCCACCGGCGAGCGTCCGCCCAAGCCTTCGAGCGGTTCGGATAGTGCGCGGTAGATCGTCCAGTGGTCGATGCCCTCGACCTCTTGAAGCACGGTTTGGGTCAACTGCTGCTTCACCGGGTCGAGCTGCCAGTCGGGCAGCTTCTGGCCGCGCGGCCCCACATTCAGCGCCAGCAGCCGGCGCGCGAGGATGTCCTTGTAGATCTGCTGGCGCGACTTGTCCGCGAGCTTGGCGTACTCGGGGATCGGCAGGTTGTGCGGCTGGTTGAAGGCTTCCAGCAACACGGCGCGGCCTCGCTGGACGTCGGTTTCAGTCGGTGCCCAGCGCGTGTCGGCACGCAGCGCGGCCGCCTTGCGCTCCAGGGCATGCTCCACCGTTTCGCCTGCGAGGTTAGCGGGCAGCTTCACCGCCTCCACACGCTCGTGGACGAACGCCTGCAGTTCGGCCGCGAAAGCCGTGGCATCCCGGATTTCGACGGTATCGGCGAAGCGGCGCACGTCCTCCACCGTGACGCGAGGCAGACGGTCGGCAATGAATTCAATGGCATTGGGCATGGTGATCTCCCAGGCAGGTTTGAGACAGGATTCACTCTAGCCTCCCTTGTCGCTTTTGTCAACTTAGTCGCCTTGCGCACCTGCCTGGCGGAAGTGGCGTCCAGGCAGCATAGAGCCGCGACCGGCACCGGCTCGCTGTCCAATCCATTCCAGCGGGTTCCCCATTGACGCTGGAGACGCAACCCAGGCCCGGCTATACCGAAACGGTTAAAGGCCAAAGGGCCGAAACGGCAAGGGAATGGGGTGCAAGGGGAAAGGCCCTACCTCGAAAAGGCAAAAAGGCCTCCCGGCCGGCCCGCCACAGGACACCCTCATGCTCTCCCTGTTCCAGCGAAAACGGCCCCCGGTCGCCGGCGCGCCACCGCCAGCACCCGCCACCGTCCTCCCGAAAGGGTTGATGCGGCCCGAGTCGGCCGCATCGCTGCTGGCCACCCCGCGC
>JBPOIP010000166.1:0-5104 GCA_052034395.1 Pseudomonadota bacterium
AAGCGCATTTTTCCGGTATTACCAATCAGCTGGATGAGCGGGTCAAACTGTTGATCGATAGCTTGTTCAAGGTGAACGTAGGCGAGCACAGCAGCACCTGGAATTTGCTCAAACGCGAACCGAAAAAGCCCACCAATAGAGAAACCCGATCGTACTTGCAACACATCCGGCGCCTGCAGCAGCTGGTGGAGCAACTGCCGAAGCCGGATATCCCGGTGCCGAAACTGAAACAGTACCGCTATATCGCCCGCTCGCTGGATGCCAGCGAAATGCAGGAGCTGAAACCGCAGAAACGCTACGCGCTGGCGGTGATCTACATTCGCTCGCAATTTGCCCAGACACTGGACGATGCCGCCGATTTGTTTATCCGGATGCTGAACAAACTCGACAATCAGGCGCGAACCAAGTTGCTGGAACACCAGCAGGAACATCTGCAGCAGACCGATCATCTGGTAGAGCAGTTGAAAGACATCTTGCAAGCTTACCGTATCGACGGCGATGACCATCAACGCGTCGAAGCCATTCGTCTAAGCCTGAGCGCCGATGTCGATGACTTGCTGTCTATCTGTGATGAGCACATGGCCTATGCCGGCCGGAATCACCTGCCGTTTCTGGTGCAGCCGTATAAGGCCGTACGGGCGCAGTTGCTGAACTGCATCGACATCATCAATCCGCACAGCAGCAGTGAAGACGACACGCTAACGCGGATGATGAAGGCGCTGCAATTACTGCGAAACAACCGCCATGAGACGGTACCCGCCATTCAAATCGGACTCGACGCCGAACGTGATCTGCACTCGCTCTCCGCCGCCTGGCGCAAGCTGATTGCGCCGGAAAGGCATGATGGGCAGGTTGTTGTCATCCATCGTCGCTATTTTGAACTAGCCGTGTTGTACGCCATCCGCGATGAACTCAAATCAGGTGACCTGTATATTCCACACGGGGAACGTTACGACGATTATCGCGAACAACTGGTCGACGACGACACGCTGAGTCGCGAAATGGAGCAATACGGTATTGTCACCGGCGTAGAAACGAACCCTGAAGGGTTTGTTAAAGCGCTGAAGGATGACATGCTGCAAACCGCCAATACGGTCGACGCCGCATTTCCGGCCAATGCCTTTGCCGAGATTGTCGATGGGCGATTGATTCTGAAAAAGCCACCGGCGATCGAACTTCTGCCTGCCGTCCGGCAAATTGACCAGTTGCTGGGTGAGCGCCTGGAGCAGATCAGCATCCTCGATGTGTTGATCGACACCGAGCGCTGGCTGCAATTGCGCAAGTTATTCCGGCCATTGATGGGCACCGAAAGCCGGATTGGGGAGCTACGTCCACGGATCATCAGCACGCTATTCTGTTATGGCTGCAATCTCGGGCCAAGCCAGACGGCAAAATCGATTCGGGGTATGAGTCGTAAACAGGTGGCCTGGCTGAATATCAAATACGTGACGGAAGAAACGCTGGAGCAGGCCATTGTAAAAGTCATCAACGCCTACCAAGGCTTCGAGTTGCCACGCTACTGGGGGTCCGGAAAACATGCATCGGCGGACGGTACCAAATGGAATCTTTACGAACAAAATCTGATCTCTGAGCGGCACATCCGCTATGGCACGTATGGCGGGATCGGCTACTATCATGTGTCAGACAAATTCATTGCGTTGTTCAGCCATTTCATTTCCTGCGGTACCTATGAAGGCACGCATATCCTCGATGGATTGATGGCCAACACGTCCGACATTCGGCCAGACACGGTTCACGGCGACACCCAGGCGCAGAGCTACACTGTTTTTGCGCTGGCGCACTTGCTGGGAATCAAACTGATGCCGCGCATCCGCGGCATCAAGGATCTGGTGTTTCATCGGCCTGACCCCAGCACGAAATTCCAGCACATTGACCGCCTGTTCAGCGATAGCATCAACTGGCAACTGATCGAAACCCATCTACCGGATATGCTGCGGGTGGTGGTATCCATCAAACTGGGAAAAATCTCCGCGTCGGCCATTCTGCGGCGGCTGGGCACCTATAGCCGCAAGAACAAGCTGTATTTTGCGTTCCGGGAACTGGGGAAGGTTATTCGTACAATATTTCTGCTGAAATATATTGGTGACGTGGAACTACGCAAAGTCATCCAGTCCGAAACCAACAAATCCGAACAATTCAATGCCTTTGCCAAACTGCTGTTTTTTGGGGGTGGTGGGGTGATCGCAGAAAACCTGCACCATGAACAGCGCAAGGTCATCAAATATAACCACCTGGTGGCCAATTTGGTGATCCTGCATAACGTGGTCAACATGAGCAAAGTGCTGAAGCAGCTACAGAGCGAAGGGATATCAGTGTCTCAGGAGATGCTGGCGGGGTTGGCGCCTTACCGCTTGCAGCACATCAACCGATATGGCGATTACGTTCTGGACTTCAAACGCCGAGCCGAACCGCTGGGTGAGGACTTTCGGATTCTGGATATTTAATCATGTAGTTACGCCGATTTTCGAGTTTTTATCATGAATCCCGGCCAACCCTCAAAAAGCGGCAAATTTTACCGCCTGTCTGACGTCAATTAGATTTGCCGGTTAACGACAACTAGAATTGCCGCCCTTATGCAGGTACCGCCGCTTGTGTGGCACCTGATTTCTTTGTGACAGCAACCTTGGCGCGATAGCTTTCGACGTTCATGAGGTCCAACACAACGCTGTGGTGAACGACGCGATCAATCGCGGCCATGGTGGTCATCGGGTCCTTGAAGATGCGATCCCATTCCGAGAACACGAGATTGGTTGTGATCACGACACTCTTGCGCTCGTAGCGCTCTGACAGCAACGTAAACAGCACCTCCATTTCGTCCCGGTCGTGCTGGACATAGCCAATATCGTCAAGAATGAGGCATTCAAACCGATCCAGTTTGGCCAGCTCCTGCGGTAGGCGCAGATCGCGCTTGGCAGCCAGAAGGCGTTGAACCAGCGCAGCGGTCGGCGAGAACAGGACGGGGCAACCAAGCTCGACCATTGCGTGTCCCAAGGCACAGGCGAAATGACTTTTGCCTGCACCGGGCCGACCGATGGCGTGTCCGGCGACGTGGTGGGTCGCAAAAGCGATGCTTCTGGTTGTAACGCATTCACGAGATTAAAATGCATGCATAGAATGCATATTTACGAGGTGATGCAATGGCAATGCTGACGGTACGCAATCTGCCCGACGATGTGCACCGCGCGTTGCGGGTGCGGGCCGCTCAACATGGGCACAGCATTGAGGCTGAAGTCCGCGAGATTCTGGCCATGGCGGTCAAGCCGGAGTCGCGGGTTCGCGTGGGCGATGCCCTAGCGGCGTTGGGCCGCCAGATCGGCCTGAGCAATGAGGATTTCGAGATATTCGAGCAGGTCAAAGACACAACGCCGGCTGAGCCGCTGAGGTTTGAATGATCGTACTCGATACCAATGTCGTTTCCGAAGCGATGAAACCTGAGCTGCACCCGGCCGTACGGGCCTAGCTGAACGATCAAGCGGCCGAAACACTCTACCTGTCCAGCGTGACACTCGCCGAGCTGCTGTTTAGCATTGCAGCACTCCCCGCCGGTAAGCGCAAAGATACCTGCCCATGTCATCGACAAGGGTATCCCGACCACCGGCCTGCTCGCGCATGTGCTGATCGCCAAGTACCTGGATCACCTGCCACTGTATCGTCAGGAAGGCATCTTTGGCCGGGCCGGCCTGCCGATTCCGCAATCGACACTGGCCGAGTGGGTGGGTCAAATGGGCGTTGCGCTGCAACCACTGGTCGATGCATTGAAGACCGAGATGCTGACCTACCCGGTGCTGCATGCGGATGAAACACCGGTGGCGATGCTCGACCCCGGCAAGGGGAAGACCCATCGGGCCTATCTCTGGTCGTACAGTATCGGTGCCTTCGAGCCGATCAAGGCCGTCATCTATGATTTCGCCGACAGCCGGGCCGGCAAGCATGCCCAGGAATTCCTCGGCATCTGGAAAGGTACGCTGGTGTGCGACGACTACGCAGGCTACAAGGCGCTGATCGCCGACGGCGTAACCGAAGCGGGTTGCATGGCGCATGCGCGCCGCAAATTCTTCGATCTGCACGCCAACAACCAGAGTCAGATCGCCGAACAGGCGCTGATTTACATTCAGAGGCTCTATCAGGTGGAGCGGGAAGTTGCTGAAATCAGTCCTGACGAACGGCGACGAATACGCCAGGCGCAGGCCAAACCGATTCTGGACGAATTCCACGATTGGCTGATCCGGCATCGATTGCAGGTGCCCAACGGTTCCTCGACGGCCAAAGCGATTGATTACAGCCTCAAACGCTGGAAGGCGCTCGCCCATTACATCGGCGACGGTCAGGTGCCCATCGACAACAACTGGATCGAGAACCGCATCCGCCCGATTGCCACGGGCCGGAAGAACTGGCTATTTGCCGGCAGCTTGCGTGCTGGCAAACGGGCCGCCGCCATCATGAGCCTGATCCAGTCGGCCAAACTCAACGGCCATGATCCCTTCCTCTATCTGAAGGATATCCTGTCCCGTCTGCCGACTCAGCCCAACAGTCGCATTGGCGAATTGCTGCCGCATCGCTGGCTGCCTGAATCCGCCGCCTGAATCGGAAATCAACTTGGGTTCGCCGGGGGCTTACCAACACCCGATGGCTATATCGCTGCGATTGCGGCCTCACGAGGTTTCATAGTGGCATCTCGAGATACTGCTCCCTTCGAAGCAGGTGGGGTGTCCGTCATTAATCCGTGGGAAGCGTGAGCTATCTGTAATCCGAGGCTGAGTTTCCGATGTCGGCCAGAAGCAGCAAGTCAGTCTCTTGTAACCATGGTCATTCGAGCGTCAGCTTCGCTCCGAAACCTGCCGGATGACTTACTTCAGCTGCTCGGCCAAAGCAGTCGGTGATGACCATTACCAGCTACGTCATTAATGCAGTCAATTGCGGACTTTAGCGGCATTGAAGAAATGTGGGCCTGATTGGTTTTCGCTGAACAACGCTTGCCTAAATCTCTTACGCTGCAATTTGTGTTGCATTCATTGAATGCGCCTCATTGCGGTTGCTCATTTGATTTGGCACAGACTGTAAACGACTGACGGCTCTGCGCAAC
>JBPOIP010000195.1:0-2925 GCA_052034395.1 Pseudomonadota bacterium
GGCATGAAAAAGCAGCGCACCTGGTTTGCGGCGGATAAATCCGGGTTTCACATCCTGCACACACTGTTTCAGACCACCTTGCAGTTCCCGTCGATTACCCGTTATGACGAGTACTTCGCGCTGGACCTGCTGGTCGATGAGGGCCGTTGCCAGGGTCTGACCGCCATGGAAATGAAGAGCGGCATGATCAAGCAGTTCAATGCCAAGTCGGTCATCATTTGCGGCGGTGGGGCAGGGCGCATGTTCCCGTTCACCACCAATGGTGCCATCAAGACGGGTGACGGCATGGCGTTGGCTTACCGGGCCGGTGTGCCACTCAAAGACATGGAGTTTGTGCAGTACCACCCGACGGGCTTGCCCAACACCGGAAGCCTGCTGACCGAAGCTTGTCGCGGCGAGGGCGGGGTGATGCTCAACAAGAATGGCCGGCGCTACCTGCAGGACTACGGCATGGGCCCCGAGACGCCGTTAGGCAAACCGCAGCTCAAGACCATGGAGCTCGGCCCCCGCGACCGCGTGAGCCAGGCCTACTGGCACGAGGTGCAAAAGGGCAACACCGTTACCACGCCATGGGGCGAGTGCGTGTTGCTGGATATGCGCCACCTGGGCGAAAAATACATTGACGAGCGCCTGCCGCTGGTGCGCGAACTGGCCATTGCCTACCTGGGTGTGGACATTGTCAAAGACCCCGTGCCAATCCGCCCGGTGGTGCACTACATGATGGGTGGCATCTCCACCAATACCAAGGCCGCAACCGAACTGCCCGGCCTGTTTGCCGCAGGTGAATGCGCCTGTGTCAGCCTGAACGGTGCCAACCGGCTGGGCTCCAACTCACTGACCGAGCTACTGGTGTTTGGCAAGGCGGCGGCCCTGTCGGCCATTGCGCACGCCAAGTCCGTCGGTCCAGCCAACAAGGCGGCACTGAAGGCACAGGCCGATGCATCGCAAGCCCGTATCCGCGAGCTTTTTCTGCGTACCGACGGCAAGGAGTCCATGTCGGGCCTGCGCAAGGAAATGATGGACACCATGGAGAAAAACTGTGGCCTGTACCGCACCGAAGAGGGCCTGCAGGAAGCGGTCGCCAAGATTGTGGAATTGCGCCAGCGCTACAACAAGGTGGTGCTGCACGACAAGAGCAACGTGTTCAACACCGACCTGTTCCAGGTTCTGGAACTGGGTTCCATGCTCGATTGCGCATCGGCCCTCACGGTTGGCGCCCTGGCACGCAAGGAGTCTCGCGGAGCCCACCAGCGTCTGGACTACGTGGAGCGGGACGACAAGAATTTCCTGCGCCACAGCATGGCCTATTACCAGGGGCAGGACACGGCGCGCATTGACTACCTCGATGTGGTGATTACCAAGTCGCCTCCGGGCGTGCGGGACTATTCGGGAGACCACAAATGACCCAACTCAAAAAGCGGCTGGTCCAGCTGGAAGTGATGCGGTATGACCCGGAAAAGAATACCGAGCCCTATTTCCAGAAATATGAAGTGGAATGCCATGAAGAGTGGGTCGTGCTGGACGCGCTCAACGCCGTCAAGGAGACCATCGATCCCACATTGGCCTACCGCTGGTCTTGCCACATGGCCGTGTGCGGCAGCTGCGGCATGATGGTCAATGGCGAGCCCAAGCTGTCGTGCCACGCGTTCCTGCGCGACTACGTTGGTATGGTGATAAAGGTCGAACCATTGGCCAACTTCCCGATTGAACGCGATCTGGTGACTGTGGCCGATGACTTCATCGACAAGCTCAAGCGGGTCAAGCCGTATCTGATCCCCAAGGACAAGAAGCCCATTGAACAGGGTGAGTACAAGCAGACGCCTGCGCAGCTGATGAAGTACCGCCAGTTTTCCATGTGCATCAACTGCATGCTGTGCTATGCCGCCTGCCCCGAATATGCGCTGCAGCCCAAGTTCATAGGACCGGCAGCCATTACCCTGGCACACCGCTACAACCAGGATTCGCGCGATGGTGGTCGCGATGAGCGCCAGGAAGTCATTGCCACCAACGAGGGCGTGTGGGAATGCTCCTTTGTTGGTGCCTGTTCCGAGGTTTGTCCCAAGGCGGTTGACCCTGCGGGTGCCCTGCAGCAGGTCAAGGTTGCCAGCACCATTGACTGGTTCAAGGAACGCCTGTTACCCGGAGGTTCAAAATGAGTCGCAAGCCGTTTGTACGCCCTGTTTCCAAAACAGGCTGGTGGTTGAAGCACCCGCGCTACATGCGTTACATGTCACGCGAGGTCACCTGCATTCCGATTGGTGCTTTCGCATTGCTCATGGTGTGTGCGCTGGAGCGGCTCTCCAAGGGGCGGGCCGAATACGAGTCATTCATCGCCGCCATTCAGGGGCCGCTGAGCGTGCTGGGATTGATCATCGTGCTGGTTTTTGCGCTGCATAACGCCACCAGCTGGTTCAATGTGACGCCCAAAGCGCTGCCGGTACAGATGGGTGAGGAATTTCTGGCAGGCAAATACATCATCGGCGCACATTACGCGGTGTGGATTGTTGCTTCGCTGATTGTGCTGTTCTTTGCGGGGGTGCTGTAGCCATGGCCAAGTCCAACAAGCCCATCTTCTGGAGTCTGTTCGCTGCCGGTGGAACACTGGCGGCCTTTCTGGCGCCGGTTTTGGCTCTCCTGTTTCTGCTGACGGCTCTGGGCCATACCCCCAATCTGCTGGGTTACGACGGCCTGCACGCATTTGCTGCCCACTGGATGGGGAAATTATTCCTGCTCGGTGTCATCACCCTGTTCTTGTGGCATGCTGCACACCGTTTGCGCGTTACCGTGCACGACTTCGGCTTGCGCCAGGATGGTCTGGTTGCAGTCGTGGTCTATCTGGTTGCGGCGGTTGGTACGGGCCTGACGGCTCTGTACCTGTTGCGCATCTGAGTTTGGTTGCCCGGCGTCCCGCGAGCCGATACGGCT
>JBPOIP010000204.1:0-16360 GCA_052034395.1 Pseudomonadota bacterium
GCGCGCCGTACTGACATCCGCCTGGGTGAAGGGCTGAAACAGCTGCTCCATCTGCTCGGGTGTCATGCCAATGCCGTTGTCCGTGACGCGCAACTGCCATCCCGGTTGACCATCCGCGCTCTGGCACGGCATGGCCTGCACACACACCTGCCCGGGTCGCTCGGGCGTGCTGCGGGTGAATTTCAGCGCATTGCCCACCAGATTCAAGAGAATCTGGCGCAAACGCGTGGGGTCCGACAAAACCCACTGTGGCAAATCCGCTGACAGCTCGGACGTCATTTCGATCGATCTGGACTCGGCGCTCACCTGCATGAGATGCAGAACACTCTCCATCACCTCGGTCAGTTGTGTGGGAATGCGCTCAACTGCCAGCTTGCCCGCCTCAATCTTGGAGTAATCCAGAATGTCATTGAGAATGGCCAGAAGCGCCTGCGACGACTGTTCGATGGTGTTCAGCATGCGCTGCTGCTCCGGCAACAGCGTGGTTTGCTTCATGATGTCAATCATGCCGATGACGCCATTCATGGGCGTGCGAATTTCATGGCTCATGTTGGCCAGGAACTCGGACTTGGCCAGAGTCGCAGCCAGAGCCGCGTTTTCAGCTTTTTTCAGCGCAGTCACATCGCGTGCTGCAGCAAACACGCCCCGCACCTGCCCCGCGTCATCCAGAAAAACCCGGGCGTTATAAAGCACCTCGGTGACCTTGCCTGTGATATGCCGAATGGCCAGCGGGTAATTGGTTACCGACCCCTGCGAAAAAACCAGCTCATACCCGGCACGGGCTTGCTGGGGGTGGGTGAAATAGTCCGCAAAATCGCTCCCAATCAGGTACGTGCGATTCAGGCCCGTGGCCTGTTCCGTGGCGGTGTTCACATCGGTGATCTTTCCGTCGGCACTGATGGTGACCAAGGGGTCCAGGCTGGCTTCCAGCAGGCTGCGGGCATACAGCGCCGCATGGACGGATTCCTCGGCTTTTTTGTGTGCTGTGATGTCACTGAACGTCAGCAACAGGGTGGACACATCCCCCTGCGAAACCATGCGCGACATCTGCAAATTCGCCCAAAATGGCGTTCCATCAAATTTGCGCATGCGCAATTCGCAAGTCTGTGCATCGTCGCCGGCCAGAAGAAGTTTTTGCAGCCGGTAAAAGCTGCCCAAATCGTCACGTTCGATGAATTGACTCAATGACCGCTTGACCAGCTGGCTACGGTTTCGGCCCAGCAAGCCCGCTGCGGCCAGGTTGGCGTCCAGGATCAGCCCGCCATCGACCAGCGTGCAATAGCCAACTGGGGCAAGATCAAAGAGCTCCAGATAGCGCGCCTTGGTTTCCGCCAGCTCCTGCTGCGCGTTGCGCAGTTCCTCGTACTGCATCTCCAGTTCAATCTGGTGAACCTGCAACTCGTGCCAAACATGTGCCGTATCGGGTCCGGGCTCGCTGGTTGAGGCAGCAACCAGGCGCTCGGCGCGATCACGCCAGCGCCCCTCTGCCCGTTCGTGCAGCGCTAACGCGTCATCCGCCGAAAGTTCGGTATTGGCAGACCATTGACTCATATCAAACGCAAGTCCTCGTACATATTGAATAGTTTGCTATCAACACAATAGCAACTCGCTGAACCAGTGCGACATGGCACTAGCGATTCGCGTCCAGCTTGAACACGGACACGGACTGCACCAGCTCGTCGGCCAACGACTTCAGTCCCGCCGCCGACGCGGACATCTCTTCCACCATGGCCGCGTTTTGCTGGGTGGTCTGGTCCATCTGGGCAATGGCTTCGCCCACCTGGGCAACACCGAGCGCCTGCTCGTTGCTGGCAGCGCTGATTTCACCCATGATGTCCGTCACCCGCTTGATGGAACTGACCACCTCGGTCATGGTGACGCCGGCCTGGTCAACCAGGGTCGTGCCATGCTCCACGCGTTCCACGCTGGCGCTGATCAGGCTCTTGATCTCCTTGGCCGCATCGGCGCTGCGTCCGGCCAGAGACCGCACCTCGGTCGCCACCACCGCAAAACCCCGGCCCTGCTCACCGGCGCGCGCTGCCTCCACGGCAGCATTGAGCGCCAGAATATTGGTCTGGAACGCAATGCCGTCGATGACGCTGATGATCTCGGAGATCTTGTGCGACGACTGGTTGATGCCCTTCATGGTTTCCACGACCTGCCCCACCACCTCGCCGCCGCGAACGGCTACGGTCGACGCATTCATCGCCAGCTGATTGGCCTGCCGTGCCGAGTCGGCGTTTTGCTTGACTGTGGAGCCCAGCTCTTCCATGGAGGCTGCCGTCTGCTCCAGCGCGCTGGCCTGCTGCTCGGTGCGCGCTGACAGGTCGTTGTTGCCGTCTGCTATCTCGGCACTCGACGTTGCAATGCCCTCCGAGCTGCGGCGCACATTGGCCACCAGCTTGACCAGACTGCTCTGCATGTACAAAAGCTGCGCCATCAGGCTCTGCGTGTCGCCGGGGCGGGTCTGGATGACGGTGCTCAGGTCACCTTCGGCCACGTTTTGGGCCAGCCGTGTGGCCTCGCGCGGTTCAGCACCGAGCTGGCTGAGCTGGCGCTTCACGATTGCTCCAATCACAAAATACAGCGCAATCTGCAAGACACCCTGCCCGGCCCACAACCAGCCGTTCATGGTGCGGATGGCAGCAACGTCTTCATTCACGTCCGCCTTGATGCTGACCACGCCGATGGTCGTTCCGGAATCCACCGCATGGCACTCCAGACACTTGCTGGTGCGGTATTCCTTTACCGCGATGTAAGGAATGACGGCTCTTAGAATAGCGCCATCCTTGGGGTCCTGGCTCAACTGGTAGAGCGGCTTGCCGCTGGCCAGCACGGCGCGGTCCAGGTCATCCACAATGCGCTCTTCCGGTAGTCCGGGGCCGTATTCATCGTCAATGCTCTTGGCGCGAACCACGCGCAATTCCTTAATGCCGTCCGAGATGGCGATTTTCTGCAGAAACAGCGCACGCGCCTTGGTATCGCTGATGAAGTCCTTGCCGTTGACTATCGGTTCCATCAGCGTATTGAGCGCATTGATGACCCCGTCGGCCGCCACCATCGTCCGCTCTTCGGCCACGATGAGCGAACGTTCCTCGATCTGGTGCGAAAGCCAGAACTGCGCGCTGACCAAAATGATCAACAGAAAACTCTGAATCAGGATCTGCAATTTGAGCTGCAGTCCGATTTCGGACCAACGACGGGTCAATGCTTGCATGGCGCCTCCAGGCTTCTGTGTGTGGCGCTGCCGCGTCTGTGCGCCACAACCCCCTGACCACCATTCTGGATTTTGTCGTCGATTGATGCAAGTCACTTTAAACCGGCGGACTTGCCATTCCATGACCTAAGTCATGTCCAGTGCAGAAATCAATGGTGGTGTCCGTGCTCACCATGCACATGCTTATGCGCAATTTCTTCCGCTGTGGCGGCCCGCACATCAAGGACCTTGACCGTGAATCGCAGGGTTTTGCCCGCCAGCGGGTGGTTGCCATCCAGGTGAACAACGGGGCCCTTGATCTTCAGAACGGTGAAAACAATCTCCTGCCCATCGTCACCCCGACCCTTCAATTGCCCGCCGACCTTCACGCCGGGCGGAAAGTCCTTCTTGTCGATGGTGGTCACCAATGCTTCGTCACGCTCGCCAAAGGAATCTTCAGGCGTCAGCGTGAGCGTAACCTCGTATCCCGGCTCGTGCCCCTGCAGGGCCTCTTCAATCTTGGGGAACGTGTTGTCGTAGCCACCGTGCAAATACACCGTGGGCTCGCTGCCGTTGTCAATCAACTTGCCCGCAGCATCAGCCACTTTGAAGGTGAGGGTTACAGCGGTATCTTTGTCGATTTTCATGGGGTTCCAGTCGGTTCAGGTTGCGGATTTGCCAATGGCCAGTGGGGTGGGATTCTCGCAGCACTTCAGTTTCTGTGCGGCGCAATGGACTCCGCGTAATCGTAAAGCGCACCCAAAATGCCCTCTTGTCGCTCGTCTGCGTCTGCGGACAAGCGGTCAATTTCATCAAATAGCTGCTCAATGGTGCGCGCACCACTCACACCGTCAAATAGGCGTTCAGCACGGTGCGCCTCCCAGCGCTGAGCCTCAGCGTCGGTCAGGGTTTGCGGAAAATTGCGCGCCCGGTAGCGAAACAGCAATTCGGGAAGGCGCTCGTCCTCAAACGCCGGGTGGGCACCCGCCAGCAGGTCGGGGGTCATGGCACGCAGGTCATTCAGGCGACGCCGGTCGCTGTTGCTGACAAAGCCGCCATACAGGTCTTCATCCACATCGGGGCGCGGGCCAGCAGGCCGGTCAAAAACCTCGCTCCAGATGGCGCTCATGTCCGGCAGGGCTTGTGCGTAATGGGCGTGCAGCAGCTGGGCATCCACATCAATGCCCCAGCGCTGTGCCATCGCAGGGGACAGCACCTTCAGGTTGGACATGACCATGGGTGACTTGTTCAGGTGCACTGACTTGACCGGCAGGCGCAGCACGCCCTCGGGCAGATCTGCCGCCTTGCTGAACAGGCGCAGCCGCACGTCGGCAGCACTGAGCGACTCCAGCTCGCGCGGGTCCAACGCCAGATCCCAGGCAATCAGCTCGTTCTTGTTGTTGGGGTGCATGGCCAGCGGCCACATGAGCGCCAGACAACCCCGTGCAGCGGCAAACATGCCTGAAACATGCCAAAACGGTCGCGCATGGCGCGGCGCCACCGGCAAGCCCAGCTCGTGCGCAACGCCGTCTTTCCTGTGCAGCCCGAAGCAAAAGTCAAACAGACGCGGCTGCGCGGTCCTGATCAGCCGCGCCAAAGCAATGGTGGCGCGCACATCGCTCAGTGCATCGTGCGCTGCGTCGTGCAACAGGCCATTGGCAGCGCTCAAATCCGTCAACTTGAAGCTCGGGTCACCCTGCGCTTTGGTTGGCCAAGCGATCCCGTCCGGGCGCAGGGCATAGGCGGTGCGCACCACGTCGAGCAGGTCCCAGCGGCCACATTCGTTTTGCCACTCGCGCGCATAGGGGTCGATCAGGTTGCGCCAGAACATGAAGCGGGTGATTTCATCGTCAAAGCGGATGGTGTTGTAGCCCACACCAATCGTGCCGGGCAAACTGAATTCCTGCGCTATCTGAGCGGCAAATGCGTGCTCGGGTACACCCTGTTGCAGACACCGCTGGGGCGTGATGCCGGTGATGAGACAGGCGTTGGGGTCGGGCAGAAAATCAGGCGCAGGCTGGCAATACAGCATGATGGGATCACCCAATTCATTCAGATCGGCATCGGTGCGTATGGCGGCAAACTGCGCCGGCCGGTCGCGCCGCGGCACCGCGCCAAAGGTCTCGTAGTCGTGCCAAAGAAAAGTATGAAGCTTGGATGTCATGGTGGTGCAACACTACACTATTGCCAGCACCGCCTTACACACCACTGGAGATACGCACCATGCAAGAACTGGCTCCCGGCGACCTCGAGCGACTGCTGGCTGCCTCACTGGCCGCGCGCAGCCGTGCGTATGCGCCCTATTCCGGCTATGCGGTCGGTGCTGCCGTGCTGGATGAGCACGGCGCAGTGCATGCGGGTTGCAATGTGGAAAACGCGGCCTACCCGCAGAGCTGGTGTGCCGAAGCCACCGCCTTGGGCGCCATGCTGATGGCGGGTGGCCAGCGAGCCAGGGTGGTGCTGGTCACCGGGCCCGGGCCGGACATCATCACCCCGTGCGGCGGGTGCCGCCAGAAACTGCGTGAGTTCGCTGACGATGACATGCTGGTCATTTCTGCCGACCCGGGTGGTGTAAAGCACACCTGGACACTCGGCCAGCTATTGCCCGCCAGCTTTGGACCCGACCATTTGAAACATTCACAGCCATGCACCACCAACCCTCGCTGATTGCCGAAACCGCCGCCACGCTGCAAATCCGTTGTGGTACCGCGCCTGCCGTTGCAGTCGTGCTCGGCTCCGGCTGGGCCAGCGCAGCGCAGCATGTCCAGGACGCCCGGCACGTGGACTATTCCGATTTGCCGGCTTTCCAGTCCACCAGTGTGGAAGGCCATGTCAGCGCCCTCACGGTGGGTCGCATGGGATTACAGCGCGTGGCCATGCTCGGCGGGCGCAAGCACACCTACGAGAGCGGCGACTGTGCCGGCATGGCCGGCGCGCTGCGCAGCCTTAAGCGATGGGGCGTCAAACTCTTGCTGCAAACCAATGCGGCAGGCAGCCTTCGCCCGACCATGCCCCCCGGCAGCTTGATGCTGATCACCGACCACATCAACGCCACCCAGCGCTCGCCGCTGGTCGGTGAAACCGGCAACACGCGCTTTGTGGACATGAGCGCCGCCTACGACCCCGAGCTGCTGGCCCACACCCGACAGCTGGCAAAGGCCAAGCACGTAGCGCTGGGCGAAGGCACCTATCTGTGGGCGCTGGGTCCACAGTTTGAAACCCCGGCCGAAATCCGCATGTTTGCCGCCTGGGGTGCCGACGCCGTGGGCATGAGTACCGTGCCCGAAACCATTCTGGCGCGCCACGCGGGTTTGCGGGTGCTGGGCCTGTCGCTGATGACCAACATGGCGGCGGGGCTCAGTAGCGAGGCGCTGAGCCACGCCGCCACCCTGCAGCAGGCGCAGGAGTCGGGCGCCCATGCCGCGCAGTTTCTGACGGACCTGATTGCCAGTCTGGCCGATGTGGCGTCCCTGCACCGCTAACCACTCACCGTTGTTCGCTATACATTTCATAGCTATCTTTTCATGTATCACGCGGCCTACTGCCACTTTTTATTGATCAATTCATGCCAAACACCCTAACTTTGCCCGAAGCCGCGCACCTGGCCCTGCAATGCCTGGACCTGACCAGCCTGAACGACGCCGACACGCCGGCCGACATTGAAGCCCTGTGCAAGCGCGCCCAGACCCGCTTTGGCCCGGTGGCCGCGGTGTGTGTATGGCCACGGTTTGTGGCACAGGCCCGCAGCCTGCTGCCCGCCAGCATTCCCGTGGCAGCGGTCGCCAATTTCCCGGCAGGTGAACTGGATGTCGCGCTGGCGTTGGCCGACGTCAAAACCATTGTCGAAGCCGGTGGAAACGAAGTGGACGTCGTGCTGCCGTACCACGCACTCATCAGCGGCCAGGCGGCTGCTTGTGCCGGTTTTCTGGCCCAGGTGCGCGCGGCCAGCCGGCCGCTGGCCCTCAAGGTCATCATTGAAAGCGGTGTGCTGACCACACCCGCACTGATCGCCCAGGCCACGCAACTCGCGCTGGCGGCTGGTGCCGACTTTGTGAAAACCAGCACCGGCAAAACGCCGGTGTCAGCCACCTTGGACGCTGCCACGGTGATGCTGGGCGAAATTGCAGCCAGCGGCTTGGTGCATGCCGGGTTCAAGGCCTCTGGCGGCATCCGCTCGGTTCAGGACGCCAAGGTTTATCTGGAGTTGGTGGCCTCCAAGCTGGGCGACGCAGCACTGTGTGCGAAGCGTTTTCGCTTTGGAGCCAGCGGCCTGCTCAATGACATTGAAGCCGTATTGGACGGGCAGGCATCAGCGCCCACCAGCAGCGCGTATTGAAATCAGCCCCGCCCCACCATGTTGGCCCAGGAAATCATCCGCACCAAACGCGATGGCAAGGCTTTGAGCGTGCCGCAAATCGAGTCCTTTGTACAAGGGCTGGTGGACCACAGTTGGAGCGAGGGCCAGGTCGCCGCATTGGCCATGGCCATATTCCTGCGGGGCATGGGCCGCAACGAGTGTGTGGCCCTGACCCACGCCATGATGCATTCCGGTCGCGTCATGACCTGGTCCGCCATGCCCGGCCCCGTGCTGGACAAGCACTCGACTGGCGGCGTCGGCGACAAGGTCAGCCTGATGCTGGCCCCTCTGGTGGCTGCCTGCGGGGGCTATGTGCCCATGATCTCGGGGCGCGGCCTGGGCCACACCGGGGGCACGCTGGACAAACTGGCTGCCATTCCCGGCTACAACGCCACACCAGAACCCGCCCGCTTTGACCGCGTGGTGCGTACCGTGGGCTGCGCCATCATCGGCCAGACGGCGGACCTGGCGCCCGCCGACAAGCGCTTCTATGCCACACGCGACGTGACCGCCACCGTGGAGAGCGTGCCGCTGATCACCGCCAGCATCCTGTCCAAGAAGCTGGCCGCCGGCTTGCAGGCGCTGGTGATGGACGTCAAATGCGGCAACGGTGCCTTTGCCGACACGCTCCCCATGGCGCAAGAACTGGCCCACAGCATTGTTGCGGTGGCCAGCGGTGCGGGTCTGAAAACAACCGCGCTGATCACCGACAAGAACCAGGTTCTAGGTACCACGGTGGGAAATGCACTGGAGGTGATGGAGACCATTGCCTACCTGCGCGGCAACGGCGTTCGCGAGCCGCGTCAACACGAAGTCACGCTGGCGCTGAGCGCCGAGTTGCTTGTGCTGGGTGGCCTGGCCAGCGATACCGTGGCCGCGCGCACCCGGCTGCAGAGCGCACTGGTCAGTGGCGCCGCCGCCGAAATATTTGCCCGCATGGTGGCTGCGCTGGGTGGCCCGGCGGACTTGATGGAGCGCCCTGGCGCATACCTGGCAGCCGCGCCCGTGGTGGTTCCGGTGCCAGCCCGGCGCAGCGGCGTGCTGCACGCCATGCATACGCGCGCCATCGGCATGGCTGTGGTGGAACTGGGCGGTGGCCGGCGCACCGCCACGGATACCATCGATGCCCGTGTCGGGTTAACCGGCGTTCTGCCGCTGGGCGCCCATTTGCAAACCGGTGAGCCCCTGGCGTGGGTACATGCCGCCGATGCAGCCAGTGCACAACATGCCGTGGCTCGGCTGCAGGCCGCTTTTGTGCTGGAGAGCGAAGCCAGCGCCGCAAGGTCCTGGCAGGCCACACCCATGGTGCTGGAGACCATTGCATCCCGCACCGCCTGAACCGCAGCCACATCGACTAAGATTTGCACCGCCCTGGCCTAACGGTACCGGGCAACCTGCCTTCGAGGCATTGGAGCCTGGCTCCTCGTATGCGCCGACAGGTTTTTCCCACTATTCACGGAGTCTTTTATGAACACCGCACGTCGCACCCTGATCAAGGGGGCGGCAGCTTTGGGCGCGCTATCCGCTGCGTCCACCGTTGCCATCGCCCAGCCTTTCCTCTTCTCCCCCACCACAGAACTGATGCCCAAGGGCAAGAAGCGCCGTGTCGTCGTATTGGGCGGTGGCTGGGGCGGCCTGTCCACCGCGCGCCACCTGCGCGATACGGCCCCCGAGCTGGACGTTGTGCTGCTGGAAAAGAACCCCCTCTTCTGGTCGTGCCCCTTGAGCAACAAGTGGCTGGTGGATGTGGTGGACACATCATTTCTCGTGCACTCGTACCCCGCTGCGGCCAAGCGCTTTGGCTACACCTATGTACAAACCGAGATCACCGACATCGACCGCGACAAGAAGCGCGTGCACACCGCACAAGGTTTTGTCGACTACGACTGGCTGGTGGTGTCAGCGGGCATCCGCGTGTCGTATGAGCCCTGGTTTGGCAATGACCGCCAGGCCATTGCCTACACCAACACCCACTTCTCCAGCGCCTATGTTCCCAGCGCCGAGCACTTGTCACTGAAGCAGAAGATCCACGCCTTCAAGGGCGGCACCATTGTGATGACGTTGCCACCCCCGCCCCACCGCTGCCCGCCTTCGCCTTACGAGCGCGCCTGCCTGATGGCCAACCACTTCCAGAAGCACAAGATTCCGGCAAAGATCGTCATCCTGGACCCCAAACCCCGCATTGCCCCGATTGGCGGCGGCTACCGCCTGGCCTTTGATGACCTCTACCACGACATCATCACCCATGTGCCCAACGCGGGCGTGAAAGAGCTGGACCCCTACAACAAGGTCGTCAAAACCGCGGCCGGTGACTTCCAATTTGATGACGCCATTTTCATGGGCCACCACCAGGCCGCCGATCTGGTGTGGAAGCTGGGTGCCGTGGGCAAGACCCCCGACGGCAAACCGACCAACTGGGCGGCGGTGCACCCCGAGTTTTACAACCTGAAGGACGATCCGCAGGTGTTCGTGATCGGCGACAGCGTGGGTGCGGTGTCACCACAGTTTGGCCACTACCCCAAGAGCGGCCATGTGGCTAACCGCATGGGCCACAGCGTGGCAGGCTACATTGCCCAGCAGGCCAAAGGGCAGCCGCTGACACCCCGGATCATCGACAACCTCTGCTTCATGCTGGTCAACACCGAACCACTGGAAGCCATCAGCGTGACGTTTGACTACAAGATGGGGCCAGAGGGCCACCTGCTGCAAACGGTGACCGACGACAACGACCGCCGACAGGCGCTGTGGCAGGAAGACCTTCGCTGGTATGGCAGCAAGATTGCGGATATGGTGGGAAGCTGATCAACCCATGCCACGGCTATGACCATCGAAATCCCCCGCGAAGCCCGCAAGGAAGCCATTGCCTCCATCGAGCGGTATTTCCGCGAAAACATGGACGAGCCCATTGGCAACATCGCCGCAGGCGCCCTGCTGGGGTATTTTCTGGAGGAGATCGGTCCGCTGGTCTACAACCAGGCGGTCGCCGACGTGCAGGTGTGCCTGCAGATGCGGGTATCAGAGTTGGACATCGAGCTCCATGCCGACGCGTTCCCATATTGGCGCAAGTTCGACAAAGAAAAGAAAGGGCGATAACGCTGCCGACCTGCACCCACAAACGCAGTGGGTGCAGGTTCAGATAAATGAATGCACAGGCATTTGAAGCGAGGCTACGCTCCCAAAGACCCCTATTGCAATTGCAGAGCCGACTCGATCCTGCGGTCGGGTATCAGCCACATCAGGGCAACGCCCACGTAAATGGCTTCGGCCAGCGCCACGTGCACGAACGCGAGTGGAATGGCCAGCACATACAAGAGGACAGAGGCATTGCCTTTGCGGTCGCCACCAATGGCCTGCGCCAGCACCGAGTCTGGCCCATCGGCCCGGATGATGGCCCGGGCCAACAACCAATAGGCAAATCCAGCCATCAGCAGTACCCCGCCATAGAGCGCTACCGGAAGCTGCGCAAAGTGGTTCTCGCCCATCCAGCCACAGGCAAATGGCAGCAGCGAAAGCCAGAACAGCAGGTGCAGGTTTGCCCACAGGACCGCACCGCTCACCTTGCGGGTAGCGTGCAGCATGTGGTGGTGGTTGTTCCAGTAAATGCCGATGTACAAAAAGCTGAGTACATAGCTCAGAAACACCGGCAGCAACGGCTGTAAGGCCTGAAAGGTTTCGCCATGCGGCACCTTGATTTCCAGCACCATGATGGTCAGGATGATGGCCAGGACGCCATCGCTGAAGGCTTCGAGTCGGGTCTTGTGCATGGCAACTCCTAGCGCTGCGGGCGGGCGAAAGCAAATCGCCGCTCCAAACCCAGTTTGATGGCCATGTGAATCCAGGTCATGCCAAAGGGCTCCAGGTAGCGCGCAGCGCTCAGGGGTCCGCAATCGACGGCGTCAAACCCGACCAGAGTTGCCAGTGCCACAACACGTTCCCTGGCCTGCGCGTCGTCGCCACAAACCGGCATGAAGGGGGTTCCGCCAGGGTAGTTCGTGTCGGCCATGTTCTCTGCACCGGTGGTGTTGAATGCCTTGACCACGCGTGCACCCTGCGCCAGCCTGGCCAACTCTTCAGCGCCCGAGGTAGTGGTGCCCAGGCTGAGACCGGCCAGCGCCGGTGCCAGCGGGTTGGTGGCATCCACCAGCACTTTGCCTTGCCAGTCACTCACGCTGCGCGCAAGAGTCGCCACTGCGCCATAGGGAATGGCCAGAATGACGAGGTCACTGGCAGCAATGGCCCCCTGGGTGCTGGAAATGCTGGCTTGCGGACCGAGCGCAGCCACTACCGATTCGTATTTGGCCGGTTCCGGTACGCCAAACACGACCTGCTGGCCACGCTGCGTCAAGGCCTGCCCCAACGCCATGCCGACATTGCCGGCTCCTATGATGGAAATGCTCATACGGTGCTCCTGTGGTTGTTTGTTTGTCCGATCAGCGGCCAAGTGCTTCGACTACCAGGCGCGCAGTTTCTTCGCCCGAAAAGTTTTGTTGACCCGTAATGAGGTTGCCATCGCGCACGGCATAGCTGCGCCACAGGCCAGCCTGCACATAATTCGCGCCGATTTCCTTCAGCCGGTCCTCGATGCGCCAGGGCATGACATGCTTATCGCGCGGCAGCATGCCGTAGCTCCAGACGGCGTTGTCGGCAAAGTCTTCCTCAACATTGGCAAAACCGGTCACGGTCTTGCCTTTGGCTATGAACTGCCCTTGGCTATCCTTGGCGTGCGCCAGCACGGCCACACCATGGCACAGCGCCGCAGCCACCTTGCCTGCTGCGTGGAAGGCAGCAAACTTGGCGTGCAGGTCATGCGCCTGCTCAAAGTTGAACATGGGTGCCTGGCCACCGGCGATGACGATGGCGTCGAATGCAGCAACGTCGATAGCGGCTACGGGCTTGGTGTTATCCACCAGTGCCTTCAACTCGGGGGTGTGGATGAAGCCCTGGCTGATGAGGTCGATCTTGCTGTAGCCGCTGGCATCGTTGGGGTCACTCATGCCGTCGGCCTCGCATGCGCCACCCAGCGGGCTGAACAGTTCCACGCGATAGCCCGCCTCGGTGAAGACATGGTAGGGGTGGGTGAGTTCACTCCACCAAAAGCCAACGGGCCAGCCCGTGGTGCTGGATACGGCCGGGTTGGCGATAACAATAGCCACGCGCTTTTTCGTGTTGCAGTTGACGACATTGGGGTCTTTGAGGCTCATGGTTGCTCCTGGGTTGGTCGGGTGGAGCGAAGTTTCAATGTTTTCCAGTTTTTGATAAATACTGCAAAATGTGACTTTCTGTTGCCACTTTTGTTAACAATGGACCTGCCTGCCATTCAATGCTTTGTCAAAGTCGTGCAGACCGGCAGCTTCACCCGTGCCGCCGATGCACTCCACACCCAAAAGGCCCATGTCTCGCGTGTGGTCAGCCAGCTGGAGGCGCAGCTCGGGGTACGCCTGCTGGAGCGCAGCACCAGAGCCTTGTCGTTGACGGAAGTGGGTCGCGAGTTCTTCGAGCGCGCGGTCGGTATCCTGGCCTCTGTGGACGATGCGCAGCGGGCTGTGCAGAAATCGCAGGGTGAGCCGCGCGGTACGCTGAAGCTCACCTGTGGCGTAGAGTTCGGCATGATGGCCGTGAGCGGCTGGATCAACCGCTACCTGCAAATGCATCCGCAAGTGCGGGTGGACGCAGACTTCACCAGCCGCGTGGTGGACATTGTGCACGAGGGCTTCGACCTGGCCATTCGCGTGGGGCCACTGGCTGACTCTTCGCTTGCGGCACGCAAGCTGGGTGAACTGGGTTACGGGCTATATGCCAGCGGAGACTATCTAAAACGACGCGGCGCCCCCGCCCAGCCAGACGACCTTCCTGACCACAACATGCTGCTGTTTGCGGCGGGTAGCCTCTCCGCCACCCTGCAGTTCACGCGGAACGGAGAGAAAAAAGCCGTGGGTGTGGAACCCCGCCTGATAGCCAACAACGTGTTTGCCGTGCGTGATGCCGCTGTAGCGGGTTTGGGCATTGCCCAGATGCCCACCATGGTGGCCCATGCAGCATTGCAAGCCGGTCAGTTGCAAGAAGTGTTACCCCAGTGGTCCTTGCCCGCCGTACCTGTGCATGCGGTGTTTGCCAGCGCACGCTATCTTACGCCCAAGGTGCGCAGCTTCATTGACCTGGCGGTCCCCCAATTCTCCGGGGAGTGACGCAAATCGGATGAATCGCTAATCAAGATGTCGAGAAGGTGCGCTCCAGCGGTCTTTGTCGAGCCAAAGCAGACGCCAGTGGCAAGAATTGCTCGATCCGTCGAGAAGCGTCACTGGCTGCCTTGATGATGATTGACGTGTTCTGGTAGCAGCACAGGTTCCGATAACCAATGAACGCATTGGGTGGCTGCTGACCCGCGCAGGCCTGTTCAAATGGATAGATGTCTCCGATGGTCACAAACCAATCGAAGTCAAGATTGCGGGCCTGCAGAAACAGATAAAGCGCTAGCAGTTCATTCTCGGGAAACTCGGCGTAGTTGAGCAACTCATCGAATACGATGACAGTGCCCGGAGCAATTCTGTGGTCCAGCGTCTCAAGCACCGTCGCCGTCGCTGAAAAGATGTCGCAATCGACGTGAATGAGCGATACATGTTGGGTTCCAATCCTTTGCAGGAACCCATCCAAAGTCTTTTCAAAGGGACCAACAACAAACTCTGCATTGGCGGGCTTTGGGGGTAGCTGTGATACGCTGAAATCCAGTTTCCAGTCGGTACGACCATCGTCTGGAAATCCGGAAAATGTGTCGAATCCATAAAGCTTGCATTCGGGGAACAGTTCCGACAGCATCTTGATCGATCGGCCCTTGTAAACACCGAACTCCAAAATGCATGCGTCATTCCTTCGCAAGTCACGCATGCGCATTTCGTTCGCCACACCAGCAAGAACCGGATAGACCGGCTTCTTTTTGCGCAGTGGCGAGATCAGTCTGTGAGCCTTCAGGTGGCGACCTTCAGACCCGAACCGCGATAAGGCCTCAAGGATGAAGCCGTAGTAGTGCACAACATCAAAATCAGGGTTCATGCGGGGAGCGAAAATTGAGGCCGGATACGTGAATCGCCACGGCGGCTCCAGGCACCCTGCAGCCAGTTGCGGTACTGATTTTTGAACTATACCGGAGAAGCGCAGATGCGCGGATCCCTGATACCACCGCTTCAAGGTAACTCAGGCGCCGTGAGATGGATGACCGCTTTGTTCGGCAAATTCGTTTCCAGGGCGTCATCCGCCCACTCGCTCCCGGTAACTCATCTCCATGGTTTCGATTTCGGGGCTGCCGTATCGACGGCGCAGTTCACGTTGCATCTTGATCGGGAAGCCCCAGCCTGGCAGCATCCAGCGCGTCATCTTGAGGTGGGTACCGTCGTCGCCGAACTCTTCCAGTTCGAGGCGATAGGCCTTGAACGTGCCCGCGGCCACCGACACCTGCTCCAACGCCGTGATGCGTGACCGTCCGTTCACCCCGAAGGAGACGCCGACGTTCTGCCCTATCGCCAGCGTCTTCAACGAGCGGTAATTCCAGCGTTTGCCAATGGCGTAGTCGCCTGCCGGCATGTCCAGTCGGGGTGGATCCATCTTGGAAACGATCCGGTTGCGGATGGTGGCGCCTTCGTGCGTATAGACATCCTGCCCGTTGTTGATTTCTACCGTGTCCTCGTTGACCTGGGTAACCTGCATGAGACCTGGCCGTGAGGTCTTGGTCAGATCATCACGCAAGTAGTAATAGTGCTTGTCACCCAATTGGAATCGGGCATTGCCGGCTACCTGAACCATGCCATCACGATCCACAACCGGCTTGGTTTTCGCACGCGCCAGTCGCTCCAGCGCAGCGGTTGCCAGTTCGCTGATGCTGCCACTGGGATAGCGCAATAGGTACGCATAAAAGTCATCCGGGTTGTGGCTGCTTGAAATGCGATCCCAATCGGTTTTTTCACGCTGGAATTCCAACTCCTCCTGCTTTTTGGAGGGTGGGCCACTGACCTTGGGTGGCGCAGCGACCCGCTCCATCTCCTGCTGCTCTTTGGATTCAGCAAGTTGCGCCTCTACCACGCCCCCCTGCGCCCGTGCACGCGCCTGCTGGCCGAGCCGATCCAGATCCTCGAGCCTGAACGCATTTTTTACGCCATCATTGAAGAAGAAATCCTCCTCCAGGCTGGTGCTTTCCCAGGGGACCTGGCTGCCCTTGCTGCTTTGACGCACCTGCAACCGCACGCGCTTGAAAACATCTTCAATTTTGGAGGCAGGCCGTGTGAGTTCACGCAACAGAAAGCCGGTGTAAAGACCGTTCGAACCCAAAGAACCATCATCTGCAACGTTTCCGGGTGCGGTCGCGTACGCCAGCAAGGTACCCGGTGGTGCATCCATTTGAGCCAAACCCTTGTCACTTCCCGCTGCGAAAAACGGGTTATCACGGCAGGCATCTAGCACCACGATGTTCATACGGTTTCCGGCAGCCTTAAAAGCTTGCAAAACGACATCCACATCCACCGACTGCTGAGAAACATCACTGGCAACGGTCAATCTGGCATTGACCGGAACCATGTAGTTGCGCCAGTTCAACTGCAGACCATGGCCTGCGTAGTACAGCATGCCCACAGCGGACCTGTTGTGCATGCGTTTTTCCATGGACTCGATCGCATCGAGCATCTGCTCACGCGTGCCGTCACGCACCTGGGTCACCGAAAATCCCAGACGCTTCAACGCATCGGCCATCGCCGATGCATCATTTCCAGGATTGTCCAAAGCGGCACCCCCCTCGTAGGCGGAATTGCCAATCACCAGCGCCA
>JBPOIP010000011.1:0-3846 GCA_052034395.1 Pseudomonadota bacterium
AAGTCCAACGGTCAAAACCCAATAGCCCCCTTGCCATGCAAGGGTCCTGGCAACGGGTCCGGCATAAATGATCATGATGATCAAGACCAGCCAATGGTAAAGATACAAGCTGTAACTGAGTTTGCCGATAAAGACCAATGACTTTACTGAAAGTGCGCGTCGTAAAGCAGACACAGGCTCTGCATAAATCACCGCCCCAAAGATGAGATACAAACTGACACCCTGGAGTGAATACCGCAGCACCTGACGGAACTGCTCATCCCGGTAAACAAGCGACAGGATCAATCCCGCGCAGCCAGCCGCCAATGAGAAAAGCGCATGGCTACGCCATAGACCGCGGTTACCCAATATGGCCAGCAAGCACCCATACGCAATCGAGTCGATGCGAGCCTCAGTCGCGCGGTAGGTGTACTCTTCAGAGAATGCATTGGGCTCCGAGCCAACAGCGATGAATCGAATAATCAAAGGCAGAACCAACAGAAAGAGTGTTGTCCAAAGGATGGTTTTTCTATGTTTGACCCATGCCACCAGTGGAGCGAAGAGCAAATAGAAATGCTCCTCAACTGCGAGACTCCACAGCACGCCGTATGGCGAAAACGTGCCCGCCAATTCCTCGTAACCGTAGAAAATCTTGTAGTAGTTTGAAAAATAGAACGCGGCGGAAACAAACTCCATTGTTCGGACGTGCCCGCCCGCAAAAATGATCAAGGCCACTGCCAACAGCAAATACACCCCGAACGCAGGCATGAGCCGCCAAAAACGGCGCAAATAGAAATCCCTTAGACCAACCGTTCCAGTCGAATCCATCTCCTTCAGCAGCAATGACGTAATCAGGTAGCCACTGATAAAGAAAAAAATCGTAAGCCCCAGACCACCTGGAACGATGCCCCCAAAACCTGCATGTGAAATCGCCACAAGCAGGATAGAAATCCCTCTAAACCCGTCCAAATACGGCTTGTAATTGTTTTTCATAGGCAGCGGGAAAGCTTCATATGCCAAGCCGGCACGCTTTGGACCACAACACCTGAAAAGCATTGAAGCGCCATACTCGCGGATCGGACTCTCCAGCACGCGCACAATAAATGCGTCGCTCCTGGCGCTGTGCATTGACGGATAGGCAATTCAAACACATAGGGTCTAGTATCGCACCTTGGTAGCGCGCTCTATCTGCGTCAAGTACTTGATCGGCGGCGCCACCTGACAAGTTCATCGCCCAACCTTTTTTATGTTCGGGAAAGTGATTTGCGTTGGCAGTATTGGGAAGGTGCATAGCCGTTAGCGGTGCATGAGCCGCACGCCATCAAAGCGCATTTCGTTGTAACCTTCGAGCACCTCAAAAAACAGGGCCAATCGCATGAATCTACTGCTACCCATATCAGCCGCAACCGCTATGGTACTGACGCTGTTCTACGTGAAGTTGGCGTTTGGCGTGATCAAAAAGCGGCAGCTTCACCGGGTGGCACTGGGTGCAGGGCAACACGCCGACCTTGAAGCCGCCATCCGTGCCCACGGGAATTTTGCAGAATATGTGCCGTTGGCACTGCTACTGCTGGTAGTTGCAGAGGTGAACCATTCCCCCTGGTGGCTTGTGGGCGCAGCGGCGCTGTCCCTCGTCACGGGCAGGATCATCCACGCCTCGGCCATCACAGACAGCGATCTCAAACGTCGCGTGCTCGGCATGAAATTGACCTTTGGCTCGCTGGCTCTGGGCATTGTGGCAAATGCAGCTCCATTCATCATGGCCTTAATCAATACACCCAAAACGTGACCCGCCATGCAAGAACCCACTCCGTCTGACCCTACCCAATGCCCCCTGTGCGGCCAGCAAAACCGGTGCGCCATGGAAATGGAGCGCGAAACCGGCGTTAAACAGCCACCCTGCTGGTGCAGCCAGACGCGCTTTGATGCCAGTTTGCTGCTCAAGGTGCCCGAGCAGGCACGCGGCAAGGCCTGTATTTGTGCGGCGTGCGCGGGAGCCGTTACAAGCTGACCTGGCTGGACGGGTTTAAGCCGCTGCGCCAGCGCGCCTGCTGCGCTTGCGTACAGGGCTTTGCGCCGTTTCTTTGGCAGGCACCAGCCGCACAGCCGTTTTCAGCGTTCTGGTCGTGCGGGCAACCGGTGCGTCAATCTGAACGACAACCGGAGCCCTGGGCTGTGCCAACTCCAGCAGCACGCGGTGTTCGGCCAGCAAGGCATCACCCAGTTCATTGACGTCGGGCATGGCCCGGCGGCAGGCGATCAGACCATAGTCCAACCGACCGTTGTAGCTTTGCACCGTCACGTTCAATGCCATGCTGTGCGAAGGGATGGAAACAGGGTAGTAACTCACTACCTTGGCGCCCGCAAAATACAACTGAACCGGAATGCCTGCCACATTGGAAATGATCAGATTGGCCAGCGGCGGCATCACATTGGCAAGCCGTGAGCGGCTGAACAGCGACGCCAGCGCCGACATCAGCCAGGGCGCTGCAGGCAGCGGAAAATCCATCGGAATGGCGTCCTTGAAACGCCCCATCGTGACCTTGGCACTTGCGGAGGATTCATTGATTTTTTGCAGCCGCTGCAAGGGGTCTGCGATATCCGTTGCCAGATTCATGGTGACCATCGTGACCTGGTTGTTGGCGGTCATGTCACCCTCCTGGCGCAGACTGACCGGTACCGCCGCACAGAGCGGCTTGTCCGGCAACTCGTGGTTGTCCTTCAGGTAGGCGCGCAGCGCACCCGCCGTGGTGGCCATGACCACGTCGTTGAGCGACACGCCAAGTGCTCTGGCGATCTGCTTGACCTCCGCCAACGGCACCGTGCGCCCGGCAAACGTGCGCTGGTTGGTGATGGCGACATTCAGCGAAGTTCGGGGAGCAAAGATCCGAAAGTCCTTGGGCAGTGACCAGTCCCGCTTGCCACTCGCGTCGCGGGCAGGTACCAGCGCCGTCCTGACCGAGCGGGCAATCACCGGCAGTGACTTGACCAGACCGACAGACTGATTGACGGTATTGCGCACTGCCGCGCCTAACAATTCGGCAACGCCCAGCTGGTAATGATCGCGCCGCACCCGAATACGTGGCGCCTTGATGGCGCGCCCGGTAGGTTCCAGATCAAAAATCGCTTTGGCCACAGCGACCCCGGCCTGTCCATCCAGACCGGCGTGGTGCACCTTGCAATACAGCGCCACCTGCCCGCTCTTGAGTCCGTCAATGACAAAGAACTCCCACAGCGGCCGGCTTCGGTCCAGCAGACTGGAGTGCAGCCGTGCCACATACTGCTGCAGTTGCCGGTTGCTACCCGGCTTGGGCAGCGTGACATGGCGCACGTGGTAGTCCAGATCGATGTCTTCGTCTTCAACCCACACCGGGTTCGAGATATCCAGCGGCATCAGCATCAGCTTGCGAGTAAACACGTCCGCCAGATGCATGCGCTGCTGGATGTGCGCCTTGGTATCCTCAAAAAAATCACCCGCATAGCCTTCAGGCAAATCGACCACGTTCAATGATCCGATGTGCATGGGCATCTCGGGTGATTCAAGATGCAGGAACGCCGAGTCGAGTCCGCTGAGATGTTTCATATGCCAGGTCTTTCGCACGCAAGGTTAAACGGGGAAGTCAACAAAAGCTTGGGTGCATTATCACAGCCGTGTCATCCACATCACCCCGCATGACCAGACATTTCCATCGGTCAGGGGTTCGTTGGCCTTGCCGTAAACTTGAAAGCAATCATGAACACACTGCATTTCACCCGCATCCGCTCGTTCCGTTGTGTCCTAGTCACCCTGCTCGGCGCGGGAGCACTTCTGGCCTCCCAAGTGGCGCTAGCCGAAGACACCCGTCAACTGGCAACGTTGCCACCGCT
>JBPOIP010000069.1:0-9012 GCA_052034395.1 Pseudomonadota bacterium
GACTCGCCAACCAATGCCAGCGTCCTGCCCTTCTCGATAGTAAAACTGACACCGTCTACCGCATGCAGCAGCAGGCGTGGTTTGCGCTCGATAACGCGATTCAACCACGGTGGCGAGACATCAAACGTCATGGCCAGGTCGTGTGCCTGAATCAGCGGTTCGGCGAGGGTGTTTTCCCCGTTCATGCAGCTGCCTCCGGGTTGCTTGCATGCAACCAGCAAGCGGCCCGCGTGGTACTGACAGGCATCAACTCCGGCCGTGCCTGACGGCATCGATCAAACGCGCGGACGCAGCGCGGATTGAACGCACAACCGGCAGGAATAGCGTCCAGTCGCGGCATGGCGCCGTCAATCTGATGGAGTCTGTCGCGGTCCACTTCAATATCGGGAATGGCCGCCATGAGCCCCTCGGTATACGGGTGCGACGGCCGGTTGATGACGTCGTGTACCGGGCCAATCTCGGCAATCCGTCCGGCATACATCACGGCCACACGGTCGCAGGTTTCAGCAATCACGCCCATGTCATGGGTAATCAGCATCACGGCAGCGTTGTGTTTTTTGCACACGTTTTTCAGCAATGTGATGATCTGCGCCTGAATGGACACATCGAGCGCCGTGGTGGGTTCATCGGCCACAATCAGCTTGGGCTCACCTGCCAAAGCCAGGGCAATCACGACGCGCTGGCGCATGCCACCCGAAAACTGGTGCGGGTAGTGGCCCATGCGCTGCTCGGCCGCTGCAATTCCGGTCTCCTGCAACAGGGAGATAGCACGCTGGCGCGCTTCTTCGGCGCCCATCGGCAGGTGCGTCTGAATGGTCTCGATGAGCTGGCGCCCCACGGTGTAGAGTGGATTGAGCGAGGTTAGCGGGTCCTGGAAGATGGCGCCAATGCGCCGCCCACGGATATGGCGCATCTGCTCGTGGTTGAGGTTGTCGATGCGCGTGCCTTCGAGCACAACCTGCCCGCCTGCAATACGCCCGGGCGGCTCAAGCAGACCAATGATCGCGGCGCTGGTCAGTGATTTTCCGGCGCCGGACTCGCCCACGATGCCCAGGATTTCACCCGGCGCGATGTCAAAGGAAACATCATCCAGCGCCCGCAGCGTGCCATGGCGCGCGGGAAACTCAACGATCAGGTTTTTTACTTGCAGAAGTGACATGCGTTAGCGCAATCTCGGGTTCAGCGCATCGCGCAGCCAGTCGCCCAACAGGTTGACGCTCAGTGCAATCAGCACCAGCATCGTTCCCGGAAAAACCGTGATCCACCAGTTGCCGGAAAACAGGAACTTGTTGCCTACCTGAATCAGGGTGCCCAGCGAAGGCGAATTGGGCGGCGCACCAACGCCCAAAAAGGAAAGGGTCGCTTCCGTGATGATGGCCGTTGCCACCTGAATCGTGGCCAGCACCATCACCGGCCCCAGGACGTTGGGCAACACATGCCGGCGCATGATACGCAGGCTGGATACACCCGTCAGGCGCGCCGCCTGCACATACTCCTTGTTGCGCTCAACCAGCGTCGAGCTGCGCACAGTGCGTGCATATTGCACCCAGCCCGACAGTGAAATGGAAAGCACCAGCACGCCAAACACCATGGCTGACGGCGCATCGGGAAACAATGCGCGGCCCACACCGGCAATCAGCAACGCGATCAGAATGACGGGGAAGGACAGCATCACATCGCACACCCGCATGATGAAAGCGTCCAGCCGCCCGCCGACAAAACCCGCCAGCAGGCCCAGACTGACACCCACTGCGGCAGAGAGCATCACCGATGCCAGCCCTACCATCAGTGAAATGCGCGCACCAAACATCAGTGCCGACAGAATGTCGCGGCCCTGGTCATCGGTACCCAACAGGTATTTGGGGTTTCCGTCAGCCAGCCACAGCGGCGGCAGGAAGGCATCCGACAGCTCCAGGGTCGCCAAATCAAACGGATTGTGCGGCGCCACCCAGTTGGCGAACACCGCACAGAACAGGCAGGCGAAGGCGATCAGCCCCGCCGCCATCGCCACCGGTGAATGGCGAAAGCTGTAGGCCACATCACTGTGCCATGCCGTCTGGAGCCAACGCGTCATGCCGATGCCATTCACTTGACCGTGATGTATTTCCAGGCCATGCCGTTGTCGGGCCACTGAACCAGGGTGATGTTCTTCTTGGCACCCCAGTTCAACGCCTGCTGGTGCAGCGGAATGTGACCCACATCATCCTGGTGGATTTTCATGGCTTCACGGATCATCTCGTTGCGCTTTTTCATATCCGTCTCCGACGCCACCTTGTCTGTCAGCTCGTCGACCCGCGCATTGCTGTAAGCGCCAAGATTGAACTGGCCACGCCCACCCTCGCCTGGAGTGGACAGGATGGGGAACATCACATTGTGCGAATCAACCGTGCTGGCCGTCCAGCCCAGCATGTAGAAGCTGGTGTCGCGACGCAAGATCTTGGGGAAGTAGGTGCCTTTGGTTTCCACTTCCAGCTTGATCTTGACGCCCACCTTGGCCAGATTGGCAGCTACGGCCTGGCAGATGGGGCCGTCGTTGACATAGCGGTCATTCGGGCAATTCATGGACACTTCAAACCCATTGGGGTAGCCCGCTTCCGCCAGCAATTTCTTGGACGCCTCTATATCAAACGGCAGGCGTTTGGCCAGGTCCGGCGCATAGCCGTTGACCTCAGGAGGAATCATCAACGCCGTGGGCGTGGACGCACCGCGCATCACCGAACGCTTGATGCCATCGATGTCAATCGCCTGGAAGAAGGCCTGGCGCACGCGCTTGTCCTTGAACGGGTTCTTGCCCTTCACGTTGGAGAAGAGGAGCTCGTCACGCTTCTGGTCCATACCGAGGAAAATGATGCGCAGCTCAGGTCCTTGCATAACCTTCAAATTGGGAACCGCCTTCAAGCGGTCGATATCCTGCACCGGCACCGGCTCCATCACATCAATTTCACCCGACAGCAGCGCAGCCACGCGGGTGCTGTCATTGCCGATGACATTGAAGATGACTTCATCCACATTGCCATCGACCTTGCCCCAATAATTGGCATTGCGTGAAAACACCGTGCGGACATTGGGCTGGCGCTCACGCAGGCGAAATGGTCCTGTCCCGTTGGCCTTGAAGGACGCAAAGTTCTCGATGCCCTTGCGGCGGTCCACTGGCTTGGTCGCCTGGTTGGTTTCGCACCACTTCTTGCTCATGATGTTCCAGTGGGTAAACAGCTCGGGCAGGATGGGGAAAGGCGCGGTGGTGATGATGTCCACGGCATGGTCGTTGATTTTCTTGATCTCCTTGACCTGACCGACGTAAGTCTTCATGTCCGAGCCGTCGCTCTTGGCACGCTCATAACTGAAAATCACGTCATCGGCCGTAAACGGCGTGCCGTCGTGAAACTGCACACCCTTGCGCAACTCAAAGCGCCACACGGTGGGCGAAGTCTGCTTCCAGCTGGTGGCCAGCGCCGGTGCGAGCTTGTAGTCGCGGTCGCGCATCACCAGGGGTTCGTATACGTTTTCATTGACACTGATTTGCAGCGACTCGTTCAGCGAATGGGGGTCCATGGACAATGCATCACCCTGATTGCCCACGCGCAGCGTGACCGCCGCAGCAGGCAGCGCCGACGCAAGCGCGACGGTAAGCGCGGCAAATGCAAATTTCTTGTTGATGTGCATGAATGTCTCCTTGTGGGTTGAAATGGCAGGTGAGGGGTTACACGGATAAAGGCAGGCCCTGCTCCACCAGGCTGGCATGCAGCGCGGCGCCAAGCGGCAGGATATCGTCATTGAAATCGTAGCGGGTATTGTGCAGAGCGCATTGACCTGTGCCATTTGCGGCACCCTGCCCGATGCGCAGGTAAGCGCCGGGTTTGACCTGCAGCATGAAGGCAAAGTCTTCGGAACCCATGCTGGGGTCCAGGTCGCGCATGACGTTTTCCGGCCCCAGCAGACTCTCGGCCACATTGGCGGCGAACGCACTCTCCGAAGCAGTGTTGATGGTTGCCGGATAGAGGCGCTCGTAACGCACAGAGGCGGTGGCGCCAAAGCCCATGGCAACGGCCGCGCACAATTCGGCAAGCCGGCGCTCCACCATGTCCTGCACGTGTGGATTGAAGGTGCGCACCGTGCCCACCAGCGTTGCCTGACCCGGCACCACACTCATGGCCCCGGGGTCCCCGGCATGCATGGCGCAGATGCTGATCACCGCGCTGTCAATCGCCCGGACATTGCGGGAAACAATGCTTTGCACCGCCGTGATGATGTGCGCAGACACCAGCACAGGATCGACGGTTTGGTAAGCATGTGCGCCGTGCCCGCCGCGCCCGAGAATCTCAATGGTGACGCGGTCTGCCGCAGCCATCATGGGACCGGTGTTGAGACCCACCGTGCCAGGCGGCAGCGCAGGCCAGTTGTGCATGCCATACACCGACTCCACCGGGAAACGGTCAAACAGGCCATCTTCAATCATGGCGCGCGCTCCGGCGTAACCCTCTTCGCCCGGCTGGAAAATCAGCACTGCGGTGCCGTCAAAATTTCGCGTTTCGGCCAGATAGCGCGCCGCACCCACCAGCATGGTGGTGTGGCCATCGTGGCCACAACCATGCATCAGGCCCGCACGGGCCGACTTCCAGGCGAAATCACTCAGTTCCGTCATGGGCAAGGCATCCATATCGGCGCGCAGGCCGAGCATGCGGGAGCCACTATTCTTGCGCCCCTGTATGGTTGCTACCAGACCGGTCCTCCCAATCCCCGTGTGGATGGCGTCCACACCGCAGCGCTCCAGAGCCTCCTTGACTCGGGCGGCGGTGTACACCTCTTCAAACCCCAGCTCCGGATGCACATGCAGGTCACGCCGAAAGGCGGTGAGCTCGGGGTGAAAGGCGCTGATTTGGGCAAACGCACGCCCACCAACTTTCATCATCAATGTCCTCCACCTGCACGACCCAGGCGCAGCCGTGGGTCAACCACGAAATACAGCAGATCGACCACCAGATTGATGACCACGAAGATGAGTGCCACCAGGCACAGATAAGCAGCCATCACCGGCACGTCGGCAAAAGTCACCGCCTGGATAAACAGCAGGCCCATCCCCGGCCACTGAAAAACGGCTTCGGTAATGATGGAAAACGCAATCAGGGTGCCCAGCTGCAGACCGATGATGGTGATGACCGGGACCAGCGTGTTCTTGAGCGCATGCCCAAAATGGATGGCGTTGTTGCTCAAGCCCCGGGCGCGGGCAAACTTGATGTAGTCGGTGCGCAGCACTTCAAGCATCTCGGCGCGCACCAGCCGCATGATGAGGGTCAACTGAAAAATGGCCAGCGTCACCGCCGGCAACACGATGTGGTGCCAGCCATCGAGCGTCAACAGTCCACTGCTCCACCAGCCCAACATCTGCACCTCGCCGCGTCCAAAGCTGGGAAACCAGCCCAGCATCACGGCAAAAAACAGGATCAGCAAAATGCCGATCAAAAAGGTCGGCAGGGATACACCCAGCAGAGACAGGGTCATGAACAACTGGCTGACAAAGGTTCCACGTCGCAGCGCCGCGTATACGCCCATCGGAATGCCCACCACCAGGGCCAGCAGGGCGGCGACCAGAGACAGCTCCAGCGTGGCCGGAAAGCGCTCGGCGATCAGGCGCGACACCTTGGCACCCTGGCGCAGGCTCAAACCAAACTCACCCTGCACGGCATTGCCCAGAAAGTGAACGAACTGCACGAAAAAGGGCTGATCCAGACCCAAGTCGGTGCGCAATTGCGCGATTTGGTCGGGTTTGGCGTCCTGGCCCAACAGGAAGACAACAGGGTCGCCAACATACTGAAACAGCATGAAGGCGAAGAACGCAACAGCAATCATCACGATGATTGCCTGAAAAAGCCGCCGGAGAATGAACGCGAACATCAATAAATCAAGTTTTGTAGATCCATCCTAGCAGAGCAATCTGCGTACCAGCACCGGGATTTACCCGGCGCGCCATACAGGGTCGACATTGTGACCCCTAAAATGCCCAGGTGACCGACACTCCGCACGCCCCTGCCAACCGCCGCCCCATCCGTGAACTCCCCGACGAACTGATCAGCCAGATCGCCGCTGGCGAGGTCGTTGAGCGCCCGGCCTCGGTCGTGCGGGAGCTGGTGGATAACGCGCTCGACGCCGGCGCCTCCCAAATCACGGTACGCCTGCTCGCTGGCGGGGTTCGCCTGATCAGTGTGGAAGACGATGGCGCAGGCATATTGACCGAGGAACTGCCCCTGGCATTCCGACGCCACGCAACCAGCAAGATCACCAACCTGCAGGACCTGGAATCCGTGTCCACCATGGGCTTTCGGGGCGAAGCCCTGGCTGCTATTAATTCAATAGCAGATTGCTCCATATTTTCAAGGGCCAACGGCCAATCTGGCGCATATATTCTGGATGGACGCACGGGCGAGCTGCGGCCGGTGGCACGCGTTCAGGGCACAACGGTGGAAGTAAAGGAACTGTTTTACAGCACACCTGCGCGGCGCAAGTTTCTCAAGACCGATGCCACGGAGTTGGCCCACTGCATCGAGTCGGTTCGCCGTCACGCGCTGGCCCGCCCGGACGTCGGATTTGCCATCTGGCATGAAGGGCGACTGGTGGAGCAATGGCGGCGCTGCGATGCCGCAGGTCTGGACGCGCAGCTGAACCAGCGCCTCACGGACGTGCTGGGGCCGGAATTCATCCAGCAATCGATTGCGGTCGATTGGCAGCCCACCAGCGGATACAGCGGCGGCGGCACCAGTGCATTGCGTATCTGGGGCCGTGTGGGCATTCCGGACGCAGCGCGGTCGCGGGCCGACCAGCAGTTCTGTTACGTGAACGGCCGCTTTGTGCGCGACAAGGTGCTCAGTCACGCAGCCCGAAGCGCCTATGAAGACGTGCTGCACGGGCACCGTCAACCGGTCTATGCGCTGTACCTGGCCATGGATCCGGCCCGGATCGACGTGAATGTGCACCCCACCAAGATTGAGATGCGCTTTCGCGACAGCCGCGAAGTCCATCAAGGCGTGCGCCATGCCATTGAAGACGCTCTGGCCGTACCACGCGCTGCGAACGCCCAGACGGCCGCGCCCGATGATTCACAGTCAAAAGTGCCTTCAGCCCTCGTATACGCTACACAGAATGCTATAAATTTCGGAGCATTTGTCGATCCACGGGCCGGCCATGTTGTCCGTGACATCAGCGCCCTTTGGCAACCCGATACAAGCCACCAGGGCGGTTGGGCGCCCGAGGGTACTGCGCAGGTCAAGGAGGAGCCCGCCCCGCGGGCGGGGGACACGGAGCAGAACCCTCGGGCGCCCAACCGCCCGACCAGCGAAGAAGCAGCACCCATATGGCCCCTGGGTAGGGCCCTCGCCCAATTGCAAGGCATCTACATCCTGGCCGAAAACGCCCAGGGCCTGGTGATTGTGGACATGCACGCGGCGCACGAGCGCGTGGTGTACGAGCGGCTCAAGATCCAGTGGGATGCCACGGCGCCGGCTGGCTCCAGCAGCAACCGCGCACCATTGGCCAGTCAGCCCCTGCTTATACCAGCAACCTTCGCTGCCACCCCCCAGGAGGTCGCAACGGCTGAAGCGCACCAGGCAACGCTTCACACGCTGGGTATGGAGATTTCCCCGTTTTCACCCAGAACGCTGGCCGTGCGCGCGGTCCCGACCAGCCTGGCCCAGGGCGATGCCGTGGAACTAGCGCGCAGCGTGCTGGCCGAACTCGCCCAGCAGGATGCCAGCACCGTGATCCAGCGCGCGCACAACGCACTGCTGGCAACCATGGCCTGCCACGGCGCGGTGCGTGCCAACCGCCGCCTGACTCTGGACGAAATGAACGCTCTTTTGCGTCAGATGGAGGTGACCGAGCGCAGCGACCAGTGCAACCACGGCCGCCCCACCTGGCGCCAAGTCACCCTGCGTGAAATCGACGCACTGTTCCTGCGGGGTCGATAGGCTTTGCAAACCAAACACTTTGCCCAACTGGTGGCGCTGTCGGCGCTCTGGGGCGCGTCCTTCATGCTCATTCGCATGGCCAGTCCGGTGCTCGGACCCAATGTGCTTGCGGTCCTGCGCATTGGTATGGCTACCGTCACGCTCGCGATGCTGATGCGCGCCATGCGCCACGACTGGCCGTCCGGACACTGGCGCGAACTGGCGCTGATCGGGTTTCTCTCCGTGGCTCTGCCGTTTCTGCTTTTTGCCTGGGCCGCACTGCAGCTGCCTGCGGGCTACAGCGCACTGCTGAACTCCACGGCCGTGGTTTTCGGAATGTTTGCATCCGCCTGGCTCAAGGAAGACACGCTGACACTGCGCAAAGTCGTCGGATGCGTATGCGGCTTTACCGGGGTTTCGCTGATCGTTGGTCTGGGTCCGGTTGAGCCGTCCGCCAAGGTGTTTCTGGCCGCTCTGGGCTGCGTGGCGGCTTCGGCCTGTTATGGCATCTCAACCCCTCTGATGAAGCGCGCGCTCAGCCGCATGCAGCCGCTGCAAATTGCCGCAGGCCTGCATGCTGCGGCATTTGTGATGCTGATTCCGGGGGCAGCCTGGAGCTGGCCGCAAGCCCACTTCACGCCCATGGCCCTGTTGGCGGTGACCATCATGGGGGTGGTCACATCGGGCATCGCTTACTGGATGCACATTCGCATACTGGCCCATGTGTCACCGGTGGCGGCGATGAGTCCGACCTTCATGATTCCCGTGTTTGGCGTCACCTGGGGACACCTCTTTCTCGGTGAACAGCTGAGCGCCGGCATCTTCGCAGGCGGCGCATTGGTGCTGCTGGCCAGCGCACTGATTACCGGCTTCAACCCCTGGCAACGGTGGCTGGATGTGGTGGATGCCAAGCCCTGACAGCTGCACCAGGCGGCAACGGCAACGGCAACGGCAACGCTTTACAGCCTACCAGTGACACGCGATACTCGGAGCACTGCCACCCGCGCGCCCAAACGACAACACGCCCGAACTCCCGATGAATGCCCTGGTCGAAGCCCTAGCCAATTTAAGCAGT
>JBPOIP010000137.1:0-4671 GCA_052034395.1 Pseudomonadota bacterium
AAGCTCAAGCGATTTGGGGAGTACCCAACTGACCTGAAACCCGACGCGATGCCAACTCAGACGACGCTACCTACATAGGGTTTTGGGGATGTGGCAGGTTTTTACACGAATCTTACCGACGGGCCTATATGTCGTCACAGGCAAAGGAGGACTTGTTCGGCACGTTGCAATTCCAATCCAATTAAGTCAGATGCTTGAAAGTCGACGGTTCGTGGTGCCAAGGAAGGTGCGAGATCGAGGTATTGATTATCTTCAGCATTACGACATTGGAGGAGGCCAAGCGTTTGCACAAAGCTTTGGCGACGCATCTGTCGCAGCAATTGGTTTTTCGCACGGTGCCCACGGCCTCAGGCATACCTATGCACAGACGCGACTCCAGCTTTTGCGTTGCTTGGGTACCCCTATTCGCGACGCGCTCTGCATCGTCAGCCAAGAGCTTGGTCACTTTAGGCCAGAGATCACATTAGTCTACTTGCGATGACATGAATGAAACGAACTAAAAGCCACGCAATGCCGCCGGGAATGCGGTGTCGGGTCCATGGCTCGGGCCTTCCTCATTTTTACTGGGAACTGCCCGCGTCGGGGAGGCGTGAAATCCCACTCGGATCAGACTATAAAACTGCCTTGCTGTTACGTTGCCAATATCTACTGAAATTTGACCCTATGAAGTTGGATCAAATTGCCAATTCAGATCTCGTATTGAATCTATATCTTGAAGCGGTAGTCCCAAACAAGGCGAAATCAATCCGCGAAGAGAACTGCCAATCCATTGAAAGACTGCGGAAATTCTTTTCAGAAGAGAAAGTGAATTGGAGCTTACAAGTCCACGTCGAACGGCGAGACGCCTACTTTCGTTGGAGGGGCCCCAAAGCAACCATTCGGGCACGTCATGAGTGGTCTTTGATGGGGGCTGTTAACCGGTGGTTCACTAAAGCGCCGGCGATTTATCTGAGTATCAACGAGCGTCAATGCAAATTAGGTAACGGGAACCTCAACCACCAATGCTGATATTTCCTGTTGGAACCCCTCGCCTCTTCATCCCGCACCGCCTTGATTTTCCTGGCGAGTTCCTGCGTCGAATATATCGAAGTCGTATCAATACTGGCATGCCCCGCCAACTCACTGGCCACCTCAATTGGGACCCCATCGACAAGCGCCTGCCTCACAAAGGTATGGCGCATCCAATGCGTGCTGGCCCTCTTAAACCTCTGTGAGTCCAGCCCGGCTGCCGACGCAGATTTGGCGGCATGGCGGAAGAACCGTTTGAGCACTGCATAGATCCCCGCAGCCGACAGGGCTGACCCGGCAAGTTCGGTCTTGACAGTGGTCATCAGCTCTCCCCCCTGCCCTCGCGTCCATTGCGGTACCGACGCATTGAGCGTGCGGATCAAGGGCAGGTTGTCCTTGTCGCTGAACTCCATGTCTTGCTCCAGAAACTCCTTGCCGTGCCGTGCAAGCAGTTCGACCACCTCCGGGTTGAGCGGAACCTCCCGTGTCTTGTTGCGCTTGCCAGTAACGGTCAGGATCCAGGTTTGCGGCAGGTCGGGCAAGATCTCAATGCGCAGGTCCTTGTGTCTGGCTTTAGCCAATTCGTCAAGCCGGATGCCAGAGGTGACGAGTAGTTCGAGGATGCATTTGAGTCGCAATTGTTCTGGGCCTACAGCTTGGGCGTCCACGCACGTCAGTACGTGTGCCCATTCAGCTTCGGTAAAAGAACGCCGGATGTCCATCCTGGAAGCCGGCAGGTCAAAGCTCTTCATCAAGGAGCGCATTGGGTTGGCCACGAGATATCCCGCATCCACCAGTCCACCGAAAAGTGTCTGCAATATCACCAATGCCTGCTTTTGTGAGGCGGCGCTGGGTTGACTCCTGAATGCTCGCCAGGCAGGATCAGTTCGCCTGAATGGTGCGCGCTGTATCCAGGTTGCAGGCACCGCCTGAAGGAATTCACGGTACTTCTGGCAGTCCGGTGCATTGATGCTGGAGAGAGGTTTCTTCAGATCCTGGGCACACCACAGCAGGAATCGTTCGACTTCCTTTCGGTAGCTACGCTGGGTTGCCGGCTTTTCGTTATAGCGTGACAGCCAGGCACTGACCGCTTCAAGGTCGTTGCTTGCACCCAGGGTGTTGGCCATATGGGAGCGGAAGTCCCCCTGCCCGCCGGCAAGGGTCGGTGTGGCCTGCATGCGGTGCATCGCATTGGCGACCATCGTTCCCGCACCGAACTGGCGCACCGCCAAAGAGTCTTGACCGACCGCCGGTAGCAGAGCTGCCACCCGCAGTTCTCTTTTGGACTTGGGTTCATGGACGTTGGCCGATACCTGCAGATTCAAGTGATCCTGCTCCAGGATCAGCCAGTGCACAACCTGATTTGCGCGCTGGGCACCAAACCCCTTGATGGTGGAGTACCAGCGGTAACCATAGACGTTGATGAAGCGCACCAGGTCACCCAGGGTGATGATGCCCATATTGCGCAGGCACTTGACGACCGGGCGGGCAAACCAGGATTCCAGCCTGTCAGTCGCTGCGGGGATTGATGAGAGGACGGTCTCCAGGTAGTTGAGCGCCCTCACCCGCTCCCCCACGGGATCCTTCAAACCCGCGCCGGCTTCGATCGCGTCGGCATTGTCCAGACCGAATGCAGCCTTGTACTCGGCAAGCAACTCGGCCTCGCTCCAGCCTTCAGGATCCATGCCTTCGGACTCAACCCATTCGTCCAGACTGGGAAGCTCTACGGATTTGGGGGGTGCTGCGTCACTTCGCAGCAAATCCAGCAAGTGGGTGATTCTGGAATGCGAAGGCAGCGTTGCGTCCAGTTGACGGCCGGCTTCAATGATGCGTTTAAGCAATGCTTCGCGGCGATTCTGAACATAGCGCAAATCGGTGGTGGTCTCAGACCAAGCAAGATAGCGCTCAAACGACTGGGCCAGATCCAGGCCCAGGAAGCTGGAGCGCACAAAGGCGAAGTGGTGAACTCCCAATGCACGTGGGTCCTGCACCACTTGCGCTTTGGATCCTTTGGGTCGACCGGGCTTTCGCTGCGCCGCTGATCCGCTATGGAACAACGGAGATATCGTCGACGGGTTCGTGTCGTTCACGGTCATTTCAGTAACGTCTTCGCGATTCGCATTTGCTGGTTTTCGAAGGCGGGGGCAAAGTCCTCAATATCCTGCTCTGACATACCGATTTCCGCAAGTCTTGCCATGGATTTCCATTCCGTGATGGCCTTGTGCACTTTGCCCAATACGCGTTGGACGCCTGCGCCATCCAGCCGGAAATACCCTGCAGCCCGCACCACTGCCTCAATCGAATCAACGGGTCCATAACTCTCATCCAACCAAAGCTTGAGTTCCTGATCCTTGTCCGGAAAGGGATTGATGTCAAAGGCCGGGGCCAATCTCCACTGTCCGTGCTCGACGTGAAGGAATCCATGGTTCTGCACATGGTCATCCACGTTGGTGATAAGCAGGTTGAAGGCCAGGCGGCGCCACAGTTCCTCCAGGTCTCTCTTGGGATCAACACTGTTGGCAATGATGGCGTCTGCAATCTGCGTGTAGGCGTAGTCGTCCTGCCGGGACGCTTGCATCATCGAACCGGCTGACAGATAGGGAATGCGCCCGCCTTGCACTCGGTCAAACCGTCGGATCAGTGCAACCGCAATGTCATCAGACATCACTACCCGGGATTGAGCCACCGAGATGCCTGCCTTTGCCGCCAGGTGAAGTGCAAGGACCTCACCCCGCGTGACGCAGCGGTCATCCTTGACACTGGGAAACTTCCCAATAGCCAGATGCCCGTCGTCATCGACTACTGTGCATTTGGGACGCATGCCTCCGACCGACGTGCCTCTGCCGCGCAGGTATCGCAGATCCGCCTCGGTTTCCTTGTTCAGTTCCACCGCCCGCGATGCGGCCATCAGTTGTGCCAACTCCAGCAATGCAGGCGTTGCGCGCTGGTCATCTTCAACCGTTCGCAGAAAAGCACCCGTATCCGGATCGAGCAGCCGGATGGCGCCAATGCGGCTGATGTCATCAACACCCAGCAGGTAATCAATTCCACTCAGTTCGGCCGGTGCAATCTGGTTGCCTTTAGCCTGGGCAGATCTGCGACGCCTGGCATGGTCGCGTGCGATGACCCTGCAACCCCATCCATCGGGTTCAGTGTCGGCAAAGCCGAAGTGGAAGATGGAGTCTTCCTTGGAAGGAGCCTTGCGAAACTGGTTGCCGGCAACCAGAGGCAGGTCGGGCGAAACCGCAAACCTGGTTTTTGCATTCGTCAGCCAGTCGGAGTCATAGGCAAACGTCGAGTGCTCGCGGCGACCATCCTTGGCATAGGTGAGTGACCCCAGCGGGATGGCACTCTGCCCCAACGCCACGTCCACTGATCTCTTGGTGGGGGTCATGGGTCAAAGCGCTCCGGAGGAGACCGTGCGTTTCTTGTTGCGCACACGCTGGGGCAATTGTTCGTTCATCAACGACAACCCGATTTCATCAGTGGCCGTATCCAGAAGTCCGGAAATCTTGTTAAGTTCGCCCAGTACCAGGAACGCCTGCGCGATGACTCCAATGGCAACCCGCGGGTCGCCCTTCTCCAGGCGGCGCAACGTCGCCACCGATGTCTGAATGCGCTCTGCCATGGACTCCTGAGTCAGCATGCGACGCCGGCGGGCCA
>JBPOIP010000149.1:0-3121 GCA_052034395.1 Pseudomonadota bacterium
CTCGTGAGCCACGCGAAGTGGAACAACGTGATCGCGCGCGTGGTCAACGAGAAAGCCAGCGTCTACAAGCTGCCAGCTCGTCGGCGTGTGAACGGCGAGCCGAACCAGGCCAGGTATCAAGCCCTACTCGAGGCCATCGCGATGGACCAACTCGCGCAGGCCATCGACCGCAAGCTTGCTCTACACGAGGACTGCTGGGTCCAGTACCGCCTACGAATCGGAAGCGACGGCGAGGCCGAGCCGACTGTCGACGTGGTCAGCCCGGCCGGCTTCTATGCCGTCTGCTCGCCGACCGACAAGACAAGCCTTATCGGCGTGATCGTAGACGCGGCGCCGGCTATGGTGAACGCCCCGTCCTCGATGCCGCACTACTACGCGGTCAGCCCCGACGAGGCGTTCTTTCTCGACGCCGAGATGAACATGATCGAGTCAACGCTGGTCAAGCCGACCGGCGGCCGAGCGATGTCCGGGTTCCTCGCCACGACCCGCCTGCCCGGCACCAAGGAGTCCGGCGGTCTGCTCGCCCGTGCGCCGTGCGCGGACCTCGTAGCCGCTCACGAGTCGGTTTGGTTCGAAGATGTGCTGCTGCTCAAGGAGAGCACCAGCCTGAATAACCAGACCTACCTGACCGGCGACCTGTCGATGGCAGCTCAGGGGCAGGTCGCGGACACGACCCGCGAGGCGACGCTACCCGAGGGCGTGTCAGTCCAGTCGGTCAACCGCGGCGTCGAGCTCTCGCAGTACCGCGACACCGCCGACCACATCCTTGAGCGCGGCGGTGCGAACCACGGCCTACCACCATCGGTGCTGCACCACCGCGACAGCTCGAGCGGCGCCGAGATCCACCTTCGCCGCATCCCGCTACACGAGCTGCGCGAGGAGCGCATCCCGTTCCTGCGCCGGGTCGAGCGGCGGCTGGTGACCATCATGGCCCAGGTCAACGCGGCCCGCCTGCCGGAGTTCGCGTTCGACCCGGCGGGCTGGGGCATCGACTTCGCCGAGGTGCAGCAGCCGCTCACCGAGGATGAGCGCGACCGCGTGTTCGAGAACCGGCGCCGGCTGCTGATGACCGACACGATCGAGGAGGAGCGTCGCCGCAACCCGGACGTCGTCGACGACGCCGAGGCGTGGAAGCGCATCGACACGCGGCTCGACAACGAAACGCGCCGGGTCCTGAGCCAGCGCGCGCTGATGCAGATCGGATCCGGAATCGATTCATCGGTGGAGACGCCGATGCCCGACCAAGCCGCCGTGTCGTCGGTCGACTCCATGCCGAGCGAATCCATCGAGCCGGCCCCAGCCGTCGACGCCAACGCCGCGCCACCAGCCGACGCAACCGCCGCGACAAGCCCGGAGCTGAAACAGTTCAACGGGGCCCAGATCACCTCGATCGTCGAGTTGGTGCGGCAGGCTGCCGCCGGCGAGGTGTCTCGCGTGTCAGCCATCGCCATCCTGCGCATCGGGTTCGCGATGTCCGACGAAGAGGCGGCCGAGATCGTCGGCCCCGAGGACTTCAAGCCGACGGCCACAGCATCACCGGCGCCGAGTAATTTTGGCGCCGCCGATACGGACGCGGCATCGTCCGGGTAACACGCGACGCGAGCGGAAATCGCGGGACACGGGCAGACGGTCCGCCTTAGCGACCGGGACACCGAGGGAACCAAGATGGCCGACGAGAACAGCAACGCCAGCACCACCAACGAGCAGCCCGCCGCCGGCGAAGCTGCGCCACCTGCGACCACCGGGCACGCGCCCGCGCCGCCGGCCGAGCGCACCTTCACGGAAGCCGAGGTCAACCGGATCGTGGCCGATCGCGTTGCTCGAGCGAAGGCGAAGGGGCCCGCACCGACCGAGGCAGCGAACCAGGCGAAGCCATCCCAGCAGCCGGGCGAATGGATCAATGACTTCAACGATGCAGTGGATGAGGTCGCCGAGGAACTTGGCGTCCGCGTCCCGCTCAACATCAAGAAGCGCATTCGCGGGCCGTTCCAAGCGGAGCGGCCAGAAGACCCGACGGCGTGGGTCAAGGGATGGCTGACCGATCTGGGCCTGGCCAAGGCCGGCACTGCTACCGCGACCGCACCGACCACCCAACCGAACCAGGCACCGCAGATGCCGCAGCCAGTCCCGCCCAACCTGACGGCCCCGTCCGTCGTGGCGAACGTCGACGAGATCGGCGACCCGCGCGAGCTGATGAAGCCGGAGAATTTCTCTCGCCTCATCGCGAAGCACGGCGCCGCCGGTGCCCAGTCCGTCGTCGCCAAGAAGGCCGAGACTTGGCTGCGCAGCGTCCGCATCGTGCCTCCTGCCACCAACAAGTAAGGAGCCGCTACCATGGCGAATGAGACCACCACCACGACCCTGACCGAGACCGTCTACGCCGAGTTCATCACCCCGATGATCCAGGACTACGCCGGCCACTACGCCAACCCGACCCAGATGGCGTTCCAGTACCAGTCGGGCAACGGCTCGGCCACCGTCAGCGTCCCGCGCTGGGACTCCGACGAGGGCTCGCCGAACGATGACGGCGCCGGCGTCGACACCGAGTTCAACGCGACCGAGGCGACCGACCTGGCCAACCGCTCGATGGCCACCAGCGAGAGCAACTTCTCGGCTGCCGAGTACGGCCTGATGCGGACCGTCACCGACACCGCGCTCGAGGACAGCATCGCCTCCGGGATGCTGTTCAACCAGATCATGATGAAGGCGGCCAGCACCCTGACCGCCGCGAAGAACGATGACATGTGCGCGCTGTTCACCTCGCTGTCCAACAGCAGCGGCTCGACCGGCGTGGACCTGACCGTGGCGACCGTCGATGACGCGCTGTACGATCTGGCCGAGCGCACGATCGTCGGCAGCCTGGTCGGCATCCTCGACAACGAGGCGATCCGCAACTTCCAAGACAACCTCCAGTCCGTCGGCGCCAATGCGGTGGTCTACCCGGCCGCAGCCTCGGCGCTGATGGGTCTGTCGGTCGCCCCGGCGCAGGGCCGGAACCCGCAGGGCCTGACGCTCAACTACAAGGGCGTCGACTTCTACCGCAACGACCTGACCGACCTCATCAACGCCTCGGCGGACGTGTGCTCGGCCATCTTCGTTCGCGGCGACGACCCGTCGAACC
>JBPOIP010000150.1:0-3316 GCA_052034395.1 Pseudomonadota bacterium
CCCCCGCTTCCGCCATGGACTGCAAGCGCACCTTGCGGCTGGCAGTCAGTGCCAGCTCCGACATGGCAAATGCGCCATTGAGGAGCGTGAGCACGATGATCAGAATAGATTCCATGAAACCCAGGCGAAAATGAACACATGGCACTTTACCTGATTGGCGACGTACAGGGCTGTGACGCTGCCTTGCAGAAGTTGCTCCACGCTCTGGATTTTTCTCCCAGCCGCGACATACTCTACCTGCTGGGTGATCTGGTCAACCGCGGCCCTGACTCTGCGGGTGTGCTGCGCCGCCTGATGGCGTATGGCGCCGGCGCGCAGTGCCTGCTGGGCAACCATGACCTCAATCTCCTGGCTGTGGCAAAGGGCACGCGCCGTTTGCATTCCAAGGATACGTTGCGCGGTGTACTCGATGCGCCCGACCGCGATGCCATGTTGCACTGGTTGCGCAACCAGCACATGGCCATGCTGCTAGCGCGGGGACCCCGCAAACTGCTGATGGTTCATGCCGGTGTATTGCCCGCCTGGACAGCCGTGCAGACCCTGGCACTGGCGCAGGAAGTGGAAGCCGTCCTGCAGAGTGACCAGGCCAGTGAATTTCTTGAGGCGATGTATGGCAACGCGCCGCTGCGGTGGAGCGATGAATTGAGCGGCATGGACCGCTTGCGCGTGATCGTGAACGCCCTGACGCGCCTGCGATTTTGCCGCGCGGATGGTGAGATGGAATTTGATACCAAGGAGGGTGCTGCCGGTGCGCCCGAGGGCTACATGCCCTGGTTCGCGGTGCCGAGCCGCCAAACTGCCCGGGACACGATTGCTTTTGGCCACTGGTCCACCTTGGGATGGCTTGACCGCACCGATATCCTGTCGCTGGACACAGGCTGCGTATGGGGAGGCTGCCTGAGCGCCCTGCGTTTCAATTTGCAGGACGAATCACACGAACTGATTCAAGTGAAATGCGAGGCGGCCCAGCAGCCGGGCCAATGATCAGGTCGACTTGAACAACGCCGCCACTTTCAGCTTGGGCTTGATATTGGCCGAAATGCTGCGGGCTGCGGGTCGGGCGGTCGCCTCCCACGAAGGGGCAGCCGACTCGCCAGCTGCTGACGGCTCGTAGGGTTTGTCAAAGAACGGATCGCGGGGTGCCTGCGCCGTGCGCCCATACTCAGGGCGCGAAGTGCGGGGTGCACGCGCCGTGTACGTTTCATCACGCGCTGCCCGCGTGTCACCGCGTCCCGCGCGACCGCCGCTGCGGCCATTGTCACCACCCGCCTGCTCGCCGTCGTGCGAATACATGCGCCGGCCATCGTTGATGCGCCCCTGTTTGCGAATATCGGGCAGGTCTTCGTCAAACTCGACGGCCTCGAGTTCAATCTTGGTCTTGATCAGCTTTTCGATGTCGCCCACCAGACGGGCGTCATTGTTGCCGCCCACAAAACTGACTGCCAGACCCGCTGCACCCGCGCGGCCGGTGCGGCCAATGCGGTGAATGTAGTCTTCGGCATTGAAAGGAATGTCAAAGTTGAACACCGCTGGCACATCCTTGATGTCCAGTCCCCGGGCCGCCACATCGGTGCAGACCAGCAAATCGACTTCGCCCTTTTTGAAGGCTTCCAGCGCCTTCAACCGCTCGTCCTGGCTCTTGTCGCCGTGCAGCGCCGTGGTTTTCAGGCCCTCACGCTCCAAAGTGCGGGCCAAACGGGCGCAACCCAGCTTGCTGTTGACGAACACAAAGGCCTGTTTCATGCCGCGAGTCTTCAGAATCTGATGCAGCGCATGCCGCTTTTCGTCCTCGGGGACGCTGTAAAAATGTTGCTCAACCGTCGAGGCGGTTGCATTGGCGCGCGCCACTTCAATCGTCACCGGGTTTTGCAGATAGCTGTTCGCAAGCCGCCGGATTTCCGGCGAAAAGGTGGCCGAAAACAGCAGCGTCGTGCGCTGCTTGGGCAAATACGACAGGATGCGCTGCAGATCCGGCAAAAAGCCGATGTCCAGCATGCGGTCTGCCTCGTCCAGAACCACGTATTCGACCTGATTCAATACGGCATTCTTGGCTTCGATGTGGTCCAGCAAGCGCCCGGGGGTTGCCACCAGGATTTCCACGCCTTTTTTCAGCTCGAGTGTCTGCGGCTTCATGTCCATGCCGCCAAACACCACGGCGCTGCGCAGATTGGTGTATTTGGCGTACAGCTTCACCTGTTGTGCCACCTGGTCCGCGAGTTCGCGGGTAGGCAGCAGCACCAGGGCGCGCACCGGGTGGCGCGCAGGGGACGTGGACGAGTTCTCGTGTTTCAGGAGGCGGTGCAGAAGCGGCAATGAGAAGGCGGCCGTCTTGCCGGTTCCCGTCTGGGCTGCGCCCATAACATCTTTTCCGGTGATCACCACGGGAATGGCTTGCGCCTGGATGGGGGTCATGGACTCGTAGCCCATTTCGGCGACTGCGCGGGCCAGCGGGTCTGCCAGTTGCAACTGCGCAAACGCCATGATGGGCGTCTGGGCATTCAGTTCGTTGGATGTTTCGGTAGAAGCCGGTGTATTCAGTTCAGTATTCAAATCGGTCATGCATAGCAAGAAGAGGTGCTATCCGTCCGATAGCTGATGGGCGCCCAACGCTGGGAGCACCCCGCATTATCCCCCACTATCACAATGAACGTTAGAACCCGGCCTGAACCGATCGGATCCTCAGGCCTTGGGCAAGGTCACGCCCACCTGACCCTGGTACTTGCCGCCGCGGTCCTTGTAGCTGGTTTCGCAGACATCGTCCTTGTCGCTTTCGAAAAACAGCACCTGCGCACAACCCTCGCCGGCGTAGATCTTGGCGGGCAGCGGCGTGGTGTTGCTGAACTCCAGCGTGACGTAACCTTCCCACTCGGGCTCAAACGGCGTCACGTTGACGATGATGCCGCAGCGCGCGTAGGTGCTTTTGCCCAGGCAGATGGTCAGTACATTGCGCGGAATCCGGAAGTACTCCATGGTCCGGGCCAGCGCAAAACTGTTGGGCGGGATGATGCAGACGTTGTCGTTGAAGTCGACAAAGCTCTTTTCGTCAAAATTCTTCGGGTCCACCACCGTGCTGTGGATATTGGTAAACACCTTGAATTCGGGCGCGCAGCGGATGTCGTAGCCGTAGCTGCTGGTGCCGTAGCTGACGATCTTTTGCCCGTCCGCGCTCTGGCGAATCTGGCCGGGCTCAAACGGCTCGATCATGCCGGTCGTTTCGGCCATGTGGCGAATCCACTTGTCGCTTTTGATGCTCATGGGGCTGACTCCTAGGGTTGCCCCGATTGTAAGAGCGAAACTGCTATCGTAACCATAGCTG
>JBPOIP010000060.1:0-4849 GCA_052034395.1 Pseudomonadota bacterium
TACGAACTGACCCTGGAGCCGAACGGCAAGTTCTGGGTGTTTTCCCTTGAAATGCCCGGTAACCTGCCGCCTGACAGCGCATTGACGGCGGACTATCAACCCATCACGCGCCAAATCGTGCGCAACCGCTTGCGCTACACCCAGCGTGCCTGGCCGGAAACCAATGCTGGCCTCAATGAGTCACGCGCCATCCTGCGCGATGCGCTGGCCCTGCCCGCCGGCGACAATCCACGTGTGCGCGCCCTGGCCGACGATTGGCGCCGACGCCATGGCGACGACAGTGCCGCCATCCTCGCCACGGCGCAGGAATTCTTTAATCGGCAACTCCTGATCTACACCCTGAATCCGCCACTGCTTGGCCCGGACATGATCGATGAATTCCTGTTCGACACCAAGCGCGGCTTTTGCGAACACTTTGCCGCGGCCTTCGTCTACGCCCTGCGCGCCGCCGGGGTGCCGGCACGCGTGGTGGCCGGCTACCAGGGAGGTGAAGTCAACCCGGTCGATGGCTACCTGGTGGTGCGACAGTACGATGCTCACGCCTGGACCGAAGCCTGGATTGCCGGGCGCGGCTGGGTGCGCATAGATCCCACAGCAATCTCCGCCCCAAGCCGCATCAACAGCAACCTCGCAGCCGCCGTGCCGTCGGGCGAAGAACTACCCTTCCTGGTACGCACCGATTTGTCATGGGTACGTGATTTGCGCTATCGGCTCGATGCGGTGACCAACGGCTGGAACCAGTGGGTGCTGGGATACAACCCCCAAAAGCAGCGCGATTTTCTTGCCGGCCTCGGTCTTGGTGAACCCGACTGGCGTAGCATGACCGCAGCGCTGGCGGTACTTTGCGGTCTGGTGCTGCTGGGACTGACGGGCTGGGTGCTGCGCAATCGGATGCAAGTCGACCCTGCAATGGCGGCCTGGCGGAAATTTACCCGACGCCTTGCCACCCACGGCGTCGTGTGGCGTGACTGGGAAGGCCCGCAAGCCTTTGCCGAGCGCGCCGTAACAGAAGTCCCGGCACAGGCCCAGGCGATTCGCGACATCGCGGCGCTATACGCAAACCTGCGTTATGCCCCCGGCGCAAGCCCGCAGGACCTGTTGAACCTGCGCCAACGAGTCCGCGAATTTCGTCCGTGAGGTTCCTGCTGCCTACCTTGTTGTTGATCCTTTGCAGCCTTGGTGCCAATGCGACCCAGTACGCGGCTCGCGACGATGTCAGACGCTTCATCGACGACATGCATGAGCGTCACGCCATGGACAAAGGCGTGCTTGAAGGCCTGTTCAGCAAGACCCGACACTTGCCAGCCGTAATCAAGGCAATCATGCCGCCGCGCGATCCGGGAATTCGTTCCTGGCAAGCCTATCGCGGACGCTTCGTCGAACCCCGGCGCATTGCCGCCGGACATCGTTTCATGCACGCGCATGCGGCCAAGCTGGCGCTGGCCGAAACACGCTATGGGGTACCGGCCGAAATCATCGCCGCCATCATTGGCGTCGAAACCATTTACGGCAAGCATACCGGCCGCTTTGGCAGCTTTGCCGCGCTGACCACGCTGGCCTTCGACTATCCGCCGCGCGCCGACCTGTTCCGCCGCGAGCTTGAGGAACTGCTGCTGCTCGCGCGGGAGGAAGGTCGCAGTCCGCTCGACTATCGCGGTTCCTACGCAGGAGCGCTGGGCTTGCCCCAATTCCTGCCGTCTTCGCGACGGCGCCATGGCGTCGATTTCGATGGCGACGGACGCATCGACCTCGCGTCCAGCGTCGACGATGCAATCGGCAGCGTGGCCAACTTTCTTGCCAGCCACGGCTGGGAAAAGGATGCACCGCTTGCGGTCTCGGTCACCGTAGCCGGTGACGGTGTGCAAGCACTGGTGGACGAAGGCATCCTGCCACGACGATCGCCACGCGAATGGTCCGTGGCCGGCGTTCACCTGGCAAAAGTCGGCGCTGGCGATACGGCGATTCCCGCCACCGCAGAGGACCTTCCGGATCGCCCTGCGGCGTTGATCGACTTCGTCACGCCAAATGCGGCGACCGAATACCGTGTCGGCTACGGCAACTTTTTTGTTATCACGCGCTACAACCGTAGCAGCTTCTATGCGGCAGCCGTGATGGATCTCGCCGCCGAGCTGAGGCGTTCAAAGTAGCGAATCAGGACTCAGGCCGTCCTGCGCAATTCGCTTGCGCAATTTGGACAGCGCCTCCATCTGGATCTGGCGCACACGTTCCCGGGTCAGGCCCAGATCCCGGGCAATGATTTCCAGTGTGGTGGGATCATTGCCACCCAAGCCATAGCGTCGCTCGATCACCAGGCGTTGCCGTTCGGTCAGTTGCGCCACCCAGTCCGCCACCATGGCCTCGGATTCGTGCTGGGCAATCTGGGAAGCGGGATCGGCCACGCTCTCGTCGGCCAGGGCATCCGACATCGACAGCTCGGGATCGATCTCCAGCGGTGAATCGAGCGAAGCCGACCGTTCGTTCAGCATTAGCAAACGCCTGACTTCGTCGACAGGACGATCGAGCAGCCGTGCCACATCCTCCAGCATCACACCATGCGATTCGTTATCCGCGCCGCGCTGGCGATCCAGTTCGCGCATCGCGCGCAAGACCACGTTGAGTTCCTTGATCACGTAGACCGGCAGCCGCACCGTGCGCGACTGGTTCATGATCGCGCGTTCCATGTTCTGGCGTATCCACCAGGTAGCGTAAGTCGAAAACCGGAAGCCGCGCTCCGGGTCGAATTTCTCCAGCGCATGGATCAGGCCGAGATTGCCTTCTTCGATCAGGTCGTCGAGCGGCAGGCCACGATGCAGGTAATGACGGGCAATGCTGACCACCAGTCGCAGGTTGGCCTCGATCATGTGTTGGCGCGCCGCGAAGTCTCCAGCATGGGCAGCGCGCGCAAGACTAACCTCCTCGGCCGCCGTCAACAGCGGCGTGACGCCTATCTCGTGCAGATAGACCTGGGTGATGTCCTCGATGAAGCCGCTATCCTCGGGCTCAGATGGAATCTCGGCATCGTCGCCCGGCCTGTCCAGAGCGTCACGGCTCATCGCTCAGCGCGAGGGAAGGAACTTCTGCGGATCCGCCGGCTTGCCCTGGCGTCGGATCTCGAAATGCAGGCGCGGGCTGTCAGCGTCGCTGCTGCCGATCTCAGCGATTTTCTGGCCCTTGGCGACAGTGTCCTTCTCTTTCACCAGCAGCTTGCTGTTGTGGGCATAGACCGACAACAGGTTGGCGTTGTGGCGTAGTACCACCAGATTTCCATATCCGCGCAAACCCGCGCCGGCATAGGAGACGACCCCGCCGGCCGCGGCCACGACCGGATCGCCGACCTTGCCGGCAATGTCCACGCCCTTGTTGCCGGCCTCAGAATAGGTCGCCATCAGTTTGCCGCTGGCCGGCCACATCCAATCAACATCGTCACCCGCCACCGCAGGCTTCTCGGCAGGTCTATCGCCGGGTTTCTCAGTGGGCTTTTCGGCAGTGGCCGGCTTGGACTCGGCCGGCTTCGCCACTTCGCCCTGCCTTGCCTTGGCCAGCGCCTCCTCAGACCAGGGCAGCTTGCCGCCCTTGGGCTCACGCTTCAAGCTTTCGGTATTGGCGCTGACGGCCGCCGGCGCGTTGCGGATCTCGACCGGGCCGCTGGAACTCACGGGCTTGGCTACGGCGACCGGCGCGGGACCTTCGGGTGGCACCACGCGCAACTGCTGGCCAACCTTGATCAGGTTTGGGTTCTCAAGGTAATTCCAGGCCGCGACGTCCTTGTAGTCCTGGCCGTGATCAAGCGCGATGCTGTAGAGCGTGTCGCCCTTCTTGACCGTGTAAAAGCCGCCACGATCGGCGGCCGGGGCTGCCGCCGCCGCCCCCGCCTTGGCTGCGGCAGCAGGCGTGCCACGCTCCTCCACCGGCGCCGGCTCATGGCTGGCGCAGGCACCGAGCAAGGCCACAGCCCCAGTCATCAGGAGTCCGCGTAGCATGTTCATTCCACCCCCGGCAGCAAAGGCACGAAACGTACCGCATCAAACCGGCTTTCGACAAAGCCCTTTTCGTTGCGCTCGATCAAACTGATCACCTGCTCGGCGCTGCCCAAGGGCATCACCAGGCGTCCGCCGGGCGCCAGCTGGGCCAGCAAGGACCTCGGCACAGCAGCAGAAGCAGCGGCCAGGATGATCGTATCAAAGGGTGCCGCCTCGGGCAGCCCAAGGTTGCCATCGGCATGCTTGAGGCGGACATGGGAGAGTTTGATCTGACGCAGGTTGTCGCGGGCCCGGGCCAGCAGGGGCGCGATCCGCTCGACTGCAAAAACCTGCTTCGACAGCATGCCGAGGATGGCCGCCTGGTAGCCACAGCCGGCACCTATCTCAAGCGTCTTGCCGAGGTCCCGACCGGCGATCAGCAACTCGATCATGCGCGCGACGACAAATGGCTGCGAGATGGTCTGTCCGAATCCCAGCGGCAAGGCAGTATCTTCATAGGCACGCTGCGCCAGCGCCGGCTCCAGGAAAATGTGGCGCGGCACTGTACCGATTGCATGCAGCACCCGTGCATCGGTAATGCCCAGGTCGCGCAGGCGCTCGACCATGCGCGCACGGGTGCGCTGCGAGGTCATTCCAATTCCGGTCAGCGCCGCCGAATTCATTCGACTACGCCCAGCCAGCTACGCACCGCCCCCATTTGGGCCGCGTGGGTCAAGTCGATCTGCAAAGGCGTGACCGAGACCCAGCCATGCTCGACGGCATGAAAATCCGTGCCTTCGCCGGCATCGGCGGCTGGACCGGCGGGGCCGATCCAGTACAGCGTTTCACCGCGCGGGCTGACGGATTTCACCGCCGGCTCCGCCTTGTGA
>JBPOIP010000005.1:0-228631 GCA_052034395.1 Pseudomonadota bacterium
TCCACAACTGGCGGAACACACGCTTTTTGGTACGGCGGTCACGGTAGGCATATTGCCCAGCCTTCATTACCGCTTCTTTGGCGATACGGAAGACATTACCGCGGCGACCGCGGAGGCCCTTGGCAAGGGCGAGAACTTTTTTGTGGCGGGCACGAGCCGTTACACCACGTTTGACGCGAGGCATTGAATTACTCCTTGTTCGTCGTTAATTAAATACCACGGCCGGGGAGCATCTGTGCCATGTGACCCATATTGGTCTCATGAACTCCAGTCGATCCGCGCAGATGGCGTTTATTTTTGGTGGTCTTCTTGGTCAGAATGTGACGTTTGAAGGCTTGGCCGCGTTTAACGGTTCCACCGGGACGGACGCGGAAGCGTTTCTTCGCCGCGCTCTTGGTCTTCATTTTGGGCATACAAATGCTCCTCTTACTTTGTGCTCGTGAGGCGTCTGGAAACTGCTTCCAGCCTTGTTGGCCCCGAGCCACTTTTGAATGAAGGGTTATTGACCCCCCATTGCATGAAAATGGCGCCTTACGGCACTCCACTTTCCAGTGGCAGGTTACCCTGCCACATCTTTCAGGCCACAGCTTCTGCTGTTGCCTTGACAACCGCGCCGGGCTTTTTCTTGCCAGGTGCAATCATCATGATCATCTGGCGCCCTTCCAGCTTGGGAAATTGTTCTACAACAATCAAATCTGCCAAATCGGCACGAATGCGATTCAACAAAGCCATGCCGATTTCCTGGTGCGTGATTTCGCGACCCCGAAAGCGCAGAGTGATCTTGCACTTGTCGCCTTCCGCCAAAAAGCGCTTGATATTGCGCATCTTGATGTTGTAGTCACCATCATCCGTACCCGGGCGGAATTTGATTTCCTTGATCTCAATGACCGTCTGCTTCGCTTTCGCTTCCGCCGCCTTCTTTTGTTCCTGGTACTTGAACTTGCCGTAATCCATCAAACGACAAACAGGAGGATTCGCAGTAGCAGCAATCTCCACCAGATCAACATCCAATTCGCCTGCCTGGCGCAGGGCTTCCATCAGACTCACGACACCAAGAGGCTCATTGTCCGGTCCGGAGAGGCGAACCTCAGGAGCCATGATTTCCCGGTTTAAACGGTGTTTGCGTTCTTCACGCTGACGGCGGTCACGAAATTCAGTAGCGATGGCTCAATCCTTCACAATATCTGCTACAAAAACAGTAGCTATCTCCGCACAATGCACGCGGGCAAACCAACTAAAAAGCCGACTTGTTGGCAATGTCACCCAGGATTTTTTGCACAAAGGCATCCAGAGACATTACACCGAGGTCTTGACCACCCCGGGCGCGCACTGCGACGGCACCTGCTGCCACTTCCTTATCACCTACGACGACCAAGTAGGGCAGCTTCTGCATCGAATGCTCCCGTATTTTATACGTAATCTTTTCGTTACGCAGGTCTAAATTGACTCTAAGCCCTTGATTTTGCAGCGTTTTAGCCACGGAACGTGCATATTGCGCCTGCGCATCCGTGATATTCAGAACAGCCACCTGTACCGGAGCCAGCCAGGCAGGCAAAGCACCGGCGCTCTCCTCGATCAAAATTCCGATGAATCGCTCCAAACTACCCACGATGGCCCTATGCAGCATGACCGGGCGGTGGCGTGCGCCATCTTCACCGACATATTCAGCATCCAGACGCTCCGGCATCGAAAAGTCGACCTGAATCGTTCCACACTGCCAATGGCGTCCGATGGCATCTTTCAACGTGTATTCGATCTTGGGACCGTAGAAAGCACCCTCACCGGGTGAAATTTCATATTCGCATCCAGAAGCCTTCAGACTTTCAATCAGCGCTGCCTCCGCCTTGTCCCAAATCTCATCCGAACCTATGCGCTGTTCCGGGCGCGTGGCTATCTTGTAAATGATGCTTTTGAAGCCGAAGTCGGCGTACACCTTTTGCAGCAAAGCGGTGTAGTCGACGCACTCCCTCAGGATCTGGTCTTCAGTACAAAAAATGTGTCCATCATCCTGCGTAAATCCGCGTACACGCATGATGCCATGCAGACCTCCCGAAGGCTCATTGCGGTGGCAGTTGCCAAACTCACCATAGCGCAAAGGCAAATCGCGGTAACTCTTGATGCCCTGCTTGAAAATCAGAATGTGCCCAGGGCAGTTCATCGGCTTCAAGGCGTATTCACGCTTTTCAGACTCCGTGATGAACATGTTCTCGCGGTACTTGTCCCAGTGACCGGTCTTCTCCCACAAGCCCTTGTCGATGATCTGCGGGCCTTTCACCTCCAAATAGCCGTTGTCCTGGTACACCTTGCGCATGTACTGCTCCACGCCCTGCCACAGGGTCCATCCCTTGGGGTGCCAGAAGACGAGACCCGGGGCATGGTCATCGATGTGGAACAGGTCCAGCTCACGGCCCAACTTGCGGTGATCACGCTTTTCAGCCTCCTCCAGCATGGTGAGATGCTGTTGCAATTCGTCCTTGGTCGCCCACGCCGTGCCATAAACGCGCTGCAGCATTTCGTTCTTGTGATCACCACGCCAATAGGCACCTGCGAGCTTCATCAGCTTGAAATGCTTCAGCTTTCCGGTACTGGGCACGTGCGGACCACGGCACAGGTCTTCGAACTTGCCTTCACGGTACAGGGATACATCCTGGTCGGCGGGGATGCTTTCAATGATCTCTGCCTTGTAGTGTTCGCCCAGGCTCTTGAAGTACGCCACAGCCTCGTCGCGCGGCAGCACGCGGCGCACCACGGGCTCATCCAACGCGGCCAAAGCGGCCATCTTCTTCTCGATGGCCGTCAGGTCTTCAGGCGTGAATGGGCGTTTGTACGAGAAATCGTAGAAGAAACCATTTTCGATCACGGGGCCAATAGTGACCTGCGCATCGGGAAACAGTTCCTTCACCGCATAGGCCAGCAAGTGGGCGGTGGAGTGTCGAATCACTTCCAGACCATCGGCATCTTTCCCCGTGATGATCGACAGCGCGCTGTCGCGCGTCATCTGGAAGCTCGTATCCACTACTTTCCCGTCGACCTTGCCAGCCAAGGCGGCCTTGGCCAAGCCTGCGCCTATGGAGGCCGCTACTTCGGCCACTGTGACCGGGCCGGGAAATTCACGTTGTGAGCCGTCGGGAAGCGTAATTTGAATCATGAAGTTTGACATCCGAAAATAAAAAAGCGCGGACAAGCCGCGCTTTAAAGCCGTAAGCCGGTACAGCGCGATTTTACGCTGCACCGCCGAAGCAATATTTCAGTGGAACTGCTCTTCTTCGGTGGAGCCGGTCAGTGCCTTCACGGATGACGAACCACCTTGAATCACTGTTGTCACGTCGTCGAAGTAGCCAACGCCCACTTCCTGCTGGTGCGACACGAAGGTGTAACCCTTGTCGCGGGCAGCGAATTCGGGCTCCTGCACCATTTCGGTGTAGTGCTTCATGCCTTCGCCGCGAGCGTATGCGTGGGCGAACTGGAATGTGTTGAACCAGTTGATGTGGATACCAGCCAGGGTAATGAACTGGTACTTGTAGCCCAGAGCCGACAGGTCTTCCTGGAAGGAAGCAATCTGCGAGTCGTTGAGGTTCTTCTTCCAGTTGAACGACGGTGAGCAGTTGTACGACAACAGCTTGCCGGGGCACTCCTTGAGCACGGCCTGGGCGAATTCGCGGGCAAAGCCGATATCAGGCACACCCGTTTCGCACCACACCAGATCGGCATAGGGAGCGTAAGCCACGCCGCGGCTGATGGATTGCTCCAGACCGTTCTTGACGCGGTAGAAACCTTCCTGTGTGCGCTCGCCGGTGATAAATGGCTTGTCGTTGGCATCGTAGTCGCTGGTGATCAGGTTGGCAGCTTCTGCATCGGTACGCGCCAGGATGATGGTGGGCACACCCATGGTGTCGGCAGCCAGACGCGCAGAGATCAACTTCTCAACAGCTTCACGGGTAGGAACCAGCACCTTGCCACCCATGTGACCGCACTTCTTCACGGCAGCCAGCTGGTCTTCAAAGTGAACACCGGCTGCGCCGGAGGTGATCATGTTCTTCATCAACTCGAACGCATTCAGTACACCGCCGAAACCGGCTTCTGCGTCCGCCACGATCGGCAGGAAGTAATCGATGAATTCCTTGTCGCCTGGGTTGATGCCACGGCCCCACTGAATTTCGTCAGCACGCTTGAAGGTGTTGTTGATACGGCGAACCATGGTGGGAACCGAGTCATAGGCGTACAGAGACTGGTCGGGGTACATCGTCTCCGAGGTGTTTCCGTCGGCAGCAACCTGCCAGCCTGACAGGTACACGGCTTCCAGGCCAGCCTTGGCTTGCTGCATGGCTTGTCCGGCGCTGATGGCACCAAACGCATTGACGTAGCCCTTCTTGGCACCACCATTGACCTTGTCCCACAGCTTTTCGGCACCGTTCTTGGCGAAGGTGCACTCGGGCTGGACGCTACCACGCAGACGGACGACATCGGCAGCCGAGTAGCCGCGCTTTACGCCCTTCCAGCGCGGGTTGGTTGCCCAGTCCTTTTCGAGGGCTGCGATTTGCTGTTCACGGGTTTGGGTAGTCATAGATATCACTCCGTCGTAGTTAAAGAAAATCTGTTGCGAATGGTCTGCTTCACCATCCAAGCCAGCCTGAATTGTAGTCTTCTATAAGACCAAATTTGAATCTTATGTCTTATATATGACTAAAATATTTTTCTATACGAATCAACTACTTAGAGTCGCGTTTTCTCTATATGAAATCGCATTTAGGCAATGTGAAAAGATTGCCAGGCTCAAAACCCACATCCAGGGAACAAATCGTTCATTGCCGTGGTGTTGTCCATGCCCAATGGATCGATGCGGCAATGCCGCCAACTGATGGTATCCACGCCCAGAGTTGTGATAATGCGAAGCTTTTGAGGAGTGCAACGTGCTGCTGACCCTGGTCATTGTCTACCTGCTGATCACTATCGCCATCGGGCTTTATGCCGCAAAAAGGGTGAAGAATACAGCGGACTATGCCATTGCGGGACGCAATCTTCCGCTGGTCATGATTGTCACGACCACATTTGCAACCTGGTTTGGATCAGAAACCGTGCTGGGCATTCCTGCCAAGTTCGTCAACAGCGGTTTGAATGGTGTAGTCGAGGACCCCTTTGGGGCCGGCACCTGCCTGATCCTGGTCGGTATCTTCTTCGCCGCCAAGCTTTACAAAATGAATCTGCTGACTATCAGCGACTACTACCGAGAGCGCTTTGGACGCTCGGTGGAAATCATTTGCTCGTTGATCATCATGCTGAGTTATCTGGGTTGGGTATCGGCACAGGTTACTGCTTTGGGTCTGGTGTTCAATCTGCTTTCAGGCCAGGCCATCAGCATTCCCATGGGAATGACCATCGGTGTGGTTTCCATCCTGGCCTACACCCTGTTTGGCGGTATGTGGTCCGTGGCGGTTACCGACTTCATACAGATGATCATTCTGGTGGGAGGGCTTGCAATACTGGCTGTCTTCGCGGGCGATATGGCTGGCGGAGCAGACAAAGTCGTGACACTGGCGATGAGCCAGGACCTGTTCAAGTTTCTTCCTGAACCGACATTCAAGGACATCATGTTCTTTTTTGCTGCCGCCATCACCATGATGTTGGGTTCCATTCCGCAACAGGATGTGTTTCAGCGTGTGATGTCAGCCAACAGCCAAAGCGCGGCGACCAAAGGCCCCGTCATTGGAGGCATTTGCTACATGCTCTTCGCTTTCGTACCCATGTTTCTGGTGACGAGTGCACTGATCATCATGCCGGAGCAGGCCGCTGACCTGCTCAAGGAAGATCCGCAAAAAGTGCTGCCCACCTTGGTACTGGAGAAGATGCCTTTCGTGATGCAAGTGCTTTTCTTCGGGGCGCTGCTGTCAGCGATCAAATCCACGGCATCCGCAACTTTGCTGGCTCCCAGCGTCACATTCGTTGAGAACATCTGGCGCCAGTTCAGACCGCACATGGGCGACAAGGAGGAGTTGCGCACCATGCGCATTACGGTGTTGCTGTTCAGTGCCTCCGTGCTTGCCTATGCCATCAAGACTCAGGGCACCCCCATTTATGAAATGGTCTCCGGTGCCTATCAAGTGACACTGGTCGGAGCCTTCATCCCACTGGTGTTCGGCCTCTACTGGAAGCGCGCGACAACACAAGGTGCCCTGTTTTCAATTGTGCTGGGGCTCTTGACGTGGGTGCTGTTCCTTGCCACACCAGCTGGCGTCGAATTTCCCGCGCAACTGGCTGGCATTCTGGCCGCGCTGGTCGGCATGTTCCTGGGTTCGCTGGGGCCGCAGGCGATCAAGAACTCCCAGCTCAGCCATCACAAACTGCCAGGTCTCTACTGATGGCGGCTCCTGACGAAGGGGATGGACGTCCCGGCGTTCATTCCATTCATTGGCTGGCCTATGGATGTCTTGCCTTGAGTATGACGCTGGTCGGCAGCTATGTCGCACTATCCAAACCGCTGGTGGCTGCATTGGGCGTGTTCCTGCTGGCATGGATGCGGTTCGGAATTGGCGGAATTGCGATGATCCATTGGCTCAAACGGCCAGCCGACGAGCGCCCCATGACCATTGCAACCAAGCGGCTGGTATTTCTGGAATCCTTTCTCGGAAACTTTCTCTTTTCCATTGCCATGCTGTTTGGTGTGAGCATGACGAGTGCGGTGTCAGCCGGCGTGATCATGGCAACCATACCCGCGGTCGTCGCTGTGATGAGCTGGGTCTTCCTCAAAGAGCGCATCGGTTTGCGGGTCTGGGCTGCGGTGGCCTGCGGGGCTATCGGCATTGGATTGTTGGCGCTATCAAAAGGAGAGCAATCGGTGCATATTCCTCAAGGCGTTGAGTCTGATTTCACCCATGACAAAGCGCTGCTGGGCAATGTGCTGGTATTTGTCGCCGTGTTGTGTGAGGCCGCCTATGCCGTGATCGGCAAGCGGTTGACTGGCGCCTTGACTCCCAAACGCATCACGGCGCTCATCAACCTGTGGGGCTTCCTGCTGATGACCCCCATGGGCCTGTATGCCGCCTGGCACTTCGAGTTTGCCGCCGTAAGCACCACCGCCTGGCTGCTGCTGCTGTTCTATGCGATGGCAGCCAGTGTCTGGACGGTTTGGCTGTGGATGACAGGGCTCAAGGGCGTGCCAGCAGCGAGGGCGGGCGTTTTCACCGTGATGTTGCCGATATCGGCGGCTGTCGTGGGCGTTCTGGTACTGGGCGAGTCGCTGAGCAGCATGCAGGCCCTGGCATTTGCCATTGCATTGCTGGGCGTGCTGCTGGCCACCCTGCCCGCCGGCGACACCGTTACACCAGCGCCCTAGACGCCACCACGATGCCGTCCCCGTCGGCATACAGCCAGTCGCCCGGACGCACCCAAACGCCCTGCACTTGCACAGCCACACCGGCCTGCCCCTCGTTGCGCTTCTCCGTTGGCATGGGCATGGCCGCCAACGCGCGAATACCCACCGCATGCTCTGCCAGTTCCGCGGTATCCCGCACACAACCGTCAATCACAACACCGGCCCAACCGTTACGTGCCGCCGCAGCCCCGAGGTTGCCACCCAACAAGGCCTTGCGCAACGAGCCACCACCGTCCACAACCAGCACCTTGCCAACCCGGCCTTGCTCGGTATCGATGTAACCGGTGGAATCCACGGCAGCCTTGACCAGCGTGTTGTCCTCAAAACACTTCACGGTTTCCACAGGTCCGTAGAACTTTTTCACCCCGCCAAAGTCCTTGAAAACGGGCGCCAAAACCCTGAATTCGCCAGTGGAGTCATTCTTGTAGGCGTCACACAAATCACAGGTTGCAAAGTCAATCGCCATGGTCCATCACTCCTTTTTTCAAAATAAGCCCATTCTCCAATGAAAAAAACAACATTTCCCAATGAAAAAGTGATTTTCACGCTGGATATGCCGCATTTTCTCCAGTAGCATCCGGGTACCAGTGAAGAAGCAGTTTTTTGCTGGTGATTAATCAACTTCAAGAAGGACAATCAATCATGGCAACTGCAAAGAAAGCACCGGCAAAAAAAGCAGCACCTGCAAAGGCAGCAGCACCGGCCAAGAAGGCGGCTCCTGCTAAAAAAGCAGCTGCTCCCGCCAAAAAGGTAGCCGCCAAGGCGCCGGCTCCTGCGAAGAAAGCCGCACCCGCCAAAAAGGCCGCCGCTCCTGCCAAAAAGGCAGCTCCCGCCAAGAAAGCTGCTGCCAAGGCTCCCGCCAAGAAGCGCACCGTGAATGCCGCATTCATGAAGGCCCTGACGCCCAGCGCCGCACTGGCTGCTGTGGTCGGCGCTACCCCCCTGCCACGCACGGAAGTCGTGAGCAAGCTGTGGGCTTACATCAAGAAGAACAAACTGCAGGACGCAGTCAACAAGCGCATGATCAATGCGGATGCCAAGCTCAAGGAGATTTTTGGCAAGATGCAGGTGTCCATGTTCGAGATGGCTGGCCTGATCGGCAAGCACCTGAAGTAATCGATCTTCAGACCCTGCAAAAAAGGCCGACTCGTTCGGCCTTTTTTTCAACCCCAATCAGACCTCCCCATGCTGCGCTTCCTGTTCACGCGCCTGAGCCTGATCATTCCGACTTTTTTCGGCATGACGCTGGTCGCGTTCTTTCTCATTCGTCTCGTTCCCGGCGACCCCATTGAAACACTTGCAGGCGAACGTGGAATTGACGCCGAACGCCACGCCGCGCTACTCAAGGAATATGGGCTGGACCGGCCCGTCATCGTGCAGTACGGCATCTACATCGCCAAGGTCCTGCAGGGTGATCTGGGCAAGTCCGTCATCACCCAAACCAAAGTACTGAGCGAATTTGCAGCGCTTTTTCCTGCCACCATTGAACTGGCAGTATGTGCCATCCTGTTTGCACTGGCAATTGGCATTCCGGCAGGCATCATCGCTGCCGTCAAACGCAATTCGATTCTTGATCAGGGGGTGATGGGTATCTCACTCACGGGGTATTCCATGCCCATCTTCTGGTGGGGCCTGCTGCTGATTTTGCTGTTCTCGGTACAACTCGACCTGACACCGGTTTCAGGACGTATCGCCGTACAGTATTTCATTGAACCCGTTACCGGGTTCCTGCTGATCGACACGCTCCTGGCCAACGACACCGCGGCGTTCTGGTCCGCTGTCTCTCACCTGATCCTCCCCACCATTGTGTTGGGCACCAACCCGCTGGCTGTCATTGCCAGAATGACACGATCCGCCATGCTTGAAGTTCTCGGAGAGGACTACATCCGTACGGCACGTGCCAAAGGGCTGTCCACCTTGCGCGTCGTGGGTCTGCACGCCCTGCGCAATGCACTGATTCCTGTCATCACCGTCATTGGTTTGCAGGTCGGGGTGCTGTTCACCGGAGCCATATTGACCGAGACCATTTTTTCCTGGCCAGGTGTGGGCAAGTGGTTGATTGAAGCCATCAGCCGCCGCGACTACCCGGTGCTTCAAGGGGGAATGCTGCTGCTCGGCGCCATGGTCATGGCGGTCAACCTGCTGGTAGACGTAGCTTACGGAATCATCAATCCGCGCATCAGGCACCAAACATGACATCCAGCCCAGCCATGCGCGCAACTGCTGAATCACCCGCGAACATTGCACCCCTGCACCCGCTCAAGGATTTCTGGCGCTACTTCAGTGCCAATCGGGGCGCCTTGATTGGCCTCGCAATAGTAACTACCGTGCTCTTACTGGCAGCCTTCGCCAACATCGTTGCGCCCTACAACCCGGACCTGACAGACAACTCGGTCTTCCTGGTACCACCTGCCTGGCAAGCGGGAGGCTCTTCAGCACACCTGCTGGGAACCGACGCGATAGGCCGCGACATTCTGTCGCGCCTCATCCATGGTGCTCGACTCTCACTAACCATAGGTATCGCCGTGGTTGCCCTGTCGGTCCTGGTGGGGACCACTTTGGGGCTCCTCGCGGGCTACTTCAGGGGTGTTTTCGAGATTGCCGTCATGCGCATCATGGACATCATCCTGACCTTGCCCAGTTTGCTGCTGGCCATCGTTATCGTTGCCATCCTGGGGCCGGGTCTCATGAATGCCATGCTGGCGGTGTCGATTGTGGTTTTGCCCCATTACGTGCGCATCACCCGCGCCGCCGTCATCAGCGAAACGTCTCGCGATTACGTAACCGCGGCCCGCATGAGTGGCGCTGGTCACTGGCGCATCATGTTCATAGAGGTCCTTCCCAATTGCACGGCTCCGCTCATCGTGCAGGCATCACTGGGCATTTCCACCGCCATTCTGGACGCAGCCGCACTGGGCTTTCTGGGACTGGGAGCACAGCCACCCTCTCCCGAGTGGGGCACCATGCTGGCCGATGCACGTGAATTTGTGCTGCGTGCCTGGTGGGTGGTGACTTTTCCGGGTCTCGCAATCCTGATTACTGTTTTGGCTTTCAACATGTTGGGCGATGGTCTGCGTGACGCACTCGACCCCAAACTCAAGCGCTAACCGGCAACCGATCACCATGGCACTCCTTGAAATAGAAAACCTGTCGGTCGAGTTCCCATCCCATACTGCGACCATGTATGCGGTGGACGGCGTCAGCCTGTCCCTGGACACGGGTGACGTGCTGGGCATTGTGGGAGAGTCAGGTTCCGGAAAAAGCGTCACCATGATGGCCCTGATGGGCCTCGTGGCTTACCCGGGGCGCGTCAAGGCCGACACATTGCGATTTGATGGACATGACTTGCTGGCCCTGTCGGAGCGCGAGCGGCGCCGACTCACTGGAAAGGATCTGTCCATGATCTTTCAGGATCCGACCACCAGCCTCAACCCCTGCTTCACCGTCGGTTTTCAGCTGGCTGAAACACTCAAGCTGCACCTGCATATGGACAGAGCGGCCGCTCGGCGGCGCTCCATCGAATTACTGGAGCAGGTTGGCATTCCGGCACCCGAAAGCCGTCTGGATGTATACCCGCACCAACTCTCGGGCGGCATGAGCCAGCGCGTCATGATTGCCATGGCCATCGCCTGCAACCCCAAACTGCTCATAGCCGATGAGCCCACCACGGCGCTTGACGTCACCATCCAGGCGCAAATCCTGGATCTGCTGCGCAGCCTGCAGAAAGAACGGGGCATGGCTCTGGTGCTGATCACCCACAACATGGGCGTGGTCAGTGAAATGGCACAACGCATCGCCGTGATGTATGCGGGTCAGATCATGGAGCAACGCCACGCCGACACCTTGTTTACCAACCCACAACACCCCTACACCGAAGCACTGATGGCGGCATTGCCGGAGCGCAATGATGGTCATTCACGCCTGGCCACGATACCCGGCATGGTGCCCGGACTGTACGACCGGCCCAACGGCTGCCTGTTTTCTCCCCGCTGCAGATACGCCAACGATGGTCTGTGCCAGACCCGCCCGCCGCTGCGCAACTGGAAGGATGGTGCCGTCCGTTGCCACTTTTCCATCACTGATAACCAGGAAAAACCATTGGAACCGAAGCACGCCGAGGTCAGCGTATGAGCACAGCGCACGACGCAGAGCATAAGCGCGCGCCGCAACACGCACCGGTGGTGGAGGCACGCGAACTGTCGCGCATTTACCCCATCAGCAAAGGCTTGTTCCGCAAGCCTGATCTGCTACAGGCTGTCAGCGGTGTTTCGTTCAGCATCCTGCCTGGCAAAACCCTGGCTGTCGTTGGTGAATCGGGTTGCGGCAAGTCCACGCTGGCGCGCATGGTGACGCTGATCGAGGCGCCCTCGGGTGGCGGTTTGCAACTGGGCGGCGCCGACGTGGTGGGAGCAACGGCACACGACCGGCGAACATTGCGCCAAAAGGTGCAATTGGTGTTTCAAAACCCCTACGGCTCCTTGAATCCGCGCAAGCGCATCGGCCAGATTCTGGAAGCGCCGCTGGAAATTAACACGACACTGACCGCTGCAGAGCGCGTTGAGAAGTCACGCGCCATGCTGACGCTTGTCGGTTTGCGACCGGAACACTACGACCGCTACCCCCACATGTTTTCTGGTGGCCAACGCCAACGCACTGCCATTGCGCGCGCGTTGATGCTCAGCCCATCCCTGGTAGTTGCGGATGAACCGGTGTCGGCGCTGGATGTGTCCATTCAAGCGCAGGTGCTGAATCTGCTGGCGGATTTGCAGCACGATCTGGGGCTAGCCTATTTGTTTATCTCGCACGATCTGGGCGTGGTTCGCCATATTGCGCACGATGTGCTGGTCATGTACCTGGGCCACACCGTGGAGCACGGCGAAAAGAGCGCCATCTTCAGCCGCCCATTTCATCCCTACACCCAGGCACTGCTGGCTTCCACACCCGGGTTGGCGGGTAGTGGCCCGGCACCGCACCGCACCATGCTCAAGGGCGAGTTGCCGTCACCCCTGAATCCCCCAACGGGATGCGTGTTTTCCACACGCTGCCCCCACGCGAACGCACAGTGCCGCAGCCAGCGCCCTGCACTGCAGGAATTGCAAGGCCGTCTTGTCGCCTGCTTCGAGGCTGAACGCCTGAACGGCTGAATACGGGCGTCTGCCAGCGGGCGGAACCTCAGTGAAAAGTCTCTTTTGAATGGCGTAACATGGCCATTTTTAAGGAGTTTTCCGGATGACGATTTCTCTTCCCAACTGCAGGCCGCGCCTCACAAAGTGCGCCCTCTTGTGCGCGGTTGCTTTGCCAGCCCTGATGGCGCTGACACCGGTCGCCGCCAAAACCTTGGTCTTCTGCTCCGAAGGCAGCCCCGAGAATTTTTATCCTGGCATCAACACCACCGGAACTTCGTTCGATGCCAACTCGCAGATCTACAGCCGCATCGTCGACTTTGAACGCGGAGGCACCAAGGTTGTGCCCGGGCTGGCCGAGAGCTGGACCGTGTCCAAGGATGGAATGGAATACACCTTCCACCTGCGCAAGGGTGTGAAGTGGCACTCCAACAAGAACTTCAAGCCCACCCGCGAATTCAACGCGGATGATTTCATGTTCGCCATTGAACGCCAGTGGAAAGAGAACGACCCCTACTTCAAGGTCACCAGTTCCAACCACTCCTACTTCAACGATATGGGCATGCCCAAACTGCTGAAGTCCGTGGACAAGGTGGATGAGTACACCGTCAAGATCACGCTGAACAAGCCCGAAGCCCCGTTCCTCTCCAACCTGGCCATGGAATACGCCGGCATCCAGTCCAAGGAATACGCCATCGCCATGCTCAAGGCCGGCACACCCGAGAAGCTCGACCAGGAGCCTATCGGCACGGGACCTTTCATGATGATCCAGTACCAGAAGGATGCGCTCATCCGCTTCAAGGCCTTCCCCGACTACTGGGCTGGCAAAGCGAAGATAGACGATTTGATCTTCTCGATTACGCCCGATGCCTCCGTGCGCTGGGCCAAGCTGCAAAAGGGTGAATGCCATGTCATGCCCTACCCCAACCCGGCCGACCTGGATGCCATCCGCAAGGATGCCAATGTCACCGTGCTGGAGCAACCCGGTCTGAACATCGGCTACCTGGCATACAACACCACCAAGAAACCGTTTGACGATATCCGCGTGCGCAAGGCCATCAACATGGCCATCGACAAGAAAGCCATTGTCTCAGCGGTTTACCTGAGCACCGGTGTCGCGGCAACCAACCCGATTCCACCCACGCAATGGTCGTACAACAAAACGATCAAGGATGATGCGTTTGACCCTGCAGCGGCCAAAAAGGCCCTGGCTGCCGCCGGCTATCCGAATGGATTCTCTACTGACCTGTGGGCCATGCCCGTGCAGCGCCCTTACAACCCCAACGCCAAGCGCATCGCCGAGTTGATGCAGGCTGACCTGGCAAAGATCGGTGTGAAGGCAGAAATCAAGAGCTTTGAATGGGGTGAGTATCGCAAGCGCATGCAGGCCGGCGAGCACCAGATGGGCATGCTGGGCTGGACCGGCGATAACGGAGACCCAGACAATTTCCTCAACACCCTGCTGGGTTGCGATTCCGCCAAGACCAATGGTTCCAACGTGGCCAAATTCTGCTACCAGCCATTTGAAGAACTCGTGCAAAAAGCCAAGGTGGTTTCCAACCCGGCTGAGCGCACCAAGCTGTACGAAAAAGCCCAGGTCATCTTCAAGGAGCAGGCACCCTGGTTCACCATAGCACACGCCGTGCAACTCAAGCCCGTGCGCAAGGAAGTGATTGATTTCAAACTGAGTCCGTTCGGTCGCCACACTTTTTATGGCGTGGATATGAAGTGATGCAACCCGCAAGGGATACAGCAACAAAAGTGGGCTCGCAAGAGCCCCTTTTGTTGTCCACAGTGGTTGCACCCTATCGGGCGACGCATTGCCACTCGGTTTTTTTGCGTCACCTCACGTTATTACCAATCGGACGCAAATGGGGTCCGTGCTAAGGTCTCGCGCCGACACCATTGTTTATTTTCCATTGCTCTGAGGACTCCCCCATGGCGCTATCAGCATCCAAGCTATTCAAACGCACAGCCCTCGGCCTGCTCATCATGGTGGGCCTGGGGGCCGCTGGTGGCTACTACATGCTGCGCAGTGCCGGGCAAACCCAGGTTGATGGAACGCTGCAGCTTAGTGGCCTGAAAGGTCCCGTCAAGGTGCTGCGCGATGCGGCGGGAGTGCCCTACATCTTTGCGGAAAACACCCCCGATCTCATCAAGGCACAGGGCTTTGTAACGGCGCAGCACCGGTTGTTCCAGGCAGAACTGTTTCGCGCTACGTGGCGCGGGGAACTGGCGGCCACCCTGGGAGCAGAAACCCTGCCCAGTGACATCCGAATGCGTGTGTTGGGCATACAGCGCAACGGCGACAAGCACGCAGCAAAGCTGTCGGACGCCTCGCGTGCTTTTTTCCAGAACTATGTGGACGGCATGAATGCCTACATTGCCAACCACACCAGTGACCACCCGATTGAGTTCAAACTGGTGGGGCTGCAACCCAGGGACTGGACCGTGACCGACCTCGTGACCCTGGTTCATTACGTGCATTACACCCACTCCACCAATTTCAAAGCCGAAGTCGTTGCCCAAAAACTCATTGACCAGTTGGGCTTTGACCGGGCACAGGCGATATTCCCCCTGACCAGCAGCCCGGACTGGTCCGCCAAAACGGCCCATGCCACGCCGGACCCCCATCGCACCGATTGGGCGCAATTGGGTGTGGACTGGAAACACCTGACCATAGCGCCCGAGACCCTGAACCACCAGGGTCTGGGATCCAACAACTGGGCGGTTGGACCGGGTCGAACAGCCTCTGGCAAAGCGATGGTGGCCAACGACCCGCACCTGGACAACCGCATCCTGCCCGGTACCTGGCACCCCGTTGGCCTGTTCGCACCCGGCATCCAGGCCGTGGGTGCCGCGCTTCCCGGACTGCCCGGCATTCTGGTGGGCCGCACCGAGCATGTGGCCTTTGGTGTGACCAATGCCTATGGCGACGTGCAGGACCTCTACATAGAAACCGTCGATCCCAAAGACCCCAGCCGCTACCTGAGTGGAGGCAACAGCGTGCCTTTCGGGGTCATTTCAGAGACGATTCGTATCCAGGACAAGGCGGCTGAAGGCGGCATACGCAAGCACGAACTCAAAATCCGCACCACCGTGCGCGGCCCGGTCATCAGCGACCACGAAGGCCTCGGACCCAAGGGCGACAAGGTATTGGTCCTCCGATCTACCGATGCGGAAGTTCTGGCACCGCACATTGGCGTCGAGAACCTGCTCACCGCGCCCAACGCAGCTGCGTTTGATCAGGAGGTGCAAAAAATCGACCTGATGCTGTTCAACTTTGTGTTTGGTGATGACCAGGGCACCATCGCCCACCGCGCAACAGGTGCGGTGCCCATCCGCAAGGGGGCCGATGGCGGCTTTCCCCGCGTGCCCGCTGCCGATGGTTCGGATGACTGGACTGGCTGGATTCCCAAAGACCGTATGCCCGGCATGACCAACCCGGCGCGCGGCTGGGTCGGCACCGCCAACCACGACACCCGCCCGGACAGCTACCCCTGGTACTACACCAACTACGTGGCTCCGAGCTACCGCTACGCGCGCATGGGCCAGGTGCTGGACAGCGCCCAGAAGATGACCGTGCAGGACCATTGGAAGCTGATGGAAGATGACCGTAACCTGCAATCCGACGCATTGCGCCCGGCCATCGTTGCCGCCCTCAAGTCCGATCCGGCCCAGGCTGACCTTGCCGCCCACCTTGAAAAGTGGGATGGCATGGACCGGGGCGATGCGGCTGCACCCCTCATTTACCAAGCCCTTTACCGGGAAATCGCCCTTGGCACCTTCACGGACGAGCTGGGTGAAAGTACTACCAAGGACATGCTCTCTACGTGGTATTTCTGGCAGCAGCGCTTTGACGCACTGCTCAAGACACCCGACAGCATCTGGTTTGATGACATCACCACCAAAGACAAGCGCGAAACCTTGCCGGATGTCATCCGTGCTGCCGCACCCCGGGCACGCGCCATGCTCGAGCAATTTCAGGGCAAAGATGTCAACGCCTGGCGCTGGAGCAAGGCCCATACGCTGCGGTTCGTAAGTCCCCTGCGCCGCAAGGGGCCGGGGCAAGAACTGGTAGGTGGTTTCTCGGTAGAACGATCCGGCAGCGGCGAAACACTCAATCGCGGTGTTTACGACTTCCAGAAGCCCTTTGACGTGGCTTTCTTTGCGTCCATGCAGTTGGTTGTGGACTTTGGCGACCCCGACAAGATCAACGCCGTGCTGGCGGGGGGCGTGAGCGAACGCCACTTCCAGAGCCACCAGAACGACCAGGCCAAGCAATGGGTTGCCGGCCAGCGGGGTGCGTGGTGGTTCAACCCGGATAAGGTCAAATCACATGCGGTGTCCACGCTGACCCTGACGCCCTGATCCCTGCAACGGAATTCAGCTGCATGGCCACCACCCACCTGCTCTACCTCCATGGTTTTCGCTCATCTCCTGCGTCAAACAAGGCCCGCCTGACGGCCACAGCAGTGTCACACCAGGCCCCACACGTCACCTGGCTGTGCCCCGCCCTGTGTGCCTCACCCAGGCAGGCCATGGAAGACGTGCTGCAGGCAACCGCCCATTGGCCGCTGGCGACCACGGCGGTAATGGGGTCATCGTTGGGCGGGTTCTATGCCACCTGGCTGGCCGAGCAATGGGGTTGCAAGGCTGCACTGCTCAACCCGGCTGTGCATCCGGCGCGCGACCTCGCTGCGCACCTGGGCCAGCACGCTGTATGGCACGACCCCGATCAGCACTTCCTGTTTACCGCGGACCATGTGGAGGAACTGCGGGCGCAGGAGATCGCCCGCATCACCCGGCCCGAACGCTACTTTGCTGTCATTGCAAAAGGCGACGAGGTACTGGACTGGCGCGAGATGGTGGGTCATTACCCCGGTGCCACCATCAAGCTGCTGCCGGCCGGCGATCACGCGCTGAGCGACTACCCGGAACATTTGCAAGCGGTGCTGGACGCTCTGGATTTGTCCCACAGCTGATGGGCTGCGGCACGATTGCTATTACTTTAGTAGCTATCTATTAATACTCCATGCGGGCTACAACCCGATTTTCTTCATGAAAGCGCGCGCGGTATCCCCAGTGCCTTCAGTTTGTGCGGGTTTCAGGCGTTCAGCCAAGCAGGCGCGCCAGGCTCAGCTTTCCGGTTTGAACGCCAAAATCTGGTCGAACAGCTCCCAGGACAATCTCGCTTCTTCGGCGCTGACTTGGCGCACCGCCCGATCCATGCTGACCAGAACATAGTCACCAACACCGGGTAGCGCATCACGCAGCATAAAGAGTGAAATAGCGCGCTGCGCACCACGTGCTTCGCACTGTGCGGTCAGGCCGTCAATCTGCGTGATTTGCATGGGGATCGCCAGGCACATGAAAGGTCGTGAAAGTGAGCGGACCTTCATTTTCACCCAAGCGCCGCAGCCGTGAATGCAACCCCAACAAATAAGCGGTGACTGAACTACTATTGATCCAGATCAAGAGGTCGTTACGGCGGAAATCTACATTTGCACAGGCTTATGTAACTCAAACTGCTTTTCTGGCCATGAAAATCCTTGTGCTGGGCATCGGAAACACACTCCTCAGCGATGAGGGTGTCGGCATTCATGTCTTGCATGCACTGAGCGCAGGAGAGCCCTTGCCTGACGCGGTTGAGCTGCTGGATGGCGGAACACTGTCCTTCACACTGGCCGCCCCGATACAGGACGCAGACGCGCTGATCGTGGTCGATGCGGCCAATATCAATGCATTGCCGGGTAGCTGGCAACTGCTACAAAGCGATGCCATGGATGCTTTCTTGCTGGGCAACCGCAAATCGACCGTGCATGAAGTGGGTCTGACCGACCTGCGCGCCATTGCTTTGTTGTCTGGCCACTGGCCCACACGGCGCGCCCTGCTGGCCATCCAGCCACAGACGGTGGATTGGGGCGAACTGCCAACGCCCGTCGTGGCGGCAAGCATTGCGCCGGTGACGCAAGCCATTCGCACGCTGATTCAGGAATGGTTGGCAGCATGAAGCTCGGTGACATCCCGGTTGTGTCGGCCCAAGCTGACGTCCCCGCACTGGAGTTGTCCGGCAACGCCACCGTGCTGCTCGGTGAAATTGCAGACCGTGTGCGCCGCCTCATCGACAGCGGGGAAACCGCCGCCATCGACCTGCTGGCCATGCCACTGAATGCCGCCGATCTGGACTGGCTGCGCGCGCAGCTGGGCACGGGCGAAATTCGCATCACCCTGGAGGCTGACGGTCAAAGCACGTTGCATGAGACCTGTTTTCCAGGCGTCTGGTGGGTCATGCACCACAACCCGGGCGGCGGGGTGATGTCTGCATTTATTGAGGTGACACCAGTGCCCGAACTGGTGAAAGCACACCTGGACGATGTACGGGGCGGGCTGGCGCGACTGCAGGAGTTGATTGCCGGTTTGCAGTGAGGCGGTGGGTTCAAACAACAACTGAGGAGACGAGGGGTGAGACACCATGCATGAGCCATTGATTGACGCGCTATCCCGTGAGGGCATCAGCCGACGAAATTTTGCGAAATACTGCGCCACACTGGCCTCCATGATGGCGCTGCCGCCCATGGCGGGCCAGGCCATTGCGCAGGCACTGGCGGCCACGCCCGCACCGGCCAGGCGCCCCTCGGTCATCTGGCTGCCGTTTCAGGAGTGCACCGGGTGCACGGAATCGATCACCCGGTCACACTCGCCCACGCTGGAGCAGCTGATCTTTAACTCGGTGTCACTCGATTACCAGGAAACGCTGATGGCCGCCGCAGGCCATCAGGCTGAGGAAGCACTGCATGCCGCCATGAAGGCCAATGCAGGCAAATACCTGCTGATCGTGGATGGCTCCATCCCGCTGGGTCTGGATGGTGCCTATTCGTGTATTGGCGGACGCTCCAATCTGGACACCCTGAAAGAGGTTGCCAAAGGTGCTGCCGCCATCATTGCCATGGGTTCCTGCTCGAGTTACGGAGGCTTGCCCAAAGCCCACCCCAACCCGACCGGTGCCGTGGCCGTGTCGGACATCATCAAGGACAAGCCCATCGTCAACATTCCGGGTTGCCCGCCAATTCCGGTGGTCATGACCGGCGTGCTGGCGCATTTTCTGACCTTTGGCACCCTGCCCGAACTGGACAAGCAGGGTCGGCCCAAATCGTTCTACGGAGAAACCATTCACGACCGTTGCTACCGCAGGCCGTTTTACGACCAGGGCAAATTCGCCAAAACGTTCGATGACGAAGGTGCCCGCAACGGCTGGTGCCTGTTTGAACTGGGCTGCAAGGGTCCGGTAACCTATAACGCATGCGCCACTACCAAGTGGAACGCAGGCACCTCCTGGCCCGTGGAGTCAGGCCACGGCTGCCTGGGCTGCTCGGAACCCGATTTCTGGGACGGCGGTGGTTTCTACCAGGCCTTGTCCATGCCCGCGAGTCCGATCCAATCGGTGACGGCTGCCGTCGGTGTCGGCGCTGCCGTGGGTATCGGCGTGAGTCTGATGAACCGAGCCAAAAAGAGCGCAGCCAAGTCCGCGCATGAAACCACTACGCTGGCTGACCTGGAGAAACAAAAATGAATGACATGCAATTGTTGACATGGGTCAGAGGCCCGGGTCTGAACATCGCCATCGGCATTTTTGTCATGGGTATCGTCTGGCGCATTCTGGAGGTCTATGGGCTGGGTCGCAAACAAGACCTGTCGGCACCCCGCCAGCTTGCCGGCGCTTCCGGCTGGCACACCATTGTCAGGCGGACTCTGCCAGCCGAAGGGCTGCTGAAAAAGGCGCCTGTCACCTACATTGGCGGGGGCATTTTCCACGTGGGATTGGCGGTGGTGGTGTTTCTGTTTGCGCCGCACATCAAGTTCATCCAGAGCTTGCTGGGGCTGTCGTGGCCCGCTTTGCCGTCACAATTTGTGGATCTGGTCACCATCGTCACCCTGGCGGCCATGCTGGTGTTGTTGGCAGACCGCATCAAGAACCCGGTCAAGCGGTTTCTGTCCACCTTTGAGGACTGGTTTACCTGGGGTCTGACCTTCATGCCCCTGTTGACCGGCTGGCTGGCGGTGCGCCATTTGTTGTTGCCGTACCCCACCATGCTGGCACTGCACATTTTGAGCGTTGAGCTTCTGCTGGTGTTTTTGCCATTCACCAAACTGTTCCACGCCTTTGCGGTGTTTGGATCACGCTGGTTTAACGGCAAGGTCAATGGCCATAAAGGAGTAGCGGTATGAGCGCCACACTTGAAAAAGGCGTGCGGGTCCTTAAAGAAGTGATCGACGCGCCAATCGCCAGCTATTTCAGCAGCTGCGTGCATTGCGGTCTGTGTGCCGAGGCCTGCATGTTTTACACCGAAACCGGTGACCCCAAGTACACACCCATTCACAAGCTGGAGCCCATGCGCCGCCTGTACGAGCAGGAGTACACGGTGATGGGTCGCATCAAGAAACTGGTGGGCTTGAGCAAGCCCGTGACGGATGCCGAACTGGGGCAGTGGCAGGAGCTTGTATACAACAGCTGCACGCTGTGCGGTCGCTGCTCGGCCGTGTGCCCGGCAGGCAACGACATTGTGTACATGGTGCGCAAGATGCGCGAAGGCATGTCGGCCTCGGGCAACGCGCCGGACGGTATCAAGGGCGCGGTCAACCGCACGGTCACGATTGGCAGCCCGATGGGGGTCAAACTGCCAGCGGTCAAGGCGCAGATGAAGCACGTCGAGAAGGACTATGGCATTCCGATTCCCATGGATGTAGAAGGCACCGACTACCTGGTGATGCTCTCCAGCATGGAAATCATGAACTTTCCCGAGTATCTGGGGGCGATTGCCAAGATCATGAAACACGCCGGCAAGAGCTGGACGCTGTGCTCGGAGGCATTTGAGGCCACCAACGCTGGCATGCAGATTGGCAACTCGGACCTGGCGCGGCTGATTGTCTCGCGCATTGTTGCCGGGGCGGAAAAACTCAAGGCCAAAACCGTGATCAGTCCCGAGTGCGGCCACGCCTACACCGCGCTGCGCTGGGAAGGTGCCAACCTGATCGGGCGACCCTTTACCTTCAAGGTTCAGCACATTGTGGAAGTGCTGGGTGAGTTTCAGGAACAGGGCTTTCTCAAGACCGAAGGGTTCGAGAAAGACCGCCTCACTTTCCACGACCCCTGCCAGCTGGCCCGCCGGGGTGGCGTGCTGCAACCTCAACGCAATCTGATGAAGATGGTGGCCAAGGAGTTTGTAGAAATGCCGGAAGCCGGTTACATGAACTGGTGCTGTGGCGGTGGTGGCGGTGCCTCGGCCATTGAAGAAGGCGAGCCCCTGCGCATGCAGGCTTTCAAGATCAAAAAGGCGCAGTTTGATGCCGTCAAGCCGGATCGTGTGGTGACAGCCTGCGCCAACTGTCGCATCGTGCTGGAAGAGGGACTCGAGCATTACCAGATGGATTTGCCGGTGGTTGGCCTGACCGAAATGGTGGCGGATCACCTGGTTGAGAAAGGAGCGCAGCAGCCATGAGCATTCAAAACGAAAAAGAATTCAAGGCAGCCCTGGCCGCATTGCCATTGGCACGTCAGCGCCAGATCGCCGCGGCGTTTGGTCAACACGTTTTGGACTTGTGCCAGGACGTGCGGGTGAAAAATGCTCTGGCAGCGGCAGCGCGCGCCGATATCACTACCGAAGAACTTGTGATGATGGCGCATTCAGCGCACAGCGCGCGGGTTGAGAGCTACACCCAGTGTGGTCGCGATACCGGATGGGTGCCGGCAGCCGGCCACTTTGTGTCTCGATCGGCTGAATGTTGCGTCCGTGCCGCTGCAGAGGGTGATCCGGTGGCTTGGGAAGCTGCCATGCAGGCGCGCCTGGCGCGCACCTGCCAAACCGTGGCAGATGGGGTCGGCACCGATAACGATGAGGCCGCCGCGCAATACCAGCTCCTTGAAACCTTCCTTGCGACTTGAGGAAATCAGACTATGACCACATCACAACGTATCGTCGTTGACCCCGTCACCCGCATTGAGGGCCACCTGCGCATTGAAGCGCAGACGGACGCCAGCGGCAAAATCACGCAAGCGTATTCCGCCGGCACCATGGTGCGTGGCATTGAAATCATTTTGCGCGGCCGCGACCCGCGTGATGCCTGGGCCTTTGCGCAGCGCATCTGCGGCGTGTGCACACTCGTGCACGGTGTGGCATCGGTCCGGTCGGTGGAGGATGCGCTGCACCGCGCCATTCCTAGCTACAGCATTCCGCGCAATGCCGAGCTGATCCGTAACCTGATGATTGCCACCCAGTACATCCACGACCATGTGATGCACTTTTATCACCTGCATGCCTTTGACTGGGTGGACGTGGTGTCTGCCCTCAAGGCTGATCCCAAAGCCACCTCGGAGCTGGCGCAGAGCATCTCCAGCTATTCCAAGTCGTCGCCTGGCTACTTTGCTGACGTGCAAAAAAAGGTGAAGAACTTTGTCGAACAGGGTCAATTGGGCATTTTTTCCAATGCCTACTGGGGCCACCCGGCCTACAAGCTGCCGCCTGAGGCCAACCTGATGGCGGTGGCGCATTACCTGGAAGCCCTCACCTGGCAGCGTGATGTGGTCAAGCTGCACACCATCTTTGGCGGCAAGAATCCGCACCCCAACTTTGTGGTTGGAGGCGTTCCCTCGGCGATCTCGGTGCAAACCGCTGCAGGTCCACAGGGCGCTGCGGGCGGACAGGCCGCCACGGCGGTCAACATGGTGGGCCTGCAAACCGTGCAGAACGTCATCACGCAGATGCGCGAGTTTGTTGACCAGGTGTATGTGCCGGACCTGCTGGCGATTGCCTCGTTTTACAAGGACTGGGGCGGCATTGGCGACACCGGGGGCAACTTTTTGTCGTTTGGTGACTTCCCGGGCAAGTCCATCTGGGATACCGATTCGTTCCTGGTGCCACGGGGTGTCATTCTGGGCGGTGATCTGTCCAGGATTCACCCGATTGACCTGGACAAGGGCGATGAAATCCAGGAGTTCGTCAGCCATTCCTGGTACAAGTATGGCGCGGGCGATGCCCAGGGCCTGCACCCGTTCCGGGGAGAAACCGAACTGAACTACACCGGGCCCAAACCGCCTTATGAGCATCTCGATGTGGACCAGAAGTACTCCTGGATGAAATCGCCGCGCTGGAAAGGCAAGGCCATGGAAGTCGGCCCGCTGGCACGCGTGCTGATGATGGTTGCCAACGGCCACAAGCCCACCAAGGACCTGGTGGACTTCACCCTGAAGAAGCTCAACGTGCCGGTGAAGGCACTGTTTTCCACGCTGGGACGAACCGCCGCGCGCGGACTGGAGTCCAAGGTAATCGCCGACGAAATGCAGGGCTGGTATGACGCGCTCATTGCCAACATCAAGGCCGGCGACGTGCGAACCTTTAACGACCAATACTGGCAGCCATCAACCTGGCCTAGCCACATGCAGGGTGTGGGGCTGATGGAGGCACCGCGCGGCGGCCTGTCGCACTGGATCGTGGTGGACGATGCCAAGATCAGCAACTACCAGGCCGTGGTGCCCAGCACCTGGAACGCCGGCCCACGCGATGCACAGGGCCAGCCCGGGCCATACGAGGCGGCCCTGCAGCACAACCATGTACTGGCTGACCCCAAGCAACCACTGGAAATTTTGCGCACGGTGCACAGCTTTGACCCCTGCATTGCGTGTGCGGTGCATGTCACCGACCCGCAGGGCGAGGAACTGGTTCAGGTCAAGGTAACCTGATGGGCCTTGTGAGGGCGCTGCAGTTGGCCATAGGCCTGTGGAACGCGTCACCAGCCCAGCCATAGGCAATTTCGCGAATGAAATGCGGTAAAGGCCCTTATGCCATATACGATTTTAGCTATAGTATTTGTAACAAATTGCAATCCGCAGAAACCGCTCAACGGGCAAGTGCTGCCTTTGTGATGCCCGCCAGTGTGCCTCGGGTGCTGATGAGATCGGGATCCAGTATCACCTCGATCAGAGTGCCTTCGGGCCGCGCCAGCGCGGCCAGCAACTCGGCTTCAAAGTCGGCACTGCGCTGGATGCGCACACCGGCATAGCCGTAGGCTCGGGCAAGCGCGGCAAAGTCCGGGTTCTGCAGGGCTGTGCCCGCCACGCGCTGCGGATACTCGCGCTCCTGGTGCATGCGGATGGTGCCGTACATGCCGTTGTTGAGCAGCAGGATGATGGTCTTGGCACCGTACTGCACCGCCGTGGCCAGCTCCTGGCCGTTCATCAAGAAGTCCCCGTCACCCGCAATCGTGAACACCACCCTGCTCTCCCCGGTATTCCGGGAGTCGCCCCTGCTGGTGATGGCCGCAGCAATGCCAGCTGGCACGCCATAGCCCATGGCGCCATTGGTGGGTGCCAGCTGGGTTTTAAGGCCACTGGCCAGACCGGTGTAGCGGTAAAAGCGGTGGAGCCAGCTGGCAAAATTGCCCGCCCCATTGGTCAGCACCGCGTCGGTCGGCAAATGCTTTTGCAGCGTGGCGATAACGCTGTGCATGTCCACCAGGCCGCGCTCGGTATCTGCAGGCAGGTCCTTGATCGTGCTGGCTTGCAGATTGGCCTGGTAGTCGGCGTTGCAGCCCTGCATCCACGCGTCCCAAGGCACATCCACGGGTGCAGCCAGCACCTCCAGCGAACGCGCGGCGGCGCGCATGCTGGCGTGGATGGCCAGGTCGGCCTGGTAGACACGGTTCAACTCTTCCGCACTGGCGTGGATGTGCACCAGGGTTTGCTTGCTGCGTGGTGCCTGCAGCAGGGTGTAGCCACCGGTGGTCATTTCGCCCAAACGCGCTCCAATGGCAATCACCAGGTCACTTTGCGCTATGCGTTTGGCCAGCGCGGGGTTGATGCCGATACCCACATCGCCTGCGTACTGCGGGTGGTGGTTATCAAAGGTATCCTGAAAGCGAAACGCATTGCCCACGGGCAAACGCCAGTTTTCCGCAAAGCGTTGCAGGGCCTGCGCGGCTTGCGGCGTCCAGCCACCGCCACCAGCGATGACAAATGGACGCTCTGATTTCAATAGCATCTCACGTAGTGTCCGCAAGGCTCCAGGATCACTCCAGGCATCAGACGGCTCCACACGGGCCAGCGGCGCCGGCAAAGCACCCGTCACCGGGTCGGGCTTGAGCGTCTGCACCAGCATGTCTTCGGGCAGTACCAGCACGACGGGGCCTGGGCGGCTATTCATGGCGGTGGCAAAGGCACGGGCGATGTATTCGGGAATGCGGGCCGCATCATCAATGCGCTCCACCCGCTTGGCCATACCCATTGTGCTGGGGCCAAACATGGCGCGGTAGTCCATCTCCTGAAAGGCTTCGCGATCGCGCTGGTCACTTGCCACATCCCCCACCAGAAGAACCATGGGCGTGGAATCCTGGAAGGCGGTGTGCACACCGATGCTGGCGTTGGTTGCACCCGGCGCACGCGTGACAAAACACACACCGGGGCGGCCGGTGAGTTTCCCGTGCGCCTCGGCCATAAAGGCAGCACCACCCTCCTGCCGGTTGATGACAAACTGGATCTGATCCCGGTACAGGTGAAAACCATCGAGCACGGCCAGATAACTCTCGCCGGGCACGCCAAAAGCGTGGGTCACGCCCTGCGCAATCAGACATTGAACCAGCAGGTGACCGGCGATTTGAGGGTCGGGCTGCAGGTCGGAAAATGCGGTATGGGTAGAAGACATGCAGCTATTGTGCATGGACTGCTATTACCGTCTTGCGTTGGGGCTATGCCTTGCGCGGACGTGCAAGATGGTAGTTGCCGGTACCCCGTTGCCGTACTGTGTCAGTGCTCAGCACCTCACCGGGCTGGTAGGTCGGACCGCTGTCCAGTCGCTGGTAATAGGGGGCAAACTCGGTTTTCGCCAGTGCCAGCAGGTCCTGCAGGTGATCGAGCACAAAATAGACTTCCTGAAAGTCATCAATGCGGTAATGGGTGCGCATGACACGCTCGAGATCAAATGCGATCCGGTTGGGTGATTCGCTGCGGATTGCAAAGGCGCTCTCAGAGAACGACGACGCTATGCCGGCGCCGTAAATACGCAAGCCGTCGGTCTGTTGCACCAGACCAAACTCCACCGTGTACCAGTAAACGCGGGCCAGTTCGGTCAGTTTGCCCAATCCTTGTGCACGCAGTCCGCCCTTGCCGTAAGCCTGTATGAAGTCCGCCATCAGCGGATGCATCAGCATGGGAACGTGCCCAAACACGTCATGAAAGACATCGGGCTCTTCCAGATAGTCCAGCTCGTGGGCGCCGCGGATGAAGTTGCCGGATGGGAAACGCCGGTTGGCCAGGTGTTCAAAGAAGACATCATCCGGCACCAGGCCCGGCACGGCCACCACTTGCCAGCCAGTCGCTTTGTGCAAAGTTTCGGATAGTTCCTCAAAATTGGGGATGCGCTCGGCCGACATAGGCAACCGCCGCATGCCGTCCACAAAAGCATCACAGGCCAAGCCGGGCAAGAGCCGGGTCTGGCGTTCAAACAGCGTTTTCCACACCGCGTGATGCTCCGGTGTATAGCTGCCCCAACCCTGGTCCACAGTCCAATCCGCGCGCTGTGGGCTTGCCACCGCTGCGGCGGCCAGGCCGTGCTTTACATCGTCAGTGCCGGTTTTCATGGCGGCCCTCACGTCAAACCGCCGCCGGCGCTGACGGGTAGCCCGCAAAGGCCAGGTCACAGCGTTGCGCCATGTCGATGTCGTTGCTGCTCAGACCATCCACATCATGCGTGGTCCAGGTGATGGTCACCCGGTTGTACACGTTGCTCCACTCGGGGTGGTGGTTGTACTTTTCAGCGGCAATGGCGATCTGGGTCATGAAGGCAAAGGCCTGCATGAAGTCGGTCAGCACAAACTCCCGGGTAATGGCCTCGCGCTGGGGACTGAGCGTCCAGTCGGGCAGCGCGCCCAGCTCCAGGTCGGTCTCAGTGGCAGTGAGCTTGCGCATGCTCAGTCTGCCGTAATGACGCCACGGCGCAGCTGGTCGCGCTCCATGGATTCAAAGAGCGCCTTGAAATTGCCTTCTCCAAAGCCATCGTCGCCTTTGCGCTGGATGAACTCGAAGAACACCGGCCCCAGGACGGTTTCCGAAAAGATTTGTAGCAACAGACGACGTTCGCCTTCCTTACTGACGCCGTCGAGCAAAATGCCACGACTCTGCAGCGCCTGCACATTCTCGCCATGGTTGGGCAAGCGGCCCTCAAGCATCTCGTAATAGCTGGCAGAGGGTGCCGTCATCAGGGGCACACCGGCAGCTTTGAGCCCGTCCAGTGTGGTGATCAGGTCATCGGTGAGCAGCGCAATGTGTTGAATGCCTTCGCCGTTGAACTGCATCAGATACTCTTCGATCTGACCCGACTTGCCGGATGCCTCTTCATTCAGTGGAATGCGGATCATGCCGTCGGGCGCTGTCATGGCGCGCGAGGTCAGGCCGGTGTACTCGCCTTTGATGTCAAAGTAGCGGATCTCGCGGAAGTTGAAGATGCGCTCATAAAAGCTGCCCCAGAACGCCATGCGACCACGGTACACGTTGTGCGTCAGGTGGTCGATGATCTTCAGACCATGGCCCGCCGGGTGACGATCCACCCCCGGGAAAAAGTCAAAATCAATATCGTAAATGGACTTGCCATCCTCAAACCGATCGATCAGGTACAGCGGCGCGCCCCCAATGCCCTTGATGGCGGGCAGGCGAAGCTCCATGGGACCAGGTGGAATGTCCACCGGCTGGGCGCCGAGTTCCAGCGCGCGGGCATAGGCTTTGTGCGAATCGCGCACCCGAAACGCCATGCTGCAGGCGCAGGGGCCATGCTCCGCCGCAAAGTAGGCGGCGTGGCTTTTGGGCTCGCGGTTGATGATGAAGTTAATGTCGCCCTGGCGGTACAGGTCCACATCCTTGGAGCGGTGGCGCGCCACATGCACAAAACCCATCTGCGCAAATACCGGCTCCAGCACGCCAGGCATGGGGGATGCGAACTCGACGAACTCAAAGCCCATGAGTCCCATCGGGTTGTCAAAAAGGTCGGCCATCGTGTCTCCTCATTCGCTTTTTTTTAAAACCTTGATTGTGGTCAAGGCTGGGTGCACGGTGTGCGCAATTTTATAAGTGATGACCGTCATGTATGCACGTTTCATGCATGCTGCTGGGGTTTTACGGCTCTGTATAAGGCGCTGAGCAAGTCCTTTTGGGTAATGATGCCCACCAGGCGGTTTTCCACGTCAATGATGGGGATATGGTGGTGTCCACCACCAGAGAACAACGGCACCAGTTCAATCACATGCCGGTTCGCGCTTGCCACTTGCACCTTGCGGGTCATGATTTGTCCGACGACTTCGGGCTTCGTCGAATGTGTCGTGCCGCTGCGCTTGATGAAGGTACGCCAACGCCCACCCAGGCCACCGAGTTCGTCCAGTCCTGCGTGGCGCAAAAAGTCAGCCATGGTCAAAATTCCCACAATGCGGCGCGTTCGGTCAACCACCGGTAATGCCTTGATGTTGTGCTGACGCATGAGCGCCCAGGCTTCGTCCATGGCGGTACCAAACTGCACGGAAACGGGTTCAGTTGACATGATGTCGGCACACCGTAACCCCCCCAAATTGCGATGGTAAGAAGCCAGCTCCGCATGGTGCAGTAATTCTTCCAGGTCACCCCGGCTCACATCGAGCACTTGGTTGTAGTGGGCCAATGCGCTGTCCATGTCGGCTGCGCTGAAGCGTCCCGCTGCCGACTGGCTGGCATTGACGCCGCGCTGCGCATACGGATATTGGCGACCGGTCAGGCTGTTGTAAACAACCCCGGAAAGTACCAGCAGCATGGAATTCAGAAAAACCGGTGCCATCGCAAACTGGTAATTTGTGGCGTGAAGAAGCACAGCCAGCAACGCGGTCGCACCGCCCGGGGGATGCAGACACCGCAAGCTAAACATCAAGCCCATGGCCAGCAACACGCTCATCGGCGCTGCCCACCGGATGTCTTCCACCACGACGGCGCAGGTGATGCCGACCAGGGCCGAAATGGTGTTACCACCCATCACCGCCCAAGGCTGTGCCATCGGACTACCCGAAACGGCAAACACCAAGACCGCGCTGGCACCCATGGGCGCTATCAGCCAGGAACTGGCAAGGCCAGGGCTCACAACCCATTGGCTGATCAACGCAGTGACCAGGATGCCAAACCCCGCACCCAGGATGGCGCGCAGGCGTTCGCGTGCGTCCACTTGGGAGGTGGCTGACAGCCAAGTCGGTAAATACTTCATCACTTCCACCGCAACGAAAGCTGTAGCATAAAGCCTTCAAAGGTGATTGCTCCTTGCATAATTCATGCATGAACCAAGAAAAATATGACGATTTGCTGCTCGACAAGTTTGATATCAGCCTGCTGGCCGCATTGCAGAAAGACGCCCATGCCACCAACCAGCAGGTGGGGGAGCAGATTCACCTGTCGGCCTCACAGGTCAGCCGGCGCATCCAGCGTCTGCAGACCAGCGGCATCATTCGGCGCTACGTGGCCCTGCTGGACCCGGCGGCCTTGGGCCTGGGCGTGCGGGCCATCAGCTATGTGACGCTGAGTCGGCATGGGGGTGATGAAGGCCTGGCCTTTGAGCGCGAGATTGCCGCCATTCCCGAAGTGCTGGACTGTTACTCGGTGGCCGGCGAGTCAGACTACATCCTTCAAATCGTCGCGGCCGACTTGGGCGTGCTGTCGGACTCGGTGCTGCGCAAATTGACCCGCATCAATGGCGTGGCGCATATTCGTTCCAACATTGTTCTGAACTGCATCAAGTCGAGTACGGAGTTGCCGTTGGGCCATATGGGTCGGACGGATGGCATTTCCCGCAAGGTGCGCGTGTCTGTCTGATTATTTTTCAAAATATTTTTGAATCAGCCCTAAAGCCCGCAATTTGGCGGTCGATATACCAAGTGAGCGTAAAAGTATGACTACGCCCCACCCCGCCGGTGTGCCTATGCAGCGGCAGGTGATCCGTATGACAACGTATCAGAGGTAACTATATGGCCATCAGTTCAATTACATCGAAAGAACCTACCAAAGCGCCCCCAAAGTCCGCGCCTGTAGAGGCTACACAAGCTGCGGCACAACGCAAGCAGCTCAATAACGACCGGGCTGCGCAGGAGGCAGAAGCCGCCAAGGCCGCTCAAAAGGCTCAAGCCGCCAAGCCAGTCAGCAACACCATGGGGCAGACCATCGGTCGCACACTGAACGTGACCGCGTGAGGGGATTTTGGTTCGCCTTGAATCCATGAAAGGCTTTGAAAAGCCATGACAAACCTATCTATACAACGATCCGCACCCGATCCCATGGCGGCCATGCCTCGCGCAGTGGCACCTGTGGTCCATGCGGTCAGTCCAGACCCGCCAGTAAAGGCTGGAGCCGTTGCGCCCGCGGCGGTGCAGGCCGCGCCAAAAGCGGTGAAAGCGGCACTTTCGTCCGATGAGCTGAAACATCTTGCGAGTGAAATCCAGCGCAAGGTTTCTTCCATTGCATCCGATCTGCAATTTTCAGTGGATGAAGAAACCGGCAAAGACCTGATCAGGGTAACTGACCGTACGACAAAGAAAATTGTCTGGCAATTTCCTTCCGAAGAAGCCTTGAAAATAACCAAGGCTCTCGATCAGTATCAAAAAGGAGTGATGCTGAATCACAGGGCTTGAGAACCGGCAGCACACCACGGCTGCTGGCGCACATAGTCCTGCAAATAAGTCAGAAAGCACTCTGCTGCGGGAGAGAGTGGCCGGTCCCTTCTTGAAAAAACAAGAAACTTGCGCCGCACCACAGGCTCCAGCAGCGGACTGCTTTTCAGTCTGTGCAGCTGAATGAGGCTGCTGGCATAGGGAAGACACGTCGTAACGCCCAACCCGGCGCTCACCATGGCAAATGCCGTGGTCATGAACCCCACTTCGTTGGCCGGGTTCAGCGCTTCATCATGAAGCGAATCGTGCAGATCCACCCGCAGTCGGTGCGTGAACTCGCCCTTGAGCGCAATCACCGGATGGGCCAGCGCATCGTCCCAGGTCACTCGCTTCTTTTTGTTCAGTGGATGGTCCGAACGGAACACCACGACAAACGGAATTTCAAAAAGTGTCTGCGAATCGATATCGGCCGACGATTCCCGCTCGGGACCCACGCCGAAATCAACTTCGCCACTATGCACCTTGGACAGCACATGTTCAACCATGCAGTCAAGCAGGCGGATCTCGATGTCTGGATACTCCTGCTTGAATTGCGCGATGACCTCCGGCATGACTGAAGCAGACATCAGTTGGGGCGCCGCTATGCGCACCAATCCGCGCTTGAGAGCCTTCAAGTCGCTGATGGTCTCCAGTGCACCATCCAGATCCTGCAGCAGGCGCGCCACCAGGGGATAAAACTCTCGCCCCACCTCCGACAGGCTGACCTTGCGGGTGCTGCGGTTGACCACCTGCACTCCCAACGCAAGTTCGAGTTCCTTGATCAGCCCGCTGAGCGCCGACTGGGTCACGTGAAGACTGGCTGCAGCATCCGTAAAGCTGCTGGTCTGTGCCAGTGCGACAAAGGCGCGAAGTTGACGCAAGGTGACATTCATAGGCTATTCATATAATTTCATCAGAAAAATCTGATTGAATGATAGATCAAACTCCTCTCTAATCCGGTCCATTAAGCGTTCCAATCCAACCGACCCGCAGGAGTACCCCATGACCATTCAGAAGATTCACCACGTTGCCTATCGCTGTATTAACGCCAAGGAGACCGTAGAGTGGTATGCCAAGCACCTGGACATGAACTTTGTCCTGGCCATCGCCGAGGACCAGGTTCCTTCCACCAAGGCACCGGACCCCTACATGCACGTGTTTATCGATGCCGGCGGCGGCAACATCCTGGCGTTCTTTGAATTACCCAACAGCCCGGCCATGGATCGTGACCAGAACACGCCAGCGTGGACGCAGCATCTGGCATTTGAAATTGCCACCATGGAGGAATTGCTTGCCATCAAGGCACGCCTGGAAGCCTCGGGCATTGATGTGGTGGGCGTCACCGACCACACCATTTTCAAATCGATCTACTTCTTTGACCCCAGCGGCCATCGGCTGGAACTGGCCTGCAACACCGGCACCCCGGGCATGATGAAGGCACTGGATACGGTCAAGTGGGACATGATCAATGAGTGGGAGCAGACCAAGAAAGCACCCAAACACGCCGCGTGGATGCACAACGGCCAGGGGTTTGCAGAAGCGTGACGCTTGGCCACTGCATACACCCATGTTTGCGACCCTGACCCGCTGGTTCACGCGATCCCTGGAAATCTGCATTGCCCTGTGCCTAGCCAGCATGGCTGTGCTGGTGTTTGGCAATGTTGTACTGCGCTACGGCTTCAATTCCGGCATTGCAATTTCGGAGGAGATATCGCGCCTGCTGTTTGTCTGGCTCACGTTTCTGGGCACCATACTGGCATCGCGCGAACACGCACACCTGGGGGTGGACTCTTTGGTGCGGAGATTGCCCCATTCGGCCCGCCAGGCCTGCGTACTGGTATCGGGCGTCATGATGATTCTCATGTGCGGGTTGCTGTTCTGGGGCAGCTTGAAGCAGGCGCAAATCAACATGGACAACGCCATGCCAGTGTCCGGCATTCCGTATGCGTCCGTTTACGCGGCCGGAATGGCTGCCGCACTGGGCCTGGTCGTCAGCATCTTCTATAACATTTTCCAGGCGCTGGTGCATGGTGACCGGGCAGAAAACCTGGTCATGGTGCACCACACCGACGACATGATCAAGGAAGCCCTGTCGGATGTGGACACAGACCCGCATGTCCACAAAGGGCCAGTGGCATGACGCTAACCGTGTTCCTGGGCTCCCTGATCGCGGCCATGGCGCTGGGAATGCCCATTGCTTTTGCGCTGCTGGTCTGCGGTACGGCCCTGATGGTTTTCATGAACCAGTTCGACGCCCAGATCCTGGCGCAGAACGTCATAGCCGGCACGGACAACTTTGTGTTGATGGCCGTTCCATTTTTCATCCTGGCGGGCGAGTTCATGAACGCCGGTGGGCTGTCGCGACGCATCGTGGACATGGCCAGCGCCTGGGTAGGCCACATCCGTGGTGGTCTGGGTTACGTCACCATCATCTCGGCACTGATTCTGGCCAGCCTGTCGGGTTCGGCTGTGGCCGACACCGCAGCACTGGCTGCCCTTCTGATCCCCATGATGCGGGACGCGGGCTACAACACGGCCCGCTCCGCTGGACTTGTGGCCTCGGCAGGGATCATCGCACCGGTTATTCCGCCATCCATTGGTTTCATCATTTTTGGCGTGGTCGGCGGCGTTTCCATCACCAAGTTGTTTGTGGCCGGCATTTTTCCGGGCCTGATGATGGCGTTGTCTCTGGTGGTGACCTGGTGGTGGGTGTCCAGGCGCGATGCATTTCAGGTTTCAGAGCGCATGGGCTTGCGCCAGCGCTTGAGAACCATGGCCGCAGGCGTCTGGGCACTGGTGCTGCCGTTCATCATCATCATTGGCCTCAAGGGCGGTGTATTTACCCCTACAGAAGCGGGTGTGGTTGCTGCCTTTTATGCGCTCTTTGTGGGCGCAGTCATTTACCGTGAGCTGACGCTGGCAAGGATTTACCACGCACTGCTGCTGACCGCCAAGACGACTGCCGTCGTGATGTTTCTGGTGGCAGCCGCGTTTGTATCCGCCTACCTGATCACGGTAGCCGACATCCCCAGCCAGCTCAAGGCGATCTTCATGCCATTTATGGACAGCCCCAAACTGTTGATGGCCGTGATGATGGTGGTGGTTGTCATTGTGGGAACGGCACTGGACTTCATTCCCAGTGTCTTGATTCTCACGCCGGTGATGCTGCCCATTTGCAGGGAGGCCGGCATTGATCCGGTGTACTTCGGCGTTCTGTTCATCATGAACAACGCCATCGGCATGATCACACCGCCCGTGGGTGTGGTGCTCAACGTGGCCGCCGGAGTTGGCAAAGTCAGCATGGAAGATGTGATACGCGGGGTGTGGCCTTTCATGCTTGCCGAAACCGCACTGCTCTTCCTGCTGGTGCTGTTCCCGGAACTGGTACTGGTTCCCATGCAGTGGTTCCGCTAGCGCAGCCCGCACACTTTCAACCCGTTCTTTTCGATCAACCACAACAGGAGACACAAACATGATCACCAAACGCACCCTCATCTCGCTGGCCATAGGACTACTCGGCAGCACCCTGCTGGCGGGCGGCAGCTGGGCGCAGACGGTCAACGCGAAATTCAGCGTGACCCTTCCAGAAAAATCCCACCAGGGCCAAGGCGCGGCCCGATTCGCCGAACTGGTCAATCAAAAAACCAAGGGCCGCATCCAGGTCAAGGTCTATTTCAACGCCTCCCTGGGCAATGATGTGCAGGTGACATCCTCCTTGCAGGGTGGCACCATCGAATTTGCATTGCCCCAGACCAGCACGCTGACCGGCATGATCAAGGAGTTTGAAATTCTGGACTTCCCGTTTTTGTTCGCCAATGAGCAGGAAGCCGAGAAAGTGCTGGATGGCGCAACCGGCCAGAAGCTGCTGGAGAAGCTGCCTGCCAAAGGTCTGGTTGGATTGGCCTATTGGGAAAACGGCTTCTTCAATGCCACCAACAGCAAGTTGCCGATCCAGAAATGGGAAGATTTTGCAGGCATGAAATTCCGCGCTGTGCAAGCCAAGATTTCACAGGAAACCGTCAAGGCACTGGGAGCCAACCCTGTGCCACTGGCTGTACCCGAGCTGTACACCGCGCTGGAAACCCGCACGGTTGACGGCCAGGGAACACCTTCAGCCGTGATCGCCGCACTCAAGCTCAATGAGGTGCAGAAATTCCTCTCCCTAACCAAGCATTCCTACGGTGCCTTCCTGCCGCTGGTTTCCAAGAAGTTCTGGGACACCCTGCCTCCGGCTGACCAGGCCATCCTGCGCGAAGCAGCCGTGGAAACCCGCGGCTTCCAGCGCGGCGTGGCGCGTGAGCAAGCCAAGGGCGCAGAGGTTGCGATGGCGGCCAAGGGACTCCTGATCAACGACATCACAGCCGCCGAACGCAAACGCATGCGGGACAAGGTCAAGCCTGTATGGGATATGTTCACCGCAGATGTGGGTGCCGACCTGGTGGCAGAAGTGACCGGGCAGCTCGGCGCCAAGTGAGCTTGATCGCAACTACAGGACTCTGCAGCAATGCCTTTGAATGAAACCCATAGCCCCCAGCTGCGCAGCTGGGTTGCGTCGGCCAACGCGCAGGACTGCGATTTTCCGATCCAGAACCTGCCGTTTGGCGTATTTCGAGTGCTGGGAAATCCGCATGTGTTTCGTGTTGGCGTGGCCATCGGCGACCAGATAGTGGATCTGACTGCCGCGCAAGCGGGCGGTGTTTTCGATGCATACGACGCGCTGGCGCAGGCAGCCTGCCAAGCCTGTTGTGCCCCCTCTCTAAACGCTTTCATGGCCTTGGGTGCCACGGCATGGTCAGCACTGCGCCTTGCACTTTCACGTGCACTGCGCGACGGCTCTCCCCAACAAGCCGCACTTCAGGCCTGCCTTGTGCCGCAGGCAGGCACACAGCTCGCGTTGCCCGCCCGCATTGGCGACTACACCGATTTTTATACCTCAATCCACCATGCGACCAACATCGGCAAGCTGCTGCGTCCCGACAACCCGTTGCTGCCCAATTACAAGTGGATTCCCATTGGCTACCATGGCCGTTCGTCCAGCATTGGCATCTCGGGTCAGCAGGTGCGGCGTCCGGTCAGCCAGGTGCTGCGTCCCGGTGCGTCGGAGCCTGTGCTGGCACCCAGCGCACGCCTGGACTACGAACTGGAAGTGGGCATTTTCATCGGGCCAGGTAACGCATTGGGCGAACCTGTTTCGATCGACCAGGCCGAACAACATGTCTTTGGCATGTGTCTGTTCAACGACTGGTCGGCCCGCGACGTGCAGGGTTGGGAATACCAGCCCCTGGGGCCATTCCTGTCCAAGAACTTTGCCAGTACGGTGTCGCCCTGGGTGGTGACCATGGAGGCACTGGCACCCTTCCGCCAGGCCTGGACGCGCGACGAAATGGACCCAAAGCCCCTGCCCTATCTGGACTCGCCGGACTTGCGAAAGAGCGGAGCCATCGGTATCGAACTGGAAGTTTTCATCCAGAGTGAAGCCATGCGCAACAAAGGCTTGGCCGAGCACCGCCTCTCACACAGCAATTTCCGCGATGCGTACTGGTCGGTCTCGCAAATGGTGACCCACCACGCGGTCAATGGCTGCAACCTACAGCCGGGTGACCTGCTGGGCAGCGGCACACAGTCAGGCCCCTGCGAAGAAGAAGCAGGCTCGTTGATGGAGCTCTCCAAGGGTGGCAAGCAGCCGATGACGCTGCCCTCTGGTGAAACCCGAACCTTTCTGGAAGACGGCGACACGGTGGTGTTTCGCGGGTCGTGCAATGCGCCGGGAGCAGTCCGCATTGGCTTTGGCGAAGTGCGCGGCACATTGCTGCCGGCCCTTTCCATGCCTTGACAGGAGTCACCCCATGCTCACCCTACACAACTACTTTCGCAGTTCGGCATCCTACCGCGTACGCATCGCGCTCAACCTCAAAGGCCTGCCCTACCACTATGCTCCGGTTCACCTGCTCAAAGACGGCGGCCAGCAGCACAGCAACGACTACCAGCGTGTCAATCCAGCCAGGCTGGTGCCGACCCTGGTGGACGACGGTCATGCGATCGGTCAGTCGCTTGCCATCATCGAATACCTGGACGAAACACATCCCGAGCCGGCGCTGATGCCACGCGATCCGCTGGGCCGTGCGCGCGTGCGGGCGCTGGCACAGTCGGTAGCCTGCGAGATTCACCCCCTCAACAATCTGCGTGTTCTGCAATATTTGGACAACGACCTGCAAGTGGATGAATCCACCAAGGCGACATGGTACCGCCACTGGATCACGCTGGGGTTCACCGCCATCGAAGCCATGCTGGCTAGCGATCCGGCAACGGGCGTCTTCTGCCATGGCGACACACCGGGCCTGGCGGACTGCTGCCTCATCCCGCAAATAGCCAACTCGCGGCGCTTTGATACCCCTCTGGACGCGTTTCCAACCATCCGTCGCATTGAGCAAGCCTGCATGGCACTGGATGCCTTTGCCAAGGCGGCGCCACCGTTGCAGCCCGATGCCACTTGAATCCCTGCTCTGCGGCTAAACGGTCGTGCTGAACGCCCCAACCTACCGGTCCAGTTGCACGGTTGCCGCCAGCTGAACCCGGCGCGGAGCTTCGTAATCGGCCACCACCCAGGCACGGCGCGGATGCTCCGCTGCCTCCTGCAATAGCTCCAACAACAGTGAAATGGAGGCCTTGTCCAGCGCGGCGAACGGTTCGTCCAGCAGCGTGACCGCAGCGCCTGACGCAAACGCCGCTGCCAGCCAGACCTTGCGCTTGGAGCCTGTGGACAGCATGTACAAGGCCTTGTCCTGGTGCGGTGCGAGGGAAAACCCTTCAACCAGGTCAGCCAATAGCCGCTCGTCAAACAGGGGGTAGCGCGCCTGCACCGCAGACCAATAGGCGACGGGCGTGACGCAATCAAAGGCATCCGACCGCGGATCGGCCCAAAAGACCCGGCTTCGGTAAGCCGATGGGTCGTCAGCCAGCGCTATCCCGTTGATGTGCAAATGCCCTGCGCTGGCGGCTATCTCTGCGCCCATCAGCATCAGCAAGCAGGTCTTTCCCGTGCCTTCAGCACCACCCACCCACGTCACGCCAGGCGGGACGCAGGTCGAAAAATTGTCAAACACGGTGACATCCGGGTGGCGAAAGCACAACCCGTCCACGCGCAGCACCGCGCTGTCATTGCCGCCGTTCACCGCCATGTCCGAAGACATCCACAATCAGGAGGCCGCAGCGGGCGCCCTGGCCAACAGCTGGCCCACCGCACGCGGGTCCATTCCGTACATATCGGCAAACTCTTCAACGGTTTTGCCACTCGCTTTGTACGCTTGCAACAAGGCTTCACTCTTGGCTGCGCGGGCCTGGGCCTCGGCGATTGCATCGTCCAGCACCGCGTTGGCAGCATCATCGCGGCTGCGCACCAAATCCGCGTACGCCAAAGGCGTCAAGCCGGACGCCTCCAGTGCAGCAACCATGCGTGAAATCAGCTTCGGTCGCAAATCTTCCTTGCTGCGCATCTGGCGACGGCGAAAAACCTCGAGCAATGCGTGGTGCACGTGCTCCGGCGCCATGGCCTCCACCGGTTGGCCCTGCAGGTCATGTCGCTGTTCACCCACCGCCACGGCAGTGAGGTAACGCGTGGAGCGGGTGTGCACGGACAGTGCAGCCTTCAAGCTGTCACGTTCAAACGCATCCGGATGCGCGGCCAGCAAATCCTGAAAAATACCCCGCTTCAGAGGACGGAATACCGCTCCAAAGAGGTGGGGATACAGCGCAGCAGCGGTGTCCAGCACCGCAAACGCATCCTGTTTCGAAGGTCGTTTGATGGCATCCGTCGCAGGTACCGCAGGTGCAGCCGGCTCAGCGGCGGCAACTCCTGTTGCTGCACCGTCAACCGTTGCAGTGGATTCAATCGTTTCGGAAGGGGGAGACAAGGCATCAGTCATTGGAATTGTGGGAAATTGCAGGCGAAAAGCCCTCCATCATGCCAGTGATTGCATGATTGCTTCAGCTTTTGACCGTACGAACTCCGACTCCAAGCGCCACACCCACACTCAAAAGCAGCATCAACGCGGCGCCCAACAGTGTGGCACCGTACCATCCGCGGTCCATGAACACCCCGAAAATCAGGGGTGAAATGGCAAAACCGGTGTCCAGGCCGGAGTAAACGAGACCGTAGACACGCCCAGTAGCTCCCTTGGGCGTCGCTTTCTTGATCATCATGTCACGCGAAGGCCCGCCAATGCCCACCGCGAAACCCGTTGAAGCCAGCACCACCATGGTGCCAGTTGCTCCCAGCAAACCCATGCCGCACAGTGCCAGCAACGCTGCGCCGCATGCCATGGCCATAGCCACTACCCGATCGCTGTTGACGGCACGCGCCGCAATGAAACCACCCACAAACATTCCCACAGCACCGCACAACATGTACGCAGTGATGGTGTAAGTCGCCAGCTCAAAGCTGATCCCATGCATGGCTTTGAGAATGGACACTGCAAAGCTCTGAACCACAGCCAGTGTCATGGTGGAGAGCAAAAAGAAACCAAAACACCACCACACCACTGGCAGCTTCATAAAAGCCATGTCGTGCTCGGCATGCCCTTGCGCAATCGCCTGCGGATCACGCGGTGCAACCTGAGTGCGCAACTTGTCCCGGTGAAAAAACAACAACGCGGTAATGGCTGTGTACATCAGGGCTGCGGCCAGGTAGGCATTGCGCCAGCCGATAGTCGCACCCAGACCCGCAAAGAACACGGGTGCAGCCGCCCAGCCCAGGTTGCCCGTCAGTCCATGGGCACTGAAAGCATGCCCCAGCCGTGGCGCAGAAACCCGCTGGTTGAGAATGGTGAAATCCACCGGATGAAAGGTAGCGTTGCCAAGACCCGCCAGAGCCGCCACCATCAGCAGGCCGCGGTAACCAGTGACCAACGAGGCCGCAACGCACGCCACAATAAAAATACCCATCGCAACAAACAGCAATGGCCGCGCACCCAGCCGGTCCACCACAAATCCGGCGCTGGCCTGCCCGACACCCGACACCACAAAAAACGTTGTCATGAGCAAGCCCAGCTCCGCATAGCTCAGGCCAAACTCTTTCATGAACACCGGAAACAGCAATGGCAACAGCAGGTGACCGAAATGCGAACTGGCGTGCGCCAACCCAACCAGACCAATGATGGTGGCGTCCCGCTGCAACGGAACAACCTCTGCTTGCGGTGTGAAAGGAATTGCGCTCATGCCCGAATGGTACGGACTTTAAGGAAACGCTTCACGGCGGAAGCGTCTCCCCGGACAACACTATGTTGCTGCGGGTCAACAAATGGGGGAATTCCTGACCGCGCCTTAGAAAGCATGAAATAAAATTCCCCGCGTTGGCAGATACCTCCGCGCTTTCATGCCGAATACCGGGGGAACATGAATCTCTTCAGGAGAAATTCTTGGAATCACCCAAACGCAAGCCTGCTCCCGCGAAAAAAGTGGCCAGAACGCGACCCACCCGCAAACCTGAGTCTCAATCGCCACTGCCGATTTCTGAGCACCAACAACCGTTCATCGTCGGCATTGGCGCCTCTGCCGGTGGTCTGGAAGCGCTTAGCCAGTTGTTCCCCAACCTGCCCAAGGATCTGGGACTGAGCTACGTGGTCGTTCAGCACTTGTCACCAACCTACCGCAGCATGATGGCGCAATTGCTGGGGCGCGAAACAACCATGCCGGTGCGAGACATCGAAGACGGCACGATGCCCGAACCCAACACGGTCTACATCACGCCACCCAACCGCAACCTCACGCTCGGTGGCGGGCGCTTCCATCTGGTGGAGCCAGCCAAGGAGTCGCTGCCCAAACCCTCCGTCAACCTGTTTTTTGCCTCGCTGGCTGACGAGTCGGCGGAGTCATGCATCGGCATCATCCTCTCGGGCACCGGCTCGGACGGCGCCGCCGGCATCCACGCCATCAAGGCGGCAGGAGGGTTTACGTTCTCACAGGACCCCTCCACGGCCAAATACAACGGCATGCCCCAGTCCGCCATCGACACCGGCAGTGTGGACTGGATCCTGCCACCCGAAAACATGGGGACCGAAATTGGCCTCATCGTGCAAAACCACGGACGCATCCCCATGGCCACACAGGCCGCCAACGCGCCAGCCACCCTCAAGACTCTGCTGGCGAAGGTACGGGGCCGCACCAAGGTGGACTTTTCGCAATACAAGGAGCCAACCCTTTGGCGGCGCATCGAACGCCGTATGGCCGCCAACCACGTGGGCACCCTGCAGGACTATCTGGCACTGACCGATGAGAAGCCTCAGGAACTGGACAAGCTGTGCAAGGACATCCTGATCTCGGTCACCTCATTCTTCCGCGACACCGAGGCCTTTGCGGCCCTGGGCAAGGTAGTAGCCCGTATTCTGGCGACCAAGCAGGCTGGTGATGACATCCGCATCTGGGTGGCAGGGTGTGCAACCGGTGAAGAAGCCTATTCGCTGGCAATACTGTTTTCCGAACACTTGGGTAGCGCGTTCGACCAGTACCGGCTGCAGATATTCGCCACCGACATTGACATGGAGGCCATGGCGCGTGCACGGCGCGGGGTGTTTGCTGCACCCAGCCTGGCCCACATGGAACGTGCGCGCATCAAGGCCCACTTCACTCCCCATGGCGACCGCTACGAGATCAACAAAAACCTGCGCGATGTGGTCATCTTTGCCCGCCAGGACCTGGTACAGGATCCACCCTTCCTGCGGCTGGACCTGGTCACCTGCCGTAATGTGCTGATCTACTTTCAAAGCGAGCTGCAGTCGCGGCTGCTGTCCGTCTTTCACTACGCGCTCAACCCCGGCGGCTACATGTTTCTGGGCAAATCGGAAAGTGTGTTCCAGCAGGAGGGTTTGTTCCAGGTTGTCGACAAGGATGCCAAACTGTTCAGCCGCAGTGGCATGACCGCGCGGCTGCCACTGTTTCGGCCCGATACGCCATCCATTCCTGCCGGGCTGAACCAGCACCATGAGCCTGACAGGCCAACAAGTTCGCGCTTCGAGAGCATCCTCCTGGATGCAGCCGGGCGCTACTTCATTCCGCTGACCATTCTTATCAACGGAAAGTTCGAGATCCGTCATATCCACGGCGATGCCAGCAAGTTTCTCAATATTGCACCAGGAAAACCGGCGTTTGACCTGATCTCGCTGATTCGCCGGGAGTTCCGCACCGAGTTGCAGGTGTTGTTACGTCAGGCACAGGTCAAGCACACGGTGGCCAATGGGCGCCCGAGGCACATCAAGGCACTCGACCCAATGCGTGGCGTGCGCCTCGCGGTGCATCCACTGCCAGATTCGGGGCACGACTCACTGTTCATGGTCTGCATTGAATGGATTCAGCCCCTGTCCACACGCGCCGCTGCGGAGGATGGGGCTGCAGTGACGGACCGCGAACTTGAAGACGAGCTTGCCGCCACGCGCGAGCACCTGCAGACGCTGGTGGAGGAACTGGAAACCTCGAACGAGGAAATGCAGGCGCTCAACGAAGAGATTCAGGCATCCAACGAAGAAATGCAGGCATCCAACGAAGAGTTGGAAGCGTCCAACGAAGAGTTGCAGTCAACCAACGAGGAACTGGCCACCGTCAACGAGGAACTGCAAATCAAGACCGCTGAAACTCAGGAGCTCAACATTGATCTGGAGTCCATCCAGAACAGTGTGGACTACCCGCTTCTGGTGCTGGATCAAAACCACGCGCTGATCCGCTACAACCGCTCGGCCTCGCAATTGTTCAAGCTGGGCATTCCTCAGGTGGGCAAGAGCATCCACACCCTGCCTGTGCCCAACGGCATGCCGGACCTGACCGAAGACATACAGAAGGTTCTGGACACCCAGGTCGCACTGGACCGGCAGATTGTCAACGCCAACAAGCGCCACTACGCCCTGCATGTCACGCCGCTGCTGCGTGAGCAACAGCGCGTGGGAGGCGTCATCCTGCTGTTTGTGGACAACACTGGCCTCTACGAAACGGAAAAACTGTCCCGCGAACACCAGGAGCGCCTGCTGGCGGTGATGAACAATTCCGTCTCGCTGATGGCGGTGAAGGACGCTTCAGGCCGCTACCAGTTCGCCAACCCGAAGTTTGAGCGCAGTTTTGGTTTCAGCCCGGGGCAGATTGTGGGCAAAACTGACTACCAGGTGTTCCCGCCCACCGTGTCGGACCTCTTTCGCGAAAGCGAACTGGAGGCCATGCGCCTGCGCAAGGACATCGAACGTGAAGAGACCCTGCGCCTGGGCGGCGAGGACCGGCACTTTCTGGTGGTGCGCTTTCCGGTTTTTGACGACGACGGCGCCATCACCGGCGTGTGCTTCCAAGCCACCGATGTGACCGAACGCCGGCACGCGGAGGACCAGTTGCGCCTGGCTGCCCGCGTGTTCGACCGCGCTGCGGAAGGTGTGGTGGTGACCGACATCAACCAGTGCATCCTGACCGTGAACGACTCTTTTTCCGCGGTCACGGGTTATGAGCGTGCCGAAGTGGTCGGCAAAACACCATCCATCCTGAAATCCGGCAAACATTCCAAGGAGTTTTACCTGGAAATGTGGGAGAAACTGCGCGCAAATGGTTGGTGGCAGGGCGAAATCTGGAACCGCAAGAAGAATGGCGACCTGTACCTGGAGTGGCTGTCTATCAACACCGTGAAGGGGCAGAATGGTGAAGTTGTCAACTACGTGGCCATGTTCAGCGATATCACGCAGGTCCGTGAGTCGCAACACCGGGTTGAGTTCCTCGCAACGCATGACGACCTGACGGGATTGCCCAATCGCACGCTGTTCAACGACCGTCTGAAGCTGGCTTTGGCCCGCGCATCCCGATCCAAAGAAAATCTGACCGTATTGTTTCTTGATCTGGACGATTTCAAAATCATCAACGACACCCTGGGGCATGACACCGGCGACAAGTTACTCAAGCAGGCGGCGAACCGCCTGCTTGAGTGTGTTCGCACCGAGGACACGGTGGCGCGGCTGGGCGGAGATGAGTTTGTGCTGTTGCTGGAGGGCTCCCAGCGCCACGATGCTGTGCTGACCGCCGAGCGCATCATCAAGACCCTGTCACAGAGTTTTCATCTCGATGGGCGCGACTGCTTTGTGAGTGCCAGTCTGGGCATCAGCATGTTCCCGGAAGATGCCCAGGACCCCAACGGACTGATGCGCAATGCGGACGCGGCGATGTACCGCGCCAAGGAACAGGGAAAAAATGCATTCCAGTTTTTCACCGCGTCGATTGCGCAGCAAGCCAGTCGGCGTCTGGGCCTGGAAACAGGCCTGCGGCGGGCGATTGAACGCTTTGAGCTCATGCTGGAATACCAGCCCCAGATCAACCTGGCGACCAACTCAGTGGTCGGCGCTGAGGCGCTACTACGCTGGCACAACGGTGAAAAAATGATTCCGCCGGCCGAATTCATACCCATCGCAGAAGAGAGCCACCTGATTGTGGCGATAGATGCCTGGGTGCTGTCGGAAGCCTGCCGCCAGATCGTCGCGTGGGACAAGGCGGGATTGCCACCCATTCGCATCAGTGTCAATATTTCCGCGCGCCATTTCAGCAAGTCCGACATGACCAGTGAAATCGTGCGCATCGTCACGCAGTTTGGGGTTGCGCCCCAACGCCTGTGCATCGAGATCACGGAAGGCGTGTTGATGGACACGGAGCGTGCACAACGGGTGTTGCAGGAACTGGTCAACTTTGGCCTGCACATCAGCGTGGACGATTTCGGCACTGGGTTCAGCTCGCTTTCGTACCTGAAGCGCTTCCCTATCCACGAACTCAAGATTGATCGCAGCTTCATCGACGGCATTGCCTCCGATGGCGACGATCGCGCCATCTCGTCAACCATCATTGCTCTTGCGAACAATCTGGGGATGATGGTGGTCGCCGAGGGCGTCGAAGAGTCCGAGCAGCACGTGCAGCTCAGTGCGCTGGGTTGTGGCCACGGTCAGGGCTACTTGTATGCGCGCCCCATGCAACCCCACCGGTTTGCCGACTGGCTGATGTACCGGCAGGAAGCCTGATCGACACCAAGCCGAGGACACCCATGCACATCCGAGTTGATGACCTCACTGGCCCCGAGATCCATGCCCTGCTGGAAGAGCACCTGCAGCACATGCGCCAGCTCTCGCCGCCCGAAAGCGTGCATGCGCTGGACCTGGATGGCCTGCGCAAGCCCGAAATCACGTTCTGGACCATCTGGTCAGGTAATGAACTGCTGGGCAGTGGTGCCCTCAAGGAGTTGAGCCCCGATCATGGCGAAATCAAGTCGATGCGAACGGCAAACGTGCACCGCAACAAGGGAGCGGCCAGGGCCATGATGACGCACATCCTGGCCGAGTCACGCAAACGCTCCTACAGGCGCCTGAGCCTGGAGACCGGATCGGTGCCCGGCTTTGAGCCCGCCATCAAGCTGTATGAAGGCTTTGGCTTCAGCCGGTGCGGGCCGTTCGGCGACTACCAGGAAGACCCATACAGCGTCTTCATGACGCGGGCTCTGTAGGGCGATGCTGACTCAGCTATTGCCCAACTCGCGTTTGATGCGACTCAGAACGCTTTTGTCGATCAAATCTTTTTCGCGATAGTCGGTCTTGGTCTTGAGCAGGCCATCAATGTCCAGCGTGGCGATGGGAACACCCTCGACCTCAATCTGGCGCACATGCGGCAGCAAGGACTCAAACGTCTGGCCGTTGGCGGCAAACAGCAGGTCCACCAGCAGTTCGTCCGCGACACGGATGTTTTCAGGCGCGGCGGGATCTACATCAAACCACGTGGGGTCAAGCTCAGCGCTGCTGGGCAAGAAATTCAGGGCGCGTATGACTTTAAGGCCATTGTCGATGGAGGATGGCAGAAGGATGTCGATGTCTTCCGTGCTGCGCACAAAGCCATTCAAGCGTACAGCATGTCCGCCAACCAGAACGTACTGCACCCCCTCTTGCGCAAACCGGCGTAGCAGGTAAAGCAGTTGGTCAGGTTGCGCCACTGGTGTTCCCGGGTGTATTGAGCCTGCGTGCCACTTCCACCATGCGCGCATCGTCCAGTGCGTTACGCTGCGCATGAGTCAGCCGACTCACACCACGCGGAGCGAGAACCGTCGATGGCAGCATGGCATCCAGTATGCGGCCGCGCGCCCAGGCTTCCTGTGGATTGACGGACGCATCATCTGCGCCCGCCCGTGATGTACCAACTATTCGCATAGCCCGAGTATCGCAAAACTGCCCCGGCCGCATACCTCAGGAAAAACTGAACTGCCCGGGCGCCTGGATAGGGTCCACTCCCACGTGGATCGTTTCCTTGGGCGCAAACCTGCCTTCGAGCAGCAGTTTGGACAGCGGGTTCTCAATGCGCTGCTGGATGGCACGCTTGAGGGGCCTCGCACCAAACACCGGGTCGAACCCGACCTTGGCCAGCTCGGCCACGGCAGCGTCACTGACATCCAGTGCAAGGTCCATCTTGGCAAGACGCGCAGTTAATACCGCAAGCTGGATCTTGGCGATGGAAGCAATGTGTGCAGCGTCCAGCGAATGGAATACCACGGTCTCATCAATGCGGTTGAGGAACTCCGGACGGAAGTGGTTCTTCAGTTCGCCGGTTACGGCTTCCTTCACATCCTCATAGTCCTGCCCAACCATGCTCTGGATCATCTGCGACCCGATGTTGCTGGTCATCACGATCACGGTGTTCTTGAAGTCGACGGTGCGGCCCTGGCCATCGGTCAGACGACCATCGTCCAGCACCTGCAACAGCACGTTGAACACATCGGGGTGGGCCTTTTCCACCTCGTCAAGCAACAGCACGCTGTACGGTTTGCGGCGCACAGCTTCGGTCAGGTAGCCGCCCTCCTCATAGCCCACGTAACCCGGAGGCGCGCCGATCAGTCGGGCAACGGAATGCTTCTCCATGAACTCGCTCATGTCCACGCGAACCAGATGTTCTTCGCTATCAAAAAGGAAACCCGCCAGCGCCTTGCATAGCTCGGTCTTACCCACGCCTGTCGGGCCGAGGAACAGGAATGAGCCGGTGGGCCGGTTCGGGTCGCTCAAACCTGAGCGTGAACGGCGAATGGCGTTGGCCACGGCGGCAATGGCTTCGTTCTGGCCAACTACGCGGTTGTGCAGTTTGGTTTCCATTTGCAGCAGCTTGTCACGTTCGCCCTGCAGCATCTTGGACACCGGGATGCCGGTGGCGCGGCTCACCACCTCGGCTATTTCATCGGCTCCGACCATCGTGCGCAGCAGCTGGGCGCGGCCACCGTCCTTGGCACTTTGGGCTTTGCCAGCTTCCTGCGCCTGCGCGTCTTTCAGGCGCTTTTCCAGCTCGGGCAGCTTGCCGTATTGCAGTTCACCCGCCTTGTTGAAGTCGCCCTTGTCGGTGAGCTCCTTGATCTGGAAGCGCAGTTTTTCCACCTCCTGCATGATGGTTTTCGACCCTTGGGCCTGTGCCTTCTCGGCCTTCCAGATTTCATCCAGGTCGGCAATCTCTTTTTGCAACGCGGTGATCTCTTCGTTGATCAGCTCCAGCCGTTTTTGCGAGGCTTCGTCCTTCTCGCGCTTCACGGCTTCTCGCTCGATCTGCAGCTGAATCAGGCGGCGGTCTTTCTTGTCCATGACCTCGGGCTTGGAGTCCAGCTCAATCTTGATTTTGCTGGCTGCTTCGTCGATCAGATCGATGGCCTTGTCCGGCAAAAAACGGTCGGTGATGTAGCGGTTGGACAGCTCGGCGGCGGCCACGATGGCCGGGTCGGTGATCTGCACGCCGTGGTGGGTTTCATAGCGCTCTTTGAGGCCGCGCAGGATGGCGATGGTGGCTTCCACCGTCGGTTCACCCACCAGAATCTTCTGGAAGCGGCGCTCCAGTGCTGCGTCCTTCTCAATGTACTTGCGGTATTCATCCAGCGTGGTGGCGCCCACGCAATGCAATTCGCCACGGGCCAGCGCGGGCTTGAGCATATTGCCCGCATCCATCGCACCCTCGGCCTTGCCAGCACCGACCATGGTGTGCAGTTCGTCAATGAAGACGATGGTCTGGCCTTCATCTTTGGCGAGGTCTTTCAGCACGTTTTTCAGGCGTTCTTCGAACTCGCCACGGAACTTGGCACCCGCCAGCAATGCTGCCATGTCCAGGCTCAGCACGCGCTTGCCCTTAAGCGAATCGGGCACCGCGCCGTCCACAATGCGCTGGGCCAGGCCTTCCACGATGGCGGTCTTGCCAACTCCCGGCTCACCGATGAGCACGGGGTTATTTTTTGTGCGGCGCTGCAATACCTGGATGGCACGGCGGATTTCATCATCGCGGCCAATCACCGGGTCGAGCTTGCCCATGCGGGCGCGCTCGGTAAGGTCGATGCAGTATTTCTTGAGTGACTCGCGCTGGTCTTCGGCGTCGGCGCTGTCCACGGCCTGTCCACCGCGCACAGCGTCAATGGCAGCTTCCAGGTTCTTGCGGGTCAGTCCGCTGGATCGGACTATATTTCCGACCTCGATCTTGCTGTCGGCCAGCGCCAGCAGGAACAGCTCGCCTGCCACAAACTGGTCGCCGCGCTTGATGGATTCCTTCTCGGCGGCTTGCAGCAGGATGCCCATGTCGCGGTCAACCGAGATTTGGTCCTGCCCCTGAACCTGGGGCTGCTTCTTCATGTACGTTTCAGCCGCAGCGAGCAATTGGGTCACATTGACGCCAGCGCGCTGCAGCAGCGCCTTGGGTCCATCGTCCTGGCGCAACATGGCCACCAGCACGTGGGCGGGCGTAATGTAGGCGTGGTCATTGGTCAAAGCCAGCGTCTGGGCTTCGCCCAGGGCTTCCTGAAATTTGGTGGTGAGTTTTTCGATGCGCATTGAAGCCCCCAAAGGAATGTTCGATTGCTTTACAGCGTGAGGGCAAACACCGGCCTTTCAAGGCCATGTAGCGGCAATCGGCGCAAAGACAGCGACCCGTTTGATATGGATCAGGCGGGCTGGATGGTCTGCCGCACTTCAACGCGCGTTGGTGGCCTCAATTCCCCATTTGGCCAGGGCCGCATCGTCACTCACGCGCGCATCCACCCACTGGGCACCCGCGGCGGTTTGTTCCTTTTTCCAGAATGGCGCCTGGGTTTTGAGGTAATCCATCAAGAACTCGCAGGCCTTGAAGCTTTCGCCGCGGTGGGCTGACGTCACGGCCACCAGCACGATCTGGTCGGGTGGCTGCAACACGCCAATGCGGTGGACGACCCGAGCGCCAAAGATGTCAAAGCGCCGGTGTGCCGCGTCGATCATCGCCTCGATGGACTTTTCGGTCATGCCGGGGTAGTGCTCCAGCTCCATGGACTGCACCAGGTCTACTGCGGGGAGCGTGGGGGACAGCGTTTCGCCGCCTGGCCGCCCAAAGGCGAAACTCGCCCCCTCGGGGGGCAGCGAACCTCGCGCAGCGGGGAGCGTGGGGGCGACATTTCTGTCTCTGACAGTGCCAACAAAGCTGCAAACCGCGCCAACGCGGTGGTCACCGGCGCGCAGGGCGGCAATCTCAGCGGCCACGTCGAAATCGGCTGTCTGAATGGAAACGCGGGGGGTCTTATGCATAAAAAGTGCCGATAGCCCTCGTGGATATTCAATAAGTAGCTATATTTTTAATAGCGATCTGCCGATCATCCGCCAGTAACCGGTGGAAAAAAAGCCACTTCAGCGCCCTCCACCAGCGTAGCCGACTCATCGCTCAGTGTCTGGTTCAACGCCGCGCGCAGGGCTTTGCCGCGAGCGAGCGAATCCGCATAGCCACCGCCACGTGCAATCAGTTCGTCTCGCAACGCCGCAATGGTCGTTGCGGCAGTTTCCAGCGATTCGTTACCGGTTCCGACCGCCTCGCGAATGGATGCAAAGTACAGTATCTGCACTTTCATGACAGCACATCCGAAAAAGGAACAAAGCGCACCATGTCGCCCGGCGCAATGTTGCAGCCCGGCGGGTTGTCGATCAAGCCATCGGCCCAGACGGCAGAGGTCAACACCGCAGAGCTCTGGTTGGGAAACAGATCCAGCCCGCCGTGTGCGTTGCGCCGGACTCGCAAAAACTCACGCCGTTTGTCGGCTTTGTCCCAGCTGAAATCGGCGCGGGCAGCGACGCTGGTCATGGCAACATCAGACGCACCCTGGAGCTGGAGCAGAAACGGCCGCACCAGAATGAGGAAGGTCACAAAACTCGACACCGGGTTGCCAGGCAGACCGATGAAATGCGCCTCGCCGATGCGCCCGTGGGCAAATGGCTTTCCGGGCTTGATGGCGATCTGCCACAAATCCAGCGTACCGAGCGCCTGCACTGCGGGCTTGATATGGTCTTCTTCGCCCACCGAGACGCCACCGCTGGTCAGGATCACGTCGTGGGACTGGGCGGCCTCCCGAAGCGCCTGAACGGTCGCTTCACGCTGGTCGGGGACGATACCCAGGTCACTGACCACACAGCCCATGCGGCGCAGCATGGAGCGCAAAAAATAGCGGTTGGAGTTGTAAATGGCACCCGGCGGCATGTCCCTGGGAGCGATGCTACCGGGCATCACCAATTCATCGCCCGTGGAAAACAGGGCCACCCGGGGGCGTCGGGCAACTTCCAGGGACGCCATGCCAATGCTGGCAGCCAATCCCAGCTCGGCTGGCCCCAGGCGCTGGCCGCGCGACAGGACCACATCGCCCCGGGCCACGTCTTCTCCCGCACGGCGAATATTCTGACCCGGCATGGGTCGGACGGTTACCTGGATTGACGCAAGTGCGTCTGCACCCCCGGGAGATGGCATCACCTCGCACTCCTCCTGCATCACCACCGCATCTGCACCAACGGGTAGTGGCGCGCCGGTGAATATCCGGGCTGCCGTGCCGCCTAGTAGGGGCGCGCCAGCGGAACCCGCTGGAATGCGCTGGGAAACGGGTAGCTGCACGCCAGGCGCGGCCACATCGGCGCAGCGCAGGGCATAACCATCCATGTAGCTGTTGTCATGCGGCGGCACGTGCAGGCTGGAAACAATGTTTTGCGCCAAAACACGGCCATCGGCATCGCCGACGGGAACAGACTCGGTATGGAGCCCGCTGGATGCAAAAGAGAGCAAACGTGCCAATGCATCGTCGAGCGGCAACATGGGTGGGCGCTGTGGGGAAGTCATGCGTAGGGTCTCCATTCGCTATTCTATTGATAGCTGATAACGCTTATTTCACAAGGGGATAGAGGTATTTTTGTCAGGTGCCGACGCATTCGCTGGCAATCAGCGCCTTGATTGCGGAGACATCTGCTTCCATGACTTGAACCCGTTTTGGAAGGCTCTCAATGCCGACAAACTTCGATGGCCGGTCGGGCTCGCGCCCCAAAGCTTCAACAATCGTTTCGGCAAACTTGATGGGCAAGGCGGTTTCCAGCACCAGCATGGGCACGCCGGGCTTTCGCTTCTCCAGCGCAACCTTGACGCCATCGGCGGTGTGCGTGTCGATCATCACGCCATGGCGGGTCCAGGTGTCGCGAATGGTGGCAAGGCGATCAGCGTGGGTGCTCTTGCCGCTAATGAATCCGTAGCGTTGGGTGCAATCGGCAAAAGCCGAATCGCCGCCCAGGTCAAATCGGCCCTCTTTTGAAAGATGTGCACCAAACAGGTCGGCGGTGCGCGCGCCATCGCGGCCCAGCAGGTCGAACACAAAGCGCTCGAAGTTGCTCGCCTTGGAAATATCCATGGACGGGCTGGAGGTCTCGTGCGTATCAGCACTGCCGCGCACGCGGTAGACACCGGTACGAAAAAATTCGTCCAGCACGTCGTTCTCGTTGGTGGCGACCACCAGTTGGTCAATGGGCAGCCCCATCATGCGGGCGACATGACCCGCACAGACGTTGCCAAAATTGCCGCTGGGAACGGTGAAAGACACTTTTTTCGCGTTCGATTCCGTGGCTTGAATGTATCCAGCAAAGTAATACACCACCTGGGCCAGCAAACGCGCCCAGTTGATGGAGTTGACCGTTCCGATGCGGTATTGGCGCTTGAAAGCCAGATCATTGCTAACCGCCTTGACCATGTCCTGGCAGTCATCAAACACGCCCTTAACGGCGATGTTGTAGATGTTGGCATCCATCAGGCTGAACATCTGTGCCTGCTGGAACGCGCTCATGCGACCGTGCGGGCTGGTCATGAAGACACGCACGCCTTTTTTGCCACGCATGGCGTATTCCGCCGCGCTGCCGGTGTCGCCACTGGTGGCGCCCAGGATGTTGAGCTCTTCACCACGGCGGGCCAGTTCGTACTCGAACAGGTTGCCCAGCAGCTGCATGGCCATGTCCTTGAAGGCCAGCGTTGGGCCGTTGGACAGGGCTTCCAGCCAAAGGTCATTCTCCAGGTGGCGCAGCGGCACGATCTCGCCCGTTCCAAACACCTCGGCGGTGTAGGTCTTGTGGCAGATGGCGCGCAGATCAGGCGAAGGAATGTCGTCGATAAAGAGCGAGAGAATCTCGAACGCCAATTCAGCGTAGCCCTGCGTGTGGTAAACGGTGCGCCAGTGGGTAAGCGTGGTGTCACTGACCTGCGGATAGTGCTCGGGCAGGTACAGACCGCCGTCTGGCGCCAGGCCTTCAAGCAGGATTTCGCAAAAGCGCTTGCGCTCGGGATGGCCGCGTGTTGACAGGTAGAACATCATTGACCGCCCAGCCGCATGAAGGGCAATGAGCGCCCCTCTGGGGGGCAGAGAACGCAGTGAACGTGGGGGATTGTTTTCATGCAAGCTCCTCCTTGCGGATCCGCACAATGGGTTGCAGCACGGTGGGCAGGCTTTGCATCAGCGCCATGGCGTGGTTCATGCGGGATTCCTGGCAGTCGTGCGTGAGGATGATGACATCCGTTTGCGGCATTCCACTCGTTCCCTCGGGCACATCACCCTCGCCACCCACTTCGTCGGCTTCGCGCTGCAGCACGGCATCGATGCTAATGTCAGCTGCAGCCAGAATGCCGGTGACCTTGGCCAGCACCCCGGCTTCATCGGCCACGCGCAGACGCAGGTAGTAGCTGGTAACCACGTCGCCCATGGGCAGGACGGGCAAATCGCTCAGGGCGCCGGGCTGGAACGCGAGGTGCGGAACGCGGTTCAGCGGGTCGGCGGTGTGCAGGCGCGTGATGTCGACCAGGTCGGCAATAACTGCGCTGGCCGTGGGTTCCGAGCCTGCGCCTTTTCCGTAATACAGGGTCGTGCCAACGGCGTCACCATTGACCACGACGGCGTTCATGGCACCCTCCACATTGGCAATCAGGCGCTTGGCCGGGATCAGGCTGGGGTGCACCCTCAGCTCGATGCCTGCTGCCGTGCCCTGGGCGGCATTGGCCTCACGGCGCTTGGTGATACCCAGCAATTTGATGCGGTATCCGAGTTGCTCGGCGTACTTAATGTCGGCCGCACTCAGCTTGGTGATGCCTTCCACATAGGCCTTGTCAAACTGCACCGGCACACCAAAGGCAATGGCCGACATCAGCGTGACCTTGTGCGCGGCATCCACACCTTCAATGTCAAATGTGGGGTCTGCCTCGGCGTAGCCCAGTCGCTGGGCTTCCTTGAGCACGACACCAAAGTCCAGACCCTTGTCACGCATCTCGGACAGGATGAAATTGGTGGTTCCGTTGATGATGCCGGCAATCCACTGGATGCGGTTGGCAGTCAGGCCTTCCCGCAGGGCCTTGATGATGGGAATGCCACCGGCCACAGCGGCTTCAAACGCCACCATCACGCCCTTTGCCGAAGCCGCCGCAAAGATTTCGGTGCCGTGCACAGCCAGCAAGGCCTTGTTGGCGGTAACCACGTGCTTGCCGGCGGCAATGGCCTCCAGCACCAGAGTCCTGGCAATTCCGTAGCCGCCAATCAGCTCGATGACGATGTCAATGTCCGGGTTGGCAATCAATGCCCTGGCATCGCTCACGACCTGAACACCGGTGCCCACGATGGACTGCGCGCGAACAACATCGAGATCAGCCACCATCGTGATTTCGATGCCACGACCGGCGCGGCGCTGGATCTCTTCCTGGTTGCGTTTGAGCACATTGAACGTGCCGGCGCCCACAACGCCAATGCCCATAAGGCCTACTTGAATCGGTTTCATATTTTTACTTGGTTAAAAAGGTCTATAGCCCTCGCAGTACATGCTTTGAATGCTATAAACCTTATAGCTAATCAATTGCTGTGACGTTTGCGGTAATTTTCCAGAAACTTGGCCACGCGGCCGATTGCCTCGCGCAGGTCGTCTTCGTGGGGCAGGAAAACAATCCTGAAGTGGTCCGGGTCGCTCCAGTTGAATCCGGTGCCCTGCACCAGCATGACGCGTGTTTCCTGCAGCAACTCCAGGAAGAACTGCTGGTCATCGGCAATCGGGTAAATCGCCGGATCCAGTTTGGGAAACATGTAAAGCGCAGCCGAGGGTTTCACACAGGTCACACCCGGAATGGCGGTGATCAACTCGTAGGCAAGATCACGCTGACGACGCAGGCGGCCACCCTCTCCCACCAGTTCATTGATGCTCTGGTGTCCGCCCAAGGCGGTTTGTATAGCCCATTGACCCGGAACGTTGGAGCAAAGACGCATGTTGGACAACATGTTGAGTCCTTCGATGTAGTCTTTGGCTGGGCGCTTGTCGCCCGACACCACCATCCAGCCTGCACGGTACCCACACGAACGGTAGCTCTTGGACAGGGAATTGAAGGTCAGTGTCAGAACGTCTTCGCTCAGTGACGAAATGGCCGTATGCCTGGCGCCATCGTAGAGCACCTTGTCATAGACCTCGTCGGCAAAAATGACCAGTCCATGCTGTCGCGCTATGTCCACAATGGCCAGAAGCAGTGCATCGGAATACAGGGCGCCTGTTGGGTTGTTGGGGTTGATGACAACAATGCCCTTGGTGCGGGGCGTGATCTTTTCACGTATGTCGTCCAGATTAGGCATCCAGCCCTGGGATTCATCGCACAGGTAATGGACCGGGGTTGCACCGGATAGGCTGACGGCCGCGGTCCACAACGGATAGTCGGGGGCTGGCAGCAGCAACTCGTCGCCATCATCGAGCAGCGCGTTGGTTGCCATGACAATGAGTTCGCTCGCCCCGTTACCGAGATAGATGTCATCAAGCGTGACACCCTTGACGCCCTGCTTCTGGGTCTCGTGCATCACCGCCTTGCGCGCCGCAAAGATTCCCTTGCTATCGGAATAGCCCGCAGAATTGGGCAGGTTGCGAATCATGTCCTGCTGGATTTCTTCTGGGGAGTCAAAGCCAAACACCGCAAGATTTCCGATGTTGAGCTTGATGATTTTCTGGCCTTCTTCCTCCATTTGACGCGCACGGTCCATGATCGGGCCACGGATGTCGTAGCAAACGTTTGCCAGTTTGGCAGATTTTTGTATGGTTCTCAAAGTCCCTCCGGAAGTCAGGATCACAGGGCGAAACCTATAATTTGACCACAGTTCCGCTGCCCCGTAGTGCGGTGCAGCATTCAATTTTCGAACAGGCGCCGCCATGAAACTTCTTCCAGACCCCACACAGGCGTCCTCCGTAACCGGATATGGCCAGGGCTGGGTCGCGGTCAACGGAGAAAAGTTCACGTCCAGCGTGGTTATCACGGCGGCCGGCCTGCGCCTGCCTTGGGGTTGCGCGTCGTTTGATGACATCCATGCCAGCCATTTCGAAATGCTGGCCGAAATGGATGTCGAGTTGGTGATATTTGGCAGCGGGGAGCACATCCGCTTTGCGCCTGCTGCGCTGATGCAATCGCTTTTCGCGCGCCGCATCGGCGTGGAAACCATGGACACACAGGCCGCTTGCCGAACCTATAACTTCCTCGCGGGGGAAGGTCGTAAGGTCGCTGCAGCCCTTTTGTTGTAGGCGGGGTCGGGCTGACGCCGGAGGCGGGGGCTTTTCAGAGTAAAATCGTGGGTTGCAGTCGGGGGCAAACAACGCTTTGGTGTTCGGGACCTCCAACTTTGACTGGCACTATAGAACGCGAGACTAAAAGTACCTTATGGCGATCGTTGTCAACAAGCCCCTACCCGAATTTGAAGCCAATGCTACCAGCGGCATTAAAGTCAGCAATACAACCCATGTAGGAAAAACGATGGTGTTGTATTTTTACCCAAAAGACAATACACCAGGCTGCACCACCGAAGCGATGCAGTTTCGGGACAAGTACAAGGATTTTGTGAAGGCCGGCGCCACGGTATTTGGTGTCTCCCGCGACAACATGAAGTCACATGATGAGTTCAAGGCCAAACTCGAACTCCCCTTTGAGCTGATCGCCGATACCGAAGAAAAAATGTGCCACATGTTTGGCGTTGTCAAAAACAAAATCATGTATGGCAAGAAAGTCAAAGGCATAGAGCGCAGCACCTTCCTGATCGGTGCCGATGGCATGCTCAAGGAAGAATGGCGCGGACTGAAAGTTCCCGGCCATGTCGACGATGTCTTGAAAGCTGTCAAAGCGTTGAAAAAAGCAGCCTGACCCGACAACGTGGTTTGATTTCAGCTGTCATGTTACGGCTACAGCGCTCATGCATAATGAGCCTATGCCGTTGAACGTCGCAACCGCGTTTCCACTAAAAGCCGCCTTGGCTCAGGGCGGCTTTTTCGCTTTTGAGAACCCCGGTTCCTACCCTTCCCCTATCGTGAGCCCCCATCCATGCCACTGCCTCCCGCCCCCACCAAGCCTGCTGACCGCCTGCCCGCAAAGGCATTTTTAACGCCTCTTCGCGCCCCTGTCCGCTCGCCACGTCAGTCGGAAGCGCCCCAAGTAACCGAAGCGGCAGTTGATGCACCAGCCAAAAGCAAGAGGTCCGCCAAAAAGGTAATCCCCACGCCGCAAGCTGCAATGCCGATGCCCGTCACCGCTACTTCTGACGGTGTGGCAATCAGCAAAACGGCTGCGCGCGCCCGCAAAACCCAGCACACCGGTCCACGCAAACTGTTCGTTCTGGACACGAATGTGCTGCTGCATGATCCGATGTCCCTGTTCCGCTTCGAAGAGCATGACATTTACCTGCCCATGATCGTTCTGGAAGAGCTGGATGGTCACAAGAAGGGCATGACAGAGGTAGCGCGCAATGCGCGCCAGAGCAGCCGCACGCTCGACGCGCTCGCCGGTGCTCCGGGCGCTGACATCGCGGCAGGATTCCAGTTGGACAGTACCGGACACCGCGATGCACGGGGCCGGCTGTTATTTCAAACCCAGCCGCTGAATTACGCGTTGCCAACCAGCCTGCCCCAGGGCAAGGCTGACAACCAGATCCTGGGTGTGGTGGAGGCGTTACGCCAAGCCATGGCACCACGTGAAGTGGTTCTGGTGTCCAAGGACATCAACATGCGCGTGAAGGCCCGAGCCCTCGGCTTGGCCACCGACGACTACCAAAACGACAAAACACTGGAAGATGGAGACCTGCTGTACGCAGGCTCACTGGCATTGCCGTCAGATTTTTGGGCAACACACGGCCAGACGGTTGAAAGCTGGCAGCAGGGGCAACACACGTTTTACAAAATCGCCGGGCCTATTGTGCCAAGCATGCTGATCAACCAGTTCGTTTATTTTGAATCGCCGGGTGAGCCAAGCCTCTATGCGCGCGTTACCGAAATTCGGGGCAACACGGCCGTGATCAAAACGCTGAGAGACTTCACGCACCTGAAAAACGCCGTGTGGGGCGTCACCTCACGCAATCGCGAACAGAACTTTGCCCTGAACCTGTTGATGGACCCAGAAATCGACTTCGTTACCCTGACTGGCACGGCCGGCACCGGTAAGACACTGATGGCACTGGCCTCGGGACTCACACAAGTTCTGGATGACAGACGCTACACCGAAATTATTGTCACTCGGGCAACCGTCAGTGTTGGTGAAGACATCGGCTTTTTGCCCGGAACCGAGGAAGAGAAGATGGGTCCATGGATGGGCGCACTGGACGACAACCTGGAGGCACTCGGCAAGACGGATACCAGCGCCGGTGAGTGGGGTCGTGCAGCCACGAACGAGTTGATACGCAGTCGAATCAAGATCAAAAGCATGAACTTCATGCGTGGACGGACTTTTATGAACAAGTACGTCATCATCGATGAGGCACAAAACCTGACGCCAAAACAGATGAAGACCCTGATTACGCGCGCCGGACCGGGTACCAAGATCATCTGCATGGGCAATCTGGCCCAGATCGACACACCCTACCTGACCGAAGGGTCGTCCGGTTTGACTTTTGCGGTGGACCGATTCAAGGGATGGCCACATGGCGGACACATCACACTGGCACGCGGTGAGCGCTCCCGTCTGGCGGATTTTGCCAGTGAGGCGCTATGAATAGCGTAGCATAAAAGCTCTGGACTACGGGGGCTTATGCCCCTTTTTCACGCCATTCTGCATCGACATGCATCGATATGCATCGATGTGAGTACAACGTGAATCAGTAGTCGCCGCCGCCGCCACTGGCCAGACTCTCGAATTTCGTGATCTGACGCAGGAAAGCCAGCTTGACCGTTCCTGTGGGGCCATTGCGCTGCTTGGCAATGATGACTTCAGCCACGCCAGGTTCCTTGCACTGGTCCTTGGTGTAGTACTCGTCGCGGTAAATGAACATAATGATGTCGGCATCCTGTTCGATGGCACCAGACTCCCGCAGGTCACTCATCATCGGGCGCTTGTCGGGGCGTTGTTCAACACTTCGATTGAGCTGTGACAGGGCGATGACCGGGCATTTCAGTTCACGTGCCAGCATTTTGAGTCCGCGAGAAATTTCGCCCAACTCGGTCGCACGATTCTCACCATCACTGCTGCTGCCACTCATGAGCTGCAAATAGTCCACGACAATGAGACCCAACTGCCCGCACTGCCGTGCCAGTCGCCGGGCATTTGCCCGTAGCTCACTCGAAGTCAAGCCCGCGCTTTCATCTATGTGCAGGGAAATAGTGCGCAGCTTTTCGACTGCTTCGGCCAAGCGCGGCCATTCGTCATCCGTAAGCTTGCCGGTCCTAAGGTGTCCCTGATCAATACGGCCGATGGATCCAACGATACGAACGGCCAGCTGTGCGGCACCCATTTCCATTGAAAACACGGCAACCGGCAATCCTTCGTTCAGAGCGACGTGCTCTGCAATATTGATAGCCAAAGCCGTTTTGCCCATGGATGGTCGCGCTGCCAGCACAATGAGGTCACCCGCCTGCAGACCCGCTGTCATGCGGTCCAGATCATAAAAGCCGCTAGGAACTCCGGTTACATCGTTGGGGTTGTCAGCCATCTCCTGTACACGGTCCAGCAGCTTGACGACCAGAGAGTCCATGGCCTGAAACCCCTGGTTGTTGCGCTTGCCCTGCTCGCCGATGTTGAAGATTTTCTGCTCCGACTCATCGACGATATCCGCGACCGGGCGCCCCTTGGGGTTGAAGGCGTTGGTGGCAATTTCATCGCTGGCTGTCACCAACTTGCGCAGCAGAGATCGATCCCGAACGATTTCTGCGTAACGCCGAATATTGCTGGCACTCGGAACATATTGGGCCAGTGAGTTCAGATAGGCCAATCCGCCGATTTCCTCGGCCCTGCCCTGGTTCTGCATATGCTCAAACACCGTGATGACATCGGCTGGCTTGTTGGCATTTACCAGCGAGCCAATGGCCGAATAGATCAAACGATGTTCATGTCGGTAAAAATCACCGTCCATCAAAATGTCACCTACACGGTCCCATGCAGCGTTGTCCAGCAACAGTCCGCCCAACACGCTGGACTCGCCCTCAATCGAATGCGGTGGCACGCGCAACTGGGCAATCTGGCGGTCTTGGCCGTATTCTTCAACGGCGGAAAGTACGGCGGACATAGTGAATGTGGTTGGAACGTGAAACTAAAATGATGACTTTGACAATCGAAGTGATTGGACACGCAACCTGGGTGCGTTGCGCACCGGATCCTACGCGGCTACTGCCCGGGTGTCGAGCGAATGCCTGGGCATAAGCCTGGGGAATCATGTGCGCAAGCTGTGTAAAACTCTTCTGATCCCCTCGCGGAACAAAAAAAGCCGCTAGGGCAAGCCCCTGCGGCTTTCGTGTGCTTCACTACCAGATGCCGACAACGAGGATCTGGTGCGCTGAACGTTCTAGGCAGTTTCGCCGTAAACAGAAACGTTAACTTCAACGACCACATCGGTGTGCAGTGCCACTGCAACCGTGCTGTCGCTAACCGTCTTGATCGGTCCGTTAGGCATGCGAATCTGTGACTTGACCACCTTGTATCCGGCCTTCACCAGCTCTTCAGCAATATCGGCATTGGTAACAGAGCCAAACAAGCGGCCATCCACACCCGCCTTTTGGGTGAGCTTGATGGTCGTACCACCCAGTTTTTCACCCAGAGCCTGGCTTTCAGCCAGCTTTGCAGCCGCAGCCTTTTCCAGCTCGGCACGCTTGGCTTCAAAGGCAGCTTTGGCTGCTTCTGTCGCACGGCGTGCACGGCCGGAAGGAATCAAGAAGTTGCGCGCATAACCGTCCTTGACCTTGACGATATCGCCCAGGTTACCCAGATTCACGACCTTGTCGAGCAGAATAATTTGCATGTTCGTACTCCTTAGATCTTGTGCTGATCGCTGTAAGGCAGCATCGCCAGGAAGCGAGCGCGCTTGATAGCGGTATTGAGCTGACGCTGGAAAATCGCGCGGGTGCCGGTCAGGCGTGCGGGAATGATTTTGCCGTTTTCCGCGATGAAATCACGCAAGGTGTCGATGTCCTTGTAGTCGATCTCTTCGACACCGGTCACTGTAAAGCGGCAGAAGCGCTTGCGTTTGAACAGCAGGTTTTGTGCGGGGCGCTTGGGGCGCTTGTCTTTGTTGAATTTCTTAAACGTGGCCATGTGGGCCTCCTGAAAAACTAATCTTGCGAAAATTCTTGAATATGCAAAACGATGCTTTTACCGTGACGAGCGTTGCCTAGAAAACCGCTGAACCTCCAGGCACTGCCAAGGGGCTGCTTGATCAACCGCTCAGCCAATGCGCCGAAAGCCACTGCTTTTACTGTCACCTTGATTTGTCTGGTCTGACCGGCTTGCTGTGTTTCAGACTCGTGTACGAGTTTGAGATCCAGGGCAGGTATTCCAGCCGGTGTGTACCGCATCGCATCAAGCTCTGCGATAAGTGCACCCAGTACAAGGGAATTGGCAGGCACGCTCCCTCAGTAAAGTGTCGTTAGGCGTTGTATTCAGCCTGTTGGGTCTTGCGCGTTTCTTCACGCTCCACGGTCTTCATCATGGACGAAGGACCGGTGTCAGCCTTTTTCTTCAACACGGTCAGGTGACGCAGAACCGCATCATTGAACTTGAATGCGTGCTCCAGCTCAGACATGACTGCTTGGTCAGCTTCAATGTTGACGCACAGGTAGTGGGCCTTGGCAAGCTTGTTGATCATGTAAACCAACTGGCGGCGCCCCCAGTCTTCCACGCGATGGATTTTTCCACCGCCGGCAGTGATCATGCCTTTGTAACGGTCCAGCATAGCCGGAACCTGCTCGCTCTGATCCGGATGGATCATGAGAATGATTTCATAATGACGCATTGATACTCCTTTTGGGTACCCCTCAGTGGGGCGATAAAAGCGACCCTCAGCGTCTCGGTGAGGTGCCGCAAGGCGAAGCCTACGATTATAACCCACCAGACATTGCACAGCAATAGGACCTGGGCGGTCTCACTATCAGACGGTGCGAAGCCACTGGGGCTTGGCACTCGCTTTCTGGCTCCAAATTGCAGGTTTCGGATGCATGGGGCTCTTCACATCAGTTCGAACTGAAACCCGCATCAGCCGCGTGCGGTTGTGTCACCAGACTTACCAACACGGTGGCGAGGAGGCCCGCAGTAACCCCAAATACACCAGCAGAAACCGGCTGGATGCCCCACCACAGACCGTCACCGCTCATACCCAATGCCGCTCGCACGACTTCAATATTGATCACCATGTAAAACACCGTGACACCCAGTCCCGCCAACATTCCAGAAACAGCGCCCGCCCGGGATGTACCTTTCCAGAATATCCCCAACACCATGACAGGCACAAATGCCGAACCAGCCAGTGAAAACGATGCTGACACTAAATACAGAATTCCTGCCGGTCGCTGTGCTGCCACATACGCCGCAATCAAGGCCACAACGAGGAGCGCAAACTTCGACCACATAACCCGGCGCATTGCCTGCACCTTGTCACCAACGCCCTTGAAGTAAACATCATGGACCATTGCATTGCCAATGGTCAGTAACAGACCGTCCGCCGTGCTAAGCGCGGCAGCAAGTCCTCCGGCCGCAACCAGAACCGACACCACATAAGGCAAGCCCCCGATCTCCGGCGTTGCGAGCATGATCAGATCTGCGCCCATTTTCAGTTCCGCAAACTGGAGGATGTGATCACCATTCACATCGGATACTTTCAGCAAACTGGGGTCACGCGCCCACTGCGCAACCCATGAAGGAAGGCCGTCGTGGGGCTGTCCCACCAAATGTGCCATCACTTCGTACTTGACCAGCACTGCGAGCGCTGGCGCCGAAAGGTACAACAACGCGATAAAAAAAAGGGACCAGGCCACCGAACTGCGTGCTTCAGCCACCGTTGGTGTCGTGTAGTACCGAGTCAACAGGTGCGGTAGTCCGGCAGTACCCACCATCAAACAGAAAATCAACGCCAGAAAATTGAGCCTCGATGTGTGAAACTCTTCGCGTTGTGAAGCCGAACCATCAGGATCTCCGGAAAACGGTGTGGCATGGACAGGCATGCCGCCCATTGGCTTGGCGCGTTCCCAGTTTTCAGCCAGATCACGCGTCCAGGTTTCACGTGCAGAGTTGACGTCTTTTGGCACAGCAGCAAGCTGCCTGCGCAGAGATACGGCGCGTTCGTCATCAGCCTTCGCGTCATTCACCGCGCGCAGTTGCTGGCGCAACGCCATTCGGTCCGCCTGCAAATGGCCCTCTACATCTTCCAGTCTTGCCTCAAGGCTGCGCGCCCGGCGCGCGTACTCCGCGATGACCTGCTGCTCCGCCGGAGAATTCATCAACTGCTGCTCCATGGCAGCAATTTTGTGCAGTTGTTGACCAAAAGCCAACGGTGCGAGGGGGTTTCCCACCTGCTTGAAGGAAAGCCAGGATACCGGTATCAAAAATGCCAGGATGATGACAACGTATTGCGTCACCTGCGTCCAAGTGACCGCCCGCATGCCCCCCAGAAAGGAGCACACGAGCACACCACCTAGCCCCAGCAGGATACCGATTTCAAAATGCACTCCGGTTAACCGCGAGGTAATCAAGCCCACACCATAGATCTGGGCCACAACATAGGTAAATGAACACAAAACCGCAGCCAGCGCTGCAATGATTCTTGGCCAGCGGCCACCAAAGCGAACCGCAAAATAATCGGGAACGGTGTATAGACGCATGCGCCTCAAATACGGCGCCACCAACAAAGCGACAAGGCAAAAACCGCCTGTCCAGCCCATCACATAGGCCAGCCCGCCAGCTTGCCCACCATTTCCCGAATAGCCCTGAAGATACAGACCGCCAGCCAGACTGATGAACGACGCAGCGCTCATCCAATCAGCGGCTGTCGCCATTCCGTTATAGAAGGCCGGCACGCGCCGCCCTGCCACGTAGTATTCGGATGAGTCTGCGGTTCGACCATAGACACCAATCACAGCGTACAGGAGCAGGGTTGCCGAAAGAAAAATGCCTGCTACCCAGACTTTTGGCAAACCCATACGCTCCGCAAACGCCAGCACCACCAAAAACAGAAGCAGGCAGGCAACGTACCACGCAAACCGGCGGTGCAATGTGGTTTTGTAAGCAGAGTACGCAGCGGAATCGAAGCCTGGCTCCGGGCCTTCACGTCTGTTCTCACGCCACGCAAAAAAGCCAACAATGCCGATAAAAACCAGCATGAGACCCTGCGCTGCAAACCAGAACCCGACCGGCCAGTCCGCGATGGTGAACTGGAGATCCCGCGCAAAAAAAACGACTCCAAACGATGCTGCGAACCAAAGCGACAACAAGCCTGCATGCAGGCGCCACCGGCTTTGATTCGCGGCCGGCATCATTATGCGGTGAGCCTTTGCCAAGTCGCGATGACTGAATCCGGATTCAGGGAAATGGAAGAAATGCCCTCGTCCACCAGCCATTGCGCAAAATCAGGGTGGTCGCTCGGGCCCTGGCCGCAGATTCCAATGTATTTGCCCCGGCGTTTGCACGAGGCGATAGCCAGACTGATCAGCGCCTTCACCGCCGGATCACGCTCATCAAAATCTGCCGCCAGTAACTCCAGACCGGAATCGCGGTCCAGACCCAAAGTGAGCTGGGTCAAGTCGTTGGAACCAATCGAGAATCCGTCAAAATACTCCAGGAACTGGTCCGCCAGAATCGCGTTGCTGGGAATCTCGCACATCATGATGAGCTTCAGCACATTCTCGCCGCGTTTCAAGCCATGCTTGGCCAGGAGTTCGGTCACCTTCTTGGCTTGCCCCAAGGTGCGCACAAATGGAACCATGACCTGCACATTGCTCAGGCCCATGTCATTGCGCACCCGCTTCAGCGCCTCACATTCCATCGCAAATGCCTCGCCAAACTCGGCGCTGACATAACGCGCTGCCCCACGGAAGCCCAGCATGGGATTCTCTTCTTCCGGCTCATAGCGGCTGCCGCCAATGAGCTTGCGGTACTCATTGCTCTTGAAATCCGACAGGCGCACGATGACCGGTTTGGGCCAAAACGCCGCAGCAATGGTGGCCACGCCTTCGGCGACACGATCCACATAGAAAGCGCGCGGTGATGCATGTCCCCGTGCTACGGACTCGACGGCCTTCTTCAAATCAGCGTCCACATTGGGGTAGTCCAGAATGGCCTTGGGGTGAACACCAATGTTGTTGTTAATGATGAATTCCAGCCTGGCCAGACCCACGCCTTCATTGGGCAACTGGCAAAAATCAAAAGCCAGTTGCGGGTTACCCACGTTCATCATGATCTTGACCGGGCTCTCGGGCATGGCACCGCGTTGCACCTCGGTAACCTCGGTTTCGAGCAGGCCGTCGTAGATGAATCCGGTATCACCCTGGGCACAACTGACGGTCACCAGCATGCCTTCCTTCAAAGCCTCAGTGGCGTGACCACAACCAACAACCGCCGGAATGCCCAATTCGCGGGCGATGATCGCGGCGTGACAGGTGCGTCCGCCCCGATTGGTGACGATGGCCGAGGCACGCTTCATGACCGGCTCCCAGTTGGGGTCAGTCATGTCGGTCACCAGAACATCCCCTGCCTGCACCTTATCCATCTCGCTGATGTTGTGCACGATGCGCACCGGGCCGGTACCGATTTTTTGCCCGATGGCGCGGCCTTCCACCAAAACTGCGCCTGAGCCCTTGAGTTTGTATCGATATTCGGCCTGGTTTCCCGCCTGGCTTTTCACCGTCTCCGGGCGTGCCTGCAAAATATAGAGTTCACCGTCGATTCCGTCCTTGCCCCACTCAATGTCCATGGGCCGACCATAATGTTCTTCAATCACCAGCGCGTAGCGTGCCAGTTGCTCCACATCAGCATCGCTCAATGAGTAGCGATTGCGCAACTCCGTTGGTACATCGGTGGTTTTCACCAGCTTGCCGCCCTGCGCTTTTTCCTCGGCCGAGGCGAACTGCATCTGAATCAACTTCGACCCCAGGCTGCGCCGGATAACGGCACGATTGCCCGCCTTCAGCATCGGCTTGTGCACATAAAACTCGTCAGGATTGACAGCACCCTGCACCACTGTTTCACCCAGACCATAACTTGATGTGATGAAGACCACCTGGTCAAAGCCGGATTCGGTGTCGATGGTGAACATCACACCGGCGGCTCCAACGTCTGAACGCACCATGCGCTGTATGCCGGCGCTCAACGCCACCACATCGTGGGCAAAGCCCTTGTGCACGCGATAACTGATGGCTCGGTCGTTGTACAGCGAGCCAAACACCTCACGAATCTTGTGCAGGATGTCGTCGATCCCATGCACGTTGAGAAAGGTTTCCTGTTGACCGGCAAATGACGCGTCGGGCAAATCCTCGGCCGTAGCAGACGAGCGCACTGCGAAGGTCGCGTCAGCGTTGCCGGCGCTCAGCACCTTGAACGCTTCACGAATGCCTTTTTCAAGCTCAGGCGGGAACGGTTGGCACTCCACCAGGGCCCGGATTTCGGCGCCTACCTGGGCCAGCGCGCGCACGTCTTCGACATCCAGCGCCTTGAGCTTCGCACTGATCTTCTCGGTCAGGCCGTCAAACTTGAGAAATTCGCGAAAGGCATGGGCTGTGGTGGCAAAACCGGTTGGCACCTTAACACCAGTGGGCAGGTTGGAGATCATCTCACCGAGACTGGCATTCTTGCCGCCGACCGACTCAACGTCGGTCATTCGTAGAAGTTCGAAAGGGACGACCAGATCGGTCGGATTGAACAGGGTTGACATGGCAAAGCTCCGGAAGTTAAAAACCGTTTCGCCGCTCACTGAGCCAAACCACGCCAGCCAAGTCAGCAGCGATCACTCCACGCCAGCCCGATGTTGTTGCAATTAGGGACCGCGGGAATGAGAAAATGCATCAATGAAGGCGATTGTAGGGTCCGCACAACCGAATATGCGATGCCCGCTACATCCAAGCGCTTGCAAAACACTGACAACACGGCAATCCAATACCATGACCCACCGCACAGTATTCTTCGTATCGGACGGCACCGGCATTACGGCGGAAACCTTTGGCAACGCCATACTGGCACAGTTTGAGGCCAAGGCCCGCCATGTGCGATTGCCGTTTTGCGACACGGTGGATAAGGCGCACCAGGCGGTGCGCCAGATCAACCACTCCGCTTTGGTGGATGGTCACCGGCCCATCGTATTCACCACGCTGGTCAACATGGATGTACTCAAGGTCATACAGGAGGGCTGCCAGGGCATGTTGCTGGATATGTTTGGCATGTTTGTGCATCCGCTGGAGCAGGAGTTGGGGCTCAAATCCAACCACCGGATTGGGCGGTTCAGCGACGCAAGCAAGAGCAAGGAGTACCAAAGCCGCATCGAGGCGATCAACTTCTCGCTCGCGCACGACGACGGCCAAAGCAACCGCGACCTGGAGCAGTCCGACGTGATTCTGGTCGGCGTGAGCCGCAGCGGCAAGACCCCGACCTCGTTATATCTGGCCATGCAGTACGGACTCAAGGCCTCCAACTACCCGCTGATCCCGGAGGATTTCGAGCGGCGCCAGTTGCCACCAGCGCTTATTCCGCACAAATCCAAAATATTCGGTCTGACCATTCAGCCCGAACGATTGAGCGAAATCCGCAATGAACGAAGACCCAACTCCAAGTACGCGTCCATTGAAAATTGTCGGATGGAAGTCAATGAAGCCGAGGCCATGATGCGGCGTACCGGTATCCGCTGGTTGTCCAGCACAACCAAGTCCATTGAAGAGATCGCCACCACCATCCTGCAGGAAATACATCCGGAGCGGCTGGAATACTGAAATACCCCTGAACGCATCAACCTGCTACGACTGACACACCGGCCTTGGCGACCTGTGCATCCTCGTTGGACTTCACACCGCTCACCCCCACAGCGCCCAGGCATTGACCATCCTTGACAATGGGCACCCCTCCCTCCAGCATGGCGTCCAGCCCGGGAGCACTCAGAAATGACGCGCGCCCACCGTTGATCATGTCTTCGTAGCCCTTGCTCTCGCGCCGCCCCAGCGCAGCCGTTCGGGCCTTTCCTGGAGCGATATGGGCGGAAATGGGGGCTGCGCCGTCCAGCCGCTGGAACCACAACAGGTGACCACCGTCGTCCACTATGGCGATACTGACCGCCCAGTTGTTTTTGAGGGCTTCGGCCTCGGCCGCAGCCGCAATGGCTTTGATATCGGAAAATTCAAGAACAGATTTGCTTTTCATGGCCAGAGGCTCCTCGTTATGTTGAAAGGAAAGCATAACCGCCATTCACCGATCCATTGCAAGAACCCGAAACACAGCACCCTTACACAAATTGGGGCCAATCGGCGTGAAAAAAAACAGTAAGCCACTTGAGAAACCCTAAAATCAGCGCTATCTGCATCTTGTAGACACAAAAGGAGTTTTCTAAATGACCGACCGCATCACCACATTGGACCTTGACCAGGGCTACATTGCCTCTGGTGCAGAGCGCAACAAGGTCTTGCGCAACACTTACTGGTTACTGGCCTTGAGCCTGGTTCCAACGGTTCTGGGAGCCTGGATTGGCGTAGCCACCGGCATTACCCAATCACTCGGTGGCGGTCTGGGCCTGATCGTTTTTCTGGGTGGAGCCTTCGGCTTCATGTTCGCCATCGAAAAAACCAAGAATTCCGCCGCAGGTGTTCCCGTGCTGCTGGGATTTACATTCTTCATGGGACTGATGCTTTCGCGCATGATTGCCATGGTCCTGGGATTCAAAAATGGTCCTGACCTGATCATGACCGCCTTCGGCGGTACTGCTGGCGTGTTCTTCGTGATGGCCAGCCTGTCGTCCGTCATCAAGCGCGACCTGTCGGGCATGGGTAAATGGCTGTTTGTCGGCGCCCTGGCCATCATGGTCGGTGGAATCATCAACGTGTTTGTCGGGTCGACCGCCGGCATGATGGCGATCTCGGTTGCGGCCATCGGTGTATTCAGCGCCTATATGCTGTACGACCTCAAACGCATCGTTGACGGTGGAGAGACCAATTACATCAGCGCCACGCTGGCGCTTTACCTTGATATCATCAACGTGTTCCAGAGCCTGCTTGCCTTGTTGGGCATCATGGGTGGTGAACGCGACTGAGCCTTTCGTCCATTGCAAAAACCCTAAATCACGAAAAAGGCCCTCTACGGGCCTTTTTTCTCGTCCAAACCGGATGATCATTCAATGGATGATCCAATATACCGATAGACAATGACAAATCCGGGATATTCATGATTGCACGCCTGCTTCTCTTTGCGATGACGCTGCCGCTGGTCGGCTGCGACAACATCGCGGCCCTTATGGCCGACCCCAAGGTTGCGCAGCGCATTGCCGACTCCAAAGCCATCGGAAGCGCCTGCCGCTACGGCATGCGCAGCATTGAGGACTGTTACGCCCTGAACGAGAAAGCGTCCAAGGCGTCTGTCTTCGACGGCTGGAAAGAGATGGACCAGTACATGCGCGACAACAAGATCGATGGCATACCGTCCAAAGCCGTGAAATCGGGCACGCCAGCCGAAGAAATCATTGAAGAAAAAGCAGTGCCGGAGCCGCCTAAAGACAAGTCAGGCGGTGACAGCAAGCCAAAACCCAAGGCTAAACCCGCTGCAGAGAAGGCAACGCATTAGTTCCGCAACGCCGCGCGCTCACTCTATTCTGTCGAAAACCGCGATGCTTTCGACGTGTGCGGTGTGCGGAAACATGTTTACCACCCCGGCAGCTGAACAACGGTACCCACAATCCTGAACCAGAACACCGGCGTCACGTGCCAGCGTGGCGGGATTGCAACTGACATACACAATGCGACGGGGCGCGCGCCAGAGATTTTCTGCTGCACTGGCCACACCGTCGAGCACCCTTTCACGCACTGCCGCCATTGCCTTGACCAGCGCATAGGCACCCTCACGTGGCGGGTCCACCAGCCACTTATCAGCAGCACCATCGCCAACCAATATCTCCGGCGTCATGTCAAAAAGGTTACGTGCTACGAATTTAGTAGCACAAAGTGTAAGCCCATCAGGGGCACCTGCTTGATTTAGCTTCAGGTTTTCCCGCGAACGCTGTACCAGCGCATCAGCGCCCTCCACTCCAAGCACTTCACGGGCCTGGGTTGCCAGCGGGAGGGTAAAGTTCCCAAGCCCGCAGAACCAGTCAATCACACGCTCCTGGCGTGTTACCTTGAGCAAACCCAAGGCGCGCGCGACCAATACCCGGTTGATGTGCGGGTTGACCTGGGTGAAATCGGTTGGACGAAAGGGCATGGTGATCCCGAAGTCTGGCAGCACATAGGCCAACTGAGCGGTCTCGTGTCCGGGCATTTCTCCGAGCCTATGAACGGTTTCCAGGCCTTTGGGCTGCAACCACCACTGCACGCCCGGATGCGCCACTGCAAACTGACGCAACCGGCCCAGATCAGCATCATTGAGTGGCTCCAGATGGCGCAACACCAATGCTGTCACATCACCACAACCGCCGCGCACATCCATGTCGCCCACAGCCATTTCAATCTGCGGGCAGTTCTCTACCGCGTCCAGCGACGCAATCAGTGCCCGAAGAGGCAGCAACAGGGCACTGACCTGCGGTGCCAGCACCGGACATACCTTCATATCGGCAACATACCGGCTCTTGCGCTCATGAAAGCCCACCAGTACCGCGCCCTTCTTGCGCACATGGCGCACCGACAGCCTTGCCCGATAGCGATAGCCCCAGGCTGGCCCTTCAATGGGGCGAAGGACGTTATCGGGCTTGACCTTGCCGATGTGCCACAGATGGTCTTCCAGCACCCGCTGCTTCACGGCGACCTGCGCGCCCGCGTGCAAATGCTGCATCTTGCATCCACCACAGGCACCCTCATGCAAGCCAAAGTGGGGGCACTCAGGGCGCACGCGCTGGGATGACTCACGGTGAATGGCGGTCAAAGTGCCTTTTTCGAAACTGTTCTTGGAGCGGTGAATCTGGGCGCTCACCACTTCAAAAGGCAGAGCACCATCGATAAATACCACTTTACCGTCGGGTCTGTGGGCCACGCCCTTCGCTTCAAGGTCCAGGGACTTTACCGTGAGCCAGTCTTCAGGCAGCGGCTTGTCAGTCAAATGCGTATCGGTCATTCGCACATTGTCTCAGGTCGCGAAATAGGCGCTGCGCGTGTGCGCCCGTTGCAAGCCAACAGAACTTCAGATCACGGCACTGCGTGTGATACCCCGACGCCCGAGATAGCGTTTGAGCTTTTGCAGCGCTTCGTTCTGAACCTGACGCACCCGTTCGCGGGTCAGTCCCAGGCGCTGACTCAAAGTGTCCAGCGTTTCGGGTTCATGGTCATGTAGACCAAATCGCCCCTCCAGCACCTCGCGTTCACGCGGATTGAGTGTGGCAATCCACTGTTCCAGCAACAAATCAACCTCATGCGCCAGGGCTACATCTTCGGGCGCCAGCGTCACTTCGTCCACCAGACCATCACCCAGTGTTTGATCACCCTCTGCCCGGTCCAGCGTGGCGTCCAGCGAACGCGGCGCTTCCGCCATGGACAGCAAATCAGCAACGTGGTGTGCTTCCTGTCCCAGCAGCGCAGCAATGTCCTCGACCCGTATGCCCTCCGGGCGGTTGGCCACCAGAGCCGCATCGTTTTCCAGCAGCCGCCTGGCCCTCAGCACATGCTGCAGTTCACGAACAACGTTGACCGGCAGACGTACTGCACGCCCCTGGAACATCAACGCCCGATCCACGGACTGGCGTATCCACCAGGTGGCGTAGGTGGAAAACCGAAATCCGCGCTCGGGTTCAAACTTGTCAATGGCGTGCATCAGGCCCAGATTGCCCTCTTCGATCAGGTCAGCCATGGGCACACCGCGCCCCATATAGCCTTTGGCGATACTCACCACCAGGCGCAGGTTGTGCTCGATCATGCTCTGGCGGGCAGCGAAATCACCGGCTCGGGCGCGTGTAGCGGTTTCGAACTCCTGCTCTGGCGTGAACAATTCGGTGCGACGCACCCCGCGCAGATAGAGTGCCAGTGCATCAGCGGACTCTTCAGGCGCTGAACCGGCGGCGTCTGCCTCTTGTGCCAGCAGATCAAGCGCATGCAGTGCAATGGAATCAATTGCACCGGTTACGGACGGTTCATGCGCGAGCACGCCTTCAACGTCGGAAAGACTCTCCGCAGAATTCAGTTTTGCAGGCTCACCGACATCAGGCTGGGCGCGGGAGTTTTTCATGAATATCCGGTGTCAACGATTCGGCATGTATTTGGCGGGATCAACCGGCTTGCCCTGGCGACGCACTTCAAAGTGCAATTTCACGCGATCGGCATCACTGCTGCCCATCTCGGCAATCTTCTGTCCTTTTTTGACCGACTGGTCTTCCTTGACCAATAGCGACTGGTTGTGGGCATAGGCCGTCAGATAAACGTTGTTGTGTTTCAGGATGATGAGGTTGCCGTAGCCTCGCAAACCCGCTCCGGCGTAGACGACTTTGCCGTCGGCCGCAGCCACCACCGGGTCCCCGGCGGCTCCGCCAATGTCCAAGCCCTTGTTCTTGACTTCGTCAAAACCCGCCAACACCGGTCCTGCACTAGGCCATATCCAACCGATGTCATCCTCTGCGGAAGCCGCCGCAACCGCAGTCGCCGGTGCCACAGCGTGTGGCGCTGCTGAGGCAGGGGCGGACGCGGGCTTGGCTGCACCGGGAGCAATCGGGGTCGCCATCGCGGCACCCGAAGCGACCGGTTTGGCCGTCGCAACGCCTTCGTTCACGGGCGGCACAACCCGCAAGACCTGACCGATTTCGATACGATTCGGATTGTCCAGACCGTTCCAACGCGCAATGTCCTTGTGGGGTTGTCCCGTTTCCAGCCCGATACCGATCAACGTGTCTTTGGGCTTGACCGTGTAGTAACCCGGCTTGCCCGCATTTTCGATACCGGGGGGCGGCTTGACCAGCGGGGCCGGCGGGGCTACTGTTTGCGTATCCACCATCCGGCTGGGAACCGACACACGGTCTTCAACTGGCGCACGGTTGAGCGACTTGGTACTGCAGGCAGATAACAGAACAAGGCACACACCGGACAGCAGGAGGGCCGGACGCAAAAAACCACTCATACATACTTCCTTCAAGCAACGCCCGATTTTAGGGGGACAAAGTGCACCGCTTCCAGAACCGTCTGACGCACGCCCTGGGGTGTTTTGTCCAGAACCAGCAAGGCTTGGTTACTACCGGTAGCGCCTGCAGTTACCACCGGCGCGACGAGACGGCCACCCATAGCCAGCTGGTCTACCCAGGCCTTTGGAACCGCCTCGCCGCCCGCGGCGGCAATGATGGCTGCATAGGGAGCGCCCTGCTCATAACCCTGCATGCCATCACCAAACAATAAATGCAAGTTGGCCAATCGCAGGTGTCGCAGATTTTCACGGGCCTTGTCATGCAGACCCCGCAGACGCTCGATGCTGTAGACCTCTGAGGCCAGCAGACTTAACACGGCGGCCTGGTAACCGCATCCCGTACCAATTTCCAGCACGCGACCCAGTTTGTCAGCCTGACCATTGCACAGCAACTCCAGCATGCGTGAAACAACGCCCGGCTTTGAAATGGTCTGGCCCAGCCCTATCGGCAGGCTGGTGTCCTCATAGGCTTGATTGATCAGGGCACTATCGACAAACCGGTGCCGCTCAACTGCCCCCATCGCCGCCAGCACCCTGGCATCGGAAACACCCTGCGTTGCCAGCTTCTGAACCATGCGCGCACGCAAGGCTCCGGATTCCATGCCATGCCCCGGTGAAACCGATGGTTGGGCCACCGCCTTTCCCCGCGCAGGAGCCGCAACCACCGGCGCACTGCCAACCGTATTGGGCTGATTCCTGGCCAGCGTTACGTCGAGCCGCGCAGGGAATGTGGGGCGCTGTTTCATGGATTCGGCACAGCCCGCGCGACCGACAGGCGCGACACACTTTGCGCCCAGTAACCCAGATGGGCATGGTCCGTCAGGTCTGCCATGAGCGGTGTCATGGAAATGTGACCCTGCGCAGTGGCATGAAAATCCGTGCCATCGGCATCGTCCTTGACTGCGCCAGCCGCTCCGATCCAGTACAGGGTTTCGCCGCGTGGGCTTTGCTGCTGTACGACCTTTTCGGCAGCATGCCGGCGACCCAGACGGCACAGCTTCATGCTTCCGATCTCGTCGTAGGGACGATTGGGTATGTTGACATTCAGCAAAAAAGGCGTGTGTGAAATCAGCTGGTTTTGCTGCATGGACTGCACCAGTTCCCGCACCTTGCGGGCCGCACTGTCAAGATGGTGCCAGTCGCGCTCCACCTGAGAAAAGGCGATGGCGGGTATACCAAACAGGTAACCTTCCATTGCCGCGCCCACGGTACCGGAATAAATCGTATCGTCACCCATGTTGGCACCATTGTTGATGCCGGAGACCACCAGGTCGGGGCGATAGTCCAGCAAACCGGTCAGTGCGATATGCACGCAATCCGCAGGCGTGCCGTTGACATAGCGAAATCCATTGCTTGCCGTGTGTACGTAGAGCGGCGTATGCAGGGTCAATGCGTTGGATTTTGCGCTGTTGTTCTGCTCCGGCGCTATGACCTCGACCTGCGCCAGATCCTTGAGCGCTTCATAAAGCGCCAGGATGCCGGGCGCCTGGTAACCATCATCGTTGGAAATAAGTATTTTCATGGTCTGGCGGTAGTGAGCAGTCATTGTAGGTTGCACACTGCACGAGCGCTTTGTCCCGAATGGGTCACGAACGGCAACCCTCTGCTGCGTGCAGGCTCTATGATGCGCCACTATTTTCTGGAGATTTCCATGTACGCCTGGCTTTGTGAAAACCCGACCGGTATTGATGCCCTGAACTGGAAAGAAATGCCCACACCAAGCCCCAAGGCCGGTGAGGTGCTAATCGAAATCAAGGCTGCCAGCCTCAATTTCCCTGACATCCTGATCGTGCAGAACAAGTACCAGATGAAGCCTGCGCTGCCGTTTGTGCCTGGCTCAGAGTACGCTGGAATCGTCCAGGCCGTGGGCGAAGGCGTTACCCACATCCAGGTGGGTCAACCGGTTGCCTGCCTGAGCGGTACCGGCGGCTTTGGCACACACACGCTCGCTCCTGCTGCGTTGTGCATGCCACTGCCTCCAGGATTTCCGATGGTGGATGCGGCAGCCTTCATCATGATTTACGCCACGTCCCACCACGCGCTGGTGGACCGCGCCCAGCTCAAGGCCGGTGAGACGGTACTGGTTCTGGGCGCCGCCGGCGGTGTCGGAACATCGGCCATCCAGATCGCCAAAGCCATGGGTGCGCGGGTGATTGCCGCCGCATCCACCGCCGAAAAGTGTGATTTGTGTAAAAAAATTGGCGCAGATGCCACCATCAACTACAGCACGGAGAACCTCCGCGACGCACTCAAGACACTGACTGATGGCAAGGGCCCGGACGTCATTTACGACCCTGTGGGTGGTGACTTTGCCGAACCGGCGTTCCGTTCCATTGCGTGGCGCGGACGCTATCTGGTAGTCGGCTTTGCATCAGGCCCCATACCCGCCCTGCCTTTCAATCTGGCACTGCTCAAAGGCGCATCGATTGTCGGCGTGTTCTGGGGGGACTTTGCCAAGCGCGAGCCCAAGACCAATACCGCCATGATGATGGAGCTGGCACAGTGGTATGGTCAGGGAAAGATCAAACCGGTGATTGACCGCACGATGCCCATGTCCGAGCTCAAGGCAGCATTTACCCACATGGGTTCACGCGGGGTCATGGGCAAGCTGGTCATGGTGAACTGAGTTTGTAGAGCCCGTAGCGCACATCGTTACTGGCCGCCTGTGCAACTTCGTGCGCTGGCTGCACCCGCCTGAAATCCTGATGTCTGCCCCCTGCTTTCGGGTCGGGATTGAGCGCATGATTTTTGCGGGCCCACTTTTCCGGCCCGTAATGGCAGGAAAAGTTGCTCTATCATCCGCCCCATGCGGCTGAAATTCTTATCCGTTCGTTTTGCGAGTCGTGTACCGGCGCGGGATATGTGATGAAGCTATCGGCATTCGACAAAGGTCACGAAGGGTTGCGTGACAAAATCGAAGCGTCCGTTGCCGACTGGCGTACGCCCATCCCGTCGGAACTGAAGCAGGGTTTTCTGGAGTTTCAATACCAGAATAATCTGAAATTCATCCAGTTGATGAATCTGGTCGGTTTCACGATGTTCCTGGCGTATGGTTTGGCCGACTGGTTCGTTCTCGGCGATGTCGGGCAAATCTCCATCTTCGTCCGATGCTTCCTGTATGTCACGCTATTACCCGCAACCCTCTGGTTCATCCGGCAGTCGCATGACGTGGGATTGCTCGAACTATTGCTTCCCGCCTCAACCGTCGTTGGGACGATATTCTGGTTCGAATTGCTGCTGCGAACGCAAAGCCAACACATTTCGAGTTACATCTACGCGGGCATCATTTTCGTCGTCTTCCCCAGTCTGGGGATTCGTACCTGGTTTTCCGCCGCGCTCGGATATGTTGCCTTCATTTCTGCTGTTCTCTTGCTGTATGCGTTCAAGTTGTCGGGTGCCGAAGGCATGGCGTTGAACGTGTACCAGTTGGCCTTACTGCCTTTTGTACTCATCAGTCTTTTTATCGCCTGGCATAACACCTACACGAGTCGGCGCATGTATCTGTATTCAGTCATCGAAAGGCTGACCAAAGAAGAGCTGAAGAAAGCCAACATGCAACTCATAACGCAATCGCAGACCGATTTCCTGACCGGCTTGCCTAACAGGTACTTGCTGAGTGACCGTATCCAGCAGTTGATTGCAAAAGCGAGCCGGGAGAATGCCCGGTTTGCCGTGATGTTTGTTGACCTGGACCAATTCAAACCGATCAACGATACCCATGGACATGCCGTGGGTGACGCCTTGTTGCGCAGTGTTGCTGAACGCATGGTGCAATGCGTTCGGGAGTCGGATACCGTGGCACGCATAGGAGGCGATGAGTTCGTTGTGTTGCTACCCATGATCGACGCCCCCCAGGATGCCAAACTGGTAGCCGAGAAGATTCGTGAAGCGCTGAATCAGGCATTCCTGATTGGAGACATCCGTATTGCCATCAGCTCCAGCCTGGGTATCGCAATCTACCCCGATCATGGCAAAGACGCGGACGCCTTGAGCAAGGCGGCCGATCTGTCGCTGTATCGCGCCAAAGAATTGGGCCGCAACCGGGTGGAAATGAACCCGTAACGTCAAGCAAGGACTGTGCAGAAAAAAATAGATCGCTACGAGCCTACAGCTCAGTTAACAGCGACTTCAGTTCCGTTTCGGCGGCCTCAAAGTCAAATTCATCGATCAACTTGGCCACCCGCCGCACGCTTGACTGCAAATGGGGCGCCTGAAACCACGGCATCAATTCGGCCAGCGTTTCGCTGGCGTCCGGGTCACCACTGTGCAACTGCGACGCCAGCCGGTCCAACAGCTGACTCCGCCGTTCGGGGTCCACATCTTCCGGCGCCTCAACAACGGCCATCTCGGCAACCCAGCCAAAATCGTTCAAACCATTGATCAGTGGCTGCAAAGCCGCGACGCACGCCTCCAACAATGCCTGAAACTGCTGCGGCCCAGCACCGGTTTTGCATGCCTGCTCCAGTGCAGCGCTGGCATGTTGCACCTGAACAGCGCCCAGATTGCCGGCAATGCCCCGCAGACTGTGTGCCGTGCGCCGTGCCGCCCCAGCATCGGCATCGGCCAGGGCACTTGCAAACAGTGCAGAAAAGTCCTGGTACGTTTCTGCAAACCGCTGCAGCTGGCGCATGTACAGACCACGATTTCCCATGTAGGTTGCAAGACCCACCGCAGTATCCAGGCCAGGCAACCGTGGCAGATCGGGCTCAACCTGCGCCACACGTCCGGTCGGGGCCGCGTGTGGGGTGACGACATCTGGCGCACGCGCAATCCAGCGGGCCAGAGTGGCAAACAGATGTCCAACGTTGATGGGTTTGGAAACATGGTCAACCATCCCTGCACGGACAGCCTTGTCGCGGTCTTCGTCCATCACATCGGCAGTCATGGCAATAACCGGAATGCTCTGCAGATGGCCATTCTGGCGCAACCGGGCGGTGGCCTCATAGCCATCAAGTACTGGCATCTGACAGTCCATCAAAATGGCGTCAAAGCGGCTGTCACTTGCCAAAACGTCCAGCGCTTCCTGGCCATTGGACGCCAGTACGACCAATATCCCCGCACACTCCAACAGTTCAACGGCCAGCTCCTGATTCATGGCATTGTCTTCCACGAGCAAGACGCGTGCACCATTAAGCCGGGTCATGGCATTTCGCAATGCAGCACCATCGTCTTGGGACGCTGCCCGCCGAGCCGGGGCGTCCTTCTGCACGCCCAAAGTCACATGAAACTGGAATGTGGAGCCTTCCCCCGGCACCGACTCGACCCCGATGCGCCCGCCCATCAACTCGACCAGTTCTTTGGAAATGGCCAGACCAAGGCCTGTGCCACCGTATTTGCGCGTGGTGGATGTATCGGCCTGGCTGAACGACTGAAACATGCGCCCAACCTGCTCGGGCGTCATGCCGATGCCGGTGTCGCGCACCGAAAAGTGCAAGTCCAGCAAATCGCCCTCGGTTGCCAACGGTTTGACGGCGATAACCACTTCACCATGGTCCGTGAACTTCAGAGCGTTATTTCCCAAGTTCACCAGCACCTGCCCCAAGCGCAGAGGATCCCCATGAAGCGCCATCGGTGTTTCCGCCGCAACCTCCATACGCAGCACCAGGCCCTTGTCCTGTGCTTTCATTTCAAGCAGATTGCTCAGGTTCTCCAGCACATCCTGCAGGTAAAAGTCCGTTGCTTCAACGCTCAGCTTGCCCGCCTCAATTTTTGAGAAATCAAGTATGTCGTTGATGATGCCCAGCAGGTTTTCCGCCGAGCGATGCACCTTGTCGATGTAATTGCGCTGACGCGGCTGCAGCTCGGTCTGAAGCGCCAGATGGGACATCCCGATGATTGAGTTCATGGGCGTACGGATCTCGTGCGACATATTTGCCAGAAAGTGGCTCTTGGCACGGGTTGCGTCCTCGGCCCGGTCTTTGGCCGTGCGGAGTTCCGCTTCAGCCAGTTCGCGGCTTTCGCCCACCAGCACAATCCACCAGGTGGTCAGACTGGCCAGTACGGCGATGCCAAAAAATGCGCGGCGCACATAAACGTCGAGCTGTGCCAGCACCTCGGGAGTGAATTCCTTGGATGCTGCCGGAAAGCTCACCCACAGCGCCATGGCCACAACGGCGAGCATGGTGCTCCAGATCAACGCAAAGTTGGCCACGCGCTTGGAGGTCTGCATGGAAACAGGTCGTGGCCACATACGCCCCAACAGCGCAAAGACAGCGTCACGGTAATGGTCCAGTGGGCTCTTGATGGCCGGCTTGCAGACATCCTTGCAGTTGGCCTCCAGGGTGCAGCACAGCGAACAGATGGTGCCGCCGTGGTAGGGACAATGTGCAGAATCGGCCTGCGCGTACTCCTGTGCGCACACGCTGCACGTGACCATGGTATGCGGGGTATGAATGGGGAAATAGCTCTTGCGCGCGATGTAGTATTTGCCCTTTGTCCCGTAGGCAATCGCCGGAGCAAGCACAAAACTCAAACTGGCCGCAATCAACCACGAGTAGGCTTGCGCATACTCGCCCAACGCGCCGCTGAAGGCAATGGTAGAAACGATGGAGGCCACGGTCATGCTCAAAACGCCGACCGGATTGACGTCATACAAATGCGCGCGCTTGAACTCCACCAGCGGTGGGCTCAAACCAAAGGGCTTGTTGATGGCAAGGTCGGCGACCACCGCGCAAATCCAGGCCACAGCGATATTCGAGTACAGACCCAGCACGCTGTTCATGGCTTCGAACAGGTCGAGTTCCATCAGCAGCAGCGCAATGCCGCAGTTGAAAATCAGCCACACCACGCGACCCGGATGCGAGTGCGTCAGACGCGAAAAGAAGTTTGACCAGGCGAGCGACCCCGCGTAGGAGTTGGTGACGTTGACCTTGAGTTCGGACACGATCACCAGCAAGGTGCTGACCAGAAGGGCAGACTCCGGGTTGGCCAGCGCAAACTGGAACGCATGGTTGAAAATCTGGATGGGCTCTTTGGCATCTGCAATAGCCAGACCCGCCACCACGGCCACGGCAGCCAACAAAGCGCCACCGAGTTGCTTGACAAATGCAATCACCACCCAGCCTGGGCCGCCCGCGAGCATATTGGCCCACCACTTCACGCGGTTTTGGGCAGTGCGCTCGGGCATGAAGCGAAGGTAATCCACCTGCTCACCAATTTGAGCCACCAGTGCGAAGGAGATGCCGGCCGCTACGCCGAAGTGCAGCCAGTCAAACGCGTTGCTCTTGCTCACGTCGCCCTGAAAGTTCACCAGCATGTCTAGCGCATCGGGCTGGCGGGTAAACACATAGTAAAACGGCACGATAAGCAACACCAGCCAAATCAGCTGCGTCCAGCGGTGAAAGCGGTTGATGGCGGTTACCCCATAAAACACAATGGGAATCACCACCACGGAACACAGGATGTAGCCCAGCCACAGCGGTACACCGAAACACAGCTTGACCGCCTGCGCCATGATGGCTGTTTCCAGTGCCAGAAAGATGAACGTGAACGACGCGTAAATGAGCGACGTAAAAGTGGACCCCACATACCCAAAGCCCGCCGCCCGGGTCAGCAAATCCATGTCGATGCTGTGTTTGGCCGAATAGTGGCAAATCGGCAAACCCACCGCAAAAATGATGACCGCGGCAAACACCATCGCCCAAATCGCGTTCGTATAGCCATAGTCCAGAAGCAACAAGGCACCAATCGCTTCGTACGACAGGGCCGAGTTGGTTCCAATCATGGTCGTGCCAATGACGGCGGGCGTCCACTTGCGAAACCCTGCCGGCGAGTAGCGCAAGGCATAGTCTTCGATGGACTCGTTGGGCACCCATTTGTTGTACTGGCGGCGGGATGGGTCGACAACAGGCTGCGTCATGGTGCGGTGGGCGCCTGCAGGCGCTCAAGTTGTCCTGCCTTGGCAGCCAGGTCACTGTCGGTGTCCCTGAATTGCGCGGCAATGTCCTGAAACGCATCCTCCAGCTCCAGAAAGGCGTCCACCATGTCGGGATCAAAGTGTGTGCCGCGGCCATCGCGGATGATGGCAACCGCCTGGGCATGCGGCATGCCTTCCTTGTAGACCCGCCGACTGATCAACGCATCGTAGACGTCCGCCACCGCCATTAAGCGAGCCGAGACCGGAATGGCTTCACCCTGCAGGCCTTCCGGGTAACCACTGCCATCCCACTTCTCCTGGTGGTAATAGGCAATGTCCTTGGCATGCCGCAAAAAATCAACCTCCATACCCAGTTGCTTTTCCGCTGCCAGAATGGCGGCACGCCCCAACGTGGTGTGGGTCTTCATGATTTCAAACTCATCCGGCGTAAATCGCCCGGGCTTGAGCAAAATCCGGTCCGGGATACCGACCTTTCCAATGTCATGCAAAGGTGCAGATTTGTATAGCGCGTCAATCGTCCGGTCAGAAAGCAGATAGCCGAAGCGTGGATGGGTCTGCAGCTTCTGCGCAAGAACCTTCACATAGTTTTGCGTGCGCCGGATATGGTTGCCGGTGTCCGAGTCACGGGTCTCGGCCAGGGAGGCCATGGCCAGAATGGTCACGTCCTGAATCGCCGACAACTCCTGTCCACGCCGGTTGACCTCGGTATCCAGAAATTGGTTTTGATCCCGCAAGAAGTCTGCTGCGGCCTTGTTTTCCAGTTGCGTTCGCACCCGTGCCAGGACGATGGACGGCGAAATCGGCTTGGTGATGTAATCCGCGGCACCCAGTTCCAGGCCCAGGCGCTCATCTTCGATTTCGCTCATGGCGGTCAGGAAAATGACGGGGATGTGACGCGTATGTGGGTCAGACTTCAGCTCGCGGATGACGTCGTACCCCGAAAGCCCAGGCATCATGATGTCCAGTAAAATGATGTCCGGTCGTGGCTCCGTGCGGGCAAACTTCAAAGCCCGTTCGCCATTGTTTGCCACCCGGACTTTGTAGCTGCCTTTGAGCAATGCCGACATCACCACAAGATTGTCCGGCGTGTCGTCCACAACCAGTACCGTTGCCTGGTTCGAAAAATCCAGCGAAAGTGAGTCAGTCAATTACGGCTCCAAAAACTGGCTAATTTTTGAGACATGTCAACGCAGCGCGACCAGTATCGCATCAGGAAGCATTTTTCGCAGCGATGCGAATGATGATGCGTATGCCACCCACCCAGCCGCAGACCGTCGAAACCTTGCCAAGGTCCCTTCGCTGTGGATATGCTCTGGGCCATGAGCGATGCCGAAACCCCTCCCGCGCAGCAGCCACCGGGCACAGCTGACCCTATTCGCAAACCCCGCAGCCAGCTCAAGGGCCGCCAACCGCTGGGCTACGCGGTCAGTGACGTTCGGGCACTGATTGGCCCACGCCCTGCTGACGGCCACCGTCGCGACCTGCTGAACGAACATCTGCACGCCCTCAATGACCACTACCGTGGTCTGTTTGAACGCCATCTGGTCGCACTGGCGCACGAGATGAATATCCCGATGGCCGAGGTCTTTGAGGTCGCCAGTTTCTACCACCACTTTGAGGTTTTGAAGGATGACGCCCTTGCCCCGGGGCTGACCATTCGCGTCTGTGACGGCCTGGCCTGCGCCATGGCAGGAGCCCAGGGCATTCATGCGCGCTTGCCTGCGCTCCTGGGCGACGCGAACATCCGCACCGTTGCTGCGCCCTGCCTGGGTCGCTGCGAGCAGGCCCCCGTCGCCAGCGTGCACCAGACCCCGGTGATCCAGGCCACAGAGCACACCATAGCTGCCTTGGCCGGGGTTTACATGAACAATCAGCCCTCAGCCCTCGTATTACCTCACACGATAGCTATCAACTTCATAGCAAGCGAATACGCGCAGAGCAGTGTCTCGCCGCCGCAAGGGCAGCAGCAGGTGGCACCACCTTTCACTGACTACGCCACGTACCGCGCCCAGGGCGGTTATGGCCTGGCCGCTGCCGTAGTGCAGAACGAAATGGACCCGCTGGATGTGATTGCGGCCATGGAAGACTCGGGCCTGCGCGGCCTGGGCGGCGCGGGCTTTCCCGCAGGTCGCAAATGGCACATCGTGCGCGAGCAGGCGGCACGTGGGGGTGGAGCCCTGATGGCCGTGAACATCGACGAAGGCGAGCCCGGCACCTTCAAAGACCGCACTTACCTGGAGCGCGACCCGCACCGTTTTCTTGAGGGCATGTTGATCGCCGCCCAGGTCGTGGGCACCGAGGCTTGCTATATCTACCTGCGCGACGAATACCACGGCTGTCGCGCGATTCTGCAGGCCGAGATTGCCAAGCTGCAGGCCGACCCGCCCTGCCCGCTGCCCACCATCGAACTGCGCCGAGGCGCCGGTGCCTACATCTGCGGCGAAGAATCCGCCATGATCGAAAGCATCGAAGGCAGGCGCGGTGAACCCCGCATGCGCCCACCCTATATTGCCGAAATGGGCCTTTTTGGCCGGCCCACGCTGGAGCACAATTTCGAGACCCTGTACTGGGTGCGCGACATCGTGGAAAAGGGCCCTAAGTGGTTCACCGGTTTCGGGCGAAACGACCGCAAGGGGCTTCGCAGCTTCAGCGTCAGTGGCAGGGTCAAACACCCCGGCGTCAAGCTGGCACCGGCCGGTATCACGCTGCAGGAGCTGGTTGACGAATACTGTGGCGGCATGGCTGAAGGCCACACACTGTATGCCTACCTGCCCGGCGGTGCGTCGGGTGGCATTCTCCCCGCCAGCCTGAACCAGATTCCGCTGGACTTTGACACGTTGCAGCCCCATGGCTGTTTCATCGGCTCGGCTGCTGTCATCGTGCTCAGCCAGCATGACCGTGCCCGCGACGCGGCGCTCAACGCCATGCGCTTCTTCGCGCATGAGAGTTGTGGGCAGTGCACGCCGTGCCGTGTTGGCACCGCCAAGGCCGCCAGGTTGATGGAGGCGCCGGCGTGGGACAACGCGACCTTGGAAGACCTCAGCCAGGTGATGGTGGACGCATCGATCTGCGGGCTGGGCCAGGCGGCACCCAATGTGGTGCGCTGCGTACAAAATTATTTTTCGCATGAGATCGGGGGCGCCGCATGAGCACAGCCACACCACCCCTTGCTGCCGGCGCCCCGGTTGAAGGCGCCAGTGTGGACTTCCTGCTGGACGGTCAGAGCGCGCGAGCCCATGTGGGCGAATCCATTCTCAAGGCCGCACAACGCCATGGGGTGGAGATTCCCCATCTGTGCCATTCGGACGGGCTGCGCGCTGATGGAAATTGCCGGGCCTGTGTGGTCGAGATTGAGGGCGAGCGCAACCTGGCGCCGAGTTGCTGTCGCAATGTCTCGCCAGGAATGCAGGTGAAAACCCAAAGCCCTCGGGCATTGAAAAGCCAGTCCATGGTGGTGGAGTTGCTGCTGTCGGATATGCCGGATGCGGGGTACAAGTGGAATGATGGTGGGGTTGTTGCTAGCGTTGCTCTGCCAGGAAATGCATCTTTCGCTTCAGGCGCTGCTGCGCTGGGGGATACGCCGGGCTCCTCATACGCAAGCGCCAAATCGGCGCCCGGCGTATCCCCCACCCCAGCGGGACCAGGGCTCTCGTCCCTTGTGGGACAGCATGGGGAGTTGAGTGAATGGGCGTCGCGCATGGGCGTGTCGGTGCGTCCTGCGCTGAGGGCGCTTCGCCGCGAACAACCAAAGCCTGACATTTCACACCCCGCCATGGCGGTGAACCTGGACGCCTGCATCCAGTGCAACCGCTGCGTGCGGGCCTGCCGCGAGGAGCAGGTCAATGGCGTCATTGGCTACGCCCATCGGGGGGCGCACAGCGCCATCGTGTTTGACCTGGGCGACTCCATGGGCACCAGTAGCTGTGTGGCCTGCGGCGAGTGCGTGCAGGCCTGCCCCACGGGCGCATTGATGCCCAAAACACAGATCGGCTCGCAGGCGGTGGACAAGAAAGTGGACTCGGTGTGCCCGTTCTGCGGCGTGGGTTGCCTGATCTCCTATAACGTCAAGGACAACGCGATCGTCAGCGTGGATGGGCGCGATGGCCCGGCCAACCATGGCCGCTTGTGCGTGAAGGGTCGCTTTGGATTTGACTACGCGCACAGCCCGCAGCGCCTGACCGTACCACTGGTGCGCAAGGCCGGTGTTCCCAAGGACCCGGCTACTCTGCAGCATCTCAACCGCAACATCGCTGACTGGTCCGAAGTGTTCCGAGAGGCCACCTGGGACGAAGCGCTGGCGTTGGCAACCGGCGCACTTAAGACCCTTCGTGACACCCATGGCCCCAAGTCGCTGGCTGGTTTTGGTTCGGCCAAGGGCAGCAACGAGGAGGCATACCTGTTTCAGAAGCTGGTGCGCACCGGTTTTGGCTCCAACAATGTGGACCACTGCACCCGCCTGTGCCATGCCAGCAGCGTGGCCGCCTTGCTCGAAGGCGTGGGCTCGGGGTCAGTCACCAACCAGGTCAATGACGTGGCGCATTCTGACCTGATCTTTGTCATCGGCTCCAACCCCACGTCCAACCATCCGGTGGCGGCAAGCTGGATGAAGAACGCAGCCCGGCGCGGCGCCAAAATCGTACTGGCTGACCCGCGCATCACTGACCTGGGCAAACACGCCTGGCGCACCCTGCAGTTCCGGGCCGACACCGATGTGGCCATGCTCAACGCACTCATCCACACCATCATAGAAGAAGACCTTGTAGCCCATGAATTCATTGAGCAGCGCGCTATCAATTACGAAGCACTCAAAGAAAACGTGAAAGGCTACAGCCCCGAGGCCATGGCGCCCATCTGCGGCATCCCGGCCAAAACATTGCGCGAAGTGGCTCGCGCCTATGCCACGGCCAAAGGGGCCATGATTTTGTGGGGCATGGGCGTGAGCCAGCACGTGCACGGCACCGACAACGCGCGTTGCCTGATCGCACTTGCCACGGTGGCCGGGCAGCTGGGCAAGCCCGGCTCGGGCCTGCACCCGCTGCGCGGTCAGAACAATGTACAAGGCGCCAGCGATGCCGGGCTCATCCCCATGATGTACCCCAACTACCAGCGCGTCACCAATCCGGCCGCACACGACTGGTTTGAGAAATTCTGGGACACCCAACTGGATGATCAGCCGGGCTACACCGTCGTGGAAATCATGCGCAAGGCGCTGGCGCCGGACAGCGATCCGCACAAGGTGCGCGGCATGTTCATCATGGGCGAGAACCCGGCCATGAGCGACCCGGACCTGAACCACGCCCGCCATGCACTGGCGTCGCTCTCGCATCTGGTGGTGCAGGACATCTTCATGACCGAAACAGCCTGGCTGGCCGACGTGGTGCTGCCAGCGAGCGCCTGGCCCGAGAAGACCGGCACGGTGAGCAACACCGACCGGATGGTGCAACTGGGCAAGCGGGCGATCGACCCGCCGGGTCAGGCGCGGGCCGACCTCTGGATTCTTCAACAGATTGCGGCGGGAATGGGCTTGAACTGGAGCTACGAAAACGATAGCACACTAAGAAATACTGACGAGGGCTACCACGGTATTGAGCTGGTCTACGAGGAAATGCGCCAGGCCATGCACGCAGCGATTGGCGGCATCACATGGGAGCGGCTGCAGCGCGAATCCAGCGTCACCTACCCGTGCCACAGCCTGGACGACCCCGGCGAGTCCACCATGTTCAAGGACCGCGTGGCAACTGCGGACGGCCGCATCCACCTCGTACCGGCCGACATCATTCCCGCCAACGAGCGCCCGGACGCCGACTATCCCTTTGTACTCATTACCGGGCGCCAGCTGGAGCACTGGCACACCGGCAGCATGACCCGGCGCAGTGCCGTGCTGGACGCACTGGAACCAACCGCCAGCGCCAGCCTGTGCGGCGCGGACCTGCAGGCGCTGGGACTGGCACCGGGCGACGCGATGACGGTGCGTTCACGCCGCGGTCAGGTCACGCTGCATGTGCGCCAGGACGATGGCACGCCCACGGGAGCCGTCTTCATGCCCTTTGCGTACTACGAGGCAGCGGCCAACTTGCTGACCAATGCGGCGCTGGACCCGTTTGGCAAGATACCGGAGTTCAAGTATTGCGCGGTAGCTATTGAGCGTGGCGGGATACTGGGCGCGCCTGCGGGGTACACGGTAGGCAACTGACCAATTGCCGCAATGTGCGGCGTTTTGGCAGTGGCCTCAAATTCTGCTGGTGGGATGGTTGGCTGGCGATGCGAGCGATGGCTGGTACGGGGCGGCAGCGGGCACTGATGTCTGGTGATTGAATGCGGTATTTGGAGCCCGAAGAGAAATGAGATGACCAGTTGGCTCAATCCAAAGCTGGCAATCGATTTCGTTCCGCCCGTGCCATCCAATCCATCATCAGCAAACTACCTGTGGGTAGTGTTGATCGCCAGAATCTATGAAGTGTTTCAGCTGCTGTGTCCACTTTGTGGTGGGCAGATGCGCCACATTGCCGTTCTAGCCGTGCGCACGCGCATCAGAGATGCTTCGCGCTTTCAACTCGTGCCGATTCGGATCCTGTATACATCTGAATTGCACGCGTGGCAACGCTGTGGGGTGTCCTTGGTGATGCGGTGAGGAGTTAATAACCGGAAAACTCTGTCTCAACGGAAGACGAATATTTTGACAAAGACATGTCAGACTCCATCGCGTGCTGGTACAAAAATCTTTCCGAACTCGACGGAGATCGCTTGTGCCTGAGACCGTATCAAGGCGCGCTGCGTGGCGATCATCTCGGCGGCCACCTGGGCTTCGAAATCACTCAGAAGACTCATGATTTCAGCCTTGGTCTCGTCTCGGTTAAAGAACTCGTCGACTTCAACGAAGACCTTATCCACACCGAACCAAGTCCCGAGAGCCGCCACGCCGCCACAAACAACAGCGAATGGCCCAGCCGGTGCGCATACCGCAGTCCCAGCTACTCCTGCAACAGCAGCCTTGGCTCCTTGTTTCATTCCGGCCTTCGCAGCCGCTTTGACTGCAACTGAGGCAGCGGCCTTGCCAAACTTCTTTACAGCGATCTTCGCGGCTACTGCACTACCAGCTTTTGCCGACAGCATCTTGGCACCGGTTGCGGCGCCGATGCTCGCAGCGCCACCGGCGCGAAGCAAGTCGTGCTGAATGTTCATCACCTTGCCCACGTCGATGGCGTTCGCAAGGCAAGGACTCGATGAAACCTTCGCTTGAAGCTCGCTTCCGATGCTTATTGCAAAATTGTTGAATATCGCCTGTGCTTGCTCCGTACCAGCTTTCGATATGCTGTCGATTTCTCCATCGAATCGATCACCGAAGGTTTCTTTAAGCAAGCGTTCCGCAAGGATTTCGGATGTATCCTTGGTTGCCGTTGCTATCAGGCGCGCCCACTCGCCGGTTACGCTGTAGTACCAGTCCAGATAATTATCGACACCAGCCTCGGCGCGCTGGTAACTTGCCCGAAGTTGCTCTCGGATGATCCTCTCAGAAGCGTTCTCCGCATCTTCGGCCGATTTTCGGATCCGGCCATCCATTTCTGCATGCAGTGGGGCTACAGTTACGGAATGGCTCGGGCAGGGTCGAACAGATGGCTCTACGCTGCTCTGAACGGGTTCCGGCTCGCTTGCGCGAGGTCGCAGTCGTTCTCCGTACGTAATGAGCGCTAAATATGAACATCCCAAGAAGATTATTGTTCCCCAAAAAGCGCGAACTGCCACTGCATAAGGTCGACTGTCAATATCGTCACCTTTTGGTCTGACCATCAACATGATCGTTCCAACCACCAATGCATTAAACACGTATGCCAACAGACCGGCCTGTAAGAGAGAAACGAACCATGCCAAGTAGCGCATCCAACTCTCGGGTAGCAGCGGTATCGCCAATTGGCGAGCATGCCATACGACTCGCTCAATGCCGGCGATCAAGCCACAGACAAGTCCGACCGGTTCGCATGATGACTTGCCAGCAAATTCAGCGTAGCCGCCCTTGAACACCTGACCTAGCGACAGGTTGCGTGTGTCTGCGGTTCCAAGGAAAAAGTCGATCGTCATGAACCCTGCAGCAATGAGCCCAATGTTCAGAATGGATAGCGGCCATTGGCGCGAGGCCAGAGGTAGCGCAGGGATAGCGATGTGTCCTTGAGAAATGCGCTCAATTGCCAGAATCAAAATGGGCAACAGTAGAGCATCGGCAAAAAGGAGAACCCAATGCAGACGTTGAAGAATACCTGCGGAGGCAAGCAATAGTGCAACGAGAGCACAAGCTACGAAAGCCAGCACGGCTTGGCGAAAGTACCCACGGTACAGAATGTTTCGAAGCCAGCTGTCCTTGATCATCAACACGTCTAATATCAGTCGCCGATGAAGCATCGCGCGTTCGCTCAAATAGTTCCAGACTGGCCACGCCAGCACCGGTAAGGTCATGAGCAGTGCCCAACAAGGCAACTCCATCATCCAGGCGGCTGTCACGAACAACGTGCCTACTGCAAATATGGAGGCGGCAAACATGCGAACTGACGATACCTTTGTTGGCGTCGCAGGTTTCACTGGAATGAAATTGTCGATCATTGCTACTTTTTTTACTCGCTTGGAGTTGTATGTCGTATTCTTGACAACGCCCTGCAACCAGGACGATCCGGAGTTTCATTTGTGGGCCGATGCACCCTTACCGTCTTGCGCATTCAGGCAGGATACTCGCTAGATCAAAGAATGCCCGGAATCATTGTGCCAAAGCGATGAACTATTGCATCAACGGTCAGCTCGTTTGTAGTCAGCACTGCGGAACATCTGACTGAGCTTTCTCCAATCGGCTATCCTGATCCTGTCAAAACGATTGCAAGGAAATGTTTTGTGAGTAACGATGAACTGGTTGCCATCGGTTTGGCCTATGTTGGCGCGGTTCTAATCTACGCTAGCAGAAGACGCCGTTTTAACCGAACAAATGCGTGTGGCATTGAACAGTTTCCATCCTACGGGCGGAAGCTCGTCGGAAAACTTGGTGATGCCGTTTTGCTGGTCCTGGGGGGCTTTCTCGCGCTTGTCGGAATTATCTTTCTTGCTCAGGCGAACATTCAAAGTTGGGGCTGGATCGTTCTGGCGCCAATCGCATGGTTTTTTGTTGTTGGGTATATTCCCGGCGGAAAGCGTTGATTGTGTCGTTTTGCGGAAGTTCCTTCGCGTTATCAACGCCCCGCAATCTCATCTTGCGCATTGCAACTTTGAAACAGGTTCATTGACAGCAGTCAAACCGATTGGCGGCGTTCCCTGAAGATGCAAAGCGCGAAGCTGGATTTGATCTGTGGCAGGTGCAACTGGGTTTGATTGGAGCCTGAACCATGCCCCCCAGCAGCAGTCCCCAGTGAAGCCATCTCCACCTCGAGCGGCAACGTGTGCCCCCCCGGCGTGGCACCCGTCATGGGGATGCGTGCTGACCTGATGGGGCGCTTGCGCTTGTTGGTGCAAACCGAGGGATGGACACAGGCGCAAGCCGCCGAGCGCATTGGCATCGCCCAGTACCGGGTAAGTGACTTGCTGCGCGGCAAATGGGGACAACTTCAGCCGGGCCATGCTCATCACCCTGGCGGCCAAAGCGGGGCGCTGCGTTCCTACACCGCGTCCAGCACCCAAGGGGTTTCGGCCAGCACCAGGTGTGACACCCACGCCCCTTTGGCGACAAACTAGTCTGCCGCCTGCGCTTGCTTGGGTTCGTCGCGCGCCAGCAAGCGCACCAGTACATTGGTATCAACGGTCAGCATGGCGCTGCTTCATGTGCTGGCGTATGCCTTACCGGGGAAATGATAAAAATTAACCCTGGGGGTGGCGCGGCGACTATTTCAAGTCGAAACGGTCCAGATTCATGACCTTGGTCCAGGCGCACACAAAATCGTGCACGAACTTCCCTTGCGCATCGCTTCCCGCATAAACCTCGGCCAGGGCACGCAACTGCGCGTTTGAGCCAAACACCAGGTCGACCACCGTCCCGGTCCACTTCACTTGCCCGGTGCTGCGGTCGCAGCCTTCCAGTAGGCCGTCGGCTGAAGACTCTTTCCACTGTGTGCGCATATCGAGCAGGTTCACAAAGAAGTCGTTGCTGAGTGTCTGCGGTTGCTTGGTGAACACGCCATGCGGGGTTTGATCCACATTGGTATGGAGCACACGCAAGCCGCCGATCAGCACGGTCATTTCGGGTGCGCTGAGGTTCAGCAGCTGCGCCTTGTCCAGCAGCAGCTCGGCGGACACGCCTTCCAGACCGTTTCGCACATAGTTGCGAAAGCCATCGGCCATTGGCTCCAGCACGGCAACCGAGTCCACATCGGTATGCTCTTGCGACGCATCGGTACGACCCGCCACAAAGGGCACGCTGACATCCTGCCCGGCAGCCATCGCAGCGGCCTCTATGGCGGCACTGCCGGCCAGCACAATCAGGTCAGCCAGGGATATTTTCTTTCCGCCCGACTGCGCTGCGTTGAAATCCTGCTGAATGGATTCGAGTTTCTGCAGCACCTGCGCCAGTTGTGCGGGCTGGTTGACTGCCCAGTCCTTTTGCGGGGCAAGGCGGATGCGCGCGCCATTGGCACCACCGCGCTTGTCGCTGCCGCGAAAGGTTGCGGCAGAGGCCCATGCCGTGCTTACCAGTTGTGAAACAGACAAGCCCGACGCCAACACCCGGGCTTTGAGTGCCGCTACGTCCTGTGCATCCACGAGCGGGTGATCGATGGGGGGAACCGGGTCCTGCCAGATCAGCGATTCCTGCGGTACCAGGGCACCCAGGTAACGTGAACGCGGCCCCAGGTCCCGGTGCGTCAGCTTGAACCATGCGCGGGCAAAGGCGTCGGCAAACTCGGCCGGATGCTGGTGGAAGCGCCGCGCGATCTTCTCGTAGGCTGGATCCATGCGCAGCGACATATCCGCCGTGGTCATCATGGGCGCATGTTTCTTGCCTGCTTCGTGGGCATCCGGAATCATGTGTTCGGGCTTCACGTTCTGCGCCACCCACTGGTGGGCACCGGCCGGGCTCCTGGTCAATACCCATTCATAGCCGAACAGCATGTCGAAGTAGCCGTTGTCCCACTTCGTTGGGTTGGGCTTCCATGCCCCCTCGATGCCACTGGTGGTGGTATCCGCCCCTTTACCGCTGCCAAAGCTGTTGATCCAGCCCAGACCCTGCTGTTCAAGGGGGGCCGCTTCGGGCTCCGGGCCGACCAGGGCCGGGTCACCGGCGCCGTGTGCCTTGCCAAAGGTGTGGCCCCCGGCGACCAATGCCACCGTTTCCTCGTCGTTCATGGCCATGCGCGCAAAAGTTTCGCGCACATCACGGCCGGAGGCCAGTGGGTCGGGGTTGCCATCAGGGCCTTCGGGGTTCACATAGATCAGGCCCATCTGCACGGCAGCCAGCGGGTTATCGAGCTGGCGTTCGCCACTGTAGCGGCTGTTTGCCTTGTCGCTGGTGGCAAGCCATTCGGATTCGGCACCCCAGTAGACGTCCTGCTCGGGCTCCCAGATGTCCACGCGGCCCCCGGCAAAGCCGAAGGTTTTGAAGCCCATGGACTCAAGTGCAACATTTCCCGCCAGAATAATCAGGTCTGCCCAGGAAATCTTGCGGCCATACTTTTGCTTGATCGGCCACAGCAGGCGTCGCGCCTTGTCCAGGTTGCCATTGTCCGGCCAGCTGTTCAGAGGCGCAAAGCGCTGGTTGCCCGAACCCGCGCCACCCCGGCCATCAGCCACGCGGTAGGTACCGGCAGAGTGCCACGCCATGCGGATCATCAGCCCTCCGTAGTGACCCCAGTCGGCCGGCCACCAGTCCTGTGAATCGGTCATCAACGCATGCAAATCCTCAACCACGGCAAGAAGGTCCAATGTCTTGAACTCCGCCGCATAGTCAAAATCATTGCCCATGGGATTGGCCTCAGCTGTGTGCTGGTGCAGGATGCCCAGCCTGAGCTGGTTGGGCCACCAGTTGGCGTTGGTCCTGGCGGCTGCCGTGGTGTTTTTGGGCGCTGCATGCGGGAATGGACACTGGGCTGTTGTTGACACGTTGACCTCCTGGAGCGGTTGGGAACTGACTGTTTTAATAGTTTATGCCTCACGCTCTACAAAACCCAATTGTTTTTGTTAATGCTATGGATAGCGAGCCGTACATCTCTGAACGATGCGGAGTCTGCGCTAGACTGACCCCATTCCACCGAAGCAAATGCAACATCCCATGCAAATTACCGGACTCATACTCGCAGGCGGTCGAGGCTCCCGCATGGGCAGCATCGACAAGGGACTGGCCCCGTTAGGCAATCAGCCCATGGTGCAGCACGTCATCGACCGGCTCAAGCCCCAGGTGCAGCGCCTGCTGATCAACGCCAACCAGAATCTGGACACCTACGCCACGTTTGGCGCGCCCGTGTGGCCTGACGCCATGCCCAACTTTGCCGGTCCGCTGGCTGGCTTGCAGACCGGCTTGATGCACTGCGAGACGCCCTGGCTGGTCACAGCACCGTGCGACTCACCGTTTTTGCCCGCCGATCTCGTGCACCGCCTGTCGGAGTCTCTGAAGGCCGCGTGCGCGGACCTGGCCGTTGCGGTGACCGGTTCTGGCGAGACCCGCCAGCCGCATCCCGTGTTCTGCCTGGCCAAGACATCCCTTTTGCCGCACCTCACGCAGTTTCTGGAAGAAGGTGGGCGCAAGGTGGACCGCTGGTACGCCACACTGCGCGTGGTGGAAGTTCACTTTCCGGACGAGGCGGCCTTTCGCAACATCAACACCCTAGCCGAACTGAAGCAAATGGCACCCACATGACATCGCCCACCCCTACCCCACCGACCTTGACCCAGTTTGTCAGTAACCTGACTGACTATGACCCCAATGCCCTGCCGGTGGCGCAGGCGCAGCGCATCGTGCAGGACTTTGTGCAACCCATTGTGGGCGTGGAAACTCTCTCCATCTGGCAGGCGCTGGACCGGGTGCTGGCGGCTGACGTCATCTCGCCCATCAGCGTGCCCGCGCACGACAACTCGGCCATGGATGGCTTTGCCTTTCACGGTGCAGACCTGTTGCCCGATGCGGCGACAACGCTAACCGTCAATGGCACCGTATTTGCCGGGAAAGCCTTCGAGGGTACCGTTGGGCGTGGCGAGTGCGTGCGCATCATGACCGGGGCCGTGATGCCGCCAGGGTGCGACACCGTGGTGCCACAGGAATTCACGCACAACGCGTCCGACACCGCCGTCACCGTGCCACAAGGCGTGGTCCGCACCGGGGATAACCGCCGCCTGCTGGGTGAGGACCTGATGGAGGGCAGAGCCGCCCTCACACAGGGCCGGATTCTGCGCCCGGCCGATCTGGGCCTGCTGGCGTCATTGGGCATTGGCCAGATCATGGTGCAGCGCAGGCTGCGCGTGGCGTTTTTCTCGACCGGAGACGAGTTGCGCTCTCTCGGCGACGAACTCGATCCCGGCTGCATTTACGACTCCAACCGATACACGCTGTTTGGCATGCTCACGCGTCTGGGCTGCGAACTCATCGACATGGGCGTGGTCAAGGACGACCCGGCCTCGCTGGAGGCGGCCCTGCGTTCGGCCTGCGCGAACGCGGACGCCATCATCACCTCGGGTGGTGTGTCAGTGGGCGCCGCAGACTACACCAAGCAGATCATGGCCCAATTGGGCGACGTGACGTTCTGGAAAATCGGTATGCGCCCCGGGCGTCCCATGGCGTTTGGCACCATCACATCCCATGGCAAGTCTGCCTACCTCTTTGGCCTGCCGGGCAACCCGGTAGCCGTAATGGTGACGTTTTACTTCTTCGCCCGCGACGCGTTGCTGCGCATGATGGGTGCACAAAACGCCGCCCTGCCCGTGCTACGAGCAGCATCAGCGACCGACATTCGCAAGAAACCTGGACGCACCGAATACCAGCGAGGCATCCTCTCCATCGACGCGCACGGCAAACCCGTTGTACGCATCACCGGCTCGCAGGGCTCAGGGGTGCTGCGCAGCATGTCAGAGGCCAATTGCATGGTGGTGCTTCAGCACACGCAGGGCAATGTGAAATCCGGCGAGCTGGTGGATATCGTGGTGTTTGAGGGGTTGACGTGAAATCTGCAAAAAGTGTGCACGAAAACACGTCTGAGGCCTCGTGGCTATTCTGTTCTTAGCTATATTTGCTATAGCATCCTCAAATCGGGGCCACTGAATTGATCACATTTCCCTGCCCCGATTGGGGTATTGACGTGCGCTTGCATTGAGCACACATTCGATACCAGCGCATTTTTTTCGAGGGTTCAGAGCCGTAGCCCCATTGGAGAATTGAATGAACGACAGTGGTATCAAACAATCGAGTTTTCTGGTTGTTGACGACGATGAATTTTCCAGGGAATTTATTGTCAATGTACTCAAGCACATCGGTGTAACGCAATGCCATACGGCGCACGACGCAGAAACGGCCCTGCGCCTGGCGAAGCAATTTCGGCCGGATTTTGTCTTGCTCGATATCTACATGCCCGAAGTTGACGGATGGGCCTTGCTGGAAAAACTCCGGCGTGAAGCGCCAAGCATGGTAACCCTGATGATCACCGGCTCGGTGCGGCCAGAGGATTTCAAGAAATCATTGGATAAGCATGTGGACGGTTTTTGCATCAAGCCGGTGCGAGCCGACCTTCTGGAGCGCTCGCTGATTCAGGCGCGCAACAGCCGCAGGGTCACCCACGAATTCTGAACCGGGTGGTCGTCTCCACGACGCTGCTATTGCGCCACTGGTAGCCCGTTGGCGATACGGCAGCGCTGGATGTCACATGCGGTTGGCATGGAGGAACGGTATTCGACGAATCGACGCAGCAGGGTGGGGTCGCGGGCAAAACACCTTTCACCTTTTCCATTGTCGTAGTTGGACGTGGAATCCACACAGCGCCTTGAGTGCGATACCAGTCCGAACAGGTGCCCCATCTCGTGAGAAATCACCATTTGCAAGGTTTCGCGCGCATCGTGCGCGGGGTTGCGGGTTTTCAGTAACTGGAAGGATGCCGGATTCAAAACCAGTGTGCGCTGCGTCAGGTTGGCCAGACCGAAAGTACCGGCACTGCGCGCCTCACTCCAGCTCACTGACACACCGCTCATGCTTGACCCAGCGGCCGCAGAAACGGTCAGGACCTCTCCCGGTACGCCACAGCGAGACCATGCGGCGGCTGATCGCTGCAGTGCTGCCAAAACAAGTGCTTCATCAAACCACGCGGGAGCCGCAGCATGGTCGTACACAAACACCATGGGCGCGCTGACCGCAGGCCGGTCACGGCCATCGCCCCAGGTGCTTATCTCACCTGGCAGGCATTGCTCGATTTCGGCCCTGCGCTGCACATCCTGGGCATGCGCTGTACCGAGCACGACAGCTAGGACCAGTGACATCCAAATGGAACATCGCCGGTCAGAAAGAATGGAATAGGACATCCACGCACTGTAGCGTCCCGCATACCGAGCGTCGAGCAATTACCCTTCGGCGTAACCCGGGTTGGGTTTGACACCCACAAGCGTCGGGGTGTTGAGCTTGCGGGTTGACACCTTGCCCCCGCTGGCCTTGAGCCAGGTTTCCACCACATCCCACACCATCTTGTTGCCTTGCGTGCGTGCCTCTTCAGCCACAGGCGCCCAGCCTGCCACTTTGTACTTTTTGCCCGCCTCAATGGCACGACCACCGAGTTGCATATTGTCGATTCGCTTGCCCATGGCCGCACCGGGGGTGCAGCTGTACTGCAAGCCACCCACGCGCACCATGTCGCCGCCTTGCTGGTAATACGGGTCGGCATTAAACAGGTTGTCCGCCACGTCCTCCAGCACCGTTTTGATGGTCTCGCCCGTCATTTCGGTCACGGTGGCATAGGAATACGTTGTAGCCGTCATGTCCATTAGCCACTCACGGGTGATGGCCTGCCCCGGCAACAGCGTGGTGCCCCAGCGGAAACCAGGCGAGAACGCGATCTCTGCGCCCTGCACATCCATCAGTGCGTCCACCAGCAACTGGTCGCCCGTGCCATTGAAATTGCCACGGCGGTAGAGTGTGCCTTCCGTGATGGCCAGCTTTTCGGCCAGCTTGGATTCATAGGGCGCGCGGATTTTGGTGATCAACGCATCCATTTCGGCATCGGCTGGCAGCATGTTCGCAAAAATGGGCAGCAGTTTGTAGCGGAAGTCCATGACCCGCTTGTCCTTTACCTCAAAGTCCAGCACTCCCAGGAACTTGGTGTTGGAACCTGCATTGGTAACCAGCGTCTTGCCGCCTTTGTTGGACACCACGGTAGCAACCGGCATACCGTCGTGGGTATGTCCGCCCATGATGGCGTCAATGCCGCTAACACGGCTGGCCATTTTCAGGTCAACATCCATGCCGTTGTGGCTGATGACCACGACGACCTGTGCACCCTTGCCGCGCGCCTCGTCCACCATCTTCTGCATGTTCTCGTCCTGAATGCCGAAGGACCAGTCCGCCACCATGTAGCGCGGGTTGGCGATGGGGGTGTAGGGGAAAGCCTGTCCAATGATGGCGCACGGTATGCCGTTGATCTCGCGAATGACATAGGGCTTGAACACCGCGTCACCAAAGTCATTGGTCTTGATGTTCTGTGCCACAAAATCAACCTTGCCGGCAAAGTCTTTCTCGACGATCTCTTTCACGCGTTCCATGCCCAGCGTGAACTCCCAGTGCCCGGTCATCACATCAACGGTCAGCAGCTTGCAGGCATCAACCATGTCCTGGCCATTCGTCCACAGCGAAGTGCCCGAACCCTGCCAGGTGTCTCCGCCATCGAGCAGCAAAGCGCCTGGCCGGCTGGCCTTCATGCGCTTGACCAAGGTCGCCATGTGGGCAAAACCGCCAACTTTGCCATAGCGCTTGGCCGCCTTTTCGTAGTCCAGGTAGGCCAGCGCGTGGGCCTCGGCAGTGCCGGGGCGCACCTTTGCAAACTTGAGCAAATGCTCGCCCACCAGGTGCGGCAGGTTGCCTTTCATGGATCCCATGCCGATGTTGATGCTGGGTTCACGGAAATAGATCGGCTTGAGCTGCGCGTGGCAGTCTGTCATATGCAGGAACGATACGTTGCCGAAGCGGGGGATTTCATACAGGCCGTTGGAAGCGGTCGCGGCATCTGCATCGGCATAGCTGCCAAGACCCATGCCTGCCATGGTACCGGCACCCAGCACCTGGAAAAATTCGCGTTTGGATAAGTTCATTTTGAAACGATCACTCAATCAAGAAAGAAAACCCGGACTGGCCGGGTTCGCGTGAGGCAGGGGGTAAAAACTATTGATTGACAGCTGACTTGGGGTCAACCAGCAAGGCCACCAGATGACGCACCTGGGCCTCGGTCATGATGCCCATGTGGCCAGCGCGCGGCATGTTGGAACAGGCGTTGTAGGCTTTGGAGTTCCAGATCTTGCCCCACGTGTATTCAATCATCGCTTTGGATGCAGCGCTGTTTACATCGCTGATACCACGTTGCTTGCCATAGTTGTACAGGCTGGGCCCAATGGTGCCGAAAGAAATTTCCTTCTTGTCCATCTGGTGACAGTTGTAGCAATTGCCCCCATTGGGTGTCTTGGCATCATCACTGTAAGTCAAGCCGCGTCCGCTTTGGGCGAGCTTTTCACCCTCTTTCCAATCCCCAACAAACTTGCCATCGCTGGGCCACTTGATGGTTTTGAGGTTGATGGCCTCAATTTCCTTCGCCCGCTTTTTGTCCAGTGGTTTGCCAGCCACATCGGCAGCGCTACAGACCTGGCTGGTTTCGTCTGTATCCAGAACGCTCACTTTAACAATACCCTGTGACCGGAACGACGACTTGACCGCTTCCCGGTAAAAAAAATCAAAAACCTCGGCGTTACCCGTCGATGCCACAGGCACCGCCTGTTGCGCATGAACAGGTGTTGTGGCCACGACCCAGACAAGCGCCGCGCCCGCTGCGGACCACAGGGCAAAATTGTTACGTTTCATCATGGTGATCTCCTGGGCTTAACGTTTGAGTGCGGGCGCAATCGACTTGGAGCCTGCGCTGTTGACGCCTAGGTACACACCCATCGCAATGGTCACATCACTGCCGAACCCGGGATATGGAAAACGCTGCTGGCGATAGCAGTCGTTCAGACGTTGCTGCATGCCCCACATCTGCCCATTGGAGACCCGATACGCTGGCCAGGCCGCAAAGCCAATGCCGTCCCCAGGGTTCTTGGTCAGGTTTGGCAAGTCTTGCAGACGAATGCGGGTGTTGTCCTGCCCGTGGCAGGACGCGCAGGAAAAGTCGTGCGGACCGCCGCGCTGGAAGAAAAGCCGTTTGCCTACTTCATAGGCAATTTTTTCCTGGGGGTGCGCCTGCGAAAGGTTGAACTTCATGCCCTTGGACTCGGCAGACAGCCAGGTCGCCAAAGCCGTCACGTTGACCTGTTCACCTTTTCCGAACGCGGTTTTGGCAATCTCGTCGGCATTGAAACCCTGCAAATTCTGCATGCAGGTCAGCAAGCGCGACTCCAGGTCCTGCACCCGGCCCGTGTCGGCAAAGTAACGTGGCAACTCGACAAAGGCGCCCTTGTACACGCCTGGGCCCTTGCCCAGATCGCAGCTTTCCAGCGATGCATTCCTGGGTCCGCGCTTTTGCTTCCAGAGGTCTTCCCCCTTGGCCTCAAACAACTCCGAGGGGTTGCCATCGGCCAGCATGGCACGGTAATCTTCTATGCTCTGGACTGCGGATTTTTGTGCAACTGCCGCCGTGGCCGCCAAACAACCAATCGCCACAATCGATATAAGTGATGTCGTCCTCATGATGACCTTTTTTACTTTTGGGGGAAGGAAGAATAGACAAAAAAGGGCGAGGCCAACGCCGCGCCCTTTTCGAAAGCCTTGGTCACTTACGAAGCGGTGGCTTCGTCGGTGCGTGTGTCGCCCTTGTTGTCCTTCCAGGTCACCGCAATTTTGTCGCCCGCCTTTGCGCCCTTGACGACAAACTGGAGAAACGGATTCTTGGACACCGCTGGGCCCCACTCTGCGGTCAATACGGGCTTGCCGTTGTGGGTTGCCGTCACTTCGGCGATGTGCCATGCTGGAACGAGTTTGCCCGCCGCATCTTTACGCTGACCAGACTCCATTTCATGGGCCATCAAAACCCGTACGGTTGCCTTGTCACCTGCGACTTGTGCACGAATGCGCATTGGATCTGCCATTTTTTAGCTCCTAATATCAGTAATAAAAATTAGCAGCGATTAACCGCCGCATCCACCGAGGGTGACCTTGACTTCTTTCTTGGCAAAAAGCACCTTGCCATCGGCCATGATGGCCACTGCGTAGACATCCGATGATTGGCCCATCTTGGCGCGGGTGGCAAAGTTGGCCTCCACGCTGTCAGTCACATTGAACACGGCAATCAGGGCTGAAGGATTCTTCTCAACCAGAATCAGCATCTGCTTGGCACCAGGCAGTGATGTGCTCGCAGTCAAGGGCACGACTGCGCCGTTTTCCGCAATGTCCGGGCCACCAATCGTGACGTCCTTGCTTTCAACCGGTGCGCCTGCGCCCAGGGCCTTGAGTACTTCAGGCAGTGTCTTTGCGTCAAAGGCGGCCTTATTGAAAGCTGCAAAGGCGTATTGCGGGAATATGCCCGAAGCCGCCAGCAGGCCGGCCACAACAGCGCTTTGCTTGAGTGTCTTGCGACGAGTTTGCATCTGAGTCTCCTAGAAAAATGAATACCGATAAAAAGTTGCTACTGCAATAACCTGAAAGCCCTACTTGCCCGCACCCGAGGCCAGCCAAGCCGCGATGGTCTTGGCGTCGGCATCGCTCAATGTCTGTGGGGGCATGGGCACAGCACCCCAAACACCCGATCCACCCGATTTGATCTTGCCCGCAAGATAGTCTGCCTTACCGGCATGTTTCTTGGCAACATCCGTGAATGCCGGACCAACGATCTTGTTGCTGACACCATGGCAGGCCGTGCATCCAGACTTCTGCAACAGCGCCAAGGCGGCCTTTGCACCACTGGGCGCTGCCTCTGCCTTCGCAGCAGCAGGCGCCGCTACCGGGCTTGGAGCACCCGCTTTGGCTTCTGGACGGGTGGTATCTGCACCATGCTGAGCGCCCACAGCGCGGTTTTGCTCCGCCAGATTGCCATGCGCATTTCGGGCGAACTCCGGCAGGAATGAAGCCAGTTTCACCTCACCCACGCAATCTTTCATGCAGGCCACATTGCTGGTATCGGGCTTGGTGGTCCCGCCAAACTCATTGCCAGGCCACATGGCATGCTTGGTCGTCATGCCATTGCGATTGGGCATGCGGCCCTGAACCTCGCGAATGTTCTTGTCGGACAGCGTGAAGTCATCCGGAACAATGCCGTTGAGGTTCAGCAAAAAGGCCACCACCGAGTAGACATCGTCCGTTGTCAATGACTTGGGGGCATTCCACGGCATGGCGCGGTTGATGTAATCCCAGATCGTGGACAGCGTGGGCACCTTCATGAAGGTTGTGCGCCCGGGGTAATTGACATTCGTCAAATTGGCGACGCGGCCGTTCTTGATGTCCTCGGGCGTAACGCCGCCAACCAGCGGACTGAACACCTCCCCGGATTCGCCAAAAATACCGTGACACAGGGCACACTTGGCTTCCCAGATGTCCTGTCCCTTGGCAACAGTGCCCGATCCTGCGGGCAGTCCCTTGAAGTCCGGCCGCACGTCGATGTCCCACGCAGTCACCTCTTTGGGAGTGGCTGCCCGTCCGACACCCGGATATTTGGCATCCACTTGTGCGCCGGCGGCGCCCAGCACGGCAAAGAGCGCGGTGGCAATGAATGCGTTACGCAACTTGAACATTTTTCACCTCGCCGTTTTCTTGTACCAGCCAGGATTGAATGGCGTTGTTGTGGTAAATCGACCGGGTCCCCCGAACGGCACGAAGTTGCTTGTAGGTTGGCTGGACAAAGCCGGTGTCATCCATGGCGCGACTCTGCACGATCGTCGGCTTTCCATCCCATACCCAATCCAGATTGAAGCGTGTGAGTGCTTTGGAAAGCACCGGCGTTTCTAACCGTGCGGTACGCCAGTTGCGTCCACCGTCTACCGACACATCGACTTTTTTGATCTTTCCACGGCCCGACCAGGCCAAACCCGTGATGTTGTAGAAGCCCTTGTCCAGCAACACCTGGCCGCCCGATGGCGTGGTCACGACGCTCTTGCATTCCTGAATGCTCGTGTACTGGCGCTCGAGCCCATCGGGCTGCAGGTCAATGTAGTGAATCGCTTCGTCCTTGGTGCCGTAGGGCATGTCGCCCACTTCGATGCGACGCAGGTACTTGACCCAGCTGACGCCCTGAACACCGGGTACCACCAGACGCAGTGGATAGCCTTGCTCAGGCCTCAGCATTTCGCCATTTTGGCCATACGCCACAAACACTTCGCCTGATTTGATGAGACTCATGGGGATGGTGCGTGTCATGGACGACCCGTCAGCACCTTCGGCCAGCACAAACTTGCCATTCTTGAGATCAGCGCCCGCCATCTCCAGCAGGGTTATCAGCGGTACACCGGTAAATTCACTGCACGAAATCATGCCGTGCGTGTATTGCGCCGTGGGCACGGCTACATTGCCCCACTCAACCGCCGTATTAGCACCGCACTCAATGAAGTGGAACCGCGACACCGCTGGCAGGCGCATGATTTCGTCCAGGGTAAAAACCTTGGCTTGCTTGACCATGCCGTTGACCATGAGACGGTGCTTGGACGGGTCGATGTCCCACCAGCCCTGATGGTGCCGCTCGAAATGCAGTCCGCTCGGCGTAACGATTCCAAACAGTGACTGCAAGGGCGCAAACGAAACGGATGCCTGGGTCGTTTGAGTGAGACCGGGGCTTTGGCGCCGCTGCACGTCGGACTCGTATTTGGATGGCTTGCCATAGCTGCCATCCGGTGCAACGCCTTGTCCGAGCCCTTTGCTGTGCTCGGGCAGGTTAAGAATGTTGGGGTCACCCCCCTCAACTGGAACGGGGTTGCTCTGCGCCATTGCCACCGGCAAGGTCGCACCCGCTGCTGCTGCGGCAAACGCGCTACGAATGAAATTGCGACGCCCATTCTTGGCTTCGCTCATCACTTGCTTGATTCCGTCCGGACTCAAAAAATTTTCTGGCGCCTTCAACAAGGATCCAGAAACAGGCCTATCTTGATTCACACATACTCCTCAAATCGGGTCACGGGACAGAACTATATTCGAATTCGCTAATATAGTTCAATGAAAATCAAGCAGCTACGGGTTATCACTGACCGAAGCTTAGCCCGCGCTTACACATCTGTTACTTGAACCGGTAATAGTCCCGGTTGAGCACCGCTGCAATGGCCGTGACCTCTTCAGGGAAAAAGCCCATGTTCAGCTCTGTGTTGCACTGCTCCACCATGCCCCGCAAAATACCTGGCTCGTTCACGCGCCCCTTGGGCTTGTAAATGGCACTGCCGTCACCGGGCACCTTGCTGGCGTGGCACTCCGTGCATTTGTTCTCGGCAATCAGCTTTTCACCCAGCTTCAGGTCAGCCCCTTCGAAAATCTTGGGGGTCTGTGCTATGGCGAAGGCCATCGCAGTCAACATATAACCAAATAAGAATGAATTTCGCATGGATGAAGGCTAGCGGCAACGCGCGGCCAATGCAATACCGACTTTCACGAATATGCCCCCGTTTTTACCCTACTACCCATATGGGTTACCCATGATCATCCTTTGCGGTGATAGACGCCGCAGGGAGGCTCAACAAGAATCGGCACAATCAGAGGGCTGCACTTCCCGAGTGCGGCGCCCTTCGGTTCAATCTGCACAACAACCGGTTGAAAACAACCCACTAACGGAGATATGACATGGAATTCAGCAAGGAATTTGACGCATCTGGTTTGGCCTGCCCTCTGCCAATCGTAAAGACCAAAAAGGCGCTCGCGGACATGGCCTCTGGCCAGATTCTGCGCGTGATTGCCACCGACCCGGGTTCGGTTTGCGACATGGCTGCATTCGCCGAACAAACCGGCAACACGCTGATGGAACAGGCCAGCGAAAACAGCAAGTTTGTGTTCTATCTCAAGAAGGCTTGAACCACCGGTCTTCAATAAACTTCTGGAGCACAAAGCATGGCAACAAAAAAGATGGCGCTGATCGCCACCAAAGGCACGCTGGACATGGCTTACCCGCCATTCATTCTGGCATCCACCGCAGCAGCGCTGGGGTGGGAAGTGCAGATCTTCTTCACTTTTTACGGCCTGCAGCTTCTGCGCAAAAGCCTCGACGACATCAAGATCAGCCCCTTGGCCAACCCTGCCATGCCCATGCCCGTGCCCATGCCCGTCATGGTGCAAATGCTGCCCGGCATGGAGTCCATGGCGACCATGATGATGAAGAACAAGATGAAGTCCAAGGGTGTAGCCTCACTGCAAGAACTGCGTGACCTGTGCCTGGAGGCCGAAGTCAAGTTTGTCGCCTGCCAGATGACGGTTGACCTTTTTGAGTTTGAGACGAGCGAATTCATCAAAGATGTGGAGTACGGCGGCGCCGCCACTTTCATGAAGTTTGCTGGCGAGTCTGACGTCTGTCTGTTCATCTGAACCGGCGATGAAGAAAGCTCTCCTGTGGTGCACCCTGCTGCTCTCAACCCAGGCCTGCCTGGCAACAGCACCCTATCTACAGGCTAGCAAGCTGCCTGCCGCCGACCTAACCACGCAATTGGCCCAGGTGGAGAAAAAGCTGCAGGCTGAAGGCTTCACCGTCGTGGGACGGCACTTGCCAAAGGGACTGCCCACACACGCCAGCCTGGTGGTTACCGACCCGGCCATGCTGGAAGCTGTGCGTACCATCGGCGGCTCGGGCATCGTGGCAGCGGGCATTCGTGTGGGCGTCAAGGCCGACGGCACGGTGTCCTATATGAACCCGGACTACTGGTATCGCGCCTACCTTCGCGCGCCGTTCAAGACCGCCCAGGCACCGGCCATGGCGGTGCAAACTCGCCTGGCCAAAGCGCTGGGCGACGGCGCAGCCTTCGGAGGAGATGTGGCCGAGGCAGACCTGCCCAACTACCGCTATATGCTGGGCATGGAGCGCTTTGATTCGTCCAACAGCGAACTGGGTACGCATGGCAGCTTTGACGAGGCGCTCAAAACTGTTCAGGACAATCTGGCCAAAGGCGTGGGCAATACCAGCCGTGTCTACGAAGTCGTCATGGCAGACCGAAAACTAGCTGTTTTTGGCGTAGCCATGAATGATCCCGGTGACGGCGAAGGCGCCTGGGTGAACAAGATCGGTGCCGACCACATTGCGGGCATGCCTTACGAAATTTTCATCGTCGGCAACAAGGTGTTCGCGCTGTATGCTCGCTACCGCATTGCACTGGCTTGGCCCGCCCTCGGCATGGGTCAATTCATGGGCATCATCAACACCCCGGATGCCATACGCAATACGCTCTCGCGCGTTGCGGGTGGCGTGCCGTCGGCTAACTAGGAAAACCTGTTGATCTGGAGCATTTCATGAGCGAGACCGGAAATCCCGCCACGCTGGTCGTCTGGGGCGGCTTTGTACTGGCGTTTGTTTTTGGCGCGGTTGCCAACAAAACCAATTTCTGCACCATGGGTGCCATATCCGATGTGGTCAACATGGAGCACTGGGGTCGCATGCGCATGTGGCTTCTCACCATTGCGGTCGCCATTTTGGGCACCAGTCTGCTGGCTTACTACGGGCAAATCGATATTGCCAAGTCGGTGTATCAGCGCCCCACCCTGTCGTGGTTATCGCTGATCGTGGGTGGGTGTCTGTTCGGCGTAGGAATGACCATTGCCGCAGGATGCACCAACAAAAACCTGATTCGTGTCGGCGGTGGCAGTGTGCGGGCTCTCGTGGTGCTGGTGTTCCTGGCGATCTCCGGGTACATGACACTCAAGGGATTATTTGGCCAATGGCGCGCCACCTTTCTGGACCCGATTGCCATAGATTTGACAACCCTGGGTCTATCCAATCAAAGCCTTGCAACCCTGCTCGCCAAGCTGACGGGACTGCCAGAAAAAACCGCTTTGCTCGTCACCGCACTGACAATCGGGCTGGCGCTGCTTGCGTTCACGTTCAAGGACAAGCGCTTTCGCTCCAACATCTCCCACGTTGTCGGATCATCCGTACTGGGATTGCTGGTCGTGGCGGCCTGGTACCTCACCGGCCATCTCGGCTACGGAGAAAACCCGGAAACACTGGAAACCGTGTACTTCGCCACCAACACCCGCACGCTGGAATCCATGAGTTTTGTGGCTCCCACCGCCTACAGCCTTGAATTGCTGATGCTGTGGACCGACAAGACACTCAAGATCACGTTTGGCATCGCAACCGCGATGGGTGTGGTGCTGGGCTCCTTTGCCTATGCCATTGCTACCAAGCAGTTTCGCTGGGAAGGTTTTGCCTCGCTCGAAGACCTGCGCACCCAGTTGATTGGTGCGGTTCTGATGGGTTTTGGCGGCGTAACGGCCACGGGTTGCACCATTGGACAAGGTCTTTCCGGGGTGTCGACACTGGCATTGGGGTCGTTCATTGCGCTGGCGGGCATCATCGGCGGCGCAGTAGCCACCATGCGGTACCAGAACTGGCGCGCCTAACGGCATGAACGGGCACACCTATGCCGTCGAAGAAGCCACCTTTGAAGCCATGGTGGTTGAGCGGTCCTTGGCGACGCCGGTTGTGCTCGATATCGGTGCCGATTGGTGCAGCCCCTGCAGGGTGCTGACCCCCACGCTGGAGAGACTGGCGCAGGCCTACGACGGCCAGTTTGTGCTTGCGACGGTGGATGCCGATGAAAACATGCGCATCGCCGGGCGGCACCAGGCCAAGGGATTTCCCACGGTCATTGCCTACAGCCGTGGCCAGATCACCGACCGCTTTCACGGCGCGAAAACCGAAGGCTTTCTGCGCGGGTTTCTGGACCGCCTCATCATGACCCACCAAAACCCATCAACTGCCGGCGACACCGCACAGCCGGCTTCTACAAAGCACACGATATGAACTTGCCCGACCGCGACGGAGACGGATACCTGAAGGACATGGGCGACTGGACCGAAGAAATCGGCCGCGCCATGGCCCAGGCGGACGACTATGAGTTGGATGACACGAAGTGGTCCCAAATCCTCAAGGCCCGCGAGTACTATGACGAATTTGGCAGCGTGCCGCCTATCCGCAAGTTTGCCAAGTACATCGAGCAGGACCAAAACGCCGTGTTCAAGCTCTGGATGACCGGCCCCATGAAACCCATCACCAAATACGGTGGCCTGCCCAAGCCCACGGGTTGCGTTTGATCATCCTCTTCAATCGAGTTCCAGCAAGTCCATAGAACGCAGTACGGCACGCACAATCTGCTCGCGCTTGGGAAGGTCGTCCAGACGCCGCGGTGTATCCATGTTCAGCGCAAAGAAAACGGCACCATCCGGCGACTCGACCCAGCCAACATACCAGCCGTAGCGCCCCTCCCAGCCCGTCTTTGCGCGCAGGATCCAGTCCGAAGTGGCTTGCTTGATCATCAGGTCTTTGACGAGGCGCTGGTGTTCCGCCCTGAAGGGCAAGGTATTGCGAAACAGCTTTCTCAGAAAGGCTGTCTGCTCGATTGCCGAGATTCTCAGGTTGCCGTCAACCCAATAGTCGCCCCGATTGCCTGACGGGTCGGCATTGCCGTAGCGGGACTCTTGCAGATACGCGCGCGCTTTGGCTTCACCGATCTGACTGGCAAAGCCCTGATAGACCCATAGCGTCGAATTGCGCATGGCCAAACGCAGGGTCTGATCCTGGTTATGGCCATTGAATGACCGTTTCACGCCGTCCCAGCTGAAAACCTGAAACTCGTCGGTGACCGCGCCAGCATCGAGCGCAAAGAGCGTATGCGGTATCTTGAAGGTTGACGCCGGGGAAAAGCGCCGTGTGGAGCGCTCGCGATTGAACACCAGTGTTTGCGCGGGCGTCTGCCGCTCGTCCACCACGACAAGCGTGCCCGTGGCCCCGAACCGGGCGAAATGCGCACCCCATTCGGGCTTGTCCAACGCGCCATCGTCGGCCAACGCAAAGCCGCAAAAACAAGCGGCCAACAAAAACGACCCGAGTGCGCTGGCCATGGGTGACAGGTTTGGCATCACTGCGATCATTGCCGTGCAAGAACCACGTGGGTTGCAAGCGGCGAGCGCTCGCACCGGGTGCACGCGTAGCCCAAGGCAGGAAGGTTTACGCCTTCAAATAGTCTTTCACCAGCGCCCAGCAGGACCGGCGAAATGGTGAAGTGCATCTCATCAATCAGGCGCTGTCGCAGATACTGTTGAATGACATTGACGCCGCCACCAAGCCGAACATCCTTGCCTTGGGCCGCTTCGCGCGCTTGTGCCAGGGCGGCGCCAGTGCCTTCGGTCACGAAGTGAAAGGTGGTTCCGCCTTCCATGACCAGCGGTGCACGTGCATGATTGGTCAGCACAAAAACCGGGACGTGATACACCGGATTCTCGCCCCAGCAGCCCCGCCAGCTCTCATCCGGCCATGGGCCGCGAACCGGGCCGAACATGTTTCTGCCGAGAATCCACGCCCCGATGTTATGAAAGCCCCGGGCGGCAAAATCTTCATCCATGCCATCCTGACCGCTATCGCTACCAAACAGGTTCTTTTGAAACGTGCGCGTCGACATGGCCCAGCCATGCAGCGCGGTGCCGCCCACGCCGAGCGGGTTGCTGATGTCCTGATCCGGGCCAGCGCCGAATCCATCGAGCGAGATGGTGAAACTTTCTACACGAAGCTTGGACATGGTGGTTCTCCGGGGTGTAAGCGACGGCGGAAGAATGGCCAGTTTGGCACAAGATTTTCAGACAGCCGACATTCAGGCCTATGACTGGCTGCGCCGACTTGGCACTAAGTGGATGCGCGCATTTCATGGAAAACACGGTATGTGGCCACGAGTGGAACCGCAAAGAGGATGAGGAACGCCACGTTCAATACGGCGTTCTGCCAGAAGCCAGACCACAGAGAAAATGCAGTGTCCGGGACAAACCATGCAGCGACAGAGATCGCAATGATCTGCCAACCCTCCCGTGCACCGCGGGCGAAGAGGCCACGCACCACCAGCAACAACGCGATACCCCAGCCAAACATGACACCGCCAAGAACTGCGTGAACCAAGGCTATGTACGCAACCGCATCGGCCCCAAATGCCGCAATTCGCCCGGTATCTGCATAAACGAGCAGCGAAAAGCCCTGCCGCGTGAAACCGGGAGCCATAACCAGGAAGAGTCCAAAAGCCATGACACCGAAAGTGACTGCAAATAGCCATCGCACCCAGAACGTTGATGGAATTTCAGATGCTCGCATATCAAGTGCCCTGCCTTTGAATTCAACTGCGCGCGCTGCCGTTTCGCCTATCCATGGGAATGCTGCTTGCGCTCCAGTAGATTGCTGAGGTTCAACAGAATGGTCTGCATGGACCGGGAGTGTATCTGCGCAAGATCGAACACTTTGCCCAGCATCGCAACCAGCCAGCCATACGCATCGACTTCAAGCCGGTAGGTCACGCGCGTATCTGGACCCAATGGCTCCAATCGCCATTCACCGAAGCCTTCGATGAACCCGCCAAAGTATCGCATCCGAATACACTTCGGTTCGTCCACAGCGTCGACCCGACATCGAAAGGGCCTCCCTCCGCGAGGCTGCAATTCAACCTCAGTTCCTAGCAACTCGACGCCGCTTGAGAGAGTGCGGATTCTGATCGACTTCGGCCACCACCGGGAATACCCGCCGAAGTCAGCCAACACGGGCCAAACGTCCGTTGCGGGAAGCCGGATGATGATTTCGTCGGTTGCGTGTATCGGTGTGCTGACCATGGATTTCCCCAATTTCCGATGCGGGCCGTGCATGCCGCGCATGCGTAATGTAGCCGAGCGACTTTCGTGGTACGTCCCAGCAGGCGACGAAATGAGATGAACGGTTGGCATCAGGGAACTTCCTTCCACCATCATGCTCATACAATGGGCCTGTCGAGTTCATCATGCGCCGCATCACCACCTTCTTGCTCTGTCTGTTTTGCGTTGTCACCCTGACAACGCCGACAGTACTTGCGGCCCGCATGCTGCCGGTTTTCGCCGTGGGTGACACCGCGCACTGCCAGACCGGTGTCGAGCATTCAGACCAACACCTGACTGAAGCGGCCCAGGATACCAAACCCCCTGTCCCGTTCGAGTCTGGTGCCGGGGATTGCACTGACTGCAGCAGTTGCCTGATCTGTGCCTGCCAGTGCCTCCCCCTGCTGGCAACATCCAACGCACAGCAGATTGCAAGTCACTCCGACAGCATGCCTGAGCCGCCCCAGGTTGGCCGGTGCGGCATCACTGCCGCGCCCGAACTGAAGCCTCCGCGCACCTAATTCTCCCGTTTGCCAGTCTGGCTGCCCTGCTCTGTTAGCTGGGTGGCGGTTTTTTACTTGTTCAAATTTGGAGAATGCAAAATGTCTATGACGCATTACATGGAGTTGCTGGCGCAAAACCAGCCCTGGAACCTGATCCTGTTTATGGCGATACCGGTGATACTGGCGGAAACAGTGGCCATCACCGAGCTGTTCATCCTTTTTTCACGCCAATATGATGGTCCGCTGCGCACCATCAACCGCAGCGCCAGCATTGCAGGCGGCCTGTACTTTTGCGGCGTGTTTGTCTATCTGATGATGACTGCGGTGATTCCGCTGACCACCGGTGGCGGCTGGCGCGGTGCAGCCGATGTCATCGCCGTCGGTTTTTACCTCTCGGGCATTGTCCCTCTGCTGGGCATGGCGCTGCTGGACATGGGCCTGATCGGCAAGTCGCGCAGCCAGGAGGAAAAGCTCAAGTTGCACGCCAGTTTTGTGGCCCTGTTTCTGGTGGTGGCACACATCGCCATGATCTTCGGTATGCTGGATCCGGCGTTGCTGATGAGTGATGCACCTGCCGCTATGCCCGGCATGGAAGCGATGCCCGGCATGAAGCACTAAGCCCCTGGGCTGGCAGCCCGAAGTGGAAGGTGGCTATCCGGTGATTGGCCACCTTCCGTCGTGAATTGTTGTTGAAATTCACACGCAATTTGCAGCTGAAACACCCCAACAACCCTACTCATCTCCCCTGGGCGGCGCATCGCGCACCTGGCACAGCAGGTCTTCGGCCTGTAGCTCGTCTTCTGCAAATATCACTTTGATCTTTCCTGGCTGGTCTGCGCTTTGCGAGGCGCGCAAGGCTTTGGCGTGGGCAGAGGCTTCTGCAAAGGCGTCAAAAGCGGCAAGTTTCTCGAGCTGCGCGAAGGGCTTGACCCGGTAGATGTAATAAGGCATGGCGTTGACCTTCGGTGTTGGAGAACGGGAAAACAGGTCTTCAGACGTAAAACTTGGAAGCGCGCCGGCGCCCGGGCAGCGCCTTCTGGATGATGACACCACGCACGGTCGACAGGTCCGCCAGTGGCGCATCGGCAAATTCCGGGCTCAGCGGGTGCAGAATCCAGCCCGCATCCGTGCGCAGTAACTGGCGAAAGGTCCACTCGTCGTTGTGCCAGGCCAGCACGTACGAGCCGTCTTTGGCCAATCCTTCTGGCTCGATGATGATGATTTCGCCCTCCAGAAACTCGGGCGCCATGCTGTGACCCATCACCATGAGTGCAAACGACTCCCCACCACCGCACTGCGGAGCCGTCAAATCGTCGGTTTGCATCGCTTCAGACAATTTCAGCGAATATCTGGGCTTGGGCCACACCGGCACTGCGCAACTCGTCGCGCACGGTGCTCACAAACTCTGCCGGGCCGGCCAGGTAGAAGTCGCAGTCCAGTTCAAAGAGGTCGGCACGCATGGCCTGAGCGATCTGCTGCGCACCGACCACGGCGTCAGCATGCGTTACCAGCTCATATTCAAACTGGTCCAGCGCCTCGGACCAGGCACGGCACTGGTTGTTGGCAAAGTGGCCATCGCTTTGGGTCGCCAGCCAGAACAGCGAAAGCGAGGGCGCCGCATCCAGCGACAAGGCATGCTCGATCAGACTCTTGATGGGCGCAAAGCCGCCGTCACAGGCGGCAAAAACCAGGGGCCGGTGGCCATCGGCCAGCACAAACTCGCCGGTTGGTCCCAATACGGTGATGGCCTCGCCCTGTTTGATATCCCCTGCAAACAGATGCTGTGCCAATGCATCCGCCGGGTCCCGCGCAATGAAGAAAATCAGGTTGCGGTCATCACACGGGCAACTGGCCACCGGATAGGTGCTGTGCACGTCGCCCGCGCCCGGACCGCACCATCCCAGCCGGACCGACTGGCCCGCCAGAAACCGCAACCGGTGGGTACGTGGGGTCTGCAGATGCAGTTGTCGCGTATTTGGAGCCAGGCTGGAAATCGCACGCACATGCGTCACGATCTGCTGCTCGGGTATATCCTGCGGGCCGGAGGCCTCCAGCAACTCCAGCGTCAGCTCGCTGCTGGCGGCCGTGTTGCAGCACATCAGTGTGTAGCCCTGGGCTTTTTCGGTTTCCGACAGCTGGTAATCGGAATGCTGGGTCTGCACGACCTCGCCCGAAATCACGCGTACCTTGCACATGCCGCAGCTGCCGTTGCCACAACCGTAGTTCAGCCGCAGCCCGGAGTGCAAGCCCGACTGCAGCAGGTTGGCGTGCCCCTCCACCTGAAACTGGTGGCCACTGGGGCGCACGGTGACCTGCGCTGTCATGATCTTTAGCATGTCGTCCATCACTTCCAGCAAATTGACCGACTCGGTGGCCAGAGCCTGTGCCAGCCCCTGGGTAACCTGTTGTTCCATGTCCAGCCATGCGCTGTCGCCCGGGTTCTTTAGCACGCCCGCGCGGGCCTGCTTTTGAAGTGCAATGACGAGACCGTGGTAGCGCTGCAGGTGCCGGCGCACATCGGCCAGCTCCTGGGTTTGTGCAAACAGGCGTTGTGCCAGCACTTCCTGGCTGGGCAACATGCGCTCGCGCACGCGTTTACCGAACGCTTCGTCACGAATCTGCGCCACCCGCTCCAGCAGGCCGGACTCCTCCAGCTGCGCTTGCGGATACAGCTTGAGCAACTCTTCGACACACAGCAGGCCATCGTTGAGGATCAGCGCGCCATCGCGCACCTGCTGCTGAAGCACTCCGCGCGCTACCCCCAACAACTGGGCGGCACGCCAAACGGTCAACTGGTGGGTCATATCAGTTTGCTACTCTTTTAATAGCTGTTTACGCAAGTGATACGCGGGCTGGGGCCTGATTTTCCATGACTATCCGTGGAAACCCGGTCCAGGTAGCGTGCCCGGTACAAAAGCCGTGGCTTGAGCGGATCATCCACAAAGCCGGTTCGGTCGTGCAGCACGTTGTTGCACACCAGGCCCATGCCGGGTTGCAGGGTCAGGCGGAACACGGGTGCATCGTCACTGGCCAGCAATTGCTCCAGAAAGGCGACGGCTGCACGGGTGGGTGGGTCGTCCTTCCACACAATGCTGCGTGTACGGGCTGTGTAGCGCATGTGCAGCGCTCCGCTGGTGGCATCAATCGAAAACACGGGGCCGGTCTGCTCGGCCCGCGCCACGCCGTCTTCATCCGTTCGCTCGGGAATGGTCATGGCGTCGGGCTGCATCAGCGCTCGCACCCAGTCGGGGTTGGCCTCGCGCAGGGCGATGTAGGCCATTTCGTGGTCCATGACGGCACTCTCGCCACCAGTTTGTGCGCGGCGCACGCAATGCAGCACCATGGCCCTGATCTGACGCTCCCCGGGGTGGTAATAACCGTCGGTATGCCATTTGATGGGGCGGTTGGTGTAAGGGATGAATGCCGGGCGATCGCCCGCGCCGGCCGCAATGGCAATGGGCGAAATGCCATCTTCATCCGCCAGCCAGTTGCCGTCCAGCCGGTGCAATCCCATTTGTGCAGCCAGCAGGCGGGGAATGGCTTTGTCTTCTGCCACCACCGGGCTGCGGTAGATGGCCATGTTGGCCGATGCACACAGTGCCAGCAAACGGTCGCGCTCCGCCACACTCAGGGCGCGCGGATCGGCCACATCTACAACGAGATCCACAGCTCGCTGGGGATGTCTGGCGCGCTTGCCGTCGCGCCATTGTTGGTAGGCGGCGGCGTTGTCCAGATCAAACGGGGTGTCCACGATGGTGCTTTCAGTCGCCAGTGGCGCCCATGCGGGCCGTGCGCCGCGGACGTGGCTCGGTAGACAACACGCCCTGCATGGACGTCTGCATGATTTCCAGCGCCTCGGGCACTTCGGTGGCCATCATCTGGTCAATCACCCAGCGCTGGTCCTTTTGCGGCATCAGTGTCTCAACGCGGTGGCCCAGGTAGCGCACAAACGCAAAGTCCGGCCCCCGTTCGTCAAAGCCAAAGTCAGCGTAATGGCCTGACAGCTCATTGAAAAGGTCGATGAACCGGTCATAGTGACCAGGCTGCCCTGCAGGCGTAGCGCCCAACAGGGTCTCTTCGTTCTCGTGCAGGATCTCGGCCACGCGGCGCACCAAAGCCGTTACAAATTCGGAACGCTCCTCTGGCGCCATGCGGGCGTATGCCATGCGGTCCAGAATCTGGATCAGGAACACCAACACCTCGCGCGTAAAGGCAAAGTACTGCGGTCCGACTTCAATGCTGAAGTCCGCCGCACGCATTTGCTTGAGCATGTTTTGCGCCACGCGCCAGGTGATGAACGCCATGGCACTTGCCGTTTGCTGAGGCGTTTTGGCCGTGCCAGTCTGAAACCACTGGCTCTTGATCCGCATTTTGGCCAAGCTAGTATCCGCCTTTGCCCAGAGGTTGCGGCAAGCCTGCCACTTTGGGCCCCTGCTTGGCAGGACCAACCGGGAACAGGTCGTAGAGGTATTTGCTGTCCACCTCAGGACGAATTTCAGCCATGCCCTTGAGCATGGCGCGAAAATTGGGCGTAGCACCCTCCTCGCGGTACTGCTCGCGCAGGTAGTTGATCACCTCCCAATGCGCGTCCGTCAATTCAATATTCTCGGCGGCGGCAATCACCCGCACCGCCTCATCATCAAACACGGCCTCCAGCAGGTAACCCTGATCGTCGGCTTCCAGTTCCACGCCGTTGACGCTGTACATCATCGCTTTTGCTCCATTTTTCAAGTGAAAGAAATCAAACCCCCACCGCTGCGGCTGACTTGTGGGGCACAAACAGCCCGCAGCCCAGTAACCGGTGTGGTCCCAACCCGTGCTGCTGCAGGCGCAGCGACTGCTCGGGCACAAGCCCGTGCAGCATCATGCTGAAAGTGGTCATGTCCTGCCCATCGCGGCGCAGGCTCTGGCGCTTGCCACAGACGCGTTCGCCAGTGATGGCCAAGGCAGTCAGTTCGGTTTCCATGGTGGCCATGAACTGTGTTTCGTCAGAGCTGTCGGCGGCAACCCGGTAGGCATACAAAGTCGCCAACGGCTGCAGGGGACGCAGATGCACCGCCCCCAGGCGAAGCGCGTGGCCGGCCACATCCAGTGGCACCCCGGTCAAAGCATTCAGTTCGTTCAGCCGGTTGGCATGTACCCGCAGAATCAGGCGCGTGCGCTGTGACAGCATCGCCACGGTCTCCGGCCCGGTGACCAGCTTCAGCGGGTGGATGCCCGCCCCAGCGTCTTCTTCCAGCCAGGGCAGTCGCTCCACCAGGGCGTGCTTCAAGGCCTGTGCGTAGTCCCGTGGCAGGGTTTTCCCCTCTAACGGGAAAACCGCTTCCACGACCGGGACCTGAGTTGGAACAGGCAGTGTCACTTGGGCTCCTGGGTTTGCGCCCAGCGCAATAAGGCTTCGCCCCACAGACGGGCCGACTCCGGGTCGATTTCGAACACGGTAAAGCGGCTTTTCTCTCGTATGCGCGTACGCAGCAGGCTCATGCCACCGGCTTCGTAATCCAGTTGCTGCAATTCGATGACCTGCCCACCCAGTGGAATGGTCAGTTTTTCAAGGGGTGTAACGATGGCCATGGTGGGTTTTGGTTGGTACCGCTATTGGGCGCAATGACCCACATCCCCGTCTATCACCGGGACGGGTGGTTGCGTATAGCCCAAATGGGTAGCACCCAATACTCAACGAGGGTGATGGCGATAGCCCCCCCCGGCCCGTACGATTCAACCCCGAGGCAGAACCCATGACCGATCGTTGCGCCAGTTTAGGCGCGCTGACAGGAGACACACGCAATGAGCAAGAAACAACACGACACCCCCATGCTGGACCAGCTTGAGGCCGGACCGTGGCCCAGCTTTGTCACCGGCCTGAAGCGCCTGGCAAAGGACAGCGACTACATGACCGATCTGATGGGTCAGCTGGAGCACTCCTACAAAACCCGCAAGGGCTACTGGAAGGGGGGCACGGTCGGCGTGTTCGGATACGGCGGCGGTGTCATTCCCCGTTTTTCCGAAGTCGCGGAAATGTTCCCTGCTTCCAAAGAGTTTCACACCCTGCGCATCCAGCCGCCGGCCGGTATGCACTACAACACCGATGTGCTGCGCAAAATGTGCGACATCTGGGAAAAGCATGGCTCTGGCCTGATTGCCTTCCACGGCCAATCCGGCGACATCATGTTCCAGGGTGCCAGCACGGCCAACGTGCAGGGCGCGTTTGACGAACTCAACGAACTCGGCTTCGACCTCGGCGGCGCTGGACCGGCCGTGCGTACCAGCATGTCCTGTGTGGGTGCTGCGCGCTGTGAGCAGTCCTGCTTTGACGAAGCGCGTGCACACCGTGCGGTTGTCAACAACTTCCTGGACGACATGCACCGCCCTGCACTGCCGTACAAGTTCAAGTTCAAATTTTCGGGCTGCCCCAACGATTGCATGAACTCCATCCAGCGTGCGGACATGGCTGTCATCGGCACCTGGCGCGACAACATGCGCACCGACGAACCCCTGGCACGCAAGTGGTTCGCTAAGCACGGCATGACCGAACTGGTCAACGATGTGGTCAGCCGCTGCCCCACCAAGGCCATCATGCTCAAGGAAACGAAAGATGTTTCCAGCGGCGCAAAAATCTCCAGCGTCGCGCTGAACGACACCCAGTCGCTGGAAATTGACAACAGCAACTGCGTGCGTTGCATGCATTGCATCAACGTCATGACCGGCGCCCTGGCCACCGGAACCGACAAGGGTGTCACGGTGCTGATGGGCGGCAAGCGCACGCTCAAGATCGGCGACCTGATGGGAACCGTCATCACCCCGTTCATGCCAATGAACACCGAAGAAGACTACGAAGCACTGGTAGACCTGGCCCAGAAGTCGATCGACTTCTTCGCCGAGAACGCGCTGGAGCATGAGCGCACCGGCGAAATGATCGAACGCATTGGCCTGATCAATTTCCTCGAAGGCATTGGCCTGGAAATCGATCCGAATATGGTCTCCACGCCACGCACCAACCCCTACGTGCGAACCGATGGCTGGGACGACGAAGTCGCCAAGATCAACGCCCGCAAAGCGGCGGCCTGAAACACCCCTAAACAGGAAGACAACCATGGCAACCATGCGCACCCCTATCGAAAGTGGCGTACCCGACAACAAGCAGTTCCTGCATCCCCTGATGCACAAGAACTATGGCAACTGGAAGTACCACGACCGGCCACGCCCCGGCGTACTGCACCACGTTTCGCACTCCGGCGATGAAATCTGGACCGTGCGCGCCGGCACCCAGCGGCAGATGGACCTGTTCACCATTCGCAAGCTGTGCGACATTGCAGACACCTATGCCGATGGACACGTGCGGTTCACGATCCGCTCCAACATCGAATACATGGTGTCGGATGAGTCCAAAGTGGCACCACTGATTGAGTCTCTGACCAGCAATGGCTTTCCGGTCGGCGGCACAGGAAACTCCGTGTCGGCCATTGCCCACACCCAGGGCTGGCTGCATTGCGATATTCCCGGCACCGATGCCTCAGGCGCCGTCAAGGCCCTGATGGACGACCTGCACGCCGAGTTCATTCAGGAAGACATGCCCAACCGGGTTCACCTGTCCACGTCCTGCTGCGAAATCAATTGCGGTGGCCAGGCCGACATTGCCATCATCATCCAGCACACCAAACCACCCAAGATCAACCATGATCTGGTGGCCAACATGTGCGAGCGCCCTACCGTGGTTGCGCGCTGCCCGGTGGCCGCCATTCGTCCCGCCATGGTCAACGGCAAGCCCTCGCTGGAAATTGACGAAACCAAATGCATGTGCTGCGGCGCCTGCTACCCACCCTGCCCGCCCATGCAGATCAATGACCCCGAGCACAGCAAGCTGGCAATCTGGGTGGGCGGCAAGAACTCCAATGCCCGTGGCAAGCCAACCTTCATGAAGATGGTGGCCTCGGGTCTGCCCAATAACCCGCCACGCTGGCCCGAAGTGTCGGCCATGGTCAAGAAGATTTTGTACACCTACAAGGAAGACGCGCGCTCCTGGGAGCGGGTGGCCGACTGGATCGAGCGCATCGGCTGGCCGGCATTCTTCGAGAAGTGCGACCTGCCCTTCACCAAGTACCTGATCGACGACTGGCGCGGTTCGCGCTCCAGCCTCAACGCTTCGACCCATATTCGCTTCTGAGAAAACCATGAAATTCGGATTACTTGTTAGTGAAGGGCCCTACACGCACCAGGCGTCGGACAGCGCCTACCAGTTCGTAGTAGCCGCCCTGGCCAAGGGCCACGAAGTACAGCGCGTGTTTTTCTACCACGATGGCGTCAACAACGCGACCCGCCTCACCGAGCCCCCGCAAGACGACCGCCATGTTGTGAATCGCTGGTCAGCTCTGGCTGCAGACCACAAGGTGGACCTGGTGGTCTGCGTGGCGGCTGCCTTGCGCCGCGGTATCAAGGACGAGGTTCTGGCTCCGGGCTTTCGTATTTCCGGCCTGGGCCAGTTGGTGGATAGCGGGATCAAGGCAGACCGCCTGATCACGTTTGGCGACTAAGAATCAAGAGCACCCCATGAGCGAACAACAAACAGCACCCGCCAGCGGCCCCAAAGTGAAGAAATTCATGTTTGTGAACCGCAAGGCGCCTTACGGAACCATTTACGCACTGGAAAGCCTGGAAGTGGTCCTGATCACCGCCACCTTCGACCAGGATGTGAGCCTGGTCTTCATCGACGATGGCGTTTATGAGTTGGTCAAAGGCCAGCAGACCAAGGGCATTGGCATCAAGAACTTCTCGCCGAGCTACCGTGCGCTGGATGGCTATGACGTCGAGAAGCTTTATGTAGACGAAGCCTCGATGGCGCAACGCGGCTTGACCGAAAAGGACCTGCTGGTTCCTGTGGAAGTGCTCAACGCCGAGAAAATGGGCCAACTGATGGCGCAACAGGACGTGATCCTGAGTTTTTAAGGAAGACCCCCATGTTGCATATCGTCAATAAGTCCCCTTTCCAGACCAGCACGCTGGACACCTGTCTGCGCATGGCACAGCCGGGCAATGCCCTGCTCCTCATCGAAGATGGCATTTACGCCGCCACTACAGGCAGCGCAACCGAAGAGCGCGTACGTCAGGCATGCGCGACGCTCAAGGTCTATGCACTGCAACCCGACATGGACGCCCGTGGCGTGACCGCCAAGCTGATCGACGGCGTAACGCTCGTTGACTACGGTGGCTTTGTGGACCTGACTGTGGAACACAACACATCCCACTCGTGGTTGTGATCTGAACTATTCATTTACTGGAGAAAAAAATGAGCTTTGAAATAAATGGCACGACATACGAGACCGACGAAGAAGGCTACCTGCTCAATCTCGCCGAATGGACCCCGGAAGCAGCTGTGTACCTTGCAGAAGAAGAGAAAGTACCGCTCACCGACAACCACTGGGAAGTGATCAATTTTCTGCGCGAGTACTACAACGAATACCAGATTGCTCCGGCCGTGCGCGTATTGACCAAGGCAATCGGAAAACAATTCGGCGAGGAAAAGGGCAACAGCAAATACCTGTACGACCTATTCCCCTATGGCCCTGCCAAGCAGGCCTGCAAGATCGCGGGCTTGCCCAAGCCCACCGGTTGCATCTGATAGCCGTTTGACCAGGTCTGACGATGTCGCTGCTGACCATTATCTATTCGGCATTGTTCTACCTGGCCACAGGCGTGTTCGTCGTCGGCCTGGCGCTGAAGATTCGCAGCTACGCCAAAACGCCGGCACCACTCGTGATTCCCACGACACCGGCGCCCACCACCATGGGCGGTGTGCGCTGGCGCATGACGCGTGAGGTGGTCCTTTTTGAAAGCCTGTTCCGGTCCAGTAAATGGACCTGGATTTTTGGCTGGACGTTTCATATGGCGTTGCTGCTGGTAGTGTTGCGCCATTTGCGCTACTTTCAGGAGCCAGTGTGGCTGCCCGTGGTGCTGGTTCAGCCCTTCGGTACCTACGCGGGCTTTGCCATGGTTGCCGGCCTGGGGGGGCTGTGGGCCCGCCGCTGGCTGGTTGACCGGGTGCGTTATATCTCCACCCCGTCCGACCATCTGATGCTGGCATTGCTGCTGGCCATCGGAATCACCGGTCTGGGTATGCGATTCGTGACCCACACCGACATCGTCGCCGTGAAGATGTTTGTTCTGGGACTGATGCGACTGGACTTGCAGAACCTGCCCGCCGACCCGGTCTTGCTGGTGCATCTGGGCCTTGTTGCCCTGCTCATGCTCATTTTCCCTATCAGCAAGTTGTTACACGCTCCGGGCCTGTTCTTCAGCCCCACCCGAAACCAGGCTGACAACGCCCGCGAAGTGCGCCATGTATCCGCGTGGGCGGCCGCATTGGACAAGCGCCCCTGAGAACGGACACACCCAACATGGCCACCGCAGCGTTCGAAACCCCCAAGCTCAAGAGCTACCCTGTGATTCCCCTGGTGCAAGCGGGGAGCATGTCACACCTCAAGCCGTTTGTGGCGCCTGCGCCTATTCAGAAAGCGCTGGGTTTCCCGGAGGCGCTGGTCGACGACTGGCAGGCCAAGGCCATTGCGAAGATGGGCGAGTTGCTGGGGAAATACCGCTCACTCCAGGTCTATATGGATGCCTGCGTGCACTGCGGCGCCTGCTCCGACAAATGTCACTACTTCCTGGGCACAGGAGACCCGAAAAACATGCCGGTGGCGCGGCAGGACCTGATGCGCAAGGTCTACCGCCGTTACTTTACTTTTGCAGGCAAGTATTTTCCCAAGCTGGTGGGCGCAGTGGATTTGACGCGCGAAGTGCTGGACGAGTGGTACAGCTACTTCAATCAGTGCTCTGAGTGCCGTCGCTGTTCGGTCTTCTGTCCGTACGGCATTGATACGGCAGAAGTCACCATGGCCGCCCGCGAAATCATGGCCGCTGTCGGCCTGGGGCAGAAATACTCGAACGAGATCATTGGCAAGGTGCACCGCATCGGCAACAACCTGGGAATTCCGGGACCGGCGCTGGAAAACACCCTGGAAGGTCTGGAAGAAGACACCAAAGACGAGACCGGCCTTGACATCAAATTTCCGCTCGACGTCAAAGGCGCCGAGGTTCTGCTGATCACGCCATCGGCCGATTTCTTCTCGGAGCCACACGTGGAAAGCCTGATCGGCTACGCCAAGGTGTTCCACGCGGCCGGCATCAGCTGGACGCTGAGTTCGCACGCTTCAGAGGCCGGAAATTTCGGCATGTTCATCGGCAACTACGAGCAGATGCGCAACATCTCCATGCGGGTGCGTGAAGCCGCTCTGGAGTTGGGTGTCAAGCGCATCGTGGTGGGGGAATGTGGGCACGCCTGGCGCGTGGCCTACAGCTTCTGGAACACGCTGATCGGCCCCTTTGATTTTCTGGACGCGCGCTATCCGGTCCCCCAGCACATCTGCGAGGTAACGGACGACCTGATTCAGCGCGGAGCCCTTCAGTTTGACAAAGAGGCCAATGACAGCCGCATCATCACATTCCACGACTCGTGCAATGTGGCGCGCGCTTCGCGCATGGGCAATATTCCGGGCGGCCAGTTTGTCATTCCGCGGCGCATCATTACTTCAGTGGCCAACCATTTCCATGACATGGCACCGCAAACCATTCATGAAAGCACCTTTTGCTGCGGCGGTGGCGGTGGCCTGCTGACCGACGACCTGATGGAACTGCGCGTCAAAGGCGCCCTGCCCCGCATGGAAGCCCTGAAAAACGTGGTGGACGACCACAACGTTAATTTCATGGCCACGATCTGCGCCATTTGCAAAGCCCAGTTCACCAAAGTGCTGCCCTACTACGGTTTCAACATGGGCATGGTGGGCGGTGTCCACCAGCTGGTCAGCAAGGCGATACGCCTGGGCGACAAATAGCTCCCCGCCCGCTCTGCTTCGGCAACACAACAAATACCAGGAGATTCATCTATGTCCGCCCCCAACGAAGCCGTCACCGTCAAACCCCTGACCTTTCGCCGTTACAAGGACGGTGACAACAAGGTCAAGTCCTTTCAAAAAGACATTTTTGATGCAGGCCACTCGCACAAGTGCCCCACCTATATTCAAAGCACACCCCCTTGCCAGGGTAGCTGCCCGGCTGGTGAGGACATTCGCGGCTACCTCAACATCGTGCGCGGCATCGAAAAACCACCTGCCGGAATGGTGTGGCAGGAATACGCGTTTCGCCGCCTGACGGAAGCCAACCCATTCCCGTCCGTCATGGGACGGGTGTGCCCGGCGCCCTGTGAATCGGGCTGCAACCGCAACCAGGTAGAAGACTTTGTCGGCATCAACTCGGTTGAGCACTTCCTGGGCGACTACGCCATTGCAAAGGGTCTGGCCTACAACAAGCCCGCTGCTGCATCCGGCAAAACGGTGGCGGTCATCGGTGGTGGCCCAGCCGGACTATCAGCCGCCTACCAGTTGGCGCTCAAAGGGCATGCGGTTACGTTGTTTGACGAGCGTGCAGAACTCGGAGGCATGATGCGCTACGGCATTCCCGGATTCCGTACGCCACGCGATGTGCTGGACGCAGAAATTCAGCGCATCCTGGATTTGGGCGTCACTACCCGCATGAACTGCCGCATTGGCACCGACATAACCATGGCACAAATTCGCGAAGAGTTTGATGCGGTATTTCTGGGCCTGGGCGCCCAGGCGGGTCGCGCCCTTCCGGTTGACGGCGCCGATGCACCCAACTGCGTGACCGCCACATCCTTCCTCAAGGCTTTCAACGACGGGCGTTTGCGCCATGTGGGCAAGCGCGTGGTAGTTGTGGGAGGCGGAGACACCTCCATTGACGTGGCGACCGTAGCGCGGCGCCTGGGACACATTGACAAAATCAATGAGTCTGATCGCCCTGAGCACGCCATCGCTGGCCGGGTAGCACATGATGTTGCAGAAGCATCGGCCCGCCAGGGGGCCGAGGTCACTCTGACCACGATTTTCGCCATCGACAAGATGCAGGCCTCCAAGCACGAGGTCGAGCATGCGCTGTCGGAGGGCATCACCATCCTGGGCGGCATGGCCCCCGTGTGCGTGGTGCGCGGCCCGGACGGACGTGCCATTGCACTGCGAGTGGCGCGCTGCGAAGCCAAAATGGTGGGTGGACGCCTGGATATCAAGAATATCGAAGGCACGGAACAGGACATTCCCGCTGACCTGATCGTCTCAGCCATCGGACAAGCGGTGGATTTCACCGGTCTTGAAGAGTTCAACAATGGCAAGGGCGCCATCAACAGCGACAAGAACTACCAGGTGCAGGGGCAGGCAGGTTTCTTTGTGGGCGGCGACGTGGTGCGCCCGCATCTGCTGACGACGGCAATCGGTCACGGTGCCATTGCGGCGGATGGTATTGACCGGTTCCTGCAGAACGAAGCGCTGGAAAAACGCCCCAAGATTGACGTGCATGCCTTCGATATCAAACGAAAAATGCTGGAGAAAGGCCTTGTCTTCAGCGAAGTGCATGAGCCGATTCGCGGTACCGACAAGAGCACCGCTGCCATCCACAATTTTGACAACCGGTCGGACCGTTATGTCATTTCGCACAAAGAGCTGTTCCTGGGACATTTCCCGTTTGTTGCACGCAACCGCCGGGGCATCACCTCGCTGACAGCGGAACAGGCGCTCGATAATTTTGAAGAACGCCTGCAACCTTTGCTGGAAGCCCAAGCCGTTGCTGAGGCCAAGCGCTGCATGAGTTGCGGCCAGTGCTTTGAGTGCGACAACTGCGTTGTGTATTGCCCCCAGGTTGCCGTGTTCAAGGTGCCCAAAGCCAAATCCACGACCGGGCGCTATGTCGACACCAACTACAACAAGTGCATTGGTTGCCACATCTGTGCCGAGGTTTGCCCCACCGGCTACATCCAGATGGGTCTGGGGGACTGATGGCTCCCCGATTGGGTGCCCTGGTATGCCTGCTTGGTCTGCTGATCAGCGGCGCTGTGCATGCGGGTGAGGCGTCGACCTCCCGGGTGGCGCAGCCGGTGATTGAAGCGGCACGCGGTGGCCAGTGCGTGGCGGACCCCGCCTTCATGCGGCGTAACCACATGGGCTTGCTCAAGCACCAGCGCGATGACACGCTTCGGGGCGGGATTCGCACTGGCCAATACAGCCTGAAGGCCTGCATTGATTGCCATGCCAGCAAAACGACCAACAGCGTGGCGGCGTCCGACACCAATTTTTGCCAGAGTTGCCACACCTACGCCGCCGTCAAGATCGACTGTTTCGAGTGCCACACCAACAAACCACAGGTCAAGCCATGACGCCAGACCCCAGCTCTTCATCCAAGGACACGGGTGACGTAAAGTCCGGTCGTCGTGGTTTTATTGGCATTGCCGCTGCGGGCATAGCTGGTGTGCTTCTGGCTCCCGGCATTCGCTTAATCGAAGTCGCCCAAGCGGCATCGCCTGGCGCTACTCCCGCAGGAGCCAACCCCAAGGTGCGCTGGGGAATGCTGATTGACACCACGAAATGCACTACCGGCTGTACCGATTGCGTGACTGCTTGTAGTAAAGAAAATGGGCTATCCGGCGGCACGTCCAAGACAGATTCCCAATGGATTCGCAAGATCGAGATCAAGGAAGTTCGCACTGGCAAGACCCAATCGCTGCCGGTCATGTGCCAACACTGTGCCCAGCCACCGTGTGTGGATGTATGCCCCACGGGGGCATCATTTAAGCGTGCGGACGGTATTGTGTTGGTGGACAAGCACACCTGCATCGGCTGCCGCTACTGCATGATGGCCTGCCCTTACAAGGCGCGTTCCTTTGTGCATGAGCCCCTGACCAACCAGAATCCTGATGTGCCTCGCGGAAAGGGAACAGTCGAATCTTGCACGATGTGCGTGCACAAAGTGGACAAGGGCGAATCCCCCGCCTGTGTATCAGCCTGTGCGGCAGCTGGACACGAAGCGATTCTTTTTGGTGATTTGAATAACCCTGAGAGTGAAATTTCGCGTCGCATTCGCAGTATTCAGACCATGCAACTTCGGGCTGACTTGAAGCTCGATCCCGGCGTTTCGTATCACGGAATCTGAACGGAATTTTACGTATGAAATCCCCCGCAGAAACCCGCAATTTCTGGCTACTGGCCGCCCTGGGTGGTTTGGTAACCGCCATTGGCTTAGGCGCTTGGCACTACATGGAAGTGCATGGCCATATCGTCACGGGCATGGATAATCAAGTGGTGTGGGGCTTGCCCCATGTGTTTGCCATCTTTTTGATCGTCTCCGCATCTGGTGTGCTTAATATCGCATCCATTGGTTCTGTGTTCGGACAGTCGGCTTACAAACCGCGTGCCCCCTTGTCGGGCTTGTTGAGCGTAGCGCTGCTCATGGGCGGTTTGATGGTCTTGATGCTGGATTTGGGTCGCTCGGATCGCATCATTGTGGCCGCGACGCACTTCAATCCCACCTCGGTTTTTGCGTGGAACATCATCCTCTACTCCGGCATGGTCGGTATTGTGGCGGTCTACCTCTTCACCATGATGGAGCGTCGTTTCAATCCCTATTCAAAACACGCTGGCTTGGCAGCTTTCGTTTGGCGCTTTATTTTGACCACCGGCACTGGCTCCATCTTTGCCTTTTTGGTAGCTCGCCAAGCCTATCAGTCGGCGCTTTTGGCACCGTTGTTTATCGTACTGTCCTTCGGTTGGGGTTTGGCGGTGTTCCTGCTGGTGCAGTCCTCCATGTTTGCATGGACCAAACGCCATTTGACCCCCAAGGTAGAGCGGCGCATGGCCAAGTTGCTGGGTATCTTCATCGCTGCTTCGCTCTACTTGGTGGCGGTTTACCACTTCACCAATTTGTACTACGCCCGCCAAACCGCTTTTGAAGCCTTCATTTTGCGAGACGGAGGGGTATTCCCCCAGCTGTTTTGGTTGGGATATGTGGTGATTGGGTCGCTCATTCCGTTGGCGCTGCTATTCCACCCAGCAATGGCTGGTGAGAAATCGACAGCAATTGCTTCTGTCTTGGTGATTTTGGGTGCATTGGCATGGTTGTTTGTCTTTATTGTTGGCGGCCAGTCCTTCCCGCTCGACATCTTCCCGGGTCATGTGGTCACCAGCAGCTTTGGCGATGGCCAAATTGCCCATTACACGCCCTCGCTGCCTGAGTTCCTCCTGGGGTTGGGTGGTGTGGGCGTAGCGTTTTTACTGACCATTGTGGGCATCCGTGCGCTGAACTACATGCCGCCGGACGACTACATTGCACCACAGCCCTAAAGATTCAAAATATGAATCGCTTGCTGGTCTCTGCGGCGCACAAATCGTCCGGCAAGACTACGGTTTCTGTCGGCCTGTGCGCAGCACTATCAGCCCAGGGATTGGTGGTTCAACCTTTTAAAAAGGGGCCGGATTACATCGATCCCATGTGGCTGTCCCAAGCCAGTGGACGCGACTGCTTCAATCTGGATCCCTATCTGATGTCCGCCGAGCAGATCACCACCTGCTTTAAAAACCACGCAAGAGCGTCAGACATCGCCATCGTGGAAGGCAACAAGGGCCTGTATGACGGACTGGCACTGGACGGCAGCAACAGCAATGCCGCCTTGGCGCACCTTCTGGATCTGCCCGTAGTGCTGGTGCTGGATGCGCGTGGCATGACGCGGGGTATAGCGCCCCTGATCCTGGGCTACCAGGCGTTTGATCGCAACATTCGCATTGCAGGTGTTATCCTGAACCAGTTGGGCGGCGCACGCCATGAGTCCAAACTCCGCGCAGTGATAGAACACTACACCGATGTTGCCGTGCTGGGAGCAATCACCCATGACCCTCGCATGGCGCTCGTGGAGCGCCATCTGGGCCTGATGCCCAACCACGAACTGGACGATGCGGCCCTGCGCGTGCGCGCCATGGGTGAACTGGTCGCACAGCAGGTCGATTTGGCGCGTATTCGGCAGGTGGCGCAATGCCCACCCAAGGCGAGCAACCCTCTCCGTGCGGACTCGGTCGCGCAGCAGGTGTTGCCTTTGATGGATACACCGGCGGTGCCGACTGGCGGGTTGCCCATCCGCATAGGCGTTGCCCGTGACAAGGCTTTTGGTTTCTACTACCCGGACGACCTCCAGGCGCTGGAAAACGCCGGTGCGGTGATCGTCCCGGTGGACACCTTGCAGGACGCGCGACTACCTGAGGTGGACGGACTGTTCATTGGAGGCGGCTTCCCGGAAATGTTCATGCAGGAGTTGCAGTCAAACAGCACCATGCGCGACAGCATTCACACCGCCATTGAAGCCGGGCTGCCGGTCTATGCAGAATGTGGAGGCCTCATGTATCTGGCACGCAGCTTGCGCTGGCAAGAACGGGTCTACGACATGGTGGGTGCCATTCCAGCCGACGTGGTGATGCATGCGCGCCCCGTGGGGCGCGGCTATGTAGAACTCCAACCAACGGGCAACGCACCCTGGTGCGCCCATGCGGGAACCAGCGCGACGACGGTAAAAGGCCATGAATTCCATTACTCCAGCCTGGAGAACATGGCGACAGATCTGACATTTGCCTACCGCGTGTTGCGGGGCCATGGCGTGGATGGTCAGCGCGATGGCATTGTCTACCGCAACGTTGTCGCCTCGTACGCCCATCTGAGAACTGCAGCGGGGTCCGGCTGGGCAGACGCCTTCGCTTCCTTTGTCCGCGCGCGAAAATATGCTCGGAAACCATCGGTTGCTGCTGCACACACGATGACGGTCAATGGTCGCTCGGTGGCCACTGATGTCGAAGGCTACCTGACAAATATTGATGACTGGACCGAGGACTTTGCCCGCGCACAAGCAAAAGCGGAAAATCTGGAACTTACCGAAGCGCATTGGCAGGTCATCTCATTTTTGCGGGCCTATTACGAAGAGCATCGGGTCCAGGCACAAGTGCGCGCCATGATTTGGCATTTCGCCAAGGCGTGGGGACCGGAGCATGGAAACAACCACTACCTTCACACCCTGTTTCCCATTGGTGGCCCGCAGAAGCAGGGCAACCGGTTGGCCGGGCTTTTAAAAACCAAAGGTGAACACTGAGTCACCAAGGAGATCGATGTGTTTAATTTGACCCCCGCAGCGGCCCGGCAGATTCAGAAGGCAGCAAGCGACAGCGGCGCCACCGATTTGGCGCTGCGCATTGCCGCAAAGCTTGATACCGATGGTTCCCTGCAGTACGGCATGGGTTTTGACGAGCCCAAAGACGAAGACATGCGACTCGATCTGGTGGGCGTCGCGGTGGTCATCGGTGGCGAGTCGCAGGAATTGCTGGCGGATACCGTGCTGGATTTCGTCGAACTGGCGCCCGGAGAGTTCAACTTCATTTTCAGCGAAGGCAGTGTTTCGGCCTGTTCCAGCGGAGCCGCAAGCTCGGGTGGCTGTGGCAGTGGGGGTTGTGGCAATGGCGGCTGTGGTTCCAAAGGTCGTACCCATTGAAAGCCGATGTCATGAAACCCATTCCCCCTGATGGCAAGGTCTATCTGGTAGGTGCCGGTCCAGGCGACCCCGAATTGTTGACACTGCGCGCGGTGCGACTGCTGGAAAAAGCAGACGTTGTGGTGTATGACCACCTGGTTTCGAGCGCGGTACTGGACTTTGTTGCACCCAGTGCGGAGCGCATATACGCGGGCAAGCGCCGAAACGAGCACACCATGCGCCAGGAGCAGATCAACGCCCTTCTGGTGCAACTGGCCCAGCAGGGCAAGCAGGTTGTGCGACTCAAAGGCGGTGACCCCTTCATTTTTGGGCGCGGTGGCGAGGAGCTTCAGACGTTGGCGTCACAGGGTGTGGCTTTTGAAGTGGTACCGGGCGTAACCGCTGCATCCGGCGTATCCAGCTATGCGGGCATTCCGTTGACCCACCGGGATTACGCCCAAAGCTGCATTTTTGTGACCGGTCACCTCAAGAACGGCACAGCTGATCTCGATTGGCCCAGCCTGGTTCGCCCGTGTCAAACAGTTGTTATCTACATGGGATTGGGTGGACTGGCAGAAATTTGCCGCCAATTGATCTTGCACGGTGCACCCGAGAATTTGCCGATAGCGGTTGTGCAGGACGGCAGTATTTCCACGCAAAAGGTGGTTACTGGCACACTGATCGATATGCCTGAACGCGTTGCGCAAGCACAACTGAAGTCTCCCTGCCTTACCATTGTTGGTGATGTCGTGAAACTGCACGACTCGCTGGCTTGGTACCAAACGACAACTGCCAGCAGGCCAATGCAAGAAGCCCTCCTGCAGGACAGTCCTGCGCACGAAGCGCCCGTCAGTGTTTGACTTTCTGGCCGAGCCCGATAGCCGCCTTCACACCCTCTGGTGAGCTGCCGTACTCATAGGCAAAAACTGCAGCCTCCACACGGGAGTGAAGGTTGAGTTTGTCCATGATGTGACGAACGTGCAACTTGACGGTGTTGTGGCTGATATCCAGTGCCTTGGCAATGACCTTGTTGCTGCACCCTCTGGCAACATGGTTCAATACCTCCCGCTCGCGCTCGGTCAACGTTGCAACCAGGTCGCCCATGACCGAAACCTTGGGACCCGACTGCAGGATCAGAGCAAGCTTCAGTGTCATGGCAGAGGCAACCACCATCTCGCCTCGGGCTGCCCTGCCTATGGCATCAATGACTTCATCAGGCTCCATGTCCTTGAGCAGGTAGCCGCGCACCCCGGCACGCAAAGCGGCTGCCATATCTTCTTCACTGTCACTCATTGTCAAGATCACGACAGGGGTTTCGCATCCTTCATTGCGAACCATTCGCAGGACACTCAAACCATCGATCTTGGCCAGACGCAAGTCAAGAACCATCAAATCCGGTTGATGCTCCCGCAATAGCGGTACGACTAATGCCGGATCGCCGGTTGCGACCACGACATCCATATTGCCTCTGTGCTCCAGCAATTCGGTCAAACCACTGCGGCATAGCGCGTGGTCATCTACCAGCATGACACGGGTTTTCTGAGTCATCGATTCCCTCCATGCTTTTGTGCTGCACCGACCGGCAGCAGCAGGCACACGCGGGTTCCGCCTCCATCATTGGGGCCAACCATCAGGCTGCCACCCAGTCGCTTTGCCCGACTTAGCATGATGTCCAGCCCAAAATGGTTGGACGGCGCCAAGCCCTTTGCCAGCGTAACGAGCGTTGATACCGATGGCTCATCCATTCCCAAACCGTCATCTTCAATTCGAAACTCCAGTTGCTCCTGATTTCTGGCAATTGAAACAATAGCCTTGCGTGCCATGGAGTGCTTGGCGATATTGGCCAATGCTTCCTGAATAATGTAGTACACCTGTACTTCCTGTTCGTCACTCAAGTTCAAACCATGCACCGAGTTGCGGATTTCCAGCGAAATACCAACCCGCTCAAAATACGTATCTGCCACGACTTCCAGTGCATGCAGCAACCCCAGAGGGTCCATCCGCGTGCGGAAATAGGTCATGACTTCGCGCAACTTGTCATGGACTTCACCCACACCCGACTTGACGTCTGAAAAATACTTGAGAGACCGTTGATCATCGTGGGCCAGCATGGATTCATTCAGCAGCGGCAACCGCATTCTGACGTATGCCAGCGTCTGGGCAATGGTGTCATGGACCTCGTTGACCATCTCCTGACGCTCTCTTAGAACAGTGACACGCAGTCGCTCGCGCTCGATTTTGGCGTTGTGCAGCGCCAATCCCAACATTTGTCCGATCAATCGCAACATGGTTTCCATTTGCGGGTTGATCGTGGCGTCGGAATCAAAAAAGAGGTTGTAAATTCCCAAGACTTCACCACCATGTGGCAAAGAAATGGCCAGGACGCGCTGACACTGTTTGCCAAAGTAAGCGTGTTCAGTCCCTTTGGCACAACTTCGGACATCGTCAACCCAGCCTAAAACGTCACCCGCAGAGGCAACACCGCACATTCCACAATCGCGTGGCACCAGTCGCTCCACACTTTGTACATAGGCTGGCAATCCTTGTTGCGCCACCAGTCGCATCGACTTTCCGTCGTCGGTCAATACCCGAACCGCGCCGGCCTGTGCTCCCGCCAGCGCGAGAATAGCCATCAAGAAGCGCTCCAGCAACGGCGCCAAATCAATGTCAGTGGCAAACTCCGCAACCAAACCGGGAGCGACCGCGTTCCTGTCTGCAGGAAACGAGGTGCTGGGAGCGTGGTTTGGCAAATTCATGGTGATCAGTAGGGCTCCCCATGCTAATAGATAACCGGCCACTAATAAATCGTAGAAACCCGGGGTTGCGCAATACCGCTTTTGAGACACTACCCATTTGGGTTACATGGAATTACCCGTGTCGGCTATAGACGCAAATAGGTGCCCCTGCCTTTAATAGGGGCACTCTGCACCAGCCCTGCCAGCACGAAAAACATCCACGCATGTCTGCCATACCGATACACGACCCTACGCGCCCCGCGGTGACCGATTCCGTCAACGAAATACGCACAACCACCTGCTACATGTGCGCCTGCCGTTGCGGCATTCGGGTGCACTTGCGCAACGGAGAGGTCCGCTATATTGAGGGCAACCCCGATCACCCGCTCAACCAGGGTGTGATTTGCGCCAAAGGGTCCTCGGGCATCATGAAGCAGTATTCGCCAGCGCGGCTGACCAAGCCGCTGCTTCGAAAGGCTGGCAGTGAGCGTGGCGACGGAGAATTTGAAGAAATCGAATGGGAAGCGGCTTTTTCCATGCTGGCTGAGCGCCTGCAGAAAATCCGATCCACCGACCCCAAGCAATTTGCCCTGTTTACCGGACGCGACCAAATGCAGGCGCTTACCGGCCTTTTTGCACGTCAGTTCGGTACACCCAATTACGCCGCACACGGTGGATTCTGTTCGGTCAACATGGCTGCCGGAATGATCTACAGCATTGGAGGCTCGTTCTGGGAGTTCGGCGGGCCCGATCTGGAGCGTGCCAAACTGTTCGTGATGATAGGTACGGCTGAAGACCACCACTCCAATCCCATGAAGCGTGAACTCTCCAAGTTCAAGCGCAACGGCGGTCGTTTTGTCTCCATCAACCCGGTGCGCACGGGCTACTCGGCTATTGCAGACGAATGGATACCGATCAAGCCCGGAACCGATGGCGCCCTGCTGCTGGCTCTTATTCATGAATTGATCAAACTGGGCTTGTACGACCGTGAATTTCTGGCCCGCTACACCAATGCAGGTCAACTGGTGAACCAGGACGCCGCGAGCGACGACTTCGGCATGTTCCTGCGCGATGCAGATGCAGAAATTGCCAACCCGTTGCGCCCGGCAAATTTCTTCTGGTGGGATCGCCTGAGCGAACGCGCTGTGGCAGACCACACAGAAGGCGCAGACCCGGCACTGCTGGGACACTTCGCGTTGCCCCACGGCACCCCTGCGGTACCCGCTTTTCAGCTTCTGAAAGAACGCGTAAAGCCCTACACACCCGAATGGGCTGAAGGCATAACGGGCATACCTGCGGCCACCATCTGCCGCCTGGCGCATGAAATGGGTATCACCGCGCGGGACCAAAAGATTGAGTTACCCATCGCCTGGACGGATAGCTGGGGCAAGCGCCACGAATCGGTTACCGGCAATCCCGTGTCGTTTCACGCCATGCGCGGTCTGGCGGCGCATTCCAATGGCTTTCAGACCATTCGATCGCTCTCCATTTTGATGTCGCTGCTGGGAACCATCGACCGCCCGGGCGGTTTTCGACACAAGGCGCCCTATCCGCGTGCAGTTCCACCCAATGCCCGACCACCAAAAGGACCGCAAGCTGTCAAACCGGATACGCCACTGGATGGTGCACCTTTGGGCTGGCCCGAGAGCCCGGACGACCTGTTTGTGGACGACAACGGCCAACCCGTGCGCATTGATAAGGGTTTTTCATGGGAACACCCCCTTTCGGCACATGGCCTGATGCAAAACGTCATCACCAATGCGTGGAAAGGCGACCCCTACCGCATTGACACCTTGCTGATCTTCATGGCGAACATGGCCTGGAACTCCACCATGAATACGTCGGAAGTTCGCAAGATGCTCAATGACAAGCACACTACGGGTGAGAATGCGGGCGGGTACAAGATTCCGTTCCTGGTGGTGTGCGACGCCTTCCAGTCAGAAATGACCGCCTTTGCCGATCTGATCCTGCCGGACACCACCTACCTGGAGCGGCACGACACGATGTCGATGCTGGACCGCCCGATTTCCGAGTTTGATGGTCCGGTCGATGCAGTGCGCATTCCGGTGGTTGCCCCCAAGGGCGAGTGCAAGCCTTTTCAGGAAGTATTGGTGGAACTCGCTGGCAGGCTCAAGCTACCGGCATTCACCCAAGCCGATGGAACGCGAAAATTCAAGGGCTACACAGACTTCATCATTAACTACGAAACCGCACCCGGATCAGGCATCGGTTTTCTGGCGGGATGGCGCGGCAAGGGCGGCGAAAAATCCATGCGGGGTGAACCGAACCCGAAACAATGGGAGATGTACGAAAAAAACAACTGCGTGTTTCACTATGAGATGCCGGTTGAATTCCAGTACATGCGCAACTGGAACCAGGGTTACATGGAGTGGGCGCAAAAGGTAGGCATTCGCCGCGACAAAGACCCCGTTGTCATCCACATCTACTCCGAATTCCTGCAGGGCTTTCGCCGTGCCGCCCAGGGCAAGCGCCCGGGCAAGCAGCCGCCTGCGCATCTGCGCAAGCGGGTGGAGACCTATTTCGATCCGCTGCCGTTCCACTATGTGCCATTGGAGGAGCAAGCAACCGACACCGCCAAATATCCGTTGAACGCCATCACCCAGCGCCCGATGGCGATGTACCACTCGTGGGACTCGCAAAACGCTTGGTTGCGCCAGATTCATGCCCACAACTACTTGATGGTTAACGCCAAAACCGCTGCCGCCGAGGGCATCGCCGATGGTGGCTGGATGTGGGTTGAATCGCACTGGGGCAAAGTGCGCTGCATGTGCCGATACTCAGAGGCCGTTGAGCCAGGCACCGTTTGGACCTGGAACGCCATTGGGAAGTCTGCCGGCGCGTGGAATCTGAGTCCTGATGCAAACGAGTCACAGCGCGGATTTTTGCTCAACCACCTGATATCGGAAGTATTGCCGCCATCCAGCGCGGGGGCTGCCATCTCCAACTCCGATCCCATTACCGGTCAGGCAGCCTGGTATGACGTTCGGGTGCGCATCTACAAGGCGCAAGAGGACGAACCCGAGCAAACCTCGCCACAGTTCAAAGCCGTGCCGGTAGCACCCGGAATGCAAAAGGTCACGCCGAAATGGCGTGCCTACTTTGCCGGAAGAGGAGAGAACAAATGACCCAATTGGCACTGGTCATTGATCTGAACGTATGCGTCGGCTGCCACGCATGCGTCACCAGTTGCAAGCAATGGAATACCTCCGGAGCAGCAGGCTCGCTGGTCGACATCAATCCCTACGCAGCAGAGCCTAACGGCACATTTTTCAATCGGGTGCAGACCTTTGAAGTAGGCCAGTTCCCCAACACGCAGACCGTTCACTTTCCGAAGTCGTGCCTGCACTGCGAAGATCCGCCGTGCGTGCCGGTATGCCCCACGGGGGCGAGCTACAAACGGCCCGAGGATGGCATTGTTTTGGTGGACTACGACAAGTGCATCGGCTGCAAATACTGCAGCTGGTCGTGCCCCTACGGCGCGCGCGAGTTCGACGAAGAGCGCAAGGTGATGACCAAATGCACGTTGTGCGTGGATCGCATTAACGATGTCACGATCCCTGAGCCACAACGCAAGCCCTCCTGTGTGATTGCATGCCCCGCTAACGCCCGCCTGTTTGGTGATATTCACGACCCCGACTCCGAGGTGTCACAAGCCATTGCCGAGCGCGGCGGCTACCAGCTGATGCCCGAGTGGGGAACCAGCCCGGCCAACCATTACCTGCCCCGACGGAAAACGGAAATTCGCATTCATCCGGAAGACCTTGTGCGCGTGGACAACCCGCTCAAGATCGACGGTAAAAAGCCGGAGATCAACCAGCGCGATCTGGGTCGTGAAGACTTCGCCACATGACACACTGACAAACATATCATGCAACCCGCTTTTTCTGTTATTTTCCTCACAACGCTATGTGGCGCAGCGCAGGGGCTTTTTTTGGCGCTCTTCGCAACCGAGCTATCCGGCACTCTGGCCGCGCCTGACAGCCAGCGCTTTTTGTTCACGGCCAGTCTGGTTTCCCTTGCACTGACAGGGCTTGGATTGCTGGCTTCGTTTTTTCACTTGGGCCGCCCTGAGCGCGCCTGGCGTTCGGCTGCCATGTGGCGCACCTCGTGGCTGTCACGCGAAGTCATCGCACTGCCCATTTTCATGGCAGGACTGTTCTTCTACGCTGGCGCGCATTACATGGGAATGGGCAACACCGTGCTGCTTGGCGCAATAACAGTGATAGCGTGCTTCGCTTTGTTTATTAGTACGGCAATGATTTACGCATCCGTGCGCTTTCTGCAGGAATGGGCCAGCCCGCTGACTGTCGTGAACTACCTGCTGCTGGGCTGCGCCTCAGGTCTGACGTTGGCGACGCTGCTGGCCGCCGGTATGGGTATATCGGTTTTGGTCAAGCCCTATGGTCTGGCTGCCGTCCTGTTCACCGTGCTCGCCGGGGTGACGCGCGCTGCTTCTCTGGTGCGCAACGCCCGACTCAAACCCAAGTCCAGCCTGCAGAGCGCCCTGGGTATCAAACACCCGCGCATTGTGCAAAAAGCCATGGGCTTTATGGGCGGGTCGTTCAACACGCGAGAGTTTTTCCATGGCCGCACCGTACAGCTGTTGCGCTCGGTCAAATGGGCATTCTTGTTGCTGGTGTTTCCTGTGCCTTTGCTGTTGCTTGCACTGGGCGTGCCGTCCGCCTCACTGACCCTGCTGTTCCTGGCCTTTGCGGCCCAGTACATCGGTTTGCTGGCTGAGCGATGGTTCTTCTTTGCGCAGGCCAACCACCCGCAAAATCTGTATTACCAAACCATTTCGTGAAAGAGATTGCAAATGAAAAAGAGACTGCTGTCACTGTTCCTGCTATCCAGTCTGACTGCGTTTGCTGAAGATGCGACCTGGTTGGCTGATGCGCGCAAGGCAGCCACCAGCGTCCCTCCGAAGTTGCTGCAGGTACTGACGGACGAAATCGCCAAAGGTGGCCCGGAATCTGCCATTGACGTTTGCAAGGACAGAGCACCGCAAATGGCGAAGGCGGCATCGGAACAGACTGGCTGGAACATCCGGCGCGTGAGTCTGCTCAACCGCAACCCCAAAGCGGTTCCAGACGCCTGGGAGCGCAGCGTGCTGGAGGAATTTGACCGCAGGGCGGCAGCGGGTGAAAGCCCTGCCACCCTGGACAAAGGCGAGATCGTGGCCGATGGTGACCGAAAAGAATACCGCTTTATGAAAGCCCTGCCGGTTCAGCAAATCTGCCTGGCCTGTCACGGGCCAACAGACAAAATCAAGGCTGAAGTCACGTCCAGACTGCAGTCAGCCTATCCGGCTGACAAAGCGACCGGATACTCCATTGGACAAATTCGCGGCGCCATGACACTCCGCAAAGCCCTCTAAACCACAATGCCGGTCGTGCACAACAAGAGAGACATTTTGACCGAGTCTGTACGCAGTCCCCGTTATAGTTTGCACGCGGCATGGCTCATCCCGCTCCTGCTGGTCTTTCTCGTTTCGCCGGCTCTTGCGGCTGACAGCGTTGTTCCTGCCAGCACCCTGCCCTGGTGGTTTTGGCCGATGGCCTTGTTCGCCACCTGTTTTCTGATCGGCATCGTGGCGGTTCCAGCCGGCATCGGCGGTGGCACCCTGTTTGTTCCCATCATTGGCGGTTTTTTTCCTTTTCATCTGGACTTTGTTCGCGGTGCAGGTTTGCTGGTTGCTCTGGCCAGCGCACTGGCAGCCGGACCCATGTTGCTGCGCGGAGGCCTGTCCAGCCTGCGCCTGGCATTGCCATTGGCTTTACTGGCCTGCATGAGTTCCATCGTGGGTGCGCTGCTGGGCCTGGCATTGCCGGCGTCCATCATCCAGACCGCACTGGGTCTGATCGTGCTGGGAATCGTGACACTCATGCTGTTTTCGAAAAAATCCGAGTTTCCGCATGTTGCACAGCCCGACAGACTGTCTTCTGCATTGGGCATTCACGGGGTTTTCATCGACGGTGCCTCCGGGCAGGCTATCAACTGGCAAGTACACCGCACACCCCTGGGTTTGGTGATTTTTCTGGCCATCGGTGTGATGGCGGGCATGTTCGGCATTGGTGCCGGTTGGGCCAATGTGCCGGCACTCAATCTGTTGATGGGCGCGCCCCTCAAGGTGTCGGCCGGTACCTCGGGCCTGGTGCTGTCGCTGGTTGATTCATCGGCTGCCTGGGTTTATCTGAACCGGGGCGCGGTCCTGCCAATGATTGCCGTACCCTCGGTCGTTGGCATGATGCTGGGTGCCCGCATTGGTGCACGCCTCCTGCATGTGCTCAAAGGCTCGGTCATTCGAAAAATGGTCATCACCCTGCTGCTTTTTGCAGGCATCCGTGCCCTGCTAAAGGGCTTGGGCATCTGGGTATAAACAACTACATGACAAACTCCCCTACATCCAGCAACAACCAGGATCAGCACCAGGAGGCGTTGCGTTACGCCCTATTGCTGGATTGGGGTACCCGCTTGGGTGTGTTGGCTTTGGTCGTCAGCTTTGCCGCCTACGTATTCGGTGTTTTGACCCCGCATGTGCCGCTGGAGCAGCTCCCAGCGGTCTGGAACCTGCCGGTTGGTTCGTATTTGCAGAAAACAGGAACCCCAACCGGTTGGGGCTGGTTGACGCTGGCGCACAAAGGCGACTTGTCGGGACTGATTGGCATTTCCGTTCTTGCAGGTTGTTCGCTGCCGCCCCTGATAGGCTTGATTCCCCTGTATCTGAAGCGGCGTGACTATGCCTATGCAGCGATGTGCGCCATGGTGATTGCAGTATTGCTGCTTGCCGCTTCCGGCATCCTCACTGGGGGACACTGAATATGGCTCAGCTCTTTACCCGCCTGTTGCTGGCCACTGAAGGCAGTGAGTTCGACGCCGGAGCAGAAAAAATGGCGTTCGCCATGGCGAAGCGATGCGAATTGCCACTAATGACCATACTGCCGCTGGTCAGCAACCCGGAGTATGAAGCGCTGGCACCGCAACTTGCGGCCAAAGCCGAACATGAGGCCGCTCAGAAAATCATTAATTTGCGCGAGCAGGCAACCGCAGCACAGGTAACCATTGAGCCTCGGGTGCGCCGCGGTGAGGAACCCTACCTCGAAATTGTTGAGGAAGCCCGATCCGCGCACAGCGAAATGATCATCATCCGTCGCCGGGGCAAGCGCGGTTTTCTTGCCAACTTGCTGGTCGGCGAAATGGTCAGCAAAGTGGTGGCGCATGCACCATGCCATGTGCTGATCGTTCCGCGTGGGGCCAGTATGTGGAGCAAGCGCATTCTGATAGCGGCAGACACTTCAGAGGATGCCCGCAAGATTGTTGCCATTGCGACCCGTGTTGCAACCCAGTGCGAGCTCCCTTTGCACGTAGTGAGCGTCGTCGCGACACAGGAAATGTGCAGCCAAGCACAATCACTTGTTGCAGAACTTGTCGACCAGGCACAACGCGATGGTGTGACTGTCACGGGTGAAGTCCGGGTTGGCAAACCGTTCACGGAAATTCTTGCATCGCGCCAGGCTTGTGACGCAGACCTGATCGTCATGGGCAGTCGCAGCGACAGGCGCATTGGCCGGGCTCTGGTTGGCGGTGTAGCGCAGAAGGTTCTGGGCCTATCCGAACATCCTGTCATGGTCCTTCATTTTTAAACCCAACCAACCAGCACACTTCATGAGCGACGCACTGAACTATTTGGTCAAAACCCGACCCGAAACCGTTGGTCATTACTTTGCCTTCCTGAAAGAGACCGGCAAACATCTCGACCCCAAGACGCGAAACCTGATTTCGGTCATCAGCAAGGTGCATTCGCAGACCGAGCGTGGCTTTCGACAGTACCTTGGCCGTGCCCTGCGCGAAGGCAGCAGCCCCATGGAAGTACTGGATGCACTACTCATGGCGTTTCCCATCTTGGGTCTGGCCAAAATCGTCTGGGCGGTGGACATCATTCTGGATATGAACATCCCGGGTTTTGCGCCTGAAGTCATCACACAGCGGACTCCCGTTCCCGCGCAATGGCGTGATCTCATGGCGTCCAAAGACGTACCCGACGGCGAAGTGATGCGGACTGAGCACGACGGCCGTGGCCTGTTCATCTACCGCGACAAGAAAACCTTCCAGGTCTATGACAGCCACTGTCCACACCAGAGCACCAACATTCCCGAACTGGCCGTCCAAGGTACCACCTTGACCTGTCCCAAGCATCAATGGCAATTCGACGCCAAGAGCGGCGACTGCATCAAAAAGGGAAACAGCCCCCTTCAACGTATCGAATCCAAAGTCGTCAAAGGCCGCCTGATGGCGCTTTGGTAAGCCGCTCACCCCGCGTTTTTCTTTCCCTCGTTCCACACTAAAACCACCGGAGACAACCATGACCGTTTCAAAAAAATTCTTCGCACTAACCCCTCTGTGCGCTCTCTTGGCTGCCGGTTCAGCCCACGCAACCAATGGCATGCTGATGGAAGGCTATGGCCCCATCTCTACTGCGATGGGCGGTGCATCCCAGGCCATTGACCACGGCAATGCCGCCATGGCACAAAACCCGGCAACCCTTGGCATGATGGCCGACGGAACGTCCCGCCTCGACGTTGCAGTCGGCATGTTGGGGCCCGATGTCAAGAGCAGCATGATGGGCATGGATGCCAAATCAGGTGGTACGTCCTATCTCATGCCCGCTATCGGTTACACCCGTCGCAGTGGCGCTTTGACCTATGGCATTGGCATGTTTGCCCAAGGCGGTATGGGCACCGAGTACGAGGGCTCCTCTTTCATGTCGGCCGGTACCGGATTGCCATCGCGGTCTGAGCTGGGTGTTGGTAATCTTCTTGCACCAATTGCGTTTCAGGTGAACCCGAATGTCACGATTGGCGCCACCTTGAAGTTCATCTGGTCTTCACTAGACGTGCAGATGAATGGGCCACTCACCCAAATCAAGCCAATGATGACCGGTGGTCAGGGCGGTCTGGCCACCAATATGGGCATGATGGCAAACAACATGGTCCCTGGGGTCAACCCCAACACAACCGTTGCGCGCATTGACTTTTCTGACTCCAGCAAGTTCAGCGGTGCAGCCAAATCGACCGGTCTGGGTGCCAGCATTGGCGCAACGTTCAAGACAGGCGCGGACGTCACCATGGGCGCCTCTTACCAATTCAAGACGGCTTTGGCTGACATGAAGACCGCCGGTACTTCCGCCAACCTGGGCATCGTTGGCATGCTCAGCGACAGCGGCCAAATGTCCGTGATCGACTTTCAGATGCCGGCGGTACTGGCCGTCGGCGCGAGCTGGCAGGCAAGCCCTGCCATGCTGATTGCGGCAGACATCAAGAGCATTGCCTGGGCGGATGCCATGAAGAGCTTCAAGATGCGCTACGACAGCGCTACAGCGGGAATGGGCTTTGTCACATTTGCCATCCCGCAAAACTGGAAAGACCAAACCGTGCTGAATCTGGGTCTTGCCTACAAAGCCAATGACCAGCTGACACTGCGCACCGGCTTGAACCTGGCGGACAACCCTGTGCCGGACGCCTATGTGCACCCCCTCTTCCCCGCCACCGTGCGCAACCATTTCACGGTGGGTGTAGGCTACAAAGTGTCGAATACAGCCGACATCAATGCCGCACTGACACTTGCGCCATCCGTCACCGTAACCGGTGGTGGGCTCACCATCTCGCACGCACAAAACAACATGCAATTCATGTTTACGCAGCGCTTCTAGGCAGGCCGGAGCGTTCGTTAACACGAGGGAATTTATGGCACATATTGTCATCATGGGCGCCTGCATAGGCGGCATGCCCGCTGCCTATGAAATGCGCGCGGCGCTCCCTGCGGAGCACCGCATTACCGTTGTCAGTGCCGTGGACTACTTTCAGTTCACGCCATCCAACCCCTGGGTGGCGGTTGGGTGGCGTGACCGCGAGTCCATCACCCTGCCCATTGCACCGTTGCTGGAAAAGAAAGGCATTGCCTTCATTGCCAAGGCGGTTACGTCCATCGACGCGCCAGCCAACCGCCTGACGCTCAAGGATGGCGCCACCGTTGACTACGACTACCTTGTCATCACGACGGGTCCCAAGCTGTTCTTTGACGAAGTTCCCGGCTCCGGACCGCACGGCGGTCACACCCACTCGGTCTGCACCGTGGACCATGCACTGGGCTTTTTCAAGGACTACGAGGAGTTCCTGAAGAACCCCGGACCAGTGGTCATTGGCGCCATGCCGTTTGCCAGCTGCTTTGGCCCGGCCTATGAGTTTGCCTTCATCCTGGATACCGACCTGCGCCGGCGCAAGATCCGCCACAAAGTGCCCATCACCTTCGTAACCAGTGAGCCCTACATCGGGCACCTGGGTCTGGGTGGCGTGGGCGACAGCAAGGGCATGCTGGAGTCCGAGTTGCGCGGCCACGACATGAAGTGGATCACCAACGCCAAGACCACCAAGGTTGAAGCTGGCAAGATGTTTGTGACCCAGCTCGATGACAATGGCGCCGTATTCAAGGAACACGAAGTACCATTCAAGATGTCCATGATGCTGCCCGCCTTCAAGGGCGTGGATGCCGTTGCCGCCGTGCCCAACCTGTGCAATCCGCGCGGCTTCGTGATCATTGATGATTACCAGCGCAGCAAGGCATACAAAAACATATTCTCTGCGGGTGTCTGCGTGGCCATTCCACCGGTCGAAGCCACGCCGGTACCCACCGGAGCGCCCAAGACTGGCTACATGATAGAGACGATGATTTCAGCCATCGTGCACAACATTGCGGATGAGCTGAACGGCAGCACCGCTAGCACCAAGGGAACCTGGAATGCCATTTGCCTGGCCGACTTTGGCGACACGGGTGCCGCTTTTGTGGCACTTCCACAAATTCCGCCGCGCAATGTCAACTGGTTCAAGAAAGGCAAATGGGTGCACCTGGCCAAGATTGCCTTCGAGAAATACTTTATGCGCAAGATGAAGAATGGCACCTCGGAGCCCATTTACGAGAAATATGTTCTCAAGGCGCTGGGTATCGTCCGGTTAATCCGCTGACCATGGTTACCACACGCTTTCTGGCCGCCATGACCCTGGGAATGGCAGTGACCGGTGCGGGGCACGTATGGGCGCAAAAACCCGCCACCGGACCGACCGCCCTTGCAGACTACCAGGCAAGCGTGTGGGCGGCCAGTTGCATGAGCTGCCATGGAACCGACGGAAAGGCAGAAGGCACAGGCCTGACCATCGGTGGACGGCCCGCGCCAGAGCTGTACCGCATGATGCTTGCCTTCAAAAGCGGGCAGCAAAAGGCAACCATCATGCACCAGCACGCCAAGGGTTACTCGGACGATGAGCTCAAACGCATCACCGAGTATTTCTCCAGACTGAACTGAACCGCACCGGAGTTGCCATGGAGTTTTCACGCCGTCAGTTTCTCCAGTCGGGCTCGGCAGCCCTGGTTCTGGGGCCACATGCCGTACGCGCCCAAAGCGGCCCCAGCGTGGTCATCATCGGAGGTGGTTTTGGCGGCGCCACGGCCGCGAAATACCTCAAACGCTTCAACCCCGCAATCCGTGTCACGCTGATTGAGCCGGCCAGCGATTTCATCATGTGCCCCATGAGCAACCGGGTGATCCACGGTGGCATGACGCTGCGCGACATCACGCAACCTTACGAAAACTTTATCGGCAAATATGACATCCGCTGGATCCGTGCGGCGGCAGACGAAATTGACGCTGACAAGAAAACGGTGCGCGTCGGGAAGGAACGCATTGCCTATGACCGACTGATCGTGTCGCCCGGCGTTGACTTCAACTACGAATCCATCCCCGGCATGGGCAATGACCAAGCTCAGCTACAGGTGCCACACGCTTGGAAGGCTGGAGAGCAGACGCAGCGTTTGAGGGACATGCTCAAGGCCATGCCGCCCGGTGGCACTGTGGCCATGCATATCCCCAAAGTGCCCTATCGTTGCCCACCCGGACCGTACGAACGGGCCAGTCTGATTGCACATTTCCTGCAGACACGCAACCCCAAGGCGAAGCTGCTGGTGTTTGACAGCAACCCCGAGATTCAGTCAAAGAAGGGCTTGTTCGAGGCCGCCTGGAAATCGCGTTACGCCGGATTGATCGAGTATGTGCACGATGCCGAGATTGAACTCGTAGACCCGGCCACACGAACCATCAACTTCAAGATGCAGGGCAAACACAAGGCAGATGTTCTCAACGTGATCCCGCCACAACGTGCAGGCACCATCGCCCGCAAATCCGGACTGGCCAACGTGGGCGAGCGCTGGTGCGGCGTCGATTTTTTGGCTTACGAGTCCACCCGCCACAAGAACATCCACGTTTTGGGGGACTCTATTGCCGGCGCTCCTGGCATGCCCAAATCCGGTCATATGGCGAACCAGGAAGCCAAGGTGTGCGCCAGCGCCGTGGCGGCACTTTCTCTCGGCCTGCCCGTGCCGGACCAGCCCATCATTGCCAACACCTGCTACAGCTTTATTTCGCAATCAGAGGTGATCCATGTGGCATCGGTACACCGCTACAGCGCCGAGAAAAAAACCATGCTCCCGGTCGAAGGTGCAGGCGGCCTGTCCACCGAACCCAGCGTTGCAGAAGGGGTGTACGCCATGTCATGGGCAACCAACATCCTGAACGACACGCTGGGATGAAGCCAGCAATTTCCGCACCGGCACCGCAACCCCGTGTCAGCCGCGCAACGCCATGGGCAGCGGGCTTCAAACTGCGGATGCAGAGCTAGTTTGGGCTGATAGCCGTACGCCCACCACCCGTAGGTGACGCACTGCGCGTCGGACCGAATGAAGGCTGGACAGTGCCCCCGAATGGCGGCGGAGAGTCCGATGGACCTGCGGAGGTAGGGGGCAGATCGGAAAGCTGAGCACCAAGTTCGCTGCCGTTTGGACCGGGCAGGTCACCAGCTCCGCTGCTCAACAAGCCAGTTGATGGGTCCGTGTCACGTGGCAAAGGCGGCGCACTGGCCTGTCCCGGTGGAAGACGGTTTTGACGAATGGAAGGTGGCACATCCTGCCGCGCGGCACGGTTTCTGGGCACTTGCTGGGGTGGGGAATTGGCGTTGCGGGACCATGCAAAATCGCCCCGACGCAAAATCATCCGCCCGCCAGCCGTTTCAAACTCCACTGCGCCGGAAGTGACCTCCACGTGGGTGCCATTCTCAATCTGTGGCATGCCGGGCGGAGTTTGCTCCGAGCAATCGTCATTGCATTGCAAGAGACCCACTTCGGTGCCGCGAATGCCGATCGTCGCGGTAGACGTTTTCAATGTCACCTGCTGTGGATTGCGTTTTCCCAACAGCCCGGTGAGGGACCGCAGTCCGCCCTGAATCAGGGTAATCAATGCATTGTCCGTGGCCGGTATCGACGGCTTGTAGACATACCGGGTCAATTCAGCGCGCGAATTCGGACGCAGGATCAGTTCAGCACCATCGACCATTTTGAGCCGTGCAAACGTGCCAGTTCCCGTGCTGAGCACGTCACCCTCCTTGACGGTGGCGTTCACTTCCAGGAGCCGCGGGCTTTCGCCTGGTTTGGCAACACGCAACGTGCCTTGCAAGTTGGTCACGACACCCACCGAACCATTGGCCGGAACCGGTACCGAATTCAGGGTCTGCGCACCAACAAAAATGCTGGCCAACTGCAAGCCCAGGGCGACCAACAGGGGGCGAAAAAATTTGATCATGGACTTTCACCGACCTTGCCATATGGAAAAGTGCTGTATGCACCAACCCCTAGCACTGTAGTGTGATTATCTCGTCGTCACAAAAATATGCCAAAGCCCAGTCACTTAGATGCCTTCAAACCGTTGCATCTTCGCCGAAAAACATCAATTATTGGTTTTTCGGTGCTGGCTTATGCGTATCGCTTCGCCATCACCTCCAGCGCCACCGGTTTGATCTTACTGCCCTGCCCCGCGCAGCCAAATGCCTCAAAGCGCGCCTTCACAATGCCGCGTGCCGCATTCTTGGCTGCGACCAAGGCCTTGCGCGGGTCAAACTCGCTGGGTTGCTGGGCAAACACCTGGCGCATGGCGCCGGTCATCGCAAGGCGGATGTCGGTGTCGATGTTGATCTTGCGCACACCGCTTTGAATGCCGCGCTGGATTTCTTCCACCGGCACGCCATAGGTCTCCTTGATGTCGCCACCAAACTGGCGAATGATGGCCAGCCACTCCTGCGGCACGCTGCTGGAGCCGTGCATCACCAGATGGGTGTTGGGGATTTGCGCGTGGATGGCGGCGATGCGGTCGATCGCCAGAATGTCGCCGGTGGGCTTGCGGGTGAATTTGTAGGCACCGTGGCTGGTACCAATCGCAATCGCCAGTGCATCCACACCGGTTTTGGCGACAAAGTCCTTGGCCTGCACCGGGTCGGTCAGCATCTGGTCGTGGCTCAGTTTGCCTTCGGCACCAATGCCATCTTCCTCGCCCGCATCGCCGGTTTCCAGGCTGCCCAGGCAGCCCAGTTCGCCTTCGACCGACACACCAATGGGGTGCGACATCTGGCACACCAGACGGGTGATGTCGACGTTGTATTCGTAGGTTGACGGAGTCTTGCCGTCGCTCATCAGCGAGCCATCCATCATCACGCTAGTGAAGCCCGAGCGAATGGACTGCTGGCACACCGCCGCCGAGGTGCCATGGTCCTGGTGCACCACCACGGGAATGTCGGGGTGCGACTCCACCGCGGCCAACATCATGTGGCGCAGGTAGGCTTCACCGGCATATTTTCGCGCGCCGGCCGAAGCTTGCAGGATGACCGGGCTGTTGGTCTCCTGCGCGGCCTCCATGATGGCGATGATCTGCTCCAGGTTGTTGACGTTGAAAGCCGGCACACCATAGCCATTGTCGGCGGCGTGGTCCAGCACCTGGCGAAGGGAAACAAATGCCATGAAAATCTCCTAAAAATTATGATGAACAGGGACAAGACCCTTGTATTTATTGGGCAAGCAGCTATCAAAACAGTAGTAAATCAGCCTGCCGTGCGCTTTTGCAGAATCTCGAATGCAGGCAATGTTTTGCCTTCGAGCACCTCCAGAAAGGCTCCACCCCCAGTGGAGATATAGCCCACCTGCTTCTCGATTCCGTACTTGGCAATGGCGGCCAGCGTGTCGCCCCCACCCGCAATGCTGAAAGCGCTGGATTCGGCAATCGCCTGTGCGATGGCCTTGGTGCCGTTCTCGAACGCCGCAAACTCAAACACACCCACCGGGCCATTCCAGACAATGGTGCCTGCGGCCTTGAGCTGTGCCGCCAGGCGCGCGGCGGTTTCGGGTCCTATGTCCAGAATCAGGTCATCGTCAGCCACATCGGTGGCGGCTTTGACCGTTGCCAGAGCTTCGGCACTGAAGGTCTTTGCGGTGACCACATCGGGGGGGATGGGCACTTCGGCCCCACGCGCCTTCATGGCGGCGATTACGGCTTTGGCGTCTTCCACCAGGCCGGGCTCGGCCAGACTTTTTCCGATGTTCAGACCAGCAGCCAGCATGAAGGTGTTGGCGATGCCGCCACCCACAATCAGTTGGTCCACATTCCTGGACAGCGCCTGCAGGATGGTGAGCTTGCTGGAGACCTTGGATCCCGCCACGATGGCCACCAGCGGGCGCTTCGGACTAGCCAGTGCCTTGTTGATGGCGTCGATCTCGGCCGCCAGCAGCGGGCCTGCACAGGCGATAGGTGCGTACTGGGCGATGCCATAGGTCGTGCCCTCCGCGCGGTGCGCGGTGCCAAAGGCGTCGTGCACAAAGATGTCGCATAGGGCCGACAGCTTTCGCGCCAGCCCTTCGGTGTTCTTCTTCTCGCCCACGTTGATCCGGCAGTTTTCCAGCATGACAATCTGGCCCGGGGCTACCGTCACACCATCCACCCAATCGGCCACCAGCGGCACGTCACGCCCCAGCAACTCGGCCAGTCGCTTGGCTACCGGGGCCAGCGAATCTTCGGGCTTGAGCGCGCCTTCAGTCGGGCGGCCCAGGTGGCTGGTCACCATCACTGCGGAACCAGCCTTTAGCGCCATCTCGATGCACGGCACCGAAGCTCGGATGCGTGTATCTTCAGTGATGTTTCCTGCCGCATCCTGGGGCACATTCAGGTCAGCGCGGATGAACACACGCTTTTGATCGGCAAAGCCGCTTGCTATGACGTCGGCGAAGCGCAAGACTTTCACAGTGTTTTCCTTGGAAAAATGGCTGTTAGGCCACGTAGATATTACGATTGAAGCTATTTATTTAGTAGCACCGAGCAATCAGCAATGACCCGGTCCGGCGCACAGGATTCGATCGGCTGACCCATGTTGTAGCCATATGGCAGTGCCCAGACGCGCACGCCCGCATTGCGCGCGGTGGCCACGTCGATGCTGGAATCCCCGACGAACAATGCACGTTCAGGCGACACACCGAACCGGCACAGGCAGCTCTGCACACCGGTTGGATCCGGTTTTTTTGCAGGAAAACTGTCGCCGCTGACCACGGCATCCAGCAGTGGGGTCAGGCTGTGGGCATTCAACACCGTGTCGGTGTAGCGGCCTTCCTTGTTGGTCACCACGGCCAGCTTGACGCCCTGCTGGCGCAAGGCAGTCAATGTCTCGCGAACCTGGGGGTAGAGCCGACTGCGCGTGCCGCAGCGTTGCTGGTAGTGCACATCAAAGCGTGAGACACTGAGCGCCAGGCTATCACTGGCGCGCACCGTGGAGTCCGGCACCTTGCCCGCGAACGCCAGCGCCTGGATCAGCAATTCCCGCGTGCCGTGGCCAATCCAGTCGTTGACCTGCTGCTGCGTGACCTCTGCGAGCTTGAAATAGCGAAGCGTGTCGTTGACAGCGTCAAAAATCTCTGGCGCTGTCTCCACCAAAGTACCGTCCAGGTCAAACATGACTAGATCAAAAGCATTCATGCAGCTTGTCCGGACAACGGGTCAGTTCGCGGAAACCACGATCTGGTCCGGCAAGGGCACGGCATTGCGGTGTGCAGCGCGGTGGGCCAGCGTGCGCGCCGCATCCACGATGCGCTGTGACGTGATGCCAAAGTGTGCATACAAGTCCTTGGCCGGAGCCGACTCGCCGAAGCTCGCAATGCCCACCACCACACCCGTGCGCCCGACGTACTTGCGCCAGAAATCCGGATGCGCCGCCTCAATTGCAACGGCAGGCAATGCCAGCGGCAAAACAGACTCCTGGTAAGCGTCTGCCTGGCGGTCAAACACATTGGTGCAGGGCATGGACACAACCCGCGTGGCAATACCCTCAGAAGCCAGTGCCGCCTGTGCGGCTACGGCCAACTCCAACTCGGAGCCGGTTGACACCAGCACGACCTGCGCGCCTTCCATGTCCGACAGCACATAGCCACCCCGTCGGATGTTCTGCTCCATGGCCTGTGCCGTCGTGGCATCACCCGTCAAACGCGGCAGGTTCTGGCGTGAGAGGCACAGCGCACTGGGTCCGTCTTTGCGCTCGACGGAGTGCGCCCAGGCTACCGCTGTTTCCAGCCCGTCAGCCGGACGCCACACGTCCAGATTCGGGATGATGCGCAAGCTGGGAATGTGCTCAACACTCTGGTGGGTGGGGCCGTCTTCGCCCAGGCCAATGCTGTCGTGGGTGAAGACGTGGACCACGCGCAGCTTCATCAGTGCGGCCATGCGGATGGCGTTGCGGCTGTAATCGCTGAAGGTCAGGAAGGTGCCACCATAGGGAATGTAGCCACCGTGCAGGGCGATGCCGTTCATGATGGCGGCCATGCCGAACTCGCGCACGCCATAGCTCATGTGGTTGCCCCACTGGTCCCGCCCCGCCTTGACGCAACCCTTGAAATTGGTCAGGTTGGAGCCGGTCAGGTCGGCGCTTCCGCCAAAGAACTCAGGCAACAGGGGTGCCAGTGCATCCAGCGCATTCTGGCTTGCCTTGCGGGTTGCCACTGTATCGGACTTCCCGGCAATGGCCGCCAGCACCTCTGGCAGTTTATTTGCAAAGGCCGGCAAAAGATTGCCCGCCATGCGACGTTCGAACTCTCCCGCCTGCTCCGGGTACAGCGCGCGATAGGCTTCAAAACCGGCGCGCCAAGCCGCTTCGGCCGCCTGGCCGCGCTCCACCGCATTCCAGGCGGCCGCAATATCCGCCGGAATCTCAAACGGAGCATGGTCCCAACCCAGTGCCTCACGGGTGGCTGCCACCTCGGCAGCGCCCAGGGCTGCTCCGTGAACGTCGTGGGTTCCAGCCTTGTTGGGCGAACCCATGCCAATGACGGTCTTGCAGCAAATCAGCGTGGGTTTGCCATCCGCCAGCCGCGCCTGAGCCTTGGCGGCCTGCACGGCAGCATCGAGGGCCGCAGGATCATGGCCATTGACGCCAGGTATGACGTTCCAGCCATAGGCTTCGAAACGCTTGGGCGTGTCATCCGTGAACCACCCCTCGACATGGCCGTCAATCGAGATGCCGTTGTCGTCGTAAAACGCCACCAGCTTCGACAGACGCAGGGTCCCGGCCATCGAGCAGGCCTCGTGGCTGATGCCTTCCATCAGGCAACCATCGCCCATAAACACATAGGTGAAGTGGTCAACGATGCCCTGATCCGGCTGATTGAACTCGGCTGCGAGCAGTTTCTCCGCCAGCGCCATGCCAACCGCATTCGTCAGGCCCTGCCCCAGCGGGCCGGTGGTGGTTTCCACGCCCGGCGTGACGCCGACTTCAGGGTGGCCGGCCGTCTTGCTGTGCAACTGGCGGAACTTCTTCAGGTCATCGATAGACAGGTCGTAGCCCGTAAGGTGCAACAGCGCGTAGATCAGCATGGAGCCGTGGCCGTTGGACAGCACAAAGCGGTCGCGGTTGGGCCACAGCGGGTTGGACGGGTTGTGGCTCAGGTGCCGGTTCCACAGCACCTCGGCAATGTCGGCCATGCCCATGGGCGCGCCCGGGTGACCGGACTTGGCTTTTTCGACCGCATCAACCGCGAGCATGCGGATCGCTTTGGCCATCTGGTTGGCCATATCAGGAGACGGAGAGCGTGTGTTCATGTCAATTCATCCTCAGAAAGTATTGCTGCAGGCATACCGTGCCTTTATCAGAAATGCCGTGGAACCGGCTCCGCCGGCCCACCGGCATTGCCCCCTTGAGGGGGAAACGGGCACACGCAGTGAGCCCGGACGGGGGTGTACCTCTCATCCAGCCTTCTTCTTGCGGTCCATCATGCGCCAGACAAAGGGCGTAAAGATGAGCTGCATGGACAGCTCCATCTTGCCGCCGGGCACCACAATGGTGTTGGCTCGGCTCATATAGGCACCATCAATCATGCTGCGCAGGTACTGAAAGTCGATGCCTTTGGGATTGGCAAAACGAATAACCACCATGCTTTCGTCCGCACTGGGAATATCACGGGCAATGAACGGATTGGAGGTATCAACCATCGGAACCCGCTGGAAATTGACGTGCGTGTGGTTGAACTGCGGGCAAATATAGTTCACGTAGTCCGGCATGCGGCGAAGGATGGTGTCGGTCACCGCCTCGGTACTGTAGCCGCGCTGCTTTTTGTCGCGGTAGAGCTTCTGGATCCATTCCAGATTGATAACCGGCACCACGCCCACCAGCAAGTCCGGGTGCTGGGCAATGTTGATCTCGGGTGTCACCACCGCGCCATGCAGTCCTTCGTAGAACAGCAGATCGGTGTCGGCGGGCACGTCTTCCCAGGGTGTGAAGGTACCTGGTTCCTGCTTGTAGGGCGCGGCCTCTTCGGTATCGTGCAGGTATTTGCGGCGCTTGCCTTTGCCGGTGTTGGCGTAATCACGAAACAGGGCTTCGAGCTCCGGGAACAGGTTGTTTTCTGGCCCGAAGTGACTGAAGTTTTTGTTACCAGCGGCTTCTGCTTCCGCTGCCTTGATCTTCATCGCCTTGCGGTCATGCCGGTGAAAACTGTCACCCTCGATGATGGCCGCGTTCAGGTTTTCGCGCCGAAACACATTCTCGAATGTACGCGTGACGGAGGTGGTACCTGCGCCGGACGAGCCGGTAATGGCAATGATGGGGTGACGTGCGGACATGGTGGAGTCTCCTGGATAAACAATTTATAAGAAATGTGGCTATGAACCTAGCAAATACTTCGCCGGCAGCTATCAAACATATAGCAACTTCCGTGTATTCAGTCCCTGAACAGGCTACGCTCGGCAAACAGCGGGTTGTGCAACTCCACCTCGACCGGCTCGGCGTGGTAGCGCTCAATTCGCTCCACCTCGTTTTTGGAGCCAAACACCAGGCCAATGCGCTGGTGCAGGCTGGTGGGCTGCACGCCGAGCATGGGCACCTCGCCGGTGGAGGCGCGCCCGCCCGCCTGCTCCATGATCATGCCAATCGGATTTGCCTCATACAGCAGGCGCAAACGCCCGGGTTTGGATGTGTCCTTGGTGTCGCGCGGGTACAGGAACACGCCACCGCGCATCAGGATGCGATGCGCCTCGGCCACCATGCTGGCAATCCAGCGCATGTTGAAGTCCTTGGCACGAGGGCCCGGTTTTCCGGCCAGGCATTCGTCCACATAGCGCTTGACCGGGGCTTCCCAGAATCGGGCGTTGGACGCGTTGATGGCGAACTCCTGCGTGTCCACCGGAATTTGAATATCGGGGTGCGTCAGCATGAACTGGCCCAGGTTGGGGTCCAGCGTAAAGCCGGCCACACCGTTGCCCACCGTGAGCACCAGCATGGTGGTGGGGCCATACAGCGCATACCCCGCCGCAAGTTGCTGGGCGCCAGGCTGAAAGAAATCGGCCGCGACCACATCACGCCCGCATTCAATGACGTCCTGCGGCGCACGCAGCACACTGAAAATGCTGCCCACGGTCACATTCACATCGATGTTGCTGGACCCGTCCAGCGGATCGAACACCAGCATGTACTTGCCGCGCTGCAGGGTTTCGGGAATCTGGTAGGGCTCATCCATCTCTTCGGAAGCCATGCCGGCCAGGTGTCCACCCCACTCCGTCATCTGCGTGAAGTATTCATTGCTGATGACGTCCATCTTCTTCTGCACCTCGCCCTGCACATTGACGCTGGTGGCAACTTCGGCCGTGGTGTGGCCCAGCACGCTACCCAAATCGCCAAAAGCCACAGAGCGCGCAATGGCCTTGCACGCCAGCGCCACATCCAATATCAGGGCATTGAAATCACCACTGGCGGACGGAAAGCGGCGACGCTGTTCGATCAGGTATTGGGTCAGGGTAAAGCGGCGGCGAGTCGTCATGGCAGGCTTTCAGAAATATTGAATATGGGGTGCAAAAGATTCAGCTTGCGGCACTGCTACGCAGGGCGCTCATCACGGTGCGATAGCCACCATCGGCATCGGGTGCGCCAAATACGGCGCTACCGGCTACACAGGTATCTGCACCAGCATGCACGATCTCACGGATGTTGTCGACTTTGACGCCGCCATCCACCTGCAGCCAGATCGGCTGGCCGCCCGCAGTCTGGTGCGCATCAATGCGCTGGCGCACGGCGCGCAATTTGCCCAGCGTGGAAGGAATGAATTTTTGGCCACCAAAGCCGGGGTTCACGCTCATCAGCAAGATCATGTCCAGCTTGTCCATGACGTGCTCCAGCCAGTCAATCGACGTGGCAGGGTTCAGCACCAGGCCAGCCTTGCAACCGTTCTCCTTGATCAACTGCAGCGTGCGGTCGACATGGCGGGAGGCCTCGGGGTGAAAGGTGATGATGTTGGCACCGGCCTTTGCAAACAGGGGAATCAAGGAATCCACCGGCTCCACCATCAGGTGCACATCGATGGGAATGGTGACATGCGGGCGGATGGCTTCACACACCAGCGGGCCAATGGTCAGGTTGGGTACGTAATGGTTGTCCATCACGTCAAAGTGAACCAGGTCCGCACCGGCCGTTTGAATGGCCCTGACCTCTTCGCCCAGGCGAGCAAAGTCGGCCGACAGAATACTGGGGGCCAGGCGGAGGATGGGAGCTTGCGCATTGGAGGCGGTCATGGTTTGGCTTTCAAGGGGTTCTGTTTTTCAGCATGCCACTGGCGCAACCGGGCCAGGTTGACCTGGCTCAAATCCGGCACAACCCGCAAGGCGGCAGCAAAGTTGTGGTGCACCGTGTAGGTGGTTGGCGTAATGATGGTGGCCAATCCAGCAGCCGTGGCAGCGCGCAGTCCATTGCCGGAATCCTCCAGCGCCAGGCACGCGGCGGGCGGCAGCTTGAGGGCAGCCAGCATCTGAAGGTAAACCTGCGGATGCGGCTTCTTGATGGGTGCAGTGGACGCATCTCCTATTGCGGTGAAGTTCAAACGCCAGTCCGGCCCGATAGCGCGACGCATCAAGGCAGCAATGTTGACTGGCGAGGTTGTCGTGGCGATCGCCATCTGCAGCCCTTGGGCCAGCGCTTCGTCCATCAGCTTGAGAACACCCGGGCGCAGACTGACGGCGCCATCATTCACCGCGGCTTCGTAGGCTGCAGTCTTCAGTTCGTGCAAGCGATCCACCGTGTCACTCATGGCCATGGCATCCACTTCCAGCATGTCGGGACAGCTGGTTTTCCAGTAGTGCAGGATGCGCTCTTTGCCACCAGAGATATCCAGCAGCGTGGTGTACAGATCCTCGTCCCATACCCAGTCCATTCCCATCTCGGCAAATGCCTGGTTGAATGCAGCCAGGTGCGCGCTTTCAGTGTCGGCCAGTGTGCCGTCGACATCAAAAATCAGGGCTTGAAGGGTGGTTGCGGACATGGATGAAGTTCAATTCAACGAAAGGTAAATGAGGTAAAGGCCATTCATATCAGTGAGGATTGATTTACTTTAATCGCCTTAACTCATAAACTCTAATCACGTTTTATTGAATATTCATCAGACTTTTCTGATGAAAAGGAGATTCCTGATGCGTCCCTACACCTTGAAGCAAATCCAGACGTTTCTGGAAGTGGCACGCCAGCGCTCGGTTTCCAAAGCCGCCGAGCGGCTGTTTGTGACCCAGCCCGCCGTGTCCATGCAGATTCGCCAGTTGGAGGACGCTTTTGGCGTGCCACTGATCGAGCCGGTGGGCCGCAACATTGGGCTCACCCATGCCGGCGAAGCCTTTCAAACCTATGCCATTGCGGCCATGGGCCAGCTCAAAGACCTGGAAGCCCTGATGGCCGAGCATGTGGGCTTGAAAAAAGGCCGCATTGATCTGGCCGTGGTCAGCACAGCCAAATACTTTATTCCCATGCTGCTGGTGCGCTTTGGCAAGCTGTTTCAGGGCATTGACATCCAGCTCAAGATTGACAACCGCGAGAACATCCTGGGCCTGCTGGCGCGCAACGAAGCTGATCTGGTGGTGATGGGGCGCGCGCCCGGCAATCTGGACTGCGAGGCCACCGCCTTTGCCACCAACCCGCTGGCCATCGTGTCAGCGCCCGACCACGTCCTGGTGCGCCGCAAACAGCTGCCGTTTACCGCGCTGGGGGAGCATCGCTTTGTGGTGCGTGAAGAAGGCTCGGGCACACGTGCGGCCATGGAGCGCCTGTTTGCCGAACACCACACACCTTTGAACGTGGTGATGGAAATGCCCAGCAACGAAACCATCAAGCAGGCGGTGATGGCCGGCATGGGCCTGAGCTTTTTGAGCCTGCGCACCGTGCGCCACGAACTGGCCAGCGGTCACATTGCCCGGGTGGACATTGAAGGACTGCCGTCCATGGGGCACTGGTACGTGACCCATATGACCCACAAGAAGCTGTCACCCGCCGCGCGCGCTTTCAAGGAGTTTCTGATTGAGCAGGGGGGTGGGTTGATGGATTCGTGGAGTTAGCGTACCGGAATTTCAGCGCACACCCCCCACTACGTCAACGCATGATTGACGATATGCGAGTGCGCAGGTTTTCGCCATGGAAGCGCTCACTTGAAGGCGTACTGTGCGCTGAGGTAGACAAAGCGTCCGCGGGGGTCGGTGTAGCTTGGGTCGTAGCCGGAGATGAAGAAATACGACTGATTGGAAAACGGGGGCGGCGTATCAAACAGGTTTTGTACGCCACCTCGAACGCGGAATGACTTGCTAAATGCATAGGAGATCGAAACGTCCCACAGAGAATACGCCGGCACCCGACTGGCGGCAACCACGGAGCCAGTGTTGGTATCGATGGCTGAGTTTTGGTCTTCATATCCGGCGTAATAGGTGTTGCCCAGGTTGGCTGAAACAGCGCCCCGTTCCCAGTCGAGACTCAGGCGGTGGCGCCAGCGCTGTACGACACCATCGGTGACAAATCGCCCCAAGTTGCTGACGAAGGGGTCGCCGTCGCCGGTTTGTTGTTGTGCCGCCAGCGTCAGGGTTCCAGAGAACTTGGCGCCGAATGTACCCATGCCAGTCTTCCAGTTGCGCAATTCGGCAACCAGATCAATGCCGGATGCTTCCTGTTGCCCCCGGTTTTCCTTGCGCAACTCGATGAAGCAGATGGAGGAGTCCGAGGGGTCGTAGCTGCACAAGCCCTGGTTCTGGTTGTACCGATGGACCAGAGAGCCATACTTGGTAAGGTTGGACAGGATCACGTCGTCACCAACCTCGCTGATCAGGTCGGTCTTGCGGATGCTCCAGTAGTCCGCGCTCAAGCTCCAGTGCTTGTTGGGCTCTATCACAGCACCAAAAGAGAACTGGCGGGACCGTTCGGGCTTGAGTGCACTGTTGCTGTAACGCCGTGTGGAGTAGTTGTCGGCGCAGTAGCCCAGGTCGTTGTTGTTCTCGGCCATGCATACGGGGTCTGGAAGCGTGGAAGTGGTGCCGCTGACTGTCGGTCGGTACAGGTCGGACAAAGAGGGGGCACGGAACCCGGTCCCGCCGGAGGCGCGCAGCAATACCTGTGCCGAGGGCTGGTAGCGTACGCCGACCTTGGGGTTGGTTGTGCTGCCCACGCCCTCATACCAGTCGGTACGCAATGCAAATTGCAACTCCAGTTCCTTGGTCAGCGGTGCGCGCAGCTCGGCAAAGGCCGAGGCCGCATTGCGGGCATTGTCCGAGCCCTGCCCTTCGCCAGGCGAGGAATCACCCTGGATGTTGTCACTGACCAGCAGGGCCGAGGGTCTGAACACCACATGCTCGCGACGCGCCTCGGCACCAACGGCCACAGCCAGTGGCCCACCTGGGAGGGGCATCAGATCGCGCGAGCCCTTGAAGTCCAGCGCATCCATGGTGCCGCGGGAATACCGCACCTCTTCGTTGACCTGGATGCTGTCGAGGTATTGCTTCCCGGCAGCACCGGAATTTCCCGCGACACTGACCACACCCGAGGCGATGCCTTGCATGAGCTTGTCATACAGCAGGTAGCCCTTGACATCCCGATCGGAGACCGTGTTGACGCTGTGGTTCAGCGCAGTGTCGAAGTCCCAGGCACCAAGCGTTCCCTTCAACCCCACCACGTAGCGCTCCCCAAGGCTAGTCAGTTCGCTCGCGCGCCGACCCGCTTCCAGCAAGCGCGTTCGCACAGTGATGGTGCGATCGTCGGGCAATGAGTCAGCCAAACCGGTTTTGGCCAGGCCGGGAAGCAACGACACATCCAGATCACCATCGACGCGGTTGGACGTGCCTACGTAAGAGGTCATGCTGCGACTAAGGGACGCTTCGGCAAACAGCTGTGTGTCGGCGTTCAGTCGCCAGGTTCCCCGCCCGATGGCTGAGGCCTTGTCAGACTGGGGGTACAACTCGACGTCGCGCATGTAGTCATAGGTGCACGCATCTGCGCCGCCTATGCCCAGCGGCAGGTAGAGGGTGGCGGGTGGATTGCAAGCAGGGGCGCTGAGGTTGATCGTTCGACTGTCAATAGCCGTCCTCCCGTTGCTGGAAAAGCCCTTGCTTTGCAAATAGTCGAACTGGTCGCGGCTCAAGCGAATATTTCCAGGAAAGGTGGCACTGGAGAGCAGATGGGGCAGCTTCAGCGGAATCTGCAAGTCGCTGATAAATCTGCGCTGCGAGGTGCTAAGTGCATCGGCCCGCTGGAGGTCCAGCACGCCAAACAGGTTGAACCCATCGGTTGCGTAATCACCGGTGCCCACAGCGATAGATGACGTGCGCTTGCCTGCTCCGCCCTCGGTCGTGCCACCGACATAGGCATTGACTTCCACTCCCTGGAAGTCGCTGCGGGTGATGAAGTTGATCACCCCACCGATGGCGTCCGTCCCGTAAATGGCCGATGCACCGTCCAGCAATATCTCCACGCGCTGGATCGCCGCCGCTGGAATCGTGTTGAGATCAACGCCGCTGTCGTCACCGGGCGAGGCAAAGTTTGCCATCCGTCGACCATTGAGCAGTACCAGCGTCGAGGATGTGCCAATGCCACGCAAGTTGGCGGAGTTGAAGCCGGTCTGGTCATGGTAGCCACCGGTCTGGATACTGCCGCCGTCGCTCAGTCCATTGGAGTTGGCCGACACCTTGGCCATGATTTCGGCAGCAGTCGTGAGTCCCGCCTTCACGATATCGGCGCGCGTTATCACCTGAACCGGTAGCGCTTCTTCGCCTTCTATACGTTTGATGGCCGACCCAGTGATTTCCACTCGCTGCAGTGAAACGCCTTCGGTCGACTGCGCAAATGCCGGGACCGTGGCACAAGCTAGAAACGCGAGTTGCAAGAAAGTGGCTGTTTGCCGGGGGCGGAGCGATGGCGACATGGGGAAATCCATTCTGGGTGGGTCACAAATTGGGCTTGCAATGGATTATGTTAGCCGTTCCTTGTCTAGACATACCTCTTGAAGTTGTTGAGAATGCACTGCCAACCTTGCTTCTGTTGCTCAGCCGAATTCTCGTCTTCTGCTTCAACGGTTTCTGGAACCCGTGTTCCATTCGAAGTGGCTGGAGGGGGATTGATGGCTATCTCAAAGGTAATCGGCACGCAACGCGTTGGCGGCCTTCTGCTGTTGCGTATCCCAGTTGACCGGACGAACAGTCATCGGTCGGGCAAGCGACGGGTAGGACTTACATGTCATGCGATCGTGTCCGCAGTCGTTCGCAGCAGATTTCTACCAATCAATTAGCCTTCCAGACCATGTGGATACTGAATAGATAGCTACAACTTTGATAGCACACTTACTGCGTCCCGCAGCGACCGGAAGCCGCGCTGTGCGGGCCCCTCTTCCAGAGCGGGCATCGGACTGCCATCGAATCATCAATAAAAACTGATTCAACAAGAATTAAATTTGAATTTTCATTATGAATAGCAGTCTCTACAGTCGGGTCCATTGCCACCCACTGACCTATTCAACTGGAGATTCCCCATGGACCAAAGCAATCGTTACGCTGATCTGAGCCTCTCGGAAGAGGACCTGATCAAGGGCGGCCGCCACATTCTGGTGGCCTACAAGATGGCGCCCAAAACCGGGTATGGCTATCTGGAGGCCGCAGCCCACTTTGCTGCCGAATCTTCAACCGGCACCAATGTGGAGGTCAGCACCACGGACGACTTCACCCGCAGTGTGGATGCGCTGGTGTACTACATCGACGAAGCCACCGAGGACATGCGTATTGCCTACCCCATTGACCTGTTCGACCGCAATGTGACGGACGGGCGCTTCATGCTGGTGTCGTTTTTGACGCTGGTCATTGGCAATAACCAGGGCATGGGCGACATCAAGCACGCCAAGATGATCGACTTTTACATGCCCGAGCGCGTGATCCAGATGTTCGATGGCCCGGCCAAGGACATTTCTGATTTGTGGCGCATTCTGGGTCGCCCGATCAAGGACGGCGGCTACATTGCCGGCACCATCATCAAACCCAAGCTTGGTCTGCGCCCGCAGCAGTTTGCGGATGCGGCCTACCAGTTCTGGATGGGTGGCGACTTCATCAAGAATGACGAACCACAGGGTAACCAGGTGTTTGCCCCGATCAAGAAGACGCTGCCGCTGGTTTATGACTCCATGAAGCGCGCGCAGGACGAAACGGGTCAGGCCAAGCTGTTTTCAATGAACATCACCGCTGATGACCACTACGAAATGCTCGCCCGCGCCGATTTCGCGCTGGAAGTTTTTGGCCCCGATGCGGACAAACTGGCCTTCCTGGTGGACGGCTATGTGGGCGGCCCCGGCATGGTCACTACTGCGCGGCGTCAATACCCCGGCCAATACCTGCACTACCACCGCGCGGGTCATGGTGCCGTGACATCCCCCAGCGCCAAGCGCGGTTACACCGCTTTCGTGCTGGCCAAGATGAGCCGGCTGCAGGGGGCCAGCGGCATCCACGTCGGCACCATGGGCTACGGCAAGATGGAGGGCGAAGGTGATGACCGCAACATTGCGTACATGATCGAGCGCGATGAGTGCCAGGGTCCTGTCTATTTCCAGAAGTGGTACGGAATGAAGCCCACCACCCCGATCATCTCGGGTGGCATGAACGCGCTGCGCCTGCCCGGCTTCTTCCAGAACCTCGGACACGGAAACGTCATCAACACCGCAGGCGGCGGCTCGTATGGTCACATCGATAGCCCGGCGGCCGGTGCGATATCGCTGCGTCAGTCGTATGAGTGCTGGAAACAGGGTGCTGACCCGATCGAGTTTGCCAAAGAGCACAAAGAGTTTGCGCGCGCATTTGAGTCGTTCCCCAAAGATGCCGACGTGTTGTTTCCGGGCTGGCGCGAGAAGTTGGGCGTCCATAAGTAATTTCTATTTCCCCCACTCCCCCCCAACCCCCTCGCCCCGCCGGGCGTGGGGGAGCTAACAGCCACATGCGGCCAACGCTTTAAAGTGAAGACGTGCCTGGCGGGGGTCAGCGGGGGCGTTCTGCTCTTTGATAGGACTTTCACACCATGACCGACCTCACCACGTACCGGGTCACCCAAGAGCCGTTTTACCAGCCGCAGGCAAATGAAGTGGCCTTGTATGAGGCGGCCTACCAAGCGCGCTTGCCGGTGATGGTCAAAGGTCCAACCGGCTGCGGAAAGTCCCGGTTTATTGAGTACATGGCGTGGAAACTGGGCAAGCCTCTCATTACGGTGGCATGCAATGAGGACATGACCGCGTCGGATCTGGTCGGGCGCTACCTTCTGGAAGCCAATGGCACGCGCTGGCTCGATGGGCCATTGACCACGGCGGCTCGCATTGGCGCACTGTGCTACCTGGATGAAATTGTCGAGGCGCGGCAGGATACGACCGTGGTCATTCACCCCTTGACGGACCACCGCCGCCAATTGCCGCTGGACAAAAAGGGGGAATTGATACAGGCGCACCCGGATTTCCAGCTGGTGATCTCCTACAACCCCGGCTATCAGAGCCTGATGAAAGACCTGAAACAAAGTACCAAGCAGCGCTTTGTCGGCTTTGACTTTGACTACCCTGCCGCAGACCTGGAGGCCAACATCGTTGCCAACGAAACCGGCGTCAATCTGGCGGATGCGGTGCGACTGGTCAAAGTTGCTGCTGCAGCAAGGGCGCTCAAGGGTCACGGACTGGATGAAGGCATTTCAACCCGCCTGCTGGTGTACGCCGCCACCCTGATCAGGGCGGATGTAGACCCACTCGATGCGTGCCGCATGGCATTGGTACGCCCCATCACCGACGACAGCGATATTCGCGCCACGCTGGACCATGCCATTGATGCCATTTTTGGTTAACCCGTAATTGCCACAACTGCCGTGAATGACGTGAATGACGTGGCTGCCATCATCAGCCCAACAGATATCGAAAACCGTCTGAACGCCTGGCGCAAACAGCTGGACTGCGCATTCACCCAGATTGACGCCATTTTTGCGGCATGCATGGCCGAGGCGAGCACCACGCTCAGTGACGACGGTCTGATGGATTTTTTGGCCCAAGCGCGTTTCCTGGGCAAGATGGGTCGCGGCCCGGAGCCGGTACTGACTTTTTTGCAGGAGTGGCCACCCATTGCCAGAACGGTGGGAGAAGACGCACTCAGTCCCGTCATGGTTACGGTACGGCTCATCAACAAGTCGCCCAACGGCAACGCCATCGCACCGTTTCTGCAAACGCTGGCTGCCGTGGCGCGGCGTCTGCCGACCCAGGCCCAGTTGCAACACTACATGGACCTTTGCCTGCTGCTTCTGGAGCGAACCAGCGGCTCCATCCACGGCATCCATAAAACCTACCCCAGTCCAAGTCTGCCGATTTTTTTTGAGAAGGCGCCGCTGCTGCTGGGTGCCTTAAGCCTGCAGGGCCTGAGCAACTGGATGAATTACGGCATCCGCAACTACAGCCATCACCCTGAGCAGCAGCGCGACTTTTTCAGCATGCACTCTGCCGACAGCCGCGCCGTGCTGCAGCGCGAACGCCACGGCACCCTGCTGATGGACCACACGCGCGGGCTGGATCTGTACCTGAAGGCACTCTGGCATGACGGCGATGTGCTGGTGCCCTACTCCACGACCTTTGACGTACAACGCCAGCCCATGCCGTACTTTGATGCGTACGGCATGCGCCTGCCCGACGTGTATGACGATCGCGCAGGCATTTCCGGCATCGACCGTTACCGTGCCGCATTGGCCCACATGGCGGCGCACCGGCGCTGGAGCACACCGATTTTTGCCGACAACTTCAGCCCCGCACAGCGCCTGGCGATTGAGTGCTTGGAAGACGCGCGGATGGATGCGCTGACCCTGCGCGCCTATCCGGGAATGCGGCGTATTCTGTTGGCGCTGCACCCGATGCCGATCGAAGGCGCATGCAACCCGGCCACCCATTCGTGCCTGCGCCACCGGTTGGCGCTGCTATCGCGCGCACTGATGGATCCGCCCAAGCGCTTTGAGTCGCCACAACTGGCCGACTGGGTGAGGCGCTTTCACGCCTTGCTGGCGCAAGGCAAATCCAGTACGACCGAGATCGCCGGGCTGGCTCTCAGTTACCTCGGGAAAACTCGCTTGCAAAGCGACCAGCTGCCAGAAACCTGGTTCAAGGACACTGAGATTGACTATCGGGATGACAATCGCCACCTTTGGCGTTTTCATGAGCTGAGCGACGATGAAGAGTCGTTTAACACCACCGACCAGACACCACCCACACAGGAAATCCAAAGCCTGCCGCCACGGCACTACCCCGAGTGGGACTATGCCAGCCAGAGCTACCGCCCGGACTGGGTCAGCCTGTACGAGCGCCTGCACCCCAGCGATGCTGCGGTCAAAATTGACCAGTTGCTGGCCAAGCACGCGGCCCTGGCCAAGCGCCTGAAACGACTGCTTGAGTTGCTCAAGCCGCAAGACCCGGTGCGGATACGTTACCAGGAAGAAGGCAGCGAGCTGGACCTGGACATCGCCCTGCGCGCATTGATCGACTTCAAAGCGGGTAGCACGCCCGACCCGCGCATCAATATGAGCCAGCGCACGAACGGCCGCAACATTGCGGTGACCGTGTTGCTTGATCTCTCGGAGTCGCTCAACGCGCGCACTGTAGGGTCCGGCCAAACCATTCTGGAGCTGAGCCAGGAGGCAGTCGCCCTGCTGGCTGGCTCCATCGAGGAACTGGGTGACCCGTTTGCGATTGCAGGCTTTCACTCCAATACGCGCCATGATGTGCGATACCTGCACATCAAGGGATTCGGCGAACATTGGGGCGACGCCGTCAAGGGCCGGCTCGCGGCCATGCAGGCAGCCTACTCCACCCGCATGGGAGCAGCTATGCGCCATGCGGCCCGCACGCTGGCAACGCAAAAGGCCGACAAGAAGTTGATGCTGATACTCACCGACGGTCAGCCGTCGGACGTGGACGTCCACGATGCGCGCCTGCTGATTGACGATGCGCGCCAGGCAGTAAAAGAGCTGGACCAGCAAGGTATTTACACCTATTGCATCAACCTGGACGCAAAAGCCGACGCCTATGTGCGCGACATCTTTGGCAACCAGTACACCGTGGTCGACCAGGTGGATCAACTTCCGGAAAAACTACCCCGGTTGTTCATGGCGCTGACGCGCTGAAAGGGCACAAATGCCCTTAGTTTGCGAGTCGGGTATGCCCTTCAAACTGGCATGCCGGCGATATGATGAAACAACCAAAACCCATCGATGATTCATGTTTGACAATATCCGAATTACCCGGCGCTTCGTTGCCGTACTCGTTATTTACTGGCTGTCTTTCATGGCCGTGGCCATCGTCAGCTATTGGGGCTTGTCCTCGGCGCGCGACAGCCTCAAGACCGTGCATGAGAAGGCCATGGTTCCGGCACTGCAAATGTCGAACTCGATCGACAAGATTGTGCAGAACCGCCTGCAGATTCTGCTGGCGTTTCAGCACGCCCCGAACGGACCGTTGGCATCCATTCATGATCACCCGACCGGCATGCACACCGACAGCATCGCCAAAAACCGGGAAGAAGCCAACCGGCTGTTTGACGCACTGACCGCTTCAACCGACATGCCCGAAGAGCAGGCTTTGCTGACAGCCGCCAAACAGACCCGTGCCGCATGGCGCGACAAGCTGGACCTGGCTGTCAAGGCGGTGGGCAGTGGAGATTTCAGCCCGGCAACCATGGCCGCTTTTCTTCAGGCGGGCCGAACCGAAGGTGAAGCGGCCATCAAGGCTCTGGTTGATTTGCGGGCCTTCAAGGTCAAGGCGGCAGAGCTGGCCTCGCAGCAGGCCGAAAGCCGCTACAACATTGCCCTGGGCGTTTTCCTGACAGCCGTCGTCGTCGGAGGCATTCCTGCAAGTTTGATGACGGTCTTGTTGATGCGCCGTTTGCGCACCGGGTTTGCACTGGCAGACCAGACGGCAACCTCGATTGCTTCCGGTGACTTGTCGCACACGGTGCCACACGATGGCCGTGACGAAATTGGCCACCTGCTGACCCAAATGAGCACCATGCGCGACAACCTGCACCAGGTCATCAGTCAGGTACGCGGTGGCTCGGATGCTATCGCCAATGCCGCAAGCGAGGTAGCCTCAGGCACGCTGGATCTTTCCAACCGCACCGAACAACAGGCAGGTTCGCTGGAGAAGACTGCGTCCGCCAGCGCGGAACTGTCGAGCACCGTTAAACACAACGCAGAAAGTGCCGCGCAGGCGAATCAATTGGCGAACTCCGCATCGGCACTGGCTACCAAAGGCGGCGTGGTGGTCGCTCAGGTGGTGGACACGATGGGAGCCATCGACACATCATCGCGCAAGATCGTGGACATCATTGCAGTGATCGACGGCATTGCGTTTCAGACCAACATCCTGGCCCTCAATGCCGCTGTCGAAGCGGCGCGTGCTGGCGAACAGGGCCGCGGCTTTGCCGTTGTCGCATCAGAAGTGCGCAGCCTGGCCCAGCGCTCGGCAACCGCTGCAAAGGAGATCAAGAGCCTGATTGACGACTCGGTCGACAAGGTGGGGCGTGGCACCGAGCAGGTCGCACAGGCGGGCGACACCATGCAGGAAATCGTCTCCGGCATCCAGCGCGTGGCCGATATCGTTGGCGAGATTGCCGCTGCCAGCAGGGAGCAATCGGCGGGTATTGGAGAGATCAACCAGGCAGTCAGCCAGCTCGACGGCGTGACACAGCAAAACGCCGCTTTGGTGGAAGAAACGTCGGCAGCATCCAGCGCGCTGCAGGAGCAGGCGCATCAGTTGGCCAAGCTGGCCGCATCGTTCCAGCTGGAGGGAGGAAACGGGCAGCTGCGGCTTGGTTGATGCGTTCAGCGTTCAGCACCCTACCTTTACTATAAATACTGTAGCAAAGTATTGAGTATTTACGAGGCTATAGGGCCTAAATCGCATTCCTAATTTTCCACAACGCCTTAGTCGCGTGGTGGCGCGGCAGCCATCAACCCGCTTTAGATGCCTTGATGGCTGAGCGGGCCTGTTCGATGCGCTGATCCAGATAGGCACCATAAAAATCGGCTATGTAACCGCCCTCCATGCGCGGGGCAACTTCCTTTCCACGCGCCCCGAAGAAAAACACCGTGGGGGCAATCGTGACCCTCCAGGCCTGCACCAACTGTTCGTGTGTGACGCTGGCCCCGGTGAAGTCGCGTACGCTGTGGGTCTTGCGCATATCAATCTGGAATATGGGCATGCCTTCCTGGCGGCGCAGAGGCTCAAGGTAGCTGTCACGCGCAACGCGGCAGAATGGGCAACCTTCCAGACTGACCATCACGATCAACGGATTGCCTTTTGCGAGGGCCCTTTCAAGCTCTTCAGCAAGCGACTGCGGCGCAGGCAAGACAGCACCGGCCGCCCAGACCGTGCGACTGGCCACTGTAGCCAAACCCATGCCTGCCGCTGCCAGAAAGACCCGCCGGCCACCGGGAAAAATTGCGTGGGTCACTGTGCATCCCTTTCCATCAGCAAATAGGTGTTGTAAGCGTTCATGCGATTGGCTACGCGAAACAAAGGCAAGCCCTCAAACCGCGTCCAGTTGGTCGCACGGTAGGCATCATCAAACGGCTCCATATTCTTTGCGGCCTGTCCCATGGTGTCGCGCAGGTAGACCAGGTAGTCGCGGGTCAGCTCCATGTCCTGGCGGGCATGCGAGGACAAGGGGCCATGCCCTGGAACGATGGTGGCCGTCTCAAAGGCCAGCAGGCTTTGCAAGGACTTGATCCAGTGACCACTGTCGGCTTGACCGACGTAGGGGATGCGCGCGCGAAACACCAGGTCGCCAGCAAACAGAATCTTTTCGTCGGGCATGTAAACCACCAGATCCTCCGGCGTGTGCGAAGGACCTACGGGCTGCAACTGAAACCGCACCCCACCAACCACCAGTTCTTTGGGGGAGTCGATCCACTCGTCAGCAGGAATCAGTCGGGTGTTGGCATCGATCCACGGTGCCAGTGTCTGGCGCGAAGCCTGCAACCGGATGGCTGCCGTGTCGGAGTTGAGGTATTCCTGCGCCGCACGGTGCGCCACAATGCGTGCACCCTTGGCCTTGAACGACTGCAACCCGTAGATGTGGTCTGCATGGTAGTGGGTCACGATGACATGGGTTACGGCCAGCGGCGTAACTTTTCGGATCTCTGCCATCAGCCGCTCGGCCAAAGCCGGTGAGCCCAATGCGTCAATAACGACCACGCCGGTCGGTGTGACCACGAAGGCTGCGTTGGAAATAAAGTTCTGATTGCTGCTGCTGCCTAGTGCACCCAGACCCTCCACATACCAGGCCGACCTGGAAACCTGCTTTGCCACAACCGCCGGCGCTGTCAGCGAGAATTCTGCACTATCGGCGTCGGTGTCAGCTACGGATAGCTGCGCCATAGCTTGCGGCAGAGCCATCGCCAGCACAGTAGCGGCAACCAACGCACCGCACCTGTTCGTGCGAAATGCGGTTCGGGAGAAAAACATCATCAGCAATCCTATGTGGTTTTGAGCGGCCGGGAATTCGACACAGATGCGGCACTTGGCATTAATATAAGCCCTTGCTGAATTATTGGGGAATGCAGTGGATCTGGCAACCATTCTGGAGCGCTATGGAGACAGCACCGTGCTTGCCGGGGGCGGAGCCGTGATCGGCGCGCTTTTCGGTTTTTTTGCGCAGCGCTCGCGGTTTTGCCTGCGCGCGGCGGTGATCGAGTTCTGGCACCGCACATTTGGCGAAAAACTATCAGTCTGGCTGTTTGCATTTTCAGCGGCGGTTGTAGCGGTTCAACTACTGCTGTTGACCCACAACCTGGACATCAGCACCACGCGGCAAATCGCCATGCGTGGCAGCCTGTCGGGAGCCCTGATTGGCGGTTTGTTTTTTGGTGCGGGCATGATCATGACCCGGGGTTGTGCGAGTCGACTGCTGGTTTTGTCGGCCAATGGCAACCTGCGCGCCCTGCTATCCGGCTTGATTTTTGCCGTCAGTGCACAGGCATCGCTGTCGGGTGCGCTGGCTCCATTGCGCACATCGGTCAGCGAGTGGTGGACGGTGGACGGTGGCGCGTCGCGGGACCTGCTGGCGATCACCGGGGTTGGCCCATGGGGTGGGCTCATCGCCGGCCTGGTCTGGCTGGCTGCGGCCTTGTATTTCTCATGGCGCAACCCGAAGCGCAGCGGCTGGCTCTGGCTGGGCGGTGTGGGCGTTGGCCTGGCCGTTGCAATGGGGTGGTGGTTCAACTACATGGTTTCAACCCACTCGTTTGAAGCCATACCGGTGCAGAGTCTGACTTTCAGTGGTCCATCAGCAGAGTGGCTGATGCGGGTGCTGGCATCTCCCACCCCGCGCATTGGTTTTGAATTCGGTCTGCTGCCCGGTGTTTTTGTCGGCTCGTTTCTGGGCGCCTGGTATGGAAACGACCTGAAGCTTGAAGGCTTCAAGGACGGCTACAGCATGACGCGCTACATCGCCGGTGCGATATTGATGGGTTTTGGAGCGATGCTGGCCGGTGGTTGCGCGGTAGGTGCCGGCATGACCGGTGGCTCCATATTTGCACTCACGGCCTGGCTGACACTGCTGGGCATGTGGGGTGGCGCCGGCCTGATGGACCATCTGCTGGACCGCGATACCAGACCGGCGCATGTTTCACGTGCAGCGCCTGCAGTAGCCAAGGCAACCTGACATATCGCCGCGCGATCGGCAACGCGCCTCGTGGCGCACCAGACTACTTGCCGCTCAGATACTCTGAAACCGCTACCATTTCCAGCGCAGTCATCTTGCTGGCAATCGAATGCATGACCGCATTGTCGTTCGTACGCTCGCGCTGGTTGAACTGTTTGAGCTGCGCTTCAAGGTATCCCGCAAACTGACCGGCCAGGCGCGGCAGACTGCTGGTACCCAATGCAGCTGCACCATGACAACTGGCACAGGCGGCCATACCACTGTATTTGTTGCCATTGTGGTAGATGTAGCTGCCAACGGCTGCAAGCGCTGCATCCTTGGCGGGCTCTGGCGTATTCGGCTGCTTTTCAAAATAGCGACCCAGTGCCACCATCTCGTCAGGCGTCAGCTTGGCAGACATATCTGCCATGGCCGTGCTCTTTCGCTTGCCGGACTTGAAGTTATCCAACTGCTTGGCCGTGTACTCCCAATGCTGACCTGCCAGCCGCGGAAAGACCTCGCTGGACGATTCACCTTGTGCGCCATGGCACAGAAAGCACACGCCGTTCACAATTTTCTTGGCGCGTGCTTCATCGGCCTGCGCCATCGCGCCCCCGGTCAGAAAAACCGATATGCCTGCTACCACCAGGCTGCTACGAAACCCCATGAATAAACCTCAATAAAAAATAACCTGATCAGGCCAGTGTGTCAGCCCAAATGTTGCGCGCCCATGCCATTGCGTAGCGGCCCTCCAATTCGTTTGCAGCGCTGGATACGCCGCCTGCGCCAGCAACTGGCAGCATGGTTTTCTTGTCGGCGTCGTAGCGGTGCACACTGGTCACATGGACCACATCTTCGGCACTCACAAAGCTGTAGCAGGCATTGTTGTAAACCGGCATGGGGTTGGGCTGCCGCCCTGTCAACAGAGCCACCACGGCTGCGGCGCAGGTCTTGCCGTGTTGGTTGGCCATGTGGCCGGACTTTGGCATGTTGGGGGCAATCTGGATGGAGTCACCCAACACATGGACATTCTTCACTGCGATGGATTCGAAGGTCAAAAAGTCCACCTCGCACCAGCGTTTGTTGGCAGTTGCCAGTCCGGTCTTTACAGCGATGTCGCCCGCACGCATGTCAGGAAGAACGTTGAGCACATTGGCCTTCAGGTCGTCGTTGAATTCGAACTTCAGCGTGTTGGTGGCTGTATCGACGTCCACCGTCTTGTGCTTGGGACGGTATTCAATGATTCCGGCGTAGCGATCTTTCCATGCCTTCTTGAACAACGGACCTTTGGAGGTCACGTCGTCATTGGCATCCAGAATCAGAACCTTGCTCTTGGGCTTGGCCTGGGCGAAATAGCTGGCGACCTGGCATGCCCGCTCATAGGGCCCGGGCGGGCACCGGTAGGGTGCCAGGGGAATTGCCATTGCGAACACACCGCCATCGGGCATGGCTTCGAGCTGTTTGCGCAAACCGACAGTCTGTGGACCAGCCTTCCAGCCATGCAGCACCTTGTCCTTTGCACCTGCTGCAGCCATGCCGGGCAAGCTGTCCCACATGAAATCAATACCGGGGGAAACAATCAGCCGGTCGTATGGCACCTCTCCACCTTTGGCCAACACAACCACCCGCTTGTCCGGGTCGATGCGCAACGCCATGTCCTGCACCCAACGCACACCATGGCGCTTGACCAGATTGTCATAGGGCGTGGTGATGTCGGCCATGGTCTTGGTTCCACCGAGTACCAGATTGGACAGCGGGCAGGAGACAAATGCGCTATTGGGTTCCACCAGCGTCACATCGATGCCGTAGTCAGACCACATGCGTACGTATTTCGCAGCAGTGGCACCACCATATCCACCTCCCACAACCACAACCTTGGGACCATTGCCCGAAGGCGTGCTGGCACATCCGGAAGTCAATGCAATCGCACCCAGCGAACCGGCTGCACCCAAGCCTTGTACAAATTGACGGCGTTTCATCATGATTGGCTCTCGCTTACTTCTTCAAAGAGGAAAAATATCCGGCCAAAGCGGCCAGTTGCTCGTCGGTATAGCCCTTGGCGAGCTGGTGCATGATGGTTGCCGGCTTTTTGCCGGTTTTGAAATCCATCATTTTCTTGAGCATTTCGTCCTTGTTGCCACCGGCCAGCGACTCATTGCCTGCTTCGGCCACACCAAGGGTTCCATGGCAGTTTGAGCACGATGCCGCCAGACCACGCAACTGCAGTGGGTCCATGGCTTGGGCATGTGCCGTACCTGCTATGACAGCCAGCGTGCCGGCAAAAAAGACTGCATTCCACTTCATAGTGCTTTCTCCTGGGTTCAGTTTTCTAGAAATATTCAACAAGGTTTAGGGACGCAGATAGGCAAACCGATCTTTTGCCTGCAGGCTTGCAATCTCTGCAACACCCGAAGGAACGATCTGCGCTTCCATGACAACCTTGTCTTTGCTGATTTTGCGACTCTGCAGCGTATTGTTACAGACACGAAACTCCACTCCGCGCGCAACCAGGTCCGCGATGTCGCCAGAAAACGGTTGATCCTTCAGATTGACCGCACCATCAAGCAAAAAATCTATACCGGGACCGTGCGTCACCACGACGATCTTCGCTGTGGGGTCAGCCGCCAGATGGTTACGAATATTGGGCAGCGCGCGCGACGCCTGGGGTATGCCCTCATTCAGGTGGTACACCACTTTTACCTGTGCCCAAGCCGAAAATGCAGCCAGAAACCCGAGCGCGACCACCAACAGTTTTTTCATCACTTGATCCTTATATATACGCGATGTTAGGCCCTTCGATGAGTGTGGCAATTCCGTAGAAACCCTTGATAGGTCGGACCTGTGCTGGATTGGTCAAACTGCAGACAAAAAAAACGCTCCATCAAGGAGCGCTCTTTCTGCACATGGCAATGGCTGTTGTTTACAGCACTTCGAAAACACCCGCAGCACCCATGCCACCACCAATGCACATGGTCACACAAACGCGCTTGGCTCCACGGCGTTTGCCTTCAATGAGCGCGTGCCCGGTCAGACGCTGGCCAGACACACCATACGGATGGCCCACGGCAATGGCACCGCCATTCACGTTCAGGCTGTCGGCAGGAATGCCCAGTTTGTCGCGGCAGTACAGTACCTGCACGGCAAAGGCCTCATTGAGTTCCCACAGATCAATGTCACTGACCTTCAGGCCCAGACGTGCCAGCACCTTGGGGATGGCGAATACGGGGCCAATGCCCATTTCGTCGGGTTCGCAGCCGGCGACAGCAAAACCCAGGAAACGGCCCAGTGGCTGCAGGCCTTTTTTCTCGGCAATTTTTTCATGCATCACAACAACGGCGCCGCCGCCATCAGAGAACTGGCTGGCGTTACCGGCGGTGATCAGGCCACCGGGCACAGCGGAGCGCAGCCCCTTGATACCGTCATACGTTGTGCCGGCCCGGATGCCTTCGTCATCGCTGACGGTGACCTGCTTGGTCATCAGACCCATGACCTTGTCGGCAACACCCATGGTGACGGTAATCGGGGCGATCTCGGCTTTAAACAGGCCGGCTTCCAGCGCGGCAGATGCCTTCTGCTGGCTGGCAGCGCCGTACTCGTCCATGGCTTCGCGGCTGATGTTGTAGCGCTTGGCCACGTTCTCGGCGGTCTGCAGCATGTTCCAGTAGATTTCCGGTTTGTTCTTGAGCAACCAGGGCTCGGTCAGCATGTGCAGGTTCATCTCCTGTTGCACACAGGAGATGGCCTCGACGCCACCCGCTACAAAAATATCACCTTCATTGGCAATGATGCGCTGGGATGCCATGGCGATGGTCTGCAAACCCGACGAGCAGAAGCGATTGACGGTCATGCCCGACACGGTGATGGGCAGACCGGCGCGCAGGGCAATCTGGCGTGCAATGTTGGCACCCGTTGCGCCTTCGGGGTTGGCGCATCCCATGATGACGTCGTCCACCTCGGCTGCGTCAATGCCGGCGCGCTTGACCGCGTGCTCAACGGCATGGCCACCCAGGGTCGCACCGTGAGTCATATTAAAGGCGCCCTTCCAGCTTTTGGCCAGGGGAGTACGTGCAGTAGAAACGATTACGGCTGAAGTCATGATGTTCTTTCTAAAGTGTTGAAGCCGGAGCTGGCGGATTGGCCCTTAAAGGCCGTTCCGCAAGGTTTCAGGTTAGTTAAAGGTCTTGCCTTCAGCGGCCAATTTCGCGAGCAGAGGTGCGGGCTGCCAGAACTTCGCGTCATCCAGCGGATTCTGTGCGAAACGACCCATGGCCTGCACCACGTTGAACAGGCCCACCTGGTCGGCGTAGTTCATGGGGCCGCCGCGGTGCGCCGGGAAGCCGTAGCCAAAGATGTAAACGATGTCGATGTCGCTGGCCTTGTTGGCAATGCCCTCTTCCAGAATATGCGCCGCTTCGTTGACCAGACTGAACACGAGACGCTGGACAATTTCTTCGTCGGATATTTTGCGTGGCGTGATGCCCAGCGCCTTGCGGTGCTCCTCGATCATGCTGACCACCTCAGCGTTCGGGATGGCATCGCGCTTGCCCGCCACATAGTCGTACCAACCGGCACCGGTCTTCTGGCCAAAGCGGCCTTTTTCGCACAGCAAATCCGCGGTCTTGCTGTATTTCATGTGCGGCTTTTCCTGGTAACGGCGCTTGCGAATGGCCCAGCCGATGTCGTTGCCGGCCAGGTCCCCCATGCGGAACGGGCCCATGGCAAAACCGAACTTCTCGATGGCCTTGTCCACCTGCGCGGGGGTGCAGCCTTCGTCCAGCAGGAAGCCACCCTGGCGACCATATTGTTCGATCATGCGGTTGCCAATGAAACCATCGCAGACGCCCGACACCACCGCTGTCTTGCGGATTTTCTTGGCGACCGTCATCACCGTGGCCATCACATCTTTGGCTGTTTCCTTGCCGCGCACGACTTCCAGCAGCTTCATCACGTTGGCCGGGCTGAAGAAATGCAGACCGACGACATCCTGTGGACGCTTGGTGAAGGACGCGATCTTGTCCACATCCAGTGTGGACGTGTTGGACGCCAAAATGGCACCGGGCTTCATGACGCGGTCCAGCTCCTTGAACACGGCTTCCTTGACGCCGATTTCCTCGAACACGGCTTCGATCACCATATCCGTACCCGTCAGGTCGTCATAGCTCAGCGTGGTGGTCAGCAGGGACATGCGCTGTTCGTACTTGTCCTGCTTCAACTTGCCCTTCTTGACCTGGGCTTCGTAATTTTTGCGGATCGTGGCCACGCCGCGGTCCAGCGCTTCCTGCTTCATCTCCAGCATCCTGACGGGAATGCCTGCGTTCAGGAAGTTCATGGCAATACCACCACCCATGGTGCCAGCGCCAATAACAGCTATTGAATTGATAGCGCGCTGCGCTGTATCTGCGGGGACATCCGGTATTTTTGATGCAGCGCGTTCGGCCAGAAACAGGTGACGCAGCGACTTGCTCTCTGGGGTCCACATCAGGTTGATGAATATTTCCCGCTCAACCGCCATGCCATCGTCGAATTTCTTCTTGGTGGCGGCCTCCACCGCATCCACACACTTCGCAGGCGCGGGGAAATTCTTGGCCATTCCCTTGACCATATTGCGGGCAAACTGGAAGTAGGCGTCACCCTGCGGGTGCTTGCACTTCAGATCACGGACCAGCGGAAGAGGCCGTGTGTCGGCCACCGATCGGGCAAAGGCCAGTGCTTCCTCGGCCAGGGACTCAGCCGATGCTGCCATTTTGTCAAACAACTTTTGGCCCGGCAGCATGGCGAGCATCTCGCTCTTGATGGCCTCGCCACTGACAATCATGTTCAGCGCCGGCTCTACACCCAGCACCCTTGGCAGACGCTGTGTGCCACCTGCGCCAGGCAGCAAGCCCAACTTGACCTCAGGCAGGGCCACGCTGGTTCCGGGTGCCGCAACGCGGTAATGGCAACCCAGTGCCAGTTCCAGGCCACCGCCCATGACAACGCTGTGAATGGCACCAATCACCGGCTTGGAAGAGTTCTCCAGCAGCGAGATGACGCTATTGAGGTTGGGCTCCTGCATGGCCTTGGGGCTGCCGAATTCCTTGATGTCCGCACCACCCGAAAAGGCCTTGCCGGCACCCGTGATGATGATGGCCTTGATGGCGGAATCAGCGTTTGCTTTGGCCACTCCGTCCGCGATGCCCTGACGGGTGGCGAGGCCCAGGCCATTCACTGGCGGGTTGTCGAGCGTGATGATGGCGACATCGCCATGAACTTGGTATTGGGCAGTCATGCTTGCAGTCCTTGGAGTGAGAGGGGAATAACCAAAAAAGAACGGTCGTTCGTTTTAAATTGTAGAAGGAATTGGCGCCGGTGAAACCCGGCATGTCACCGTTGGGACAAACGCGGTTACACCGCTGGGCCGCCCCAAACTGAAACGCGGCCCCGTCGGGGAGCAGGGAGCCACACGCAGCGGGCGACCGTAGGGGCTCACGCCTACACCTCAAGCCATTCCTTGCGGATGTCGGTGTTGCTGCGCAATTCGTCCGGAGTTCCTTCAAACACGATGCTGCCATGACCCATGACCAGGCAGCGGTCGGAAATCTTCATCGCAATGGTGAGCTTTTGTTCAATCAATAGCACTGAAACGCCGCGCTTGCGCAACTCCTGCAGGTATTCGGCCACCAGCTCCACAATCTTGGGCGCCAGCCCTTCGGTCGGCTCATCGATGATGATCAGGTCCGGGTCCCCCATCAGCGTGCGACACAGCGTCAGCATCTGCTGCTCGCCGCCAGACAGCACACCCGCTTCGGTGTGCTCGCGCTCCTTGAGTCGTGGAAACATCTTGTACATGTCGTCAAACGACCAGCGCGGGTTTTTCTGCCCCCGCTTCTGGCCCAACAACAGATTTTGGTGCACGGTGAGCTTGGGGAAAATGTCACGGCTTTCCGGGACATACCCGATGCCCAGATGGGCTATTTCAAAAGTTTTGCTGCCCAACGCCTCTTTGTCTTTCCACAAGACCGAGCCCTGGCACGCGACCAGACCCATGATGGCCTTGGCAGTCGTTGATCGACCGGAACCATTGCGCCCCAGCAGCGCCACGATTTCACCAGCCTTGACCCGCATGTCCACCCCGTGCAACACATGGCTCTTTCCATAGTAGGCGTGCAAATTGGATACTTTAAGCATGGTCAGTGTCCTTGCGCCTGCTCGTCCGCTACGGCAGATCCCAGATAAGCTTCCTGCACCCGGGGATTAGCCCGCACCGCGTCGGGCGTGTCGAAGGCGATCACCTCCCCATACACCACCACGGCAATTTTGTCGGCCAGACCAAATACCACGCCCATGTCATGCTCGACGGTCAACAAGGTCTTGCCCTCGGTCACCTGCTTGATCAGCGAGATGAAACGCGTGGTTTCGCTCTTGCTCATGCCAGCGGTGGGCTCGTCCAGCAGAATCACGTTGGCGCCACCACCGATCGTGATGCCAATTTCCAGCGCGCGTTGTTCGGCATAGGTCAGGTTCATGGCCAGCACGTTCTGCTTTTTTTCCAGATTGACCATTTCGAGCAACGCGTGGGCCCGCGCATTGGCATCATCCAGGTTCGAGAGAAACTTGAAGAATGTGTACTTGTATCCCAGACTCCAGAGGACGCTGCAGCGCAAGTTCTCAAACACGCTCAACTTGGGGAAGATGTTGGTAATCTGAAAGCTCCGGGACAGGCCCAGACGGTTGATCTCAAAGGGCTTCATACCGTTGATCGGTGTGCCATTGAGCAGCACATCACCGCTGCTGACACCAAAGCGCCCACTGATCAGATTGAACAATGTCGATTTTCCGGCGCCATTCGGGCCAATGATGGCGACCCGTTCGCCATGCCGTACCGCCAAATTGACGCCACGAATGATCTCGGTCTTGCCAAAGCTCTTGCGCAGGTCCCTCAGCTCGAGCGCAAACGTGTCCCCGGCGGTCATCGCACGCCCTCCCCGTTCTGCTGGTTCTCAATGAATGCCTGTATAGCCTCCCACTTGCGCGCAAAGTGCCGTCGGGCCATCTCAAACAGGGCAAGACCGACCGCCAGGACGGCGGCAGCGCCCAACCAGCTATTCACAGCGGTTGTATTCAGACCGACACCCATGAAAACAATCTCGGGGCCTTGTGATGAACTGAGCTGCAGGTGATAGGTCATTTCCACCATGGCCGCAGCGCCCGCAAGAGCTACAGAACCCGTAATGGCAAGCGCCAGATAGCTTTTCCAGAGCTCGCCCAATTTACCGAAAGACGCAACGCGCAGATTCATCATGATGAGGCTGGCAAATCCGCCGGGCGCATACATCACCATAAACAGGAATATCAAGCCAAGATACAGGAGCCAGGCTTTGGTGAACTCACTGAAAAGGACGAAGGCCAGCACCATGAGAATGGCACCAATGATCGGGCCAAAAAAGAAGGTGGCACCGCCCAGGAAAGTGAACAACAGGTAGGCACCGGAGCGCGCTGCATGCACGACTTCAGCCGTAACAATTTCAAAATTCAGAGCCCCCAATCCGCCCGAAATGCCTGCAAAGAAACCGGCAATGATGAAGGCCGTATAGCGAATGCGGTGGGTGTTGTAGCCCACAAACTCCACACGCTCCGGGTTGTCGCGCACCGCGTTGAGCATGCGCCCCAATGGCGTTTGTGTGAATGCGAACATGAGCACGACCGATATGAACGTGTAAACCGCAATCAGGTAATACACCTGAACCGGCGGGCCATAGGTGATACCCAGAAAGGCTTTGCCGATCACGCGATTGCCGGACACTCCCCCTTCGCCGCCAAAAAACTCGGGAATCATCAGCGACATGGCAAACACCAGCTCACCCATGCCCATGGTGATCATGGCAAATGTGGTGCCCGCCTTGCGCGTGGTCACATAACCCAGCAACACCGCAAAGCCCATTCCCGCCACGCCCCCCACCAGCGGTACTGCGGATACAGGAATCGGAAGCGACCCATCCGACACGGCATTGAGCGCATGAATCGCCAGAAACGCACCAAGCCCGGTGTAGACCGCATGCCCAAAACTCAACATGCCCCCTTGTCCGAGCAGCATGTTGTAGGAAAGGCATGCAATGATGGCGATGCCCATCTGGGACAGGACGGTAAGCCCCAGTCCACTGGTAAAAATATGGGGCGCAATGGCAAGCACCAGTGCAAACAGGCTCCAGGTTACCCAGCGGCCCACATTCACGGGGCGGGATTGACGTATACCGTTCATGGTTCAACCCTCCCGAGTGCCCAGCAGGCCTTTGGGCCTGAAGATCAAAATCAGCACCAGAAACAGATAGGGAAGAATGGGCGCCACCTGGGAGAGCGTCAGTTTGACAAATGAATTGTTGCGGGCACCCTCGCCCAGCTGCACGCCAAGTTGCTGGGCCAGACTGCCGACTGAAAAATCAAACGCTACCGCAAAGGTCTGGATGACCCCAATCAGCACCGATGCCAGGAAGGCACCTGACAGCGAGCCCATGCCACCCACAACCACCACGACAAAAATAACAGACCCCACCGTGGCTGCCATGGCGGGCTCGGTCAGGAAGGTACTGCCGCCAATGACACCGGCCAGCCCAGCCAGCGCAGCCCCTGCGCCAAACACCAGCATGAAAATTCTTGGCACGTTATGCCCCAGGGCTTCCACCGCCTCCGGATGCGTCAATGCAGACTGAATAACCAGTCCGATGCGGGTTCGCGTCAGAAGCAACCAGACGGCGACCAGCATCACCATGGCGACCAGCATCATGAACCCGCGCGTTGCCGGGAATGGCGAGCACACCACACGCACAGCGGCGTCTGCCGAGCTGCACATCTCGGCCGGCGCAACGCCCCACAAGACGCTCAATCCATGGACGGTGTGATTGATCAACGTGAATGCTGGACCCTGCAGCACCTCCGGCGGTCTGAATTCCAGCGCGATACGTCCCCAAACCAGTTGCACCAGTTCGAGCACCACGTAGGAAAGTCCAAAAGTGATCAACAACTCGGGCACGTGACCAAACTTGTGGACCCGGCGCAGACAGACGCGCTCGAAGCCTGCGCCCATGGCACCAACAACCAGCGGCGCTATCACCAACGCGGGCCAGAATCCGACCCATTGCGACAGCGTGTAACCCACATAAGCACCCAGCATGTAAAAACTGGCATGCGCAAAGTTCAGTACGCCCATCATGCTGAAAATGAGCGTGAGTCCGGAACTCAACATGAACAGCAACAAGCCGTAGCTGAGCCCGTTGAGCATCGAAATGATGAAAAACTCCATTACCGACAGACCTTCCCGTTAATCAACTGACGATAAAACTTCGCTGCGGACTGCACCGCAAGGTATCCAAGAAGAAAAAGAGCCCGATGCGGTGCACCCGCCCGGGCTCCAGTTTCATCCACCCGGCACTCAGGGGCGTTTCATCTGGCAGCTTGTCGGCGTGCTTGACACGTAATTCGGATACTCTTTCACCGGCGCCAGCGTCATGCCCGTGTTCTCGGGGCTGTAGGGGTATTTCTTGTCCGCCTTCTGCCATACGGTCATGTACAGCGGCTGCTGCAACTGGTGATCGGCCTTGCGCATCTCCACCTCACCGTTGAAACTTTCAAACTTCAGACCTTCCATGGCCGCAGCCACCTTCACCGGGTCGGTGGACTTGGCCTTGGCCATGGCAGCACCGAGTACCTGGTAAATGCGAATGGTGGAGCCTGTATAGAAATCGTCGTTGTACTTGGTCTTGAATTCGTTCATCCACTTATCCATCTGACCACCCATGTTGTAGTGGTTGTAGGCAACCTGGTACACCCGGCCCGCACCGTTGCTGCCCAGTGCCGTTGGCGTACCGGTCACGCCTGCGTAGTACGTGAAGAACTTGCCGGTGTATCCATTCTCGTTGGCCGCCTTGATCAGCAGCGACAAGTCAGAGCCCCAGTTGCCGGTAATCACCGTATCTGCGCCGGAAGCCTTGATCTTGGCGATATAGGGTGCAAAGTCACGCACCTGGGCCAAAGGATGCAGGTCTTCACCGACGATCTTGATATCGGGCCGCTTGCGGGCCAAAGTCTCCTTGGCATACTTGGCAACCTGCACACCATGCGAGTAGTTTTGCCCCAGGATATAGACATTCTTGATGTCTTTCTGGCTTTCCATGAAGCTGGACATGGCTTCCATCTTCATCGAAGTATCTGCATCAAAGCGGAAGTGCCAGTAGCTGCACTTGCTGTTGGTCAGGTCAGGGTCAACCGCAGAGTCGTTCAGATACAAAACTTCCTTGCCAGGATTGCGTTCGTTGTACTTGGTCACCGCATCGGTCAGGGCCAACGCAACAGAGGAGCCATTGCCCTGAATGATGTAGCGGGCACCCTGATCAATGGCGGCCTTCAGCGCATTCAGGCTTTCGGTCGGGCTGAGCTTGTTGTCGATGCCGGTGATTTCAAATTTCACGCCAGCCGGATTGCCCGCGCCGCTGAACTTTTCAGCGAAAAACTGGTAGCCCTTCAGCTGGCTGATACCAACCGGCCCCAGGAGTCCAGTCAAGGGGTCAATCCTGACGATTTTGACGGTTTCGCCCTTTTGCGCCATTGCGACTGTTGCGCAAACCATAGCGACCGAAGCAGCGACAAATTTCAGAACAAATTTCATGTGAATGACTCCTTGTAAGACTGTCGCAAGCGTACAAGAATTACTGGGGCCGCCCGCAAGGGTTTCCCCTAGACCGTATCACCTTGGCGACTGAAACCCAGGTGACACGGTCAACAGGTAAGGAAGCTTCAGGAGCCCGGTAACTTGTAGTCGCGCAGCATTTCACGTAGCTTGACTTTCTGCATTTTCCCGGTACCGCCCAGAGGAATGGCATCGACAAAAATGACGTCGTCGGGGATTTGCCATTTGGCCGTCTTGCCCTCATAAAAGGCGATCAGTTCGTCACGTGTCAATTCACAGCCAGGCTTCTTCACCACGGCAACCACGGGACGCTCGTCCCACTTGGGATGTTTCATGCCGATGCAGGCTGCCATGGCAACTGACGGATGCGCCATCGCCACGTTTTCCACATCGATGGAACTGATCCATTCACCACCTGACTTGATGACGTCCTTGCTGCGGTCGGTAATCTGCATGTAGCCGTCTGCATCAATGGTTGCCACATCTCCGGTGGGGAACCAGCCATCCACGAGCGGTGAACCGCCCTCGCCCTTGAAGTATTCGCTGATGACCCAGGGGCCCTTGACGAGCAGGTCACCATAGGCTTTACCGTCCCACGGCAGTTCCTGGCCCTCATCCCCCACAATCTTCATGTCCACACCAAACACACCACGGCCCTGTTTGAGACGCACCTTCATCTTGTCGGCCGCATCCATGGGCAAGTGCTTGTTCTTCAGAGTGCACACCGTTCCCAGTGGGGACATTTCGGTCATGCCCCAGGCGTGCAGCACCTCCACACCATATTCGTCGTTGAACGCGGTAATCATGGCCGGCGGGCAGGCAGAGCCGCCAATGACCGTGCGCTTGAGGGTGGAGAAGCGCAACTTGCCAGCCTGCATGTGGCCCAGCATCATCTGCCATACCGTTGGCACACCCGCCGCAAAACTCACTTTTTCTGACTCGATGAGTTCAAAAATCGACTTGCCATCCATGGCAGGTCCGGGAAACACCAGCTTGGCACCGGTCATGGCGGCCGAATAGGGCAAGCCCCATGCATTGACGTGGAACATGGGAACCACCGGCAACACGCAGTCGCGCGCACTCATGCTCAGGGCATCGGGCAAAGCGCCCGCCAGCGCATGCAGCATGGTGGAGCGGTGGCTGTACAGCGCCGCCTTGGGATTGCCTGTGGTTCCACTGGTGTAGCACATGCTGGAAGCCGAATTCTCATCAAACTCGGGCCACGTGTATTCAGCAGGTTGCAACCCCATCCACGCCTCATAACTCACAAGACCCGGAATACCGGAGTCTGCTGGCAGTTTGTCGGCATCACACAGTGCCACGTAATGCTTGATCGTGGTGCAGCGGCTGTGCACGGCCTTGACGATAGGCAGGAATGACATGTCGAAGCACAGAACCTGGTCTTCGGCATGATTGGCAATCCAGACAATCTGGTCGGGATGCAGGCGCGGGTTGAGCGTGTGCAACACGCGGCCGGTGCCGCTGACACCGAAATACAGCTCCAGATGCCGATAGCCGTTCCAGGCCAACGTGGCCACCCGATCGCTGAACGCCAGATTCATTTTGTCCAGCGCATTGGCGACCTTGCGCGAACGCTGGGCCACATCCTTGTAGGTATACCGGTGAATATCACCCTCAACCCTGCGAGAAACCACCTCCGCCTCACCGTGGTGTCGCTCGGCAAATTCGATCAGCGATGAAATCAGCAATTGCTGGCTCTGCATTAACCCTAACATGGCAATAACTCCTCTTGTTGATAGTCGACACGGGCGCAAGTAGCGGGATATGTGTCTGGCCGCATCGTACCTGCTGTATGGCCCCAAAAACTGTCGGCCTTAGTCATTTGCGGGACAATTCCGGATGACTATCGATTCTCCCGCCAGACAGCCGTTAGACCTCGGTTTGACCTGGGACGACCATTTTGGGTCTCTGGGAGAGGATTTTCATGTCCGGTTGCAGCCCACCCCGTTGCCAGCACCGTACTGGGTTGGGCGAAGTCGATTGGCAGCACGGGATATTGACCTGCCATTAAGCTGGCTTGAATCGGACGAAATGCTGCAGGCACTCACCGGAAACCTTCCCTTGAGCGGAACCCGCGCCCTCGCCAGCGTCTACAGCGGACATCAGTTCGGCGTGTGGGCTGGCCAGCTCGGTGATGGGCGTGCGATTTTGCTGGGAGAAACTTCGGGGCATGAAGTGCAACTCAAAGGCTCGGGCCTGACGCCTTTTTCCCGCATGGGCGATGGCCGTGCGGTGTTGCGTTCCAGCATTCGCGAGTTTTTGTGCAGCGAAGCCATGCATGGGCTACACATTCCCACGTCGCGCGCGCTGTGCGTGACCGGCTCGGATGAGCCCGTCCGCCGGGAAACCATGGAAACTGCGGCCGTTGTTACGCGCCTGGCACCCAGCTTTGTCCGGTTTGGCCATTTTGAGCACTTCTGTCATCACAACCAGCACGCACAGCTCAAGCAACTGGCGGACTACGTCATTGACCGCTACTACCCGCAATGCCGGACCGGCGCTCAGTTCAACGGCAACCCCTATGCCAGTCTGCTGCAGGCGGTCACCGAGCGAACGGCGCGGATGATCGCCCAGTGGCAGGCCGTGGGGTTTTGCCATGGTGTCATGAACACCGACAACATGAGCATTCTGGGTCTCACGCTGGACTATGGTCCATTCCAGTTTCTCGACGGCTTCGATCCCGGCCACATTTGCAACCACTCCGACACCCAGGGGCGGTACGCATTCAACAAGCAGCCAAGCGTAGCGTACTGGAATCTGTATTGCCTGGGCCAGGCGCTTCTGCCGCTGGTTGGCGAGCAGGAACTCGCCGTCAGCGCACTGGAAACCTACAAAGTGATCTACCCGACCGCCTATGACGGATACATGTCCGCCAAACTGGGATTCGCAGAGCCCCAGTCGGATCAGCGCGAACTGATCCATTCGGTTTTGACAATTCTTGCCGCAGAGCGGGTTGACTACACCATCTTCTGGCGCCGTCTGAGCCATTGGGCGAAAAACGGGGGTGAACACGCGGCCATACCGGACACAGCGGTACAGGACCTGTTTCTGGATCGCTCTGGAATCGATCGCTGGCTGCTACAATATTCAGAGCATATAAGTGATGATTCACGCGGGCATTCGGCTGATTTGATGCTCAATACCAATCCAAAATACGTGTTGCGCAATCACCTTGGCGAGTTGGCGATCCAGGCAGCGCGTGGAAAGGACTTTTCAGTCGTGGCGCAGTTGCTGGAAGTGCTGGAAAATCCATTCCAGGAACACCCCCGGTTTGCAGCCTTTGCCGATTTCCCGCCCGATTGGGCCAACCGTATTTCCATCAGTTGCAGCTCCTGAACCACCCGAAGAGTGAACACCATGAACTATCCAGTGCAAAAGACCGAGCAGGAGTGGAAAGCCCTGCTGAAGGACAAAGGTGCGGAATCCGTCGCCTTTGATGTGACACGGCGTGCCGCCACCGAGCGGCCTTTCACCGGAAAATACGCTGACAACTTCAAAGACGGGGTGTACCACTGCATGTGCTGCGACCAGCCCCTGTTTGCATCGGAGACCAAGTTCGATGCCGGGTGTGGGTGGCCCAGCTTCGACCAGGCCATTGCCGGGGGTGCGGTACAAACGCGTACGGACCGCACACATGGCATGACCCGTACCGAAGCCCTCTGTGCCAGCTGCGGGGCGCACCTGGGCCACCTGTTTGACGATGGCCCCACCGATACCGGCCTGCGTTTCTGCATGAACTCAGCCTCGTTACACTTCAACCCTGCATGAAAATATTGATCGATTTCTTCCCCATCCTGCTGTTTGTCGGTGCCTACAAGTTCTATGACATCTATGTCGGCACCGGCGTCCTGATGGGTGCAACCGTGCTTCAGGTCGCCATCATGTACGGCGTGGACCGCAAAGTCCCTGCCATGTACAAGATCACTCTGGCACTGGTGCTGATTTTTGGAACGTTGACGCTGGCCTTGCACGACGACCGGTTTATCAAGTGGAAGCCAACCGTGCTCTATGCCGCGATGGCCATTGCCCTGGCGTTCGCCGTCTGGGACATGAAGAAAAACTTCCTGAAGTTGCTCATGGGCCACCAGCTGGATCTGCCCGATTCCGTCTGGCACCGCCTCAATGTGGTCTGGGTGGCATACAACGCGTTCATGTCACTGCTCAACGCATTTGTCGTCATGAACTACAGCACCGAAGACTGGGTCAGCTTCAAGCTCTGGGGCTATGTTTTTCCGCTGGCATTCATCATCGGGCAGGGCATTTACATTGCGCCCCATTTGCGCGGTGACGACGACAAGGATAAGGAAACCGCTCCATGAGCCCAACGCCGACCGCCGACCGCATCGAACAGCGACTGCGCGAGCGCCTCGAACCGACCCGTCTGGAGGTTCTGGACGAAAGCCACCAGCACAACGGGCATGCCGGCGCCAACGGGACCGGTTTTGGCACCCATTTCCGCGTCAAGGTGGCTTCACAAAGGTTTACAGGGCTCTCACGGGTTGCACGCCACCGCCTTGTGTATGATGCGCTGCAAGATTTCATTGACCAGGGCTTGCATGCACTGGCCATTGAGACCGAAGAATCGCCAATCCAACCGCTGGTTTGAAACGCCTCATTGGCACCTGTTTATTAGTATCCCTGAAGGAAATTGCATGAAGAAGCTAGTTTTATCCGCCCTTGCCACCGCCACGCTGATGGCCGTTCTGGCGCCTGCGGCATGGGCCCAGAACGTGGCTATTGTCAATGGCAAGGCTGTTCCAAAGTCACGCGTGGAAGCGCTCGCTGAGCAGGTCAAGCGCTCGGGACGCCCGGTGTCGCCTGAAATGCAGGGCCAGCTCAAGGACGAAGTCATCGCCCGCGAGATTTTCATGCAGGAGGCGCAAGTGCGCGGTCTGGACGCCACGGAAGACTTCAAGACCCAGATTGAACTGGCACGCCAGGCCATTCTGATTCGCGAGCTGTTCTCGGACTACCAGAAGAAGAACCCGGTGACCGACGAAGAGGTGAAGGCGGAATATGACAAATTTGCCGCTGCAAACTCCGGCAAGGAGTACAAAGCCCGCCACATTCTGGTCGAGCAGGAAGACCAGGCCAAGGCCATCATTGCCCAGCTGAAAAAAGGCGGGAAATTTGATGAAATCGCCAAGAAGTCTTCCAAAGACCCGGGCTCTGGCGCCAAGGGTGGTGATCTGGATTGGGCCAACCCTGGCAGCTACGTCAAGGAATTCTCTGAAGCCCTGTCGGCTCTGACCAAAGGCAAGACGACAGAAACCCCGGTGAAAACCCAATTCGGTTACCACATCATTCGCCTGGACGACATCCGCGATGCGCAGTTGCCCAAGTTTGACGATGTGAAGCCGCAAATTGCACAACAATTGCAGCAACAGAAAATTGCGAAGTTCCAGGAAGAACTGCGCGCCAAGGCCAAAGTCGAGTAAACCGGGTACCCACCGCCACGAACCCTGTAAACGCGGCTACGGCCGCGTTTTTCCATTCCGCCGCCTACATCACCACCTTTTGAAACGGAGACGCCATGAAACTGCTGCGCTTTGGACCTCCCGGCCACGAAAAACCTGGCGCACTTGATACCCAGGGCTGCGTGCGCGACCTCTCCGCCTTCGTCGATGACATCGGCGGATCGGTGCTGCTGCCCGGCCAGCTCGACCGACTCAAGGCGCTGGACCTGACCACCCTGCCCGTGGTGTCGGGCCAACCTCAAAAAGACCTGCGCCTGGGCGCGTGCGTCGCGCGCACCGGCAAACTGGTCTGCATCGGGCTGAATTACTCCGACCATGCAGCAGAAGCCGGCATGCAGGTTCCGCCCGAGCCGGTGGTGTTCAACAAATGGAGCAGCGCCATCATCGGGCCGGACGACGCGGTGGAAATCCCGCGCGGATCGGTCAAGACCGACTGGGAAGTGGAGCTGGGTGTGGTGATCGGCCAGGGTGGCCGCTACATAGCCGAGGCGGATGCCATGGCGCACGTTGCAGGCTATTGCGTGGTCAACGACATATCTGAGCGCGAATTCCAGATCGAGCGCAGTGGCACCTGGGACAAGGGCAAAGGCTGCGATACCTTCGGACCGATTGGCCCCTGGCTAGTGACGGCGGACGAAGTGCCAAACCCCCAAGCCCTGCGCCTGTGGCTGGAAGTGGATGGCAAGCGCTATCAGGATGGCAGCACCGCTACCATGGTCTATCAGGTGCCCTTCCTGATCAGCTACCTGAGCCGTTTCATGAGCCTGCAAAGTGGCGATGTGATTTCCACTGGCACGCCACCGGGTGTGGGCATGGGACAGAGGCCGCCCGTCTTTTTGCGGGCGGGGCAAACCATGCACCTGGGCATAGACGGCCTTGGAACCCAGACCCAGCGGGTCATTCAAGCGTGACGCGCTGATCGACTCCCATCATGTCACTTCCCGATTTCCAGCTTGAGCTTCTGGCCCCGGCCCGCGATGCCGACATTGGCATGGAGGCCGTCAACCACGGCGCCGATGCCGTGTACATCGGTGGCCCGTCATTTGGCGCGCGCTCCAGTGCCGACAACAGCGTCGCTGACATTGCCCGACTGGTGCACCATGCCCACCGGTTCAACAGCCGCATCTTTGTCACCCTGAACACCATTCTGCGCGACGACGAACTCGAAGGCGCACGCAAGCTGGCCTGGCAAATGTATGACGCGGGCGTTGATGCCCTCATCATCCAGGACATGGGCCTGCTCGAGATTGACCTGCCCCCCATTCAGCTGCACGCCAGCACCCAGAGCGACATCCGTACCCCCGAAAAAGCCCGCTTTCTGCAGGACGTGGGCCTGTCGCAAATCGTGCTGGCGCGCGAGTTGACACTGCAGCAGATTTCCGCCATCCGTGCTCAGACCGATCCAGCGCGTTGCACAGTGGAGTTTTTCGTGCATGGCGCACTGTGCGTGGCCTACAGCGGCCAGTGCTACATCAGCCACGCCCATACCGGGCGTAGCGCCAACCGCGGTGAATGCAGCCAGGCCTGCCGCCTGCCCTACCAGGTAGTGGACGACAGGGGCCGTTTTGTGGCCCACGACAAGCACGTTTTGAGCATGAAGGACAACAACCAGAGTGCCAACCTGGCCGCTCTGGTGGATGCGGGCATCCGCAGCTTCAAGATCGAGGGCCGCTACAAGGACATGGGCTACGTGAAGAACATCACGGCCCACTACCGCAAGCTGCTGGACGCTCTGATTGAAGAGCGCCAGGGCTCGTCGCAGCCGCTCGCAAGGGCTTCCTGCGGCAGCACCACGTTCACCTTCACGCCAGACCCCAACCAGAATTTCAACCGCGAGTTCACCGACTACTTTGTGCAGGGTCGCAAGGACGACATAGGTGCCTTTGACTCACCCAAGAACCCCGGACAGCCCATCGGCTTTGTGACGCAGATCGGCCCCAACTGGGTGGAGCTGGAGCTGAGCGACCGGACCGTTGTGCTGCACAACGGCGACGGCCTGTGCTACTACGACCTGCAAAAAGAACTGGTTGGCCTGGCCATCAACCGCGCCGAGGCAGTAAGCGCCGCAAAGGGCCGCTGGCGTGTCTTCCCCAAGGACACCCTGACCGGCCTCAAGGACCTGCGCAAGGGACTGGAAGTCAATCGCAACCGCGATGTGGATTGGCTGCGCGTGCTGGACAAAAAATCCAGCGACCGGCGTATTGCCGTGTGGGCAGAGCTGGAGCGCACTCCAGCCGGTGTGACCCTGCGCTTTACCGACGAAGACGGCAACACCGGCACGGCGCGCGCGACCCTGCCCCACACCGCCGCCAAAGACCCGCTCGCCAATGCTGCACTGCTGGAGCAGCACATTGGCAAACTGGGTGCTACTATTTTTGTAGCTACTAATGTAACATTTACGGGGGCCAGTGACCTATTTTTGCCTGCATCCACGCTCAACGCCCTGCGCCGGGACGCCGTGCAGGAGCTCGAAACCGCCCGGGCCCTGGCATTGAGACGTTTGCCGCGCGCGTCAGCCGTACAACCGCCTGTGCCCTACCCCGAAGACACACTGACCTACCTGGCGAATGTGCACAATCAGGCCGCCCGCACCTTCTATGCCAAACATGGGGTCAAGGTCATTGACGCAGCCTACGAGGCTAACCAGGAGCCAGGCGTTGTCAGCCTGATGATCACCAAGCACTGCGTGCGCTTCTCTTTGAGCTTGTGCCCCAAGCAGGCCAAGGGCGTGGTGGGTGTGCAGGGCCAGGTCAAGGCCGAGCCCCTGCAGCTGATCAACGGCAAAGAGAAATTGACACTGCGCTTTGACTGCAAAGCCTGCGAGATGCATGTGGTGGGCAAGATGAAAACGTCGGTTCGCAATCAGCTGAACCAGGCGGCAACTGATCTCGCGGTCGCGCCAGTGACGTTTCACAAAGCGCGGCCTCTACATTGATCGGCAGGCCGTTTTTCGAACCGATTGACCGTGCTGCCCACCACCGAACAGAACATGACCTGCCCGGACCAGCTCGCAGCTGCGAAACACCTACTCGACATGTTGCACCCCGCCGCACCAGCGCTTCAAGATGCCCTGGATGCAGCGGTACCCCTCTCCGAGGTGATTGAAGCTGTGCGTTCAGGTCTTGCAAAGAATCCACTCTTTCCGCACAACATGCAGCCCGAAGCTTTGGGGGATGGAGCCATCATTGAGCGGCTGGGGCCATTTTCGTTTCTTGTGCATGAACGATCTGAACTTGGCCAGATGCGATATTCCGAGGTTTCATCGCGTCACTATTTCTTCCTGCGCAGTGCGGTATTGCGCTACCTGGGTCACTACCGCGCACTCCTGAGGGTAAAGCGGGTCAACGTCAAGAGATGGGCCTGAATCATTGCGCCCGTCAGTCTGGCTGATTAGGCGGACTGAATCAGGAAGTCAAGAACATCACCGGGATACGCGTCAGTTGCCGGACACCCCAGGTCGATGCAGGGTCAGCGCAGATGTTTGAACACTTTGGTCTGGAACCGCTGCGCAATACTGTCGTTTCGCGGACCGTGCACCAGTTCGAAACGGTCACCGGCCTGCAGCGTGCCTGGCTCATCCACGCGCAAATAAAACCCGCAAAAACCGCTCAGTGCCATCTCTCGGACCGCCGTGTTGAAACCCATGGCGGCGTTGAACTTGTAGCAGGGTTCACGCGGCTGGCTCACGCGCAACGCACAGTGGGGAAAACGCAGCAAATCGCCCACCCATACGTTGGCCTCCAGCAGCCCATTGAGCGTCAGGTTCTCGCCCATGGCGCCGTGGGGGAGCTGATTATCTATTTCTGACAAGCCTGCACGCTCGCGCAAATCGCGCCAGAACGCGTAATGCTCTGCCGGATAGGCATAGACCGCTTTATCCAACCCGCCATGAACCGACAGGTCCGCCTGTTCGTCGCCATCTAGGCCCAACGCGCCAACCGCGACCGGCCCCTCTATTGCAGTCTTGTGAATGCCCGTCAAAATGGAACGCCCGGAAATGAGCACCTTGCGCGCGCGGGCCACCTGAACGCTGGCCAGTGACATTTCCCTTGTGTGTGACATGAACGGCCTTATAGCTGGTGGTACAACAATTCACCGGCGCGACCGGAGTAACGCACCAGTGCGTCAAGCTTTTCAAACTGCACGACGGCAGAACGCTGGTGGTAGGCGTTTTCCTTGAGCCAGTCAAACTCCGCCTGCAAGGCGGCGCCATCACCCACCCGGGTATGCCAGACCTTTTGCTCGGCACCCCAGCGGTAACCGCGTGCCTTCAGCGTGTCTTTTGCGTCGTACGGCGCATTGGTTGCCATCAGGCGATAGCTGGGCTTTGCGGCCTGCTCAACCAGGTGCGCGAGTCCGGTATGGTGCATCTGCGGCAACTTCGCAGCAAGCACGGCCAGCAGCGCGTGACAGTCCATCTCTGCGCGGTGTGCATCATAGAACCATCCCATCTCCAGGGCCAGACTCTCCAGCTTGGCTGACCGCCTGCCCTGATCTTTCCAGGCAATGTCGGCAAAGGAGCAGGCCCACCTCAAATGCCGAAACTGTGGCAGGCGCGCTTCACAAAACGGACGGTCAAAGCCGGCATTGTGGGCAATCACCAGATCAACACCGTCGAGCATCGCGCCAACCTGGGCCTCGTCGAGGCGTTGCCCCTGGACCATCGCAGGGGTGATGCCCGTGATTTCCTGCACCTCGCGCGCAATGGGTATGCCGGGGTCTTCCAACTGGTCATACACCTGCAGGCTGCCCACTGGCAGGCCGGTGGCCAGGTCCACATCCATGCGTAGCAGAGCCAGCTCCATGATTTTGTCCTTGGCTTGGTCCAGACCGGTGGTCTCGGTGTCCAGCAACACAACACGGCATACGGCTTGGCCGGTTGACTCGGGCCATGCCAGCCGAGGCTGCAAGCGGCGCAGCACTCGGTAATCCGCGTGGGCATCCAGTGCCGCAGCCATGGCTTCGACCGTGCCTGGATTGGGGAGCACTGGCACAGAGGTCCGTGCGTGCGACGCGCTTGCCGAATCTGCGGGCCAAAGCGGCATGTCCACCGGCACATCGGGGGCAGCAGGAGTTCCTCTGCGTACGGCGCGTCGTTTGGGCCGGGGTGCGGGCACCGGGAGGTCGGCTACAAACGCAAAATCTAGCTGGTCGTTGGTCAAAGGTCTACCCCGAGCTGGCAAATGGACTGCCATTATGATGGGCCACGAAAACGATCACTGGAGTAACCCGTACATGACAACACCAAGCGCCCGACCGGTTTCCCCCAAGCCCCTGCTTGCGCTCAAGGGCATTCGCATTCTTAGCCTCGCCTTGAACCTGCCCGGACCGGCTGCCCTAATGCGATGCCAAGCCATGGGCGCGCGATGCGTCAAGCTCGAGCCTCCTGCGCACCCCAGCGCACCCAAGGGCACGTCCGGCGACCCCATGGGGCTTTACAACCGGTCTGCCTATGACACTATGCACGCCGGCATGCGTATCCTGAGTGTTGATCTGAAATCTGACAAAGGACAAAAGGTCCTGCACCGCGAACTGGCAAAGACAGACGTGTTGCTCACATCGTTTCGCCCATCCGCCATGCATAAACTCGGACTGGAATGGAAAGCGCTGCACAAGCTCTACCCTGCCCTTTCACTGGTTGCGATTTTTGGCGCACCCGGCGAGCGGGCCGAAGAGCCCGGCCACGACCTGACCTACCTTGCGGAAAACAACCTGGTCGGTGGACTGGATCTACCACCGACGCTGTATGCCGACATGGGAGGCTCTTTGATGGCATCCGAAGCGGTTCTGAAGGCCCGCCTGCAGCAGTTGCAAACAGGAAAAGGGGTGCGCCTGGATATTGCCCTGTCAGACGCAGCAGCGTACCTTGCTCTGCCGCGAACCTGGGGGCTCACCAAACCGGGCGCAGCAGTCGGTGGTGGCCATGCGGGCTACCGTGTCTATCCATGCAAAGACGGGCGCGTGGCAGTTGCTGCGCTGGAGCCACATTTCGCCGCAGCGCTGGCGCAAGCCGTTGGACTGAAATCGTCCGGCATCATGGCCATGTTCGCGCCGGAAACACATACTGCGATTGCCAGCTTTTTGCTGACCCAAACCCGCGGGCAGCTCGATCAGCTGGCATTGGACAAGGACATTCCGCTGCACACATTGGCCAACGGCTAAATGCCTTTGAAAGGCTAGGTATTGGTGCCCTCACCATCCCGCTGTATCCCTGCATACAACTCGAGGTATTGGGCTGCAGCCGCATCCCAGGAGAAATTCTGCGCCATGCCGCGCAGCATCAGTTGCAGCCATTGCGCAGGGTTGCGGTAGGCCTCCAAAGCGCGATTCATGGCGTGCAGCAGATCATGACGGGTTGCGGGACCAAAGGCGAAACCCGTTGCGTTATCCGACTCCAGTGCCTGCGGTGTCGCGTCAACCACTGTGTCAACCAGCCCCCCGACCCAACGCACAATGGGTATGGTGCCGTAGCGCAGCGCATACAACTGGGTCAGACCACAAGGTTCAAACCGGGATGGCACAAGCATGACATCCGCGCCAGCCATCATCCGGTGCGCCAGCGCTTCGTCATACTGAAGCCATACGGCCACGCGACCCGGGTAGCTTGCCGCTGCAACCGCAAATGCAGCTTCCAGCGCCAGGTCACCATTACCCTGAACTGCCAGCTGCGCATTGCCATTCACCGAAGACGCCATGAGTTCCGGCAACGCGGCCAAAACCAGGTCCAGGCCTTTTTGGGACGTGAGTCTGCTCACGAGTCCAAAAAGCGGCGCGTGCGCATCCACACGCAAGCCAAGCTCCTCCTGCAACGATTTCTTGCAGTTCGCCTTGCCCTTGAGATCCTGTGCTGAGTAGTTTTTGGCAATCTGGGGGTCGGCCTCGGGACTCCAGACTGCCGAGTCAACGCCATTGAGAATGCCGCTGACATCGGCACCACGTGCCCGAATGACACCATCGAGTCCACAACCAAATTCGGTGGTTGCAATTTCGCGGGCATAGTTGGGGCTCACCGTTGTGATGCGGTCGGCATACTTCAAACCTGCCTTCATGAACGACAGGTGACCGTGAAACTCCAACCCCTGCGGAACCATGAATCGCGACGGCAATCCCAGCAAGTGGAAATCGTCAACCGTAAACAACCCCTGGTAGGCCAGGTTGTGGATGGTGTAAACCGTTGCCACCCGTTTTCCAGGATGACTCGCCAGGTAAGCGCACGACATGGCTGCGTGCCAGTCATGGGCATGCAGGACATCAGGAACCCATTCGCAATCCAGTTCGCCAGCCGCAAGATGGGCGGCAACCCAGCCCAGCAAAGCAAACCGCTGCAGATTGTCAGACCATTCGTTTCCGTCACTGGAGAGATAGGGATTGCCGGGACGCCTGTACAAGAATGGCGCATCGACCACATACGCGACAGTAGTGCTGTTCGCCATGATGCCCTTGCGCAACGTCACTATCCCGGCACCAAACATGGCACCCAGTTCACATACGGTAGTCAGTTGCACCATGCCACCCAGAATCGCCGGCAATCCCGGTAAAACCAAACGGACATCGGACCCCGAAGCAGCCAGCGCGTCAGGCAAGGCGCCAACCACATCGGCCAGGCCACCGGTTTTCACGAGAGGAAAAACTTCGGCGGCAGCAAGCAGTATTTTCATGCCCCGATGTTAGCAATCATGGAGGCCGTCACCAGAGTAATGCCGTTGGCACTGCGGTGGAACCTGGCGGCATCGGTTTGTGCATCCTCGCCAATCACCATGCCATCAGGAATATGCACGCCACGATCGATCACCACGCGCGTCAGCCGCGCACCTCGCCCGACCTCCACGCCCGGCAGCAAAACCGCCCAGTTGACCGTGGAGTACGAGTGCACACGCACACTGGAAAACAGCACCGACCGAAAAACATGTCCCGACACAATGCAGCCGCCCGATACCATGGACTCGATGGCCATGCCGCGCCGATCACCCTGGTTGTGGACAAACTTGGCTGGCGGCAACTGATCCTGGTAGGTCATGATGGGCCAGCGCCGGTCATACAGATTGAGCAGCGGATCCGTGGCAGTCAGGTCAATGTTGGCATCCCAATAGGCATCAATCGTGCCAACATCGCGCCAATACGGCTCAACCCCGTCTTCCACCGCAGGCACACAGCTCAGGGCAAACGGATGCGCCGCCACATCACCATTCTTCACGGCATGGGGAATGATGTCCTTGCCGAAATCATGGCTGGAATTCGGGTCGGCCATGTCCCGCTCCAGTTCCCGGTAGAGGTACTTCGCGTTGAAAATGTAGATGCCCATGCTGGCAAGCGACATGTCAGAACGACCAGGCATGGCTGGCGGGTCTGCCGGCTTCTCCACAAACTCTGTCACCATGTGATTTTCATCAACCGCCATCACACCAAAGGCGCTCGCCTCGCTTCGCGGCACGGCGATGCAACCCACTGTGCACTGCCGGCCTTTGTCCACATGGTCGGCCAGCATGACGGCGTAGTTCATCTTGTAAATGTGATCGCCCGCCAGTACCACGATGTAGTCGGCCTCATAGCCCTCCAGAATATCGTGATTCTGGTACACGGCATCCGCCGTTCCACGGTACCAGTTCTCGTTGTCGTTGCGCTGCTGTGCCGGCAAGAGATCAACAAACTCGTTCATCTCCGACTTCAGGAACGCCCAGCCCCGTTGCAGATGGCGCAGCAGGCTGTGCGATTTGTATTGGGTGATCACCCCGATACGACGGATACCCGAATTCAGGCAGTTGGACAGAGCGAAGTCAACAATACGAAACTTGCCGCCAAAGTAAACCGCCGGTTTGGCTCGCCTGTCGGTCAGGCTCATCAGTCGACTTCCACGCCCCCCTGCCAACACCAACGCCACCGCGCGTTTGGGCAGGTCCAGGCTTTGCGCCTGCTCTTTCAGTTCCATTTCATTTCTCCCGCTATCGATATATTCCCGATAGGTATCGAGATCTTAATCCTCCGCACTGCGATCAAACTGACTGCATGCGAGAATCTGTGCAGATTGGGGAGTGCTCCCTTCATTGCGGTCGTTATGTGGGCTCCGCAGCCCAGAAGGATTTTGTCGTGGCTTCTACACCATTGATTGCTAAACATGCCCAAGCGGCGCAAATCGAACAACATCTTTTGTCCACAGTCGGCGTTGCGTCCGAGGATGCGACCACGATCGACCTGATGCTGGCCGTGGCACAGGTTGCGCGCGAGCAACTGTCTCAACGCTGGGTTGAGACCCAGGCGCGGGAAAGGACGAGCCAGGCACGCCGTGTGGTGTATCTGTCCATGGAGTTCCTGATGGGGCGAACCCTTTCCAACGCACTGGCCGCATTGAACCTTTCGGGCGGAGCAACCCAGGGACTTGCGCAACACGCCCGTACGCTGGAAGACGTGGCCGACCGCGAACCCGATGCGGCTTTGGGCAACGGCGGATTGGGTCGACTCGCTGCCTGCTTTCTGGACTCCATGGCCACTCTGGACCTGCCGTCGTTCGGCTATGGCATCCGCTACGAATACGGCATGTTTGCGCAGGGCATACAAAACGGCGCGCAAATTGAGTACCCGGACCCCTGGCTGACGGACGGCACGCCATGGGAGTTCCCCCGCGCTGATATTTCTTACCCGGTGCGATTCGGTGGCTGGGTTGAACATATTGACGGCAAAACCCACTGGCGCCACGGCGGATCAGTCGTCGCCAAGGCTTACGACATGGTGATTCCCGGGCATGGCACCAACCATGTCAGCACCTTGCGTTTGTGGAAAGCCGTAGCTCCGGCACACATTGACCTGGGGGTCTTCAATGCAGGCGACTATGCCCGCGCCGCCAACATTAAAAATGAATTTGAGAATATCTCCTGGGTGCTGTACCCCAATGACAGCACACCCGCTGGACGCGAACTCCGCCTGAAGCAGGAATATTTCTTTGTCGCGGCTTCCATTCAGGATCTGGTCAAACGCCACCTTGCTGAATACCCCACGCTGGACAATCTGGCCGACAAAGTCGCCATTCACCTCAATGACACCCATCCGGCCATTGGTGTTGCCGAACTGATGCGCCTGCTATGCGACGAGTACGATATGGAATGGGATGCGGCCTGGAAGCTTTGCTGCAAGACGTTCTCGTATACCAACCATACGCTGATGCCTGAAGCCCTGGAGACATGGCCCGTCAGTCTGATTCAGCATGTTCTGCCGCGTCACCTGGAAATCATCTTCCGGATCAACAAGGAGTTCCTGGAAGCCGCGGCGAACTTCCGCCCGGGTGACAACGGCTTTCTTGAGCGTCTGTCCCTGATTGACGAACATGGCGAGCGCCGGGTTCGTATGGCGCACCTGTCGGTTGTGGGCAGCCACACCGTCAATGGGGTGTCCGCACTGCATTCCAACCTGCTGACACAAACCATCTTTGCCGATTTTGCAGACCTGTGGCCCGGGCGCTTTACCAACATGACCAACGGCGTCACGCCACGGCGCTGGCTGGCTCAGGCCAACCCGGGGCTGTCAGACCTGCTGGACGAAACGCTGGGCAGACATTGGCGACTGGATCTGGAACTGCTCAAAGGCCTACGCGCCCATCAGGAAGACCCTGCCTTTTTAGCCAAGTTCCGATCAGTCAAACATGGCAACAAGGAGCGGCTTGCGGCCTACATTCAGCGCGCTACCGGCATCACGGTCAGTCCGGACAGTCTGTTTGACGTTCAGGTCAAACGGATCCACGAATACAAGCGCCAGCTGCTCAACGTGCTGCACGTGGTCACGCGCTACCACGCCATCCTCCAGAACCCCAACGCGGACTGGGTACCACGCACGGTGATTTTTTCCGGCAAGGCGGCTTCGAGCTACCATGCAGCCAAATCCATCATCCACCTCATCCATGATGTGGGGTCGATCGTCAACCATGATCCGAGGGTGGGTGACAAGCTCAAGGTCGTGTTCATCCCGAATTACGGCGTTTCTGTCGCCGAAGTCATCATGCCCGGCGCTGATCTGTCCGAGCAGATCTCCACGGCAGGAACCGAGGCGTCCGGTACGGGCAACATGAAACTCGCGCTCAACGGGGCCCTGACCATTGGCACGGACGATGGTGCCAACATCGAAATACGTGAGGCCGTGGGGGACGACAACATCTTCATTTTTGGCCTGAAGACGCCGGAAGTCCGCGCACTGCGCCAAAGCGGCTACCAGCCCATGCACTATTACGAGAATCTGCCAGCCCTCAAAGCCGTCCTGCGTGCGATTGCAGAGGGACAGTTTTCGCCTGGCGAGCCGGGGCGTTACCGCTCGCTGGTGGAATCCCTGCCTTGGGGCGGTGACCACTACATGCTGCTGGCAGACTACGAGTCCTACGTGGCGACCCAGATGCGCGTGGACGACCTGTACCGTCAACCGGATGCTTGGTGCCAGCGCGCCGTTGCGAATGTGGCGGGCATGGGCGTTTTTTCGTCTGACCGCACCATCCGGGAATACGCCCGGCAAATCTGGCACATTGCCCCGACCAAAGACTGAGTGCCCTCACGGACTACTCCTGAAACGACTCCATGCTACGCACCACCGATATCACGCGCATTTGCTCCGGTTCTCACGGCGATCCCTTTTCGGTGCTTGGACCGCACGTAACGGCCAAGGGCAAGCTCTCGATCCGCGCCTTTTTGCCTGGAGCAGCGATCGTGCAACTTCTGGACGGTGGCGGGAACCTCATCCCCGGCACCATGACCCAGCGCGACGCCGCCGGTTTCTATGAGCAGACCCTCGCTGTTGCGCCGAAAGACGGCTATTGCTTTCAGGTGCGCTGGGAAGACGGGCAGGAATCCGTGGTCGAAGATCCTTACCGTTTCGGCCAGGTTCTGGGGGATGTGGACGTCTGGCTTCTGGGCGAGGGAACACACCTGCGACCGTATGAAGTACTGGGAGCCAATCCCAGGCAAATGGATGGCATTGCGGGCACCAGCTTTGCCGTGTGGGCACCCAATGCATCCCGGGTCAGCGTGGTGGGCGACTTCAATTTCTGGGATGGCCGGCGACATCCCATGCGCCTTCGCCGTGAATGCGGCGTGTGGGAGATTTTCCTGCCGCGCGTTGCAGTGGGCGCGCGCTACAAATTCGAAATCGTTGATAGCAAGGGCCACCTGCTGCCCGCCCGCGCCGACCCGTATGCGCGCCAGGGCGAATTGCGCCCGGCAACGGCCAGTGTCGTGGCACCCATGCCAGCAGTCATTGCGCCCAGCGGGCAGCGTCGCGAAGCCAATGCGCTGGACGCCCCCCTGAGCATTTATGAGGTGCACCTGGGCTCGTGGCGGCGTGTGCTGGACGCAAACACCGGCCATCAGCGCTGGCTCACCTGGGACGAACTGGCTGACATGCTGGTCCCCTATACGCTGGACATGGGCTTTACCCATCTTGAATTACTTCCCATCAGCGAGCATCCGTTCGACGGCTCCTGGGGCTATCAGCCAGTGGGTCTGTATGCACCCACGGCACGCTTTGGTAATGCAGACGGCTTTATTCGCTTTATTCAGCGCTGTCATGCGGCTGGCATTGGCGTGCTGCTGGACTGGGTGCCAGCGCACTTTCCGAGCGACGCACATGGTCTGGGGCAATTTGACGGCTCGCACCTGTACGAATACGCTGATCCGCGCGAGGGCTTTCACAACGACTGGAACACCCTGATTTACAACCTGGGGCGCACCGAGGTTGCCAACTTCCTGATTGGCAATGGCTTGTACTGGCTTGAGCGCTATGGAGTCGACGGCCTGCGGGTGGATGCCGTTGCATCCATGCTCTACCGCGATTACAGCCGCAAGGAAGGGCAATGGATCCCCAACGTGCACGGCGGCCGCGAGAACCTGGAAACTATTGCGTTTCTGAAGCGCATGAACGAAGTGATCGGGAAGGAACGGCCCGACGCGATCACGCTGGCCGAAGAGTCGACTTCTTTTCCCGCCGTGTCGCGCCCCACCTTTTCAGGCGGATTGGGCTTTCACTACAAGTGGAACATGGGCTGGATGCACGACACGCTGCAGTACATGAAGCGTGACCCCATCCATCGAAAGCACCATCAGGGCGAAATGACATTTGGCATGGTCTACGCGTTCAGCGAGAACTTTGTGCTGCCCATATCCCACGACGAAGTGGTTCATGGCAAGGGCTCGCTGCTCAACAAGATGCCGGGCGACCGCTGGCAACAACTGGCCAATTTGCGTGCCTACCTCGGATTCATGTTCGGCCACCCGGGCAAGAAGCTGCTTTTCATGGGATGCGAATTTGCCCAGGACCGCGAGTGGAATCACGATCAGAGCCTGGACTGGCATCTGCTGGACAACCCCGAGCACGCTGGCATCCAGCGCCTGGTGCGGGACCTCAATCACCTGTACCGGACCACACCCGCTTTGTACATGCAGGACTGCGTGCAGGAAGGATTCGAGTGGGTCGACCACGGAGACGCTGCAAACTCCATTCTGAGTTTTATCCGCCGTGGAACAGACCCGTCAACCTTTGTTCTGGTTGTGAGCAACTTTACACCGACCATTCAACAGGGTTACCGCCTGGGCGTACCCGAACTTGGTCAATACCGCGAGCGACTGAACAGCGATTCAACCCATTACGGCGGAAGCAACACCGGAACACCGAACGGAGCGGCCACGGCGCAAGCGCAGCCCTGGCATGGCAAGCCCTACTCCATCGCGTTGACGATTCCGCCGCTCGCCACGGTCATCCTCGAATGGACGCGGTAAGCCCTCCCACAATGCGCGAGGGTCACCCATGGCCCATGGGTGCTTCGTGGGACGGTCATGGTGTCAACTTTGCCGTGTTTTCTGCACACGCCCGTGCCATGGAAGTCTGCATCTTTGACCCAACCGGGACCCGGGAGCTGGCGCGCTTGCGGCTTCCAGCACACACCGGCGATGTCTGGCATGGGTATTTGCCCGGTGCACAGCCGGGTCTGGTCTACGGACTGCGTGCCCATGGACTGTGGGACCCTACGCATGGCCACCGGTTCAACCCGAACAAGCTGCTGCTCGATCCGTATGCCCGCGAAATTCACGGCACCTATGCCTGGCGGGATGAACACTTTGGATTTGACCGGCAGAATCAGGCCGAAATGGACTTGCGGGACAACGCCGCGTTTGCACTGAAGGCCAGTGTGGTGCAGGACGATTTCGACTGGGAGGACGACCGCCCGCCCCATATCGCCATGCAGGACACGGTGCTGTACGAAGTCCACGTCAAGGGATTCACCCAGAACCACCCCGGCGTTCCGAAGGCGCTGCGCGGCACTTATGCCGGGCTGTCCCACCCCGCGGCACTGGCCCACATCAAGTCACTGGGTGTCACGACACTGAGCCTGCTGCCGGTGCACTTTTCACTTGATGAAGAACGCCTGGTACAGCGTGGGCTGACCAACTATTGGGGCTACAACACCCTGGGGTTTTTTGCGCCCAATACCGCGCTGGCCTCCGCCCGGCATGGAAGTGCGGCGCGCGACGAGTTCCGCTCCATGGTGAAGGCCATCCACGCACAGGGCATGGAAGTCATGCTCGATGTGGTGTACAACCACACCGCGGAATCCGATGAATCCGGACCCCATCTGAGCTTTCGCGGTCTGGACAATGCCAGCTACTACCGACTGCGCAGCGACAACCATGCCTTCTATGAAAACTACAGTGGTTGCGGCAACTCGCTGGACATTCGCGAGCCGCGCGTGCTGCAACTGGTCATGGACAGCCTGCGGTATTGGGTCACCGTCATGCATGTGGACGGGTTCCGCTTTGATCTGGCTCCGGTACTGAGCCGCGGTGACCACGGCTTTGAGCGTGGGGGTGCATTCTTTTCCGCCATTGCGCAGGACCCTGTGCTCTCACGTGTCACGATGATTGCAGAGCCCTGGGACGTGGGTCCAGGGGGCTACCAGGTTGGTAGTTTTCCCAGTGGCTGGATGGAGTGGAATGACCGGTTTCGCGACGTCATGCGCGGATTCTGGTTGCGCAGCACCGGGCCGAGCCGAACACGCGGCGAATTTGCTTTGCGCCTGTGTGGCTCGTCCGACCTGTACCAGCACGGGCAACGGCGCCAGCGCCCACCGGCCGATTCGGTCAACTACATCGTGTCACACGATGGCTTCACCTTGCGTGACCTGGTGAGCTACAACCAGCGCCACAATCTGGCCAACGGGGAGTCCAACGCGGACGGCCACGGCAACAACCTGAGCAATAACTGCGGCGCAGAAGGCCCCAGCACAGACCCGGCCGTTACGACCCTGCGCGCGCGCCTTCAGCGTGTTCTTCTTGCGACCACGCTGCTGGCCCAGGGCACGCCCATGCTGTGTGCCGGTGATGAACTGGGCCACACACAGAATGGCAACAACAACCCCTACTGCCAGGATAACGAGATCACCTGGATTGACTGGGAGCATGCGGACACGGAACTGATTGCCTTCACCACCGCCGTGTTGACCCTGCGGCGCCAGACCCAGCCCTTGGGCATTCACTGGTACAGCGGCCTGCCGACTGGCAACGGACTGGCTGACCTCACCTGGCTTCAAGCCGACGGCCAGGGCATGGGGGTTGAGGCCTGGAACGATCCGCTGAGCGGCGTGCTGGGTTGCCTCATCGGCAAGCCTGACCGGACCACGCAGCCCATGTTGCTGCTGTTCAACCCGCATGGCCTTGATCGCGTGTTCCGCTTACCTGCAGGTGCCTGGCGCGCCTTACTCGACACCACGCACCCTGCCGGACTTTCGCATTGGCAGGGTGAAGGGTCTTACCCCTTGCAGGCACACAGCCTCGTAGCGCTTGAGCGCCTGAAAGACTGACGCCCCGATTGCGCGCTTCAACGCCTAACGCGGCTTGCGCGCTCCGGTAACCCGCGGCGGCAAACCGGTGTGTTGCGTGAGCATGCGGCCTTTCACGGGTTTCGTCTTGCCTGCCGGTGCGACCAGACGCGGGTCAGCGCTCAACGGTGTGGAATTCTTCTTGCGCGCGCTCTGGTAACCACCATCACCCAACGGCTGGAAGGTGGGTATCAGATGGTGCTTGCCGTTGCCAATCAGGTCGGACCGGCCCATGGCCTTGAGCGCTTCGCGTAACAGCGGCCAGTTGTTGGGGTCGTGGTAGCGCAAGAAGGCTTTGTGCAGTCGGCGGCGCTTTTCACCACGCACCACATCCACGCTCTCCTCGTCGCTCTCCACCGTTCGGTGGACCCTGCGCAGCGGGTTGCGTCCGCTGTGGTACATGGCCGTGGCGCTGGCCATGGGACTGGGGTAAAAAGTCTGAACCTGGTCGGCGCGAAAACCATTTTTCTTCAGCCAGACTGCCAGATTCATCATGTCCTCGTCAGACGTTCCCGGGTGCGCGGCGATGAAGTACGGAACCAGAAACTGCTTCTTGCCCGCCTCCAGCGTGAATTTGTCAAACATCTGCTTGAACTTGTCGTAGCTGCCGATGCCGGGCTTCATCATCTTGGTTAGCGGCCCGCTTTCGGTGTGCTCCGGCGCAATCTTCAGGTAGCCGCCCACGTGGTGGGTGACCAGTTCCTTGACGTACTCGGGACTCTTGACCGCCAGGTCGTAGCGCAGGCCGCTCCCGATCAGGATTTTCTTGATGCCTTTGAGCGCACGGCCCCGCCGGTAGATCTTGATCAGCGGGTCGTGGTTGGTGGTCAGGTTCTGGCAGATGCCGGGGTAGACGCAACTGGGCTTGCGGCAGGCGGCCTCGATTTCCGGGCTCTTGCAGCCCAGACGGTACATATTGGCCGTGGGGCCACCCAGGTCGGAAATGGTGCCGGTGAAGCCCGAGACCTTGTCGCGGATGTCTTCGATCTCCTTGATCACCGACTCTTCCGAGCGGCTCTGGATGATGCGCCCCTCGTGCTCGGTGATGGAGCAGAAGGTGCAGCCGCCAAAGCAGCCGCGCATGATGTTGACGCTGAAGCGGATCATCTCCCAGGCCGGAATCTTGGTGGCATGGTCATGGCTGCCGTTCTCGTCCGCATAGGCCGGGTGCGGGCTGCGGGCGTAGGGCAGGTCAAACACGTAGTCCATCTCGGCGGTGGTCAGCGGAACGGGCGGCGGGTTGATCCACACGTCACGTGCTGTCACGCCCTCCCCATGGGTCTGCACCAGCGCACGGGCGTTGCCCGGGTTGGTTTCCAGGTGCAGCACCCGGCTGGCGTGCGCATACAGAACGGGGTCGCTCTTCACTTGTTCGTAACTGGGCAGGCGGATCACGGAGCGCTCACGGGGAGGTACCTTGAACTTGCCAGCCAGGGCCGGGTTGGAGAAGAAGGTAACAGGCTGGCTGACCGCCAGAGCCAACCCTTCGGAAGAAAAGTTGCCCTTAGCCCCGGTAGATATTGACTTGTTAGCTACTGAATTTGCAGCAACCATGTTGTCGGACTTTTCGGACTTCTCGGCATCCTCCTTGGCACAACTGCTGCCCTGTCCTGCTGCCTGTTCGCTGGTGGTCTGGTAGGGGTTGACGTGGGCTTCCACGCGGCCGGGTTCGTCCACGCTGGTGGAGTCAATCTCGAACCAGCCCTGGACGCTGCCGTCCGCTTCCCACCGCGTGGCCTCGTCATCCGGTCGCCGCACAAAGGCGGTACCGCGCACATCCGTAATCGTCTGCACCGGCTCTTTGGCCCCCAGCCGGTGGGCAATCTCCACGATGGCACGTTCGGCGTTGCCATAGAGCAGCAAGTCGCACTTGGCATCCACCACGATGCTGCGCCTGACCTTGTCGCTCCAGTAGTCATAGTGCGCAATGCGGCGCAGGCTGCCTTCGATACCGCCCAGCACAATGGGCACATCTCTGAAGGCCTCGCGGCAGCGCTGGCTGTACACAATGGCGGCACGGTCCGGGCGCTTGCCACCCACATCGCCAGGCGTATAGGCATCATCACTGCGGATCTTGCGGTCGGCCGTATAGCGGTTGATCATGGAATCCATGTTGCCCGCCGTCACGCCCCAGAACAAATTCGGCTTGCCCAGCACCCGGAAGGGTTCGGCACTTTGCCAGTCGGGCTGGGCGATGATGCCGACCCGAAAACCCTGGGCTTCGAGCATGCGCCCGATCACTGCCATGCCAAAACTGGGGTGGTCCACATAGGCGTCGCCCGTCACCAGAATGATGTCGCAGCTGTCCCAGCCGAGCTGTGTCATCTCTGCGCGACTCATGGGCAAAAAGCGCGACGTGCCAAAACGCGCAGCCCAGTACTTGCGGTAACTGGTCAGGGGTTTGGCTGCGCGCGGGAAGAACGAGACGTCAACAAAGGCGTTCATGGGGCTTTCGGTTAAGGGCGGATTTTAAAGTTTTACGCAGATCACCATGCGCCATAGGGTGAATGAACTGCACGCGTGATCCGGTGAAACCGTAGAATGATTTTTTTGCATCGCGGAGACCGGTCCATGAAAAAGCTGCTTCTGGCGCTTGCGCTGTTTGCGCTGGGTTGCGCATCGTATGCCCAGGGCAAGGACCTGCGGGTGGCCATTGACCCCACCTACGAGCCCTTTACCTTCAAGCAGGGTGGCAAGCCAACGGGCTTTGACGTGGACATTGCCAACGCCCTGTGCGAGCAGATCCAGCGCAAATGCGTTTTTGTGGAGCAAGGCTGGGACAGCATGATTCCCGGCCTGATGGCACGCAAATACGACGTCATCATCAGCTCCATGTCCATCACCGAAGACCGGCAAAAGCAGATTGACTTCACCGACAAGTACTACAACACCCCCAGCCGTATCGTGGCCCGCAAGGATGTCAAATACACGGGTGCCGCTTCGCTCAAGGGCAAGAGAATCGGGGTCCTGAAGGCCAGCACCCAGGAAAAATATGCCGTGGGGGAACTCAAGCCCCTGGGCGTCGATGTGGTGGCCTATGAGGCACAGGATCAGGTCTACATGGACATCCGCGCCGGGCGCCTCGATGGCACGGTGGCCGACCACGTGGAAGCCACGGGTGGCTTTTTGAACAAACCCGGAGGCCAGGATTTCGAGCTCAAGGGCGAAGACCTTTTCATCCCGAAATACTTCGGCACAGGTGCCGGCATCGGGCTGCGCAAGGGCCAGGATACCCTGAAAAACGAGCTAAATGCAGCCATCCGCACCATTCGCGCAAACGGCGCCTACAAGAAGATCAACGATCGGTATTTCCGCTTCGACGTCTACGGCAAGTAGCCCATGGACAGCTACGTGGCCGCCATCCTCCAGGGCGCAATGCTGACCGTCGGGGTGTCGGTCTCGGCCTTGCTGGTGTCCCTGGTGCTGGGAATGGCGGGTGCCATCGCCAAGCTGTCCGGCCATTCCGTCTGGGTTGCGCTGGCCACGGCTTACACCACGGTCATTCGCGGCATCCCGGACCTGGTGCTGATGCTGCTGATCTTTTACGGCGGGACGATCGGGCTGAACAACCTGCTGGAGTGGCTGGGCAGCGAAGCCACGGTGGATATCAACCCGTTTGCGGCGGGCGTGCTGACCCTGGGCTTTATTTATGGCGCCTACATGACCGAGACCCTGCGCGGAGCCATGCTGGCCATTCCCGCGGGGCAGGTCGAAGCCGCGCGGGCCCTGGGCATGGGTCGCCTGCACACGTTTGTGCGCATCACCGCGCCCCAGATGGTGCGCCACGCCCTGCCCGGCTTTACCAACAACTGGCTGGTGCTGATCAAGGCGACCGCCCTGGTCAGTCTGATTGGACTGCAGGAAATGACCTATGCGGCCAAACAGGCCAGTGCCGCCACGCGGTCGCCATTCCAGTTTTTCCTGTTCACAGCGGCACTGTTCCTGCTGTACACAACGGTCTCACTCGCACTGTTGCGCAGACTCCAGGCGCGCTTCAGTGCGGGCGTGCAGCGGGGGATGCCCTGAATGAACTGGGCAGTTATTTTCGAAGCCCAGAATCTGGCGCTGTTTGGCACCGGCATTGCCACCACGCTCAGTCTTCTGTTCGCGTCACTGGGCGTGGGTGCCGCCATGGCCCTGGTGTTTGCGCTGCTGCTGACGGGACCGTGGTCGGTAGCGCGCTGGCTGGTTGGCGCCTACACCTATGTGATCCGCGGCACGCCGCTGCTGATTCAGGTCTATCTGATTTACTACGGGCTTGGCCAGCTGGAGTGGATTCAGGCCCGCTGGGATTCCGTCTGGCCCTGGACGCATTTCAAGGAACCTTTTTTTTGCGCCCTGCTGGCATTCAGCCTCAACACCGCTGGCTACACCGCTGAAATGCTGGCCGGTGCCATCCGCGAAACCCCTGCCGGCGAGATCGAGGCAGCCCAGGCTTTTGGCATGAGCCGCATGCAGGTGATGTGGCACATCGTGCTGCCTGGTGCCCTGCGCCGCACCCTGCCCGCCTACAGCAACGAAGTGGTCATGATGCTGCACAGCACCAGCCTGGCCAGTGCGGTGCCGTCCCTGCTGGATGTGACCGGTGCGGCCAGCCGCATCTACTCGGACTACTACCTTCCATTTGAAGCCTACCTGGCCGCCGCCGCGATCTACCTGGCAGCATCGTTCTGCCTGATCGGATTGTTCAAACTCAGCGAACGCCATCTGCTAGCCTATCTGGCACCGAGAAGAACCTGATGCAACGCACCGACCACCCCCTCCTGTCGCCCAGTCTGGGCAGCACCAAGACTTTAACCAGCCTGCACTTTGGCGCGCCCGGGCGTGGCCCCAAGGTGTACATCCAGGCCAGCCTGCATGCCGAAGAGTTGCCCGGCATGCTGGTGGCCCACCACCTGGGCCTCCTTCTGGAAGCCGCCGAGTCTGCAGGGCACATTACCGGTGAAATCGTTCTGGTTCCGGTTGCCAACCCCATCGGCCTGGCCCAGCGCGTAGACCACAAGGCCATGGGCCGCTTTGAGCTGGACACGTCCGAAAACTTCAACCGCCACTACCCCGATCTGGCCAAAGCCGTTTGGCCCGCCGTGCAAGACCAACTGGGCACCGATCCACGGGCCAACGTGGCCACCGTGCGCCGCGCCATCGGCGCCTACCTGCGCGACTGGAAGCCATCGACCGAGTTGAACAGCCTGCGCCGCACCCTGCTGCTGCTCTCCCATGACGCCGACTACATGCTGGACCTGCATTGCGACTGCGAGTCCGTCATGCATTTCTACACCGAAGATAGCTGCTGGCCACAATTCGAGCCTCTGACGCGGTTTTTGCAGTGCCAGGCCATTTTGCTGGCCAGAAACTCCGGCAGCGGCCCGATTGACGAATGCCTTTCCGGCGTCTGGTGGCGCCTGGCGGAGGCGCTGGCAGCCGGCAACAACCCCGCACCCCTGCCCCAGGGATGCTTCAGCACCACCATTGAGTTGCGCGGCGAGTCCGATGTCAGCCACACCCTGGCTGCGGGTGATGCGCAGGCGCTGTACCGCTGGTTGCAGCACATTCAGGTTATCGCCGGCCCGGCAACCCCGGATATGCCGCACGCACTGTGCCAGGCGACACCGCTGGCAGGCTCCGAAACCCTGCATGCACCGGCACCCGGCATCGTGGTGTTTGGGGCGCAACCCGGCCAGCTTCTCAAGGCTGGCGAACTAGTGGCCGAAGTGGTCGACCCGCTGGCGCGCCAGACGCACCGCGTAACCGCTGGGGTGGACGGTGTCTTCTACGCCCGCATCCGCGAACGCTACGTGCTCGCGGGGGGTGAACTGGGCAAGATTGCCGGCGCCACCGCCTTTCGCACCGGCGAACTGCTGGGTGCCTGAGCCCGATGAACCCCGCACCGCCCAAGCTACAAGTCGATGATATTCACAAGCGCTTTGGCTCCAACGAAGTGCTCCGGGGGGTGTCGCTCAAGGCCCATGCCGGCGATGTGATCTGCATCATTGGCAGTTCGGGCTCGGGCAAAAGTACATTTTTACGCTGCATCAACCTGCTGGAAAAGCCCCACGCGGGCCGCATTGTGGTGGCTGGCGAAGAGCTCACCTTGATTCCCCAGCGCAACGGGGAACTGCGCGCCGCAGATCCCCGGCAACTGGCGCGCATGCGCAGCAAACTCGCCATGGTGTTCCAGCATTTCAACCTGTGGGCCCACATGACGGTGCTGCAAAACATCATCGAAGCACCCATCCATGTGCTGGGGCTGCCCCGTGAACAGGCCATCCACACCGCCCGCAATTACCTGGCCAAGGTCGGGCTGGAGGGCAAGGAGGACAGCTACCCCGCCCATCTGAGCGGCGGTCAGCAGCAGCGCGTGGCCATTGCGCGGGCGCTGGCCATGGAGCCGGAAGTGATGCTGTTTGATGAGCCCACCAGCGCGCTTGACCCCGAGCTGGTGTCTGAAGTCCTCAAGGTCATGAAGAGCCTCGCCCAGGAAGGCCGCACCATGGTGGTGGTCACCCACGAGATGGGCTTTGCCCGCGATGTCTCCCGCCACCTGATCTTCCTGCACCAGGGCCGCGTGGAAGAGGAAGGCGACCCGGCCCGTGTGCTGTCCACGCCCCAGAGCGCCCGGTTGGCCCAATTTCTGTCTTCAAGCCGCAAATAGGCCATTAGCCCTCGTATTGACTTACTTTATAGCTATCATTTACATAGCGATTTTCATCCCGACCCGATTGGCTTAAGCTAACGCCCATGCTGAATTTTCTTCCCTCCCCTCTGGTATTCCTGATCGCATCGGCGCTGATGGTGATCAACATCTTTTTCTGGGTGCCGATCCTGCTGTTCTTTTCACTGGTCAAACTCATCCTGCCGTTCAAGGCGGTTCGTTTAATGATCGACCCCATCCTGTTGTCCATCGCCGAAGCCTGGATCTGGGGCAACAGCGCGTGGATGGGGCTGACACAGCGCACCACCTGGGACGTGCAGGGCATCGAGGGGCTGGATCCGAAAAGCTGGTACATGGTCAACAGCAACCACCAGTCGTGGGTGGACATACTCGTGCTACAGCACCTGCTGAACCGGCGCATCCCGCTGCTGAAATTTTTCCTCAAGCAGCAGCTGATCTGGGTACCGGTGATGGGCCTGGCCTGGTGGGCGCTCGAATTCCCCTTCATGCGCCGCCACACCGAGGAATACCTGAAGAAGCACCCCGAGATGCGCGGCAAGGACCAGGAAACCACCCGCAAGGCCTGCGCCAAATACGCGCTCATCCCCACCAGCGTGATGAATTTTCTGGAGGGCACCCGCTTCACGAAAGCCAAGCACGCCAGACAGCAGTCACCTTACCGCCACCTTCTCAAGCCCAAAGCCGGCGGCATGGCCCTGGCGCTCAACGCCATGGGCGACAAGTTCCAGGCCATTCTGGATGTAACCATCGTCTACCCAGACGGCGCCCCCACCTTCACCGACTTTCTGATGGGCAAGATGCGCCGCGTGGTGGTGCGGGTTCGCAGTCTGCCCATCCCCAGACACCTCATGACCGGTGACTATGCGCAGGATCCGGCTTTTCGCGAGGCCTTCTCACAGTGGGTGCAGCAGTTGTGGCGCGAGAAAGATACGCAGATGGATGCGCTGCTTCAGGCAACCCGCAAGCCTGACCTGAGCGTCAAGCTTTCACCTTGAACGCGGGCATGTGCGCCGCCAGGCGCGCTCCCATTTCCGCACCCAGCGCCTGCAAGCCACTCAAGGGGCGCACCATCACCTCGAACTCAACAATTTTCCCGGCCTCGTCAAAACGCACCAGGTCAATGCCCTTGAGCTGCTTGTCACCCACGCGGGCGCTGAATTCCAGCACCACATTCAGGCCGTCGTCAGACGCCAGCTGGCGGTGGTAGGTAAAGTCCTCAAAGACCTGAATCACCGTGGACAACACCAATATCAGCGCGGCTGCGGGCTGGTAAGGATGAATGGCCATGGGGGAGCGGAACACAGCGTCCGGGTGCACGATGGATGGCAGTGCGGACAGGTCGCGCTTGGCCACCATGTCGTGCCAAACGGCAAGCGACGCCGCGACTGCCGGCTGGAGTTGTGTGGGCGCTGGTGTCATGGAGTTTCCTTTGGCTTGGTGATGGATGCGCATTCAGATGCTCGCCGCCAGGCGCGTACCCTGGTTGATGGCCCGTTTGGCGTCGAGCTCGGCCGCTACATCGGCGCCGCCAATCAGGTGCACCGAGCATCCCGCTGCCTGCAGGGCAGCCAGCAGTTCGCGCTGCGGCTCCTGCCCGGCACACAGCACCACGTTGTCCACCGGAACCACCTTCTCCTGGTCACCCACGCGGATGTGAAGCCCGGCGTCGTCAATTTTCTGGTACTGCACGCCGGGCGTCATGCCCACGCGCCGCGCCTTGAGTGATGTGCGGTGGATCCAGCCCGTGGTCTTGCCCAGCTGGTCGCCAACCTTGCTCTCCTTGCGCTGTAACAGGTGCACCTTGCGCGGCCCCATCTCTACCTGGGGTGGCTGAATGCCACCGGCATGTGCATAGGTGGTGTCAATGCCCCACTCGGCATAAAACTTCGGGGCATCCACGCTGGGGCTGGTCCCGCTGTGCATCAGGTATTCCGACACATCAAAGCCAATGCCGCCTGCGCCGATGACGGCCACGCTCTGGCCGACGGTCTTGTGGTCGCGCAGCACATCCAGATATCCCAGCACTTTGGGGTGGTGCACACCTTCAATGTCAGGCGTACGCGGTGTCACGCCGGTGGCCAACACGATGTCGTCATAGCCGCCCGCCTGGAGTTCATCGGCCGTGACGCGTGTGTTAAGGGACAGCTTCACGCCCTTGAGCTTCAACTGGCGGTCAAAGTAGCGCAATGTCTCGTAAAACTCTTCCTTGCCCGGTACCTGCTTGGCGATGTTGAACTGGCCGCCAATTTCGCTGGCGGAGTCGAACAGGTCCACCGTGTGGCCGCGCTGTGCCGCCGTCACGGCAAAGCTCAAGCCGGCAGGCCCCGCACCCACCACGGCGATGCGTTTGGCTTGGGCTGCTGGTGCAATCACCAGCTCCGTCTCGTGGCACGCACGCGGATTGACCAGGCAGGACGTGATCTTGCCGCCAAAGGTGTGGTCCAGGCAGGCCTGGTTGCAGCCAATGCAGGTGTTGATTTCGTCGGAGCGGCCCTCAGCCGCCTTGCGCACAAACTCGGGGTCGGCCAGGAAGGGGCGCGCCATGGAAACCATGTTGCAAAAACCATCAGCCAGGAGTTGTTCGCCCACCTCGGGCGTGTTGATGCGGTTGGTGGCAATCAGTGGAATATTTACCTTGCCCATCAGGCGCTGTGTGACCCAGGCATAAGCAGCGCGCGGCACCTTGGTGGCAATGGTGGGGATGCGTGCCTCGTGCCAGCCAATTCCGGTGTTGATGATGGTGGCACCCGCTGCTTCAATGGCCTGGGCCAATTGCACCACCTCGTCCAGCGTGGAGCCGCCCTCCACCAGGTCGAGTGCCGACAGGCGGTAGATGATGATGAAGTTGGTTCCGACCTTCTCGCGCACCCGGCGCACGATCTCCACAGGGAAACGGATACGGTTGGCGTAGCTCCCACCCCATTCGTCCTCACGGTGGTTGGTGCGCGCGGCGATGAATTCGTTGAGCAGATAGCCTTCGGAGCCCATGATCTCCACGCCGTCGTAGCCCGCAAACTGCGCCAGAGAAGCGCAGCGCACAAAGTCGGCAATGGTTTGCTCCACCTCGTCCGTGGTCAGCGCATGCGGTGTGAAGGGGTTGATGGGGGCCTGCAGCGCGCTGGGCGCTACCAGGTCCTTCTGGTACGAGTAGCGACCAAAGTGCAGGATCTGCATGGCGATCTTGCCGCCCTCTCGGTGCACCGTGTCCGTCACCAGCCGGTGGTGTGCTGCCTCTGCTTCGGTCGTCAGCATGGCGCCGCCCTTCATGGGACGGCCGCGCTCGTTGGGGGCGATGCCACCCGTCACGATCAACGCCACCCCGCCGCGCGCACGCTCGGCGTAGAACGCGGCCATGCGCTCGAAACCATTGGGCACTTCTTCCAGCCCTACGTGCATGGAGCCCATCAGGACCCGGTTCTTCAGCGTGGTAAAGCCCAGGTCAAGGGGCGCGAGCAAATGGGGATACATGGTGTTGGGGGCGGTCACGGAGGGTCCTTTGTGCAACTGGTTGCAGAATTCTAGCCAGAAAGCTGTCAACTCTGCAACTGGTTGCATAGAATGCGGCTTTACGCCACCAAACCGCCATGTCCCTGCCCCACGCGCTCATCACCGCCCTGGTCGAACAGCCCTCGTCCGGCTCCGACCTGGCCAGCCGCTTCGACCGCTCCATCGGCTACTTCTGGCACGCCACGCACCAGCAGATTTACCGTGAGCTGGGCCGGCTGGAAGCAGCCGGCTGGGTGGAGTCGCTCCCCCCGGAGAGCGGGCGTGGTCGCAAGCGCGTCTACCGTGTGCTGCCTGCGGGACGCAAGGAGCTCAGGCGCTGGGTGGCCGAACAACAGGACCCCACACCCCAACGCGACGCATTCATGGTGCGCCTGCGCGCCGAGGCCGCAGTTGGCCCAACCGGCCTGGTCAAGGACATCCGCCGCCGACTGGAACTGCACCGGCAAAAGCTGGCCGTTTACCAGGCCATTGAGGCACGGGACTTCGCGAGCGTGGAAGTAGGCGGAACACGCAAGCAGCAACTGCAACACCTGGTACTGACTGCAGGCATCCTGCAGGAAACGCAGTGGATTGCGTTTTCGGAGAAAGCGTTGGCAGTATTGGGGGAAGCCGGGGATTGTGCCGCTGCGGAAAGTTGAATCCCGGAACGAGTTTCAGGCTACGGTTACTAATTGATCAGTTAGGCAACTTCGGGGCGGAAGCTGCCATAGGATTTGACGCTTTGGATAACTCGCAGGGGCTGAATCCCGCCCTTCATGCCCCCGATCTAGTTGCACCCAAGCAGTCATCCGCAAGCCTAGGTCTACAAATCCCACCGTCTGGAAAGACGTCCACTTCCCCAGTGCTCCCCTGCCGCCACCGCGATGCGAAGGTTGTCCTTCAGCCATTTCGCTTCGCCGCTTGCTCTCGCTCGATGGGTGCATGTGGTACTCGGCGAAGAATCAAGTACCGGAATTGTGGCAAACAGCCTTTTCGCAATCTCAAGCGGAGAAACGTTACGTCAAATCCTGTGCAGGAATCAATATATCAATGAGTGATAATGTTTAAGTGGGCACCGACTTGACACTTGTCGCGATTCTTGTTGCTTCGGTTCTGGCGCAAACCACCGCAGCTTGGTTTGCGGTGACGCAGTATGCCCGGGTCGACGGACGCTACCGCATCGCATGGGCCTGTGTTTCACTAGCCTTGATTCTGATGGTGGAACGGCGCTTGGTTCCACTGTGGCGAATGCTCTATTCTGATGACGGCGCAAATTTTGCCGATTCACTGTTCGGACTAGGTATTTCTGTATTGATGGCGCTAGGCATGTATGGCCTGCGGCGGTTGTTTGAAGATCTGAATGCCATGGCGAATACCGACACATTGACCGGTCTGGCCAACCGACGGGACGTGCTTCAGCACGCCCAGCAGGAGCTTGAACGCGCCCAACGTACCAAACGGCCTGTCGCATTCTTGATGTTTGATATTGACCACTTCAAGCATGTCAATGACACCTATGGTCACGCGGCAGGTGATGCCGTTCTATGTTCGATCGCCGATATCGCTCGCAGCAGAATGCGCCATATTGACAAAGTGGGGCGCATTGGCGGCGAGGAGTTTTTGGCAATTCTTCCCGAAAGTGATGAGGCCAGTGCGACCGGAGCGGCCGAACGCTTGCGCAGCGCGATAGCCGCACACCCATTCGCAGTTGGAAAGAGCCATATCAGCGTGACTGTGAGCATTGGCGTTGCAGTTGCCCATAGCGACTCAACTGCACTAACGTGTGAAGCCAACTTGGCCGCGGCCGACTCTGCCCTTTACGCAGCGAAAGACAGCGGGCGCAATCGCATAGTTATGGCCGGCAACTAAAGATACCCCCTCACGTAGCCGTCGTAAAAGCTTCATGCTCGGGAAATCGTCAGCTGCGTGGTGAAGCAGAGACGCTTTGACGCGTAGCACGTGTCGATCGGGCGCAGACACGGTGACGGCATGATCGTTGACGGGTACCATCGCGAATTCAGGAGCCAAACAATGACATCAACCGAACCACAGACCACGTCCATCCCCTCCGACATCGCCATCTCCCAGGCCGCCACCATGCAGCGCATCGCCCCGCTGGCCCGCGAGCGACTGGGAATTTCCGATGAGCACCTTGAGCCCTATGGCCATTACAAAGCCAAGGTATCGCTGGACTATCTGGACAGCCTCACCGACAAGCCCGACGGCAAGCTGATTCTGGTGACCGCGATCAGTCCCACACCCGCCGGCGAAGGCAAGACCACCACCGTCATCGGTTTGGGTGATGCGCTGAACTGCATTGGCAAGAAAGCGGCCATGTGCCTGCGCGAGCCCTCGCTGGGGCCGGTGTTTGGCATGAAGGGCGGCGCGGCGGGTGGGGGCTACGCGCAAGTGGTGCCCATGGAAGACATCAACCTGCACTTCACGGGCGACTTTTCCGCCATTGCCCTGGCCAACAACCTGCTGGCTGCGCTCTTGGACAACCACATCCACCACGGCAACGCGCTGGGCATTGACCTGCGCCGCATTACCTGGAAGCGGGTGATGAACATGAATGACCGCGCACTGCGCGACATTGTGGTGTCACTGGGCGGGCCGCTTAACGGCTATCCGCGCCAGGATGGTTTTGACATCGTGGTCGCCTCCGAGGTCATGGCCATATTCTGCCTGGCGCAGTCGCTGGACGACCTGAAAGAGCGGCTGGGCAACATCGTGGTGGCCTACACCCGCGAGCAAAAACCGGTGACCGCGCGCGACCTGCAAGCCCATGGCGCCATGACCGTGCTGCTGCACAACGCATTTGCCCCGAACCTGGTGCAGACGCTGGAAAACAACCCGGTGTTCATCCACGGCGGGCCGTTTGCCAATATCGCCCACGGCTGCAACTCTGTCATTGCCACCCGCGCCGCCCTCAAGCTGGCCGACTACGTGGTCACCGAGGCCGGTTTTGGTGCCGACCTGGGGGCCGAGAAGTTTTTCGACATCAAGTGCCGCAAGAGCGGTCTGCGCCCGTCCGCCTGCGTGGTGGTGGCGACTCTGCGAGCGCTCAAATACCAGGGCGGCGCTGACCTGAAAACCATCACCACCGAAAACCTGGCGGCTCTGGAAAAAGGCCTTGTCAACCTGGAGCGCCACGTGGACAACGTGCACCGCGTGTACGGCATGCCCTGCGTAGTGGCCATCAACCACTTCAGTACCGATACGCCCGCAGAAGTCGCCTTGCTGATCGCACACATGGCGGACCTGGGCGTGCGGGTGGTTCTGACCACGCACTGGGCCGACGGCGGCAAAGGCGCCACCGATTTGGCACACGCAGTGGTGGAACTGTGCGCGCAAGAGTCCATGCTGAAACTGGCTTACGAAGACGCCGACACGCTGTGGGACAAGGTCAACAAAGTCGCCACCAAGGTCTACCGCGCTGCATCCGTGACTGCCAGCGTCAAGGTGCGCAAGCAGATTGAACAACTACAGCTTGATGGCTACGGCCACTACCCGGTCTGCGTGGCCAAGACGCCCTACTCGTTCTCCACCGATGCGCAGTTGCTGGGTGCTCCAGAGGGCCATGTGATCGACATCCGCGAAGTGCGCCTGTCGGCCGGGGCCGAGTTTGTCGTGATGATCTGCGGCGATGTGATGACCATGCCGGGCCTGCCCAAGCAGCCCGCTGCGCACAAGATTGATCTGGTGGACGGTCGGGTAGTGGGCCTGTTTTAGTACATCACCCTCAGAACCAATCCAGCCAACCGCGTGGGTGCATCGGACGGCCGGGGCCTCGTGGCGCTGTTCGCCAACAAGCCAGTTTCATCGCCAAGACGTTCACAGCGCAAGACACCTTCAAGCGACCTGTGATTTCCAAGTACGACCGATTCACGTGCCCCTGCGTGGGGCAACAGTTTGAACGTGTTCGACGCTGCGCAGCCCAGCTGTCAGCAGCCCAAACAGCCAAACTGCTACATTTTTTGTAGCGAAAATCTTATATTCAACCAGGGCCAAGTCCACTTTTTAGCAATGGAGTCGCGACCGGGCAAGTCCATGCGATTATTCAGCACGCTCGTCTTGCTGCACAATGGGCCATGGCATCAAACCCCATCAGCCCATGCGTTGTCTGATCACCCGGTATGGGGCCCGCTTGCGGCTCTGGATGGGTGCGGCCATCGTGCTAGCACTTGCGCTGCACGGGTCTTGGGCCCATGCGTCACCGCGCGACGTTCGCGTCGGCGTGTATGAAAACGAACCCAAGATCTTTCAAGGCGCCAACGGTCAGCCCAGCGGCATTCTGGGTGACCTGCTGACGGAAATGGCCAAGCGCGAAGAGTGGAAACTCATCCCCGCTCCTTGTGAATGGCAGCAGTGCCTTGATGCACTGAAATCCGGAGACATTGACCTGATGCCCGATGTGGCGTTCAGCGAGGCACGGGACGCTGTCTTTGGCTTTCACCAAGTTCCGGCGCTGCTCAGCTGGTCGCAGATCTACAAGCACAGTGGCGTGCACATCAACTCGGCCCTCGATCTGCAGGGCAAGCGGATTGCCGTGCTCGGCGGCTCCATCCAGAAGACCTACCTGACGGACTTGCTCAAGGGCTTTGGACTGGCCGCCGAATTTGTGCAGGTCAGCAGTTTCAGGGAGGGCTTTGAGCTGGTTGCCGCCGGTGGTGCAGATGCCGCTGCCGTGAACCGCTTCTTTGGCGATCTGCAGGCCTCGCGTTACCGGCTGGAGCCCACGCCCATCCTGTTTCAGCCGGCACAGCTCTTTTACGCAACGGCCGAGGGAAAAAACACCGATTTGCTGGCCGCCATCGATTCCCACCTGGAGAGCTGGGGATCTCAACAGGACTCGCCCTACCACCTCATTCTGAAACGCTGGATGGAAGTCCAGCCCAAGTTCTCGGTGCCGCTTTACGTCTGGTGGGGTTTGTCCGCACTGGTTTTTCTGTTTTGTGCGTCCATTGCAGTGGTTCTTCTGCTGCGCCGCGAAGTGGCCCGAAAAACCCGGAGCCTTCAGGCCAGCGAAGACAAACTGGCAACCATCCTCAACAGCGTGGATGCCTACATCTACATCAAGGACTCCGATCTTCGGTACGCCTATGTGAACCGCAAAGTGAGCGAACTGTTCAAACGCGAGGCTGATGACATCGTCGGCATGACCGACGAAGCGTTTTTTGATGGGCCAACCGTAGAAAAGATCCGGTCCAATGACCTGCGTGTCATCCGGAACGGCGCGCGCGTAGAGGCTGAAGAAATCAACCGCAACGCAGGTGACGCGGCGGTGCGAACCTTTCTGTCCGTCAAGCTGCCCCTGCGCAGACCCGACGGAACGGTTTACGCGCTCTGCGGCATCTCCACGGACATCACATCCCACAAGCAGGCCGAGGAGGCCATTCACCGTCTGGCCTTCTTTGACCCGCTGACCAGTCTGCCCAACCGCCGGCTCCTGCTCGAACACATGCACAGCGCACTAGTGGCCAGCGAGCGCAAGCGCGACTGTGGCGCACTGTTGTTTGTGGACGTCGACAACTTCAAGGATTTGAACGACACCCTGGGACACCATGTGGGCGACAGGCTGCTGCAGCAAATGGCGCAGCGTCTGTCCCACTGCGTGCGCGCACAGGACACGGTAGCGCGCCAGGGCGGCGACGAATTCGTGGTTATGCTGCAGGGTCTGGATGTGCACATGGATGCGTCCGTGTTGCAGGCACGCCAGGTTGCAGAAAAGATTGTGCGGGTCCTGAGTGATCCGTACCAACTGGAGGGCAAGGAGTTCAAATCCAGCGTCAGCATCGGGGTGGCCATGTTTTCCGGTAGCGACATTGGCCAGGAAGATCTTCTCAAGCAGGCCGATCTGGCCATGTACCAGGCCAAGGCGGACGGACGCAACCGGGTCATCTTTTTCGATCCGCAGATGCAGGCCCAGGTCAACGAACGCACCGCTCTAGAAGCCGATATGCGTGAAGGCATCGCACAAGGGCAGTTCGTGCTGTACTACCAGCCCCAGTTTCGCGCCGACGGCGTTCAAGTTGGCATGGAGGCGCTGGTGCGATGGAACCATCCCACCCGAGGGTTGGTATCACCTGCCGTGTTCATTCCGGTGGCCGAGAGTTCGGGCCTGATACTGCCCCTGGGCCAATGGATACTGATGCAAGCCTGTCAGCAGGCGGTGCGGTGGTTTGCTGCCCCCGCCAGCCAGGAGTGGGTCGTCGGGATCAATGTGAGTGCACGGCAATTCCGTCAGCCCGAATTCGTTGACCATGTCCGGGACGCCCTTACAAATTCCGGTGTGCTGCCCCAGCGCATCGAACTGGAGCTGACCGAGAGTCAACTGGTTGACGACCTGGGTGGTGTGGTGGCAAAAATGACGGCACTGAAGGAACTTGGGGTACGTCTATCGCTGGACGACTTTGGCACGGGCTATTCGTCGCTGAGCATGCTCAAAAATCTCCCCTTGCATCAACTGAAAATTGACCAGTCGTTTGTGCGTGACCTGCTGGCGGATGCGCAGGACCGCAGCATTGTGCGGGCCATCCTGACCATGGGCGAGAGCCTGGGCCTGCGTGTTATTGCCGAGGGTGTGGAAACCGAGGTCCAGCGCGACATCCTGCTGGAGATGGGCTGCAATTACTTTCAGGGCTATTTGCTGGGGCGCCCGGCGCCGGTACCAGAAGAGCAATCGCAACCCAACGGCTGAGCGCGATTACTTGCCACCCAGCCCCATTGCCCGGGTGATCACTTCCTTCATGATCTCGTTGGTGCCGCCGTAGATGCGGGCCACGCGGGCATCGGCAAAGCCGCGGGTGATGGGGTATTCCCACATATAGCCGTAGCCGCCAAACAGCTGCACGCACTCGTCCATCACCTTGCACTGCAGGTCGGTGCACCAGTACTTGGCCATGCTGGCCGTCGCCGTGTCGAGCTGGTTCTTGCAGATCAGCTCGCAGCACTTGTCGACAAACACCTGCGCCACCTGCACCTCGGTCTGCAGCTCGGCCAGCGTGTAGCGGGTGTTCTGGAACGCGGCCACGGGCTGGCCGAAGACCTTGCGCTCTTTCACATAGTCCACGGTCCAGTTGATGGCGGCCTGCGCGCCGGCCACAGCGCTCACTGCAATCTGCAGACGCTCCCACGGCAATTGCTCCATCAGGCAGATGAAGCCCCGGTTTTCGTGCGCCTTGCCACCCAGCAGGTTGTTGGCGGGGATGCGCACGTTGTCGAAGAACAGCTCTGAAGTGTCCTGGGCCTTCAGGCCGAGCTTCTTGAGGCGCTTGCCCACGCTGAAGCCCGCCATACCCCGCTCCACCAGCACCAGGCTGGTGCCCTTGCCGCCTGCTGCGGGGTTGGTCTTGGCCACGACGATGACCAGGTCGGCATGCCAGCCGTTGGTGATGAAGGTCTTGCTGCCGTTGAGGACGTAGCTGCCGTCGTGCTGCTCGAGGCATGTGGTCTTGATGCCCTGCAGGTCTGATCCCGCAGCGGGTTCGCTCATGGCGATCGCGCCAATCATTTCGCCGGTTGCCAACTTGGGCAGGTACTTGGCTTTTTGTTCCTCGGTACCGTAGTGCAGGATGTAGGGTGCCACGATTTCACTGTGCAGGCTGTAGCCGATGCCGCTGGTGCCGGCGCGCGCCAGCTCTTCAAACTGGATCACCGAGAACAGCTTGTCGGCATCCGATCCGCCATATTGCTCGGGCATGCTCATGCACAGAAAGCCGTTGGCACCGGCCTTGTTCCAAACCTCGCGCTCCACATAGCCCTGCTCTTCCCACGCGGCGTGGAAAGGCGTGATTTCCTTCTCGATGAACTTGCGGAAGCTGTCGCGGAAGGATTCGTGGTCGGGGGTGAAGAGGGTTCTTTCGATCATGGAAGCACCTAAAGTTGGGGTCACGGATATTTTTACAAAGCAATTGCTTGGTAAAAAGCAATATACTCCAAAAATTGAAATCCCCATCTCCCACTTTTCACATTTCGCCCGGAGCCCTCCCATGACAGAAGCATTTGTATTCGACGCCATCCGTACCCCGCGTGGCAAAGGCAAGAAGGACGGCAGCCTCTACGAGGTCAAGCCCGTCAACCTGCTGGCCGGGCTACTGTCCGACCTGCAACAGCGCCACCAGTTCGACACGGCACAGGTCGACGACGTGGTGATGGGCATCGTCTCGCCCATCGGTGATCAGGGCTCCGTGCTGCCCAAGGTGGCTGCGCTCAAGGCTGGCTGGGACTTCCGCTGCGCAGGGATGCAGGTCAACCGCTTTTGCGCCTCGGGCCTGGAGGCCGTGAATCTGGCCGCACAGAAGGTTCGCTCGGGCTGGGAAGATCTGGTGGTGGCCGGTGGCGTGGAGAGCATGAGCCGCGTGCCGATTGGCTCGGACGGGGGCGCCTGGGCCATGGACCCTGAAACCAATTCCGCCACCGCGTTTGTGCCGCAAGGCATTGGCGCGGATTTGATTGCCACGCTGGAGGGCTTTACCCGAGGCGATGTGGATGCCTTTGCGCTGGAGTCGCAAAAGCGCGCCACCGCCGCGCAGGCTGCTGGCTACTTTGACCGATCGGTGGTTGCCGTCAAAGACGGTCTGGGTCAGGTCATTCTGGGCCGCGACGAGTTCATCAAGCCCAACACCACGCTGGAAGGCCTCGCTGGCCTCAAGCCGGCCTTTGAGCAGATGGGTGGCATGGGCTTTGACCAGGTTGCGCTGACCCGCTACCCGCAGGTGGAGCGCATCCACCATGTGCACCACGCGGGCAATTCGTCGGGCATTGTGGACGGCGCGGCCGCCGTGCTGATCGGCAACGAGGCGGCAGCCAAGGCCCACGGACTCACGCCGCGCGCCCGCATCGTGGCCACCGCATTGTCGGGAGCGGACCCCACCATCATGCTCACCGGTCCCATGCCTGCCGCACGCAAGGCGCTGGCCAAAGCGGGGCTCTCGATTGACCAGATCGACCTGTTTGAGGTGAACGAGGCCTTTGCCGCCGTGGTGATGCGATTCATGAAGGAAATGAAGGTGCCGCACGACAAGGTCAATGTGAACGGCGGCGCCATCGCCATGGGCCACCCGCTGGGTGCCACCGGCGCCATGATTCTGGGCACGCTGATTGACGAGCTGCACCGGCGCAAGTTGCGCTACGGACTGGCCACGCTGTGTGTCGGTGGCGGCATGGGCATTGCCACGATTGTGGAGGCGTTGTAAGAAAAATGTGCCTTCAGCCCGCATATTCATTAAATAGTTAGCTCCTCTTTTTATAGCAACATGAAAACCATCCAATACTCCCTTGAAAACATCGACGGCAAGGGCATTGCCACCATCACCTTTGATGAACCCAACTCTCCCGTCAACACCATGTGCCTGCAATGGCAGGACGACATGGCCGAAGTCGCAACGCAGGTCGCCAAAGACAAGGACGCGATCCAAGGCATTCTGCTGGCATCCAACAAGTCCACCTTCTTTGCCGGTGCAGACCTCAAGGCCACCATGCGCATCACGCCGGCCGATGCGCAAAAGGTTTACGCCGAAATTGAACGCTTGAAGAAAAACATGCGCTTTCTGGAGACGCTGGGCAAGCCGGTGGTCAGCCTGCTCAACGGCACCGCGCTGGGCGGCGGTTGGGAGGTGGCGCTGATTGGCCACCACCGCATCGCCATCGACTCGCCCAAGACGCAGTTTGGCATGCCCGAGGTAACGCTGGGCCTGCTGCCCGGTGCCAGCGGCGTGACCAAGATGACACGCCACCTGGGACTGATGGGCGCACAGGCTTATCTGGTGGAAGGCAAGACCTTCTCGCCATCCGAGGCCAAAGGCCTTAACCTGGTGCACGACCTGGTCGCACCCGGGGACAACGCACAAGCCGAGATGCGCACCAGGGCACTGGCCTGGATTGCAGCCAACCCCACGGCCCAGCACCCATGGGAAGCCAAGGGTTACAAGGTGCCAGGCGGCCTGCCCTCCTCGCCAGCCGTTGCACAAATGCTGGCTGTGGCCCCGGCCATGATCAAGAAGCAGACCCGCGGCCTGTATCCCGCACCCGAAGCCATCATGGCGTGCATGGTCGAAGGTCTGCAGGTGGACATTGAAACCGCGCTGCGTCTGGAAAGCCGGGCATTGGCCAAACTCATGACCGGGACGAACGCCAAGGCCATGATTAACACCTTTTTCTTTAACCTCAACGCTATCAAGAGTGGCCAGAGTCGCCCTCAGGGGGTGCCACGCTTCAAGCCCGCCAAAGTGGGTCTGCTGGGTGCGGGCATGATGGGCGCGGGCATTGCGTATTCACAGGCCAGCAAGGGCATCGCGACCGTGCTGAAAGACGTGAGCCAGGAGAAGGCCGATCTGGGCAAAAGCTACAGCGCCAAGATCACCCAGGGGCGTGTGGACAAGGGCCGCATGAAGGCCGAAGACCAGCAGAAGATTCTGGACCTGATCCAGCCCACCGGCGACGTGGCCGACCTGCAAGGCTGTGACCTGATCATTGAAGCGGTGTTCGAGAACCGTGAACTCAAGGCCAGGGTCACAAAAGAATCAGAACCGATGCTGGCACCTGGCGGCTTCTTTGCTTCCAACACATCGACATTGCCCATCACCGGCCTGGCCACGGCCAGCGCTGCGCCGGAGAAGTTCATCGGCATCCATTTCTTCAGCCCGGTCGACAAGATGAAGCTGGTGGAGATCATCCGGGGCGCGAAGACCGACGACGAAACCGTCGCCCGCGCCTATGACTATGTGCAGGCCATTGGCAAGATCCCCATCGTGGTCAATGACTCGCGGGGCTTCTTCACCAGCCGCGTGTTTGGCACGTTTGTGATGGAAGGCATCGCCATGCTGGGCGAAGGCATTCCGGCGGCAGCCATTGAAAACGCGGGCATTCAGTGCGGCATGCCGGTGGGGCCGCTGGCTGTGATTGACGAAACATCCCTGTCCCTGAGTGTGCATGTCATGGACCAGACCCAGGCAGACTACGCGGCGGAAGGCAAATCCTACACCCCCTCCCCCGGCGAAGCCCTGGCGCGGCGCATGGTGACCGAACTGGGCCGCGCCGGACGCGCAGCGGGTGGTGGCTTCTATGAGTACCCCACAGAGAAAGGCGCGAAGAAATACCTGTGGCCACAACTCAAACCGCTGTTTGAAAAAGCTGACGCGCAGTGGAGCATCACCGATCTGAAAGACCGGCTGCTGTACCGTCAGGCGGTGGAGACCGCGCGCTGCCTCTCCGAGAACGTGTTGACCACCGTGCACGATGCGAACATCGGTTCCATCTTCGGAATCGGCTTTCCGGCCTGGACGGGGGGTGCCATGCATTTCATCTATGGCATGGGCATTGAGGCGTTTGAGGCACGTGCTGCTGAATTGGCACAACAGTTTGGCACCGGCTTTGCCCTGACCGATGCGGTGAAGGCGGCCATTCGCAAATACCAGCCCACCTATTGAACGGAATGCGTGGGAATGGGCGAAAAAATAGCGTAAACCCTAAAAGACAGTGGTGTATGGAGGAACTAGACTGACCTTCACTTTGGAGACAAACACTATGAAGAGCCTCACCGCACACCGCACTTCCCGCGCTGTTTTAAAAGCCACTTCCTGCGTGGCACTTCTGGTTGCCGCAACAGGTGTCAGCGCCAGTGAAGGGTTTAAGACGCGCCAGTCACCCATCGGGGCTTTTGGCGGAGAAATATCTGCCGGTGCGGACAACCCGGGCTTCTTCGGTACCGTCGTCACGACCTATGTCCATATCTACAAGGTTGCCGACAACGATGGCAACGACATCGCGGTGACCGGTCGGTCCATACCACTGCCGACCCAATCCAAAGCCGGGTTGCCGATTCGCGATGGCACCTACACGCTGAATGTGGCGCCGGGCACCATCCGGTTTGATCAGGCACAGACGCAGGTCAACCTGATTGGTGGCTACCTGACAGAAGACACGTATGCGGGTGGGCGTCTGGCCTTTACCGCCAACGTACCGCTGATCTCGATCAACCGGACATTCTTTGCCACCCAACCCGCAGGCACCGTTTCGCCGGTACCGGGCGCTGCATTGCCAGCGCAGGTGCTGGGCGCAGTCACGTCTATAGCCAATACCGCCAACTACACGGTGCAAACGGGCTTGATTGCGCGCAACACCAGCGAGAACCTCAACGTGTCGGGCTTTGGCGATACGGAGCTGACCGCCGTGTGGGTGCGCCACCAGGATCGGCTCAAGGTGGCAGCCGGCGTGTCGCTCTTTGTCCCGACCGGCTCTTACGACAAAACGCGGGGCCCAAACCCCGGCTTCGGTAATTTCTACACCTTGCGTCCTGGCGTCGCGCTCACGTATTCGCTCAATCCCAACCATACCGACTCCAACTGGGATTCCGGGGTGACCGTGGCCGGGCGTTTGTCGTACGGCATCAACTCATCCAATCTGGAAACCGATTACCGTAGCGGCGACTTTGTGTACACCGAAGCGGCCATCAGCAAGGTGAGCGGTAACTGGGCCATCGGTGCCAATCTGCTGGCCATTCAGCAAGTCACGGATGATTCAGGATCAGGCGCCCTATCGGGCGGGAACCGCTACAGGAACTATGGCTTTGGTCCGTTCCTGTCATACAAGCTGCCGGGTAAGGATGCTGGCTTCAACCTGCATTTCAGCCGAAACTTCGGAAGCCAGAATGCACTGGTTTCCGAGTCGTTTCAATTCCGGTTTATCAAAGCCTGGTAGGCGCAACGGCATGCACCAGATGCCGGGAGATGATAGTCTTCAGGTAGTCTGAAACCTTGACGCTGGCCGATGGTCGATTGAGCGCCTCATGGCTACCAACCACTGCAAGATAAAACAAGGCGGCGAGTTCGCGAGCCGTATCATCATCCTTCACCAACTGAACATAGTGGGAATAAACCAGTTGCAGGCGCGCCCGGTCCACGCTTTCAAGCAAAGCGGCCACAGCGCTGTCTTTGCTGGCCTGACCGCGCAGGGCTTGCTCAAAACGATCATGCTCACGGTCTTCGACCGAATGGGCAATCGCGTTGTCCAGTATGCGAAGAATTCCGGCAGTCGGGTCGCACGGATCACCGAGCTGTGCGCCCTTATCCAGCACAAGGGTTCGCTGGTACCAGCGGTCAATCAGGGCATTGACCAGCTCGGCATGGTCCGTGAAATGCCAATAGAAACTGCCGCGGCTAACACCCAGGGCATTCGCGAGCGACAGAACCCGGACTGCGCCCAATCCCCCGTCAATGGCCGCCCGAAATGCAGCGTCCAGCCAATCGTCACGCGTCAGCCGAACAGATGCGGTGGGTTGCGTCACGCCGGACGCGGCTTTCTTGCGCGCGTTGGGTTGGGATTGCGGTTGGGTGCTGGCCATGGGGCGAATTTTACGTCCCGTCCTTTTCAGTACATCGACTGGAAATGGTTGCTGGCATGCATCACGTTGTTGCTGGGTCTGGCCAGTCAGGCATTCGCTGCCACACCAACCGTTGCCCGTCCCACAGCCAGTTCTACTGTGCGGCCCAACATCGTGGTGCTGGTTGCTGACGACTGGGGCTTTACGGACCTGGGTGCGTTTGGCGGGGAAATCGCGACTCCCCATATTGACGCGCTGGCACTGCGGGGCACCCGCTTCACCAACTTTCACGCAGCGGCGTCCTGCTCCCCAACACGCTCGATGCTGCTCACTGGGGTAGACAACCACCGTAACGGCGTGGGCAACTTGCGTGAGGCGATGCCGCGTGAACACCTGGGCCGGCCCGGCTACCTGGGCTCGCTGTCAAAAAATGTGGTGACGGTCGCAACCTTGCTCCAGGACAGCGGCTATCGCACCTACATCACCGGCAAGTGGAACGTGGGCTCCGAGCCGCACAACCTGCCCAATCGCCGCGGCTTTGACCGCTCCATCATCCAGGGCGATACGGGCTCAGACAACTGGGTTCCCACGCAGCGCTACCTGCCACACTCCGCTGCGGTGGAGTGGTTTGAAGACGGCAAGCCAGCCAACATGCCAGCCGAGTTCTACTCGTCCACCTATTTTGTGGACCGCATGCTGGGTTACCTGAAGGCCGATGCGGCGACTGGCAAAGACAAGCCTTTTTTTGCCTACCTGGGTTTTCAGGCCAACCATGTACCCATTCAGGCACCGCCTGCTTTCATTGACAAATACCGTGGCAAATACCTCGATGGCTGGGACGCCCTGCGCGAGCAAAGGCGCAAGAGTGCCGCTGCCCTGGGGCTCATTCCACCCGACACCCGCATGGTGCGTATGCAAACCACCGGTGACTGGAGTGCATTGAGCGACAAGGAGAAGCTCTACCAGCAGCGACAGATGGAAATCTACGCCGCCATGGCCGAAGCCATGGACCACGAAGTGGGCCGCTTTATTGACCACCTCAAGGCGACCGGCGAATACGACAACACGGTATTTGTGTTTCTGTCAGACAACGGGGCTGAGGGCAGCGACTACCGCGACGCGCAACCCTGGCTGTGGACGCAGTATTCACAAGACATCAACCGGCTCGGTGGCAAAGGCGCCTATGGCATTCCTGGCCCCAGCTGGGCCAGTGCATCGGTCTCGCCCCTCAGCGGATACAAGTTTTATGCTGGCGAAGGTGGCATTCGCGTGCCCATGCTGATTGCTGGCGTAGCGGGCGGGCTCAGCAACCAGATTGCGCAGGCCCTGACCCACGTGACCGACATCCCGCCCACCCTGCTGGAACTTGCCTCCATTCCCGTGCCGGGAACGCAATACCGTGGCCAGACCATTGAGCCGATCACCGGAAAGAGCCTGGTCGCCTTGGTGAAAGGCGACACGCGCGGCGTGCGCAGTCAGGATGAGCCACTGGGCTATGAGCTCTCCGGCAACAAGGCCTTGTTTAGGGGAGATCTGAAGCTGGCCAAAAATGACCCGCCTGTGGGTGACGGGCAATGGCATCTGTTTGACATCCGCAAAGACCCGGGCGAGACCCAGGACCTGCAGGGCGAAATGCCAGCGCAATTCGCAGCCATGCAGCAGGACTACCTGGCCTATGAAAAATCGCATGGCGTACTGCCCATGCCCGCTGGCTACAGCCCCAGCGGGGCCGTGTTGATCAATGGCATCTATAACTATTGGCTGCCAGCCTATGGCCCGGCAGGCCTGGTGCTGACGGTTTTGCTCATCTGCATTGCCTTGCTATCAAAACGGAAGCGATCTGCGCATATTCCATGAGGGCTGGAGGCTATTTTTCTTCCCCATGGCCAGCGGAGGACGGTGGGCCTCAGCGACTGCAGACTGCCATAGCCGGTCGTGGCGCGGCAACAGGCTTGGCGTTGCAACCGGGAGAGCGCTTGCAGAGCGTGACGCGCAATACGCTGATGTCCACCATGACCGTGCTGGGTGCACCGGGCGAGGTGTACCTGATGCACCACTCCGCCTTGCGCGCGCAAATCGGCTTGCCCACCACGTCCTGTGTGGAGAAGATCGACCCGATCAGCCTTATGACCCTTGCCTGCTCACCGCGCCTGGCCGGTGGCCCCATGTGGCCGGGTGGCATGGCGGTGCATGCAAACGGCGATCTGTATCTGGTCTATGGCCGCTACCTGCACCGCCTGAACCGCGACTGTCAACCTCTTGCCCGGCTACAACTGCCCGTCCATGCCGCTTACAACTCGTTTGTCATTCTGGACAACGGCCTGATCGTCACCAAGAACCTTTCGGATGCGGAACCCGCGCGGTTGACCGTGGTGAACCCGGACACGCTCACACGGGCCTGCAACGACATCGACTGCCCCGAGCCCTCGATTGCACGCCTGAGCGCCATGGGCAACACGGTCTATGTGGTGGGTGTGCGCTCGATTTTTCGTTATCACTGGTCGGACTCGACCAACGCACTGGTGTTCGATGCCAACTGGCGTTTTGACTACGTCGGGACGAGCAAACAGACCTTCGGTTGGGACGTGGTTCTGGACGGCCAACACGCCTGGTTCATGGACAACGGCAAACACCGGTACCGGTTCCGAATGGTGGGCGCAGGGGTCAGCTCCACCCCCAACCGGTTGATTCGGGTGTCGCTGGCCGATGCAGGCGACCACGCCATGCTGGAAATTTGCGGTGCAAAAGGTGGCAGCGTCACCAACCCGCCGGTCTATGACCTGCAGCGCCACATGGTGGTGGCGTTTGATTCGGCCAATCGCCACCTGCGAGCCTGGCGTTTTGACCTGACAACACGCACGCTGGAGCCTTTGTGGCACAAACAGGGCATTGGATGTGCCAGCCATATGGTGTTGTACCCCGACACAGGGGAACTGCTAACCAATGACTACCGCCATTTCGGTGAGGAAGTGGTGGTTCTGGACATTGAGTCCGGCATCGAGCGGGGCCGCGTACGCACCGGTGGTGTGATGCAGGGCGTGGTGTTTCCCAGCGCGGGCTGGGGGCGTGACCTGTACTGGAGCTCCATGGGGCGATTGGCGCGGGTCTTTGTTCAATAGCTACAGGAAACCCCTTTCAATGCAACGTAAAAATCGATGGATTCTTGGAATACTGACAACGGTGTTGGCCTGCGGGCTGGTCGTGTGGGTCTTTCAGCGTCCGATTGCCACGGCCCTGCTGAAGCAGTTGATTCAGAAGAACGTTGGGCGGGACATCATTCCCGATTTACCGGACGGCTTGCACCTGGCCCTGTGCGGCACCGGCTCCCCCTTCCCGGACCCGACCCGCGCGGGGCCCTGCTCGGCCATCATCGCTGGCGAGAGGCTGTTCATCGTCGACACCGGCGAGGGCAGCGCGCGCAACCTGGGCTATATGGGCATCCCAGCGGCCAGGATTGAAGCCATCTTGTTGACGCACTTTCATTCGGATCACATCGATGGCATTGGCCCATTCCTGCTGCAGCGCTGGGGTGTGGGAACCTTTCAAACGCCGACGCCGGTTTACGGACCTACCGGTGTGGACCAGGTAGTAGACGGGTTTCGGGCAGCCTATGTGCTCGACTTCGGTTACCGCGTGGCACACCATTCGCCCAAGATCATGCCGCCGGGTGGCAGTGGCGGCAAAGGAATGCCATTTGCCTTCCCGCCAGCCGGACAGGGTGACCATGTCGTGGTGATCGACGACAAAGGTCTCAAAGTCACCGCGTTTCGGGTCGACCATGCCCCCATCGATCCGGCGGTGGGATACCGCTTTGACTACAAAGGCCGCTCGATCGTGATCACCGGAGACACCAAGAAAACCCCGTCCGTACAAGCCCTGTCCAAAAACGTAGACATTCTGGTACACGAGGCGTTGCAACCCACACTGGTCAAACTCCTTGAAACAGAATTCTCCAACAAGAGCCAGAACAATATGTCGCAAGTCATGCGTGACATCCTGAACTACCACACAACGCCCGAAGAAGCCGCCGCGCAGGCTGCCGCAGCGGGCGCCAAAGCACTGGTGCTCAACCACATCGTTCCGCCGCTGCCACTGCGCTTTGCATACCCGGCCTTTCTGGGCGACGCTGCCAAGTTCTACGATAAATCCATTACCGTGGGCGAAGACGGCATGCTGTTCAGTCTGCCCGCGAATTCAACCAGCATAAACCGCAGGCAACTCTACTATTGATCCGGCCTCATAAAGTTTGAACCTTTTAGGGATTTGTGTGTCGAAGAGCGTATGGACAAAGAAGACGCAAGATACCAAACACTGGAGCAACTCCACGAGCGGCGCAAGCAAGTCGTGCG
>JBPOIP010000065.1:0-3158 GCA_052034395.1 Pseudomonadota bacterium
CCACGCACCGCATATTCACCGGGGCTGACCACCTGGGATACATGGCTGTAGCCCGCCAGCGTGAGCTGGGCCTTGAGTTTGGCCTCATCGAGTTTTTGTCTGACCTTGAACTCGAAGGTGTAGCCCGCAAGAAAGCTGGGCGGCGCGAGTCGGTACAAAGCCGTTGTGGCGGGCACGATCACCACATCGGCGCCGGTGTCCTTGTCGCGCTGGGAAATCCTCCAAAGCGTAGCCAGGCGCTCGCTGATCAGATCCTGGTGCGGCGAAAACGTGTCATACGGCAGGGTTTCCCAGTCCGGGAACAGCGCACAGCGCAGCGTGGGAGCAAAGAATGCGATCTCGTCGAGCAGGCGTTGCGCGTCGTTGGCGTCCGCCGTGACCACGGTCATGGGTTTGCCGGCGGCCTTTTCGCGCTCGCCCAGGCGGGCCAGCAACATGGCGTCGGCAGAGCCGACGGGGCGGGGCAAGGTAAAGCGTTTGCCGACGTGAAGCTTGGGTAAATCCATGGGTGGTTTGGATGCTGGGCGAGCCGTCTCGGGCTTGCGGAAGCTGGAATGGGTAAGGGAATCTGGCAGAAATGAACGGATCGCGGCGCAGGCGAATGCGTCGATTTTAGAATGGGGCACACACCATGACCGATATGCCACCCAATTCCCGACCCGCAGCCCAACCGCACACCGGCGCAGCCAGCCCTTCGACGGACCGACTGTGGGCGCTTGTTCCCTGCGCGGGCACCGGGTCGCGGGCCGGCACCGACGGCCCCAAGCAGTACCAATGCGTGGCAGGCCAGCCCATGGTGCTGCATACCCTGGCCGCGTTTGCGCAGGTGCGTCGTCTGGCGGGTGTGCTGGTGGTCGTGTCCGCAGGTGACCGATTCTTTGAGTCCGTTGGTGCTACTGTTTTGATAGCTGCGTGCGGAGGTTCTACGAGGGCTGCAAGCGTTTTTAATGGTTTAACGGCCTTGCTGGAGCGCGGTGCAGCACCTACCGATTGGGTGTTGGTTCACGATGCGGCACGCTGCCTGATAACCCCCCAGCAGATCGATGCGCTGATTGACGCCTGCCTGCCAGATGCCGTGGGTGGCCTGCTGGCGCTCAAGTTGCCGGATACGCTCAAACGTGAAGCGAGTGGGCGTGTGGCCGAAACGGTGGATCGTGGCGACAAGTGGCTGGCCCAGACGCCCCAGATGTTTCGCATTGCCGAGTTGCAGCAGGCTTTGCTCACAGCGGGTGATGCGGTGACGGATGAAGCCAGTGCGCTGGAGTTTGTGGGCAAGGCGCCGCTGCTGGTGGAAGGCAGCGCACAGAACTTCAAGGTGACCTATCCACAGGACTTTGCTCTGGCGCAGGCGGTGTTGCTGTCGCGCGGAATTTCCAGTCCTTAGCCAGACCAGCATGACAGGGCGCCGGCTTGCGCATCAGTCGCGCCGCTCGTTCCCCGACTATTCCAGGTATGCCTTTCCGGATGGGCCTGAGTCCTGATCCTGTCCCAACATCTCCCGGGTGACCAGCGTGATGCCGGACGACGTGACATGGAATCGTTTGCGGTCAGCGGTCGCGTCCACGCCGATACGGGTACCGTCCGGAATCTGGCAGCCCCGGTCGATGATGCATTTTTGCACGACACAGTTGCGTCCAATGTCGACACCGGGTAGCAGGATCGAGTCCTGCACAACCGAGAAGCTGTGAATGCGTGCGCCCGAAAACAGCATGCTGCGCCGTACGGTCGATCCGCTCACAATGCATCCGCCCGATACCATGGAGTCAATGGTCGCACCGCGTCGCCCATCGTCGTCAAACACGAACTTGGCCGGCGGGCTTTGTGGCTGCCACGTCCAGATGGGCCAGTTTTCGTCGTACAGGTTCAACTGGGGTGTGACCTGAACCAGATCCATGTTGGCTTCCCAGTAGGCGTCCAGCGTTCCCACATCACGCCAATACGGTGGTTTGTCCGCATCGCCAACATGGCTGTCGACAAAACTCTGGGCAAATGTGCGGTAGCGCTTGACGCAGTGCGGAATCACATCCTTGCCGAAGTCATGGCTGGACTTGGGATCATCGGCATCACGCTGCAACTGCTCAAACAGGAACCGGGCATTGAATACGTAAATTCCCATGCTCGCCAGCGCGGTATCCGGGCGTCCCGGCAGCGGTTGGGGTGAAGGGGGTTTTTCCTGGAAGCTCACCACGCGCTGGTCCGCATCGATTTGCATCACGCCAAATCCCTTGGCTTCCTCCAGAGGGACTTCAATGCAGGCGACGGTCACGTCGGCATTGCGTTCCACATGCGATGCAAGGACCCGCCCGTAATCCATGCGGTAAATATGGTCGCCCGACAGCACGAGCACATATTCGGGGCGCGCATGGCGGATCTCGCGCAGGTTCTGGAACACGGCGTCCGCTGTGCCGCGGTACCACTGCGATTCATTCACCTGCTGTTGCGCGGGCATGATCTCGATGAACTCGCCAAGACGGCCGTCCAGAAAACTCCAGCCCAGCTGCAGATGGCGTATGAGGCTTTGTGACTTGTACTGCGTGGCCACTCCCACGCGGCGTATGCCGGAGTTGACACAGTTGGACAGCGTGAAGTCAATGATCCGGAACTTGCCACCAAAGGGTACCGCAGGCTTGGATCGCCAGTCGGTCAGCTGGTGCAGCCGCGAACCACGCCCACCAGCCAAAACCATGGCAAACGTATTGCGGGTCAGTTGACTGATGAAGCGGGGGTCACGCCCAATTTTTGACTCGGGGCCGGGGTCCAGATCGGAGTTCATGGTGTGTTCGCAATCAAACGGATGGGTCTGGACTGATTTTAGGCCGACCCCCACCGTTCTGGTAGACGAATTGCCCCTCTTTTGATACGGCTTTTCGCTTGAAATACAGGCATACTCATTCGCGTCACTACAAAGTTGCCTTTTTCATGATCTTGCTATGGTGTCGCCGGGCGCGTCTGGGCAGCCTGCTTGCGCTGTTGGCTGTATGGCCTGCGTGGGCACAGACCGCATTGAAACCGTGCCGTGTGCCGGGCATTGCGACGGCCGTGCAATGTGGAGTGGTTCAGCGAGCGCTGGACCCTGCCCGTGCCGAGGGTGTCAGCATTGACGTCCACTTTGTTGTCGTGCCGGCGCTGGCGCGGAGAAAGCTTCCGGACCCGGTTTT
>JBPOIP010000084.1:0-2681 GCA_052034395.1 Pseudomonadota bacterium
GGCTTGACCAAAACGGAATTGACGCAGTTGTGACCAACGTCGCCTATCTGCCGCTGGCGGCCGCAGCAAAACTGGGGCTTCCCGCTGCCAGCATGTGCTCGCTGAATTGGGCGGATCTTTTCTGGCACTATTTCGCGCCTGAGCCGTGGGCGGCGGCAATCCATCGCGAGATGCTTTCTGCCTATCTGGATGCGGACTGTTTCCTGCGCCTGACACCCGGATTGCCGATGCATGATTTTCACCATGCGCATCCTATCGGTCCGATCGCTCACATCGGCTCGCGAAAGCGCATGGAGTTGTCACATTCGCTGGGTATTGATACGCGCCATCGCTGGATCCTGCTTGCAATGGGTGGCATGGACTTTCCTATTCCCATTCAAAGCTGGACACCGGTGTCTGGCACCACCTGGCTGGTACCGCGCGACTGGAGTGTTCACCGGCCCGATGTCATTTCCTTCGATGACTCGGGGCTGGATTTTTCCGACATCCTGGCCAGCGTGGATGCGGTTGTCACCAAGCCGGGATATGGCACGTTTGTCGAAGCGGCTTGCTCTGGGTTGCCACTACTGTATGTGCAGCGCGCTGACTGGCCCGAAACGCCGCACTTTGCCAAGTGGCTTGGCGCTCATGCGCGTAGCGCGGAGATCTCGCGCGAACAGCTGTCTGCGGGCAACTTCCTGGACGCAGTGCAGAGGCTGTGGCAAATGGCGCAACCGCCCATACCAAGAGCCAGCGGGGTGGCAGAAGCGCTCCTCCACTTGTCGGACGCACTCCGTCTGGACAAAAAAAAGCACTGACCCTGTCAGTGCTTTTGTGAACTGCATCTCAAGGTGGATGCAGAGATTGTTGGTTGTTGCTTGCCGCTATCTCCTCGGCGCCTTCTTCCGTCTGGCTCTTCGCAGTTGCCGTCTAACCGTTTGAGTGGGGCAACTGTAGCAATCGGAACCAGGCTGCGCATCGGGATTAACCCTTCATTGCTGCAAGGCGTCTTCCATGATCCACTGCGCAGCTTTCTCGGCAATCATCAAGGTTGGTGCGTTGGTGTTGCCACTGGTGATGAGCGGCATGACGCCGGCATCAACCACGCGCAGTCCCTGCACGCCATGCACTCGCAGACGTGCATCCACCACTGCCATTGCGTCGTCGCAGCGTCCCATCGCCGTGGTTCCAACCGGATGGAAGATGGTGGTGGCAATGTCACCTGCCAGCTTGGCGAGTTCAGCGTCGCTCTGAAATTGTGTTCCGGGTTTGAACTCTTTGGGCTGGTAGCGTTGAAGTGCTGGCTGGGCCATGATGTGGCGGGTCAACCGCAACGAGTCCGCTGCGATCTTGCGGTCGACGTCGGTGCTAAGGTAGTTGGGTGCAATCGCGGGCGCATCTTCAAACTGGGCGCTGCGGATGTGCACCGTGCCCCGACTAGTGGGGTTGAGGTTGCACACGCTGGCGGTCATGGCGTTGAAAGTGTGCAGTGGCTGCCCAAACGCGTCCAGACTCAGCGGTTGAACGTGGTACTCCAGATTCGGGTAGGGTTGCTGCGGGTCACTTCGGGTGAACGCGCCCAATTGGCTCGGTGCCATGCTCATGGGGCCAGTGCGCTTGAAGGCGTATTCCAGTGCGATTTTGGCCTTGCCCAGTAGCGAATGGGATTGGGTATTGAGTGTGCTGGCATTTTCTACCTTGAACACGGCACGAATCTGCAGATGATCCTGCAGGTTCTCGCCTACGCCGGGCAGGTCTTTGTGGACCTGCAGACCCAGCGTTGAGAGGCGCTGGGCCGGACCCAAGCCCGAGAGTTGCAGCAGTTGCGGTGAACCGATGGCGCCTGCGCACAGGATGACCTCACTGCGGGCGGTCGTATTGACCATGCTGTGACCATCCCAGACCTGTACGCCGGTGCAGCGCAGGGGCTCGTTTTCGGTCGGACTCTCCAGGATGAGCTTGGCCACCTGAGCGTTGTTCCACAGTTCAAAGTTGGGCCTTGCGTAGCAGGTCGGGCGCAGAAATGCTTTGGCCGTGTTCCAGCGCCATCCCGCCTTCTGGTTCACCTCAAAGTAGCCAACGCCCTCGTTGTCACCCCGGTTGAAGTCATCCGTGGCGGGGATTCCGGCCTGCACGGCGGCTTCAGAAAATGCGTCCAGCACATCCCAGCGCAGGCGCTGCTTTTCCACCCGCCATTCGCCGCCGGCATTGTGGTGTCTCAGCAAATTGCGGTACAGGCTTGCGTCCTTCTCCATCAGCTTGGGTGCCACTCCGCGCGCGCCGTGGTGCTTGCTGGCGCCTTTGTAGTGGTCCTCATGCAGCATGAAGTACGGAAGGCAGCCTTCCCAGCCCCAGGTGGTGTCGCCCAGCAGTTGACCCCAGCGGTCATAGTCGCGGGCCTGCCCGCGCATGTAGATCATGCCGTTGATGCTGCTGCAGCCGCCGAGTATCTTGCCGCGCGGGTAGCGTAGCGAGCGGCCATTGAGTCCTGCATCGGGTTCGGTGTTGTACAGCCAGTCGGTGCGCGGGTTGCCGATGCAATAGAGGTAGCCCACCGGTATATGGATCCAGTGGTAGTCGTCCTTGCGCCCCGCCTCGATCAGCAGGACGCGCTTGGATGCGTCGGCACTCAGCCGGTTGGCCAGGAGGCAGCCCGCAGTGCCGGCACCCACAATAATGTAGTCAAACGTGGTTTCGCTCAT
>JBPOIP010000164.1:0-11353 GCA_052034395.1 Pseudomonadota bacterium
CGAGGGCCATCCGCTGAGCCGCCCGCCGGCGGTGGAGGCCGAGGCGGCGCAGCGCGCCATCGCCATCGCCGACGTGCTGAACGTGCCGATCTACGTGGTGCATGTGAGTTGCATAGAAGCGGCAGAAGCCATCGCCCGCGCCCGCGCCCGTGGCCAGCGTGTGTATGGCGAGGTGCTGGCCGGTCACCTGGTGGTGGACGACAGCGTCTACCGCCACCCGGACTTTGCGACTGCCGCCGCCCATGTGATGAGTCCACCATTCCGCCCCCGGGGCAACCAGGAATTCCTGTGGCGCGGGCTGCAGGCCGGCAGTCTGCACACAACGGCCACGGACCACTGCACTTTCTGCGCCGCGCAGAAGGCGGCCGGCAAAGACGACTTTGCCAAGATCCCCAATGGCTGTGGCGGCGTGGAAGAGCGCCTGGCCGTGATCTGGGATGAGGGCGTGAACACCGGGCGCCTGACACCATCCGAGTTCGTGGCCATCACCTCGGCCAACACGGCCAAGCTGTTCAATATCTACCCGCAAAAGGGCAGTGTGTCGGTGCGTGCAGATGCCGATCTGGTGGTGTGGGACCCGGCAGGAACCAAGACCCTGTCGGCCAAGACGCAGTTCAGCAAGGGCGACTTCAACATCTTTGAGGGGCGAACGGTCAAGGGCGTTCCCAGCCACACGATCAGCCAGGGGGAACTGGTGTTTGTGCAGGGCGATTTGCGGGCGGTGCAGGGCAAGGGGCGCTACATCAAGCGTGCACCGTTTAGTTCCAACTTTGCGGCTGCGAAATTGCGGGCAGAGACCTTGGCACCCAAGGGCGTGTTGCGGTGATGGGCTTGCGCCTGCCGGTATGCGGTATGCCTGGGGGGCTCATCAGTCCCTGCTGGTCCCGCAAATCGCCCCCCAGGCATACCGCACACCGGCAAGAGGCAACGTGACCCGAAAATGTCACCCGATGCATGCAGTTGAAAACCGCTCGCACACCCGCCCTCGTTCGGGGATGGGTATGTCAGGGGCCGATTTGCTGGACCAGCAGGGACTGATGAGGCCCCTGACATACCCATCCCCGAACGCGAGTGCCACCGCAACTGCAACTGCCAACGACATCGAGAAGCAACAATCAAGGAATCAATGACATGACCACCGCACCCGCACCAACCATCGACGCCATCCGCATCAACGGCGAGCGCCTGTGGAATTCCTTGATGGAACTGGCCAAAATCGGCGCCACACCCAAAGGAGGAGTCTGCCGACTGACCCTCACCGACCTGGACAAACAGGGCCGCGATCTGGTCCTGAAATGGGCGCGTGAGGCGGGCATGACCGTCACCATCGACAAGATCGGCAACGGCTTCATGCGCCGCGCCGGGCGCAACAACGCCCTGCCGCCCATCGTGACCGGCAGCCACATCGACACCCAGCCCACCGGCGGCAAGTTCGACGGCAACTACGGCGTGCTGGCGGGTCTGGAAGTGGTGCGCACGCTCAATGATCTGGGAATTGAAACCGAAGCCCCCATCGAAGTGGCCTTCTGGACCAACGAAGAAGGCTCGCGGTTTGTGCCGGTGATGATGGGCTCGGGCGTATTTGCCAAGGCCTTCACGCTGGAGCACGCCTATGCCGCCACCGACACCGAAGGCAAGAGCGTGAAAGACGAGCTTGCGCGCATCGGCTACATCGGCGACCAGGAACCCGGCGACCACCCTATTGGCGCATATTTCGAGACGCACATCGAACAGGGTCCGGTACTGGAAGACAACGATGTCACCATCGGCGTGGTCAGCGGCGTGCTGGGCATCCGCTGGTTTGACTGCACCGTGACCGGCATGGAAGCCCACGCCGGCCCCACCCCCATGGCGCTGCGCAAGGACGCGATGCTGGCCGCGACACGCATCATGCAGGACGTGGTGGCCGCGGCACACCGCCACCCGCCGCATGGCCGCGGCACGGTGGGCATGGTGCATGTGTTCCCCAACAGCCGCAACGTGATTCCGGGCCGGGTCAAATTCAGCATCGACCTGCGCAACGCCACGGACGCGGTGGTGGACCAGATGGCGGACGAAGTAAAAGCCTTTGCTGCCCAGGTAGGCCGGGAGCATGGCGTGGACGTGAAGATTGAGCTGGTTTCGAGCTACCCCGCGCAAGCTTTCCACAGCGACTGTGTGGAGGCCGTAGCCCGCGCCGCCGCCAGGCTGGGCTACAGCAACATGCCGGCTGTCTCCGGTGCCGGGCACGACGCGGTCTACATGGCCAAGCTGGCCCCCAGTGGCATGATCTTCATTCCGTGCAAGGACGGCATCAGCCACAACGAGATTGAATCGGCCAAGCCCGAGCACATTACAGCTGGTTGCAATGTGCTGCTGCATGCGATGCTGGAGCGCGCTGGCACACAAGCTGCTTGAAATCAGGCTGTGCATACTTCAGGCTTTTTGCCCGCGTACCAGTTGATTTGTTTGCTATTGTTTTTGTAGTGACTTTATTTTTGTTTTTGGTAGTCGTCTAACTTTGGAGAAACTATGTCGTTGAAGCAATTTTCCCGCCGTACCGCAGTCGCCATGGGCGCTGCCCTGGCAGTGGCATCCCTCATGAGCCCCGGGCTTGCACTGGCACAGGCCAAGATCAAGGTGGCCGGGATTTACACCGTGCCGTTCGAGCAGCAATGGGCCGGGCGCCTGCACCAGGCACTCAAGGCCGCTGAAGCGCGGGGAGAGATTGAATACAAGGCCAGCGAAAACGTCAGCAACGCCGACTACGAGCGGGTCATGCGCGAATACGCCACCGGCGGCAACCAGCTGATCGTGGGTGAAGCCTTTGCCGTGGAAGCTGCCGCGCGCAAGGTAGCCAAGGACTTCCCCAAGGTGTCCTTCCTGATGGGGTCGAGCGGCAAGCCTGCGGCGCCCAACTTCAGCGTGTTTGACAACTACATCCAGGAACCTGCTTTTCTGTCCGGCATGGTGGCTGGCGGCATGACCAAGAGCAACAAGATCGGCATGGTCGGCGGATTTCCCATTCCCGAAGTCAACCGCCTGATGAACGCCTTCATGATGGGCGCCAAGGAAGTCAACCCCAAGGTCGAATTCAGCGTCAGCTTCATCAACAGCTGGTTTGACCCGCCCAAGGCCAAGGAAGCCGCATTTGCGATGATCGACAAGGGTGCCGACGTGATGTACGCCGAGCGTTTTGGCGTGTCGGATGCGGCCAAGGAAAAAGGAAAGCTGGCCATTGGCAACGTGATCAACACCCAGGCGCAGTACCCTGACACCGTGGTGGCTTCGGCCCTGTGGCACTTTGAGCCCTCGGCAGACCGTGCCATCAAACTCGTCAAGGAAGGCAAATTCACCGCCGAAGACTACGGCCCGTATTCGATGATGAAATACAAGGGCTCATCCCTGGCACCTTTGGGCACGTTCGAGAAGAAAGTACCGGCCGATGTGGTTGCCAAAATGCGCGCCAAAGAAAAAGACATTGTGGATGGAAAGTTCACCGTCAAGGTGGATGACAACCAGCCCAAGTCCAGCGCCAAATAAGCCGCCTTGCACTTGTCATGTCCTGGTACGTCCGACACTGGCTGCGTTGCCTGACGGTGCTTGCAGGGGTGCTGGGCCTGATGCCTGGCACGGGCCACGCCGCCAGCACCCTGGATGACACGCCGCGCATTGCCGTGGTGTCGGCCTTCCAGGGCGAATTGACCCTGCTGCTGAGCCGGCTGGAGTCCCCAAAGGCCTACTCCGTAAACGGCGTGACCTTCACCACCGGGATGCTGCAGGGAAAACCGGTGGTGCTTTTCCTCTCGGGCGTCAGCATGACCAATGCGGCCATGAACACCCAGCTGGTGCTCGACCGGTTTACCGTCACCCACCTGATCACCAGTGGCATTGCCGGGGGAGTCAACCCGGCACTCAACATTGGTGACGTCGCGGTCCCCCGGCAATGGGGACAGTATCTTGAGGTACTGATTGCGCGGGAGACTGCGCCCGGCAAGTTCAGCCCACCGCCCTGGCTGGAGGGACTCGATCTGCCCCATTACGGCATGCTGCACCCGCGCCCGGTGCGGGTCCGGTCAGCCGCGCGCACCGCGGAAGAAAGCAAGTTCTGGTTTGAAGCCGATGCCCGCATGCTGGCGCTGGCGCAGTCCGTTCAGGACACCGCCCTGGATGCCTGTGATGCTTCCCGCAAGTGCCTGGCCCATACCCCCAAACTGGTGGTGGGAGGCAATGGTGTCTCGGGCCAGGCTTTTGTCGACAACCGTGCATACCGTGAGTATGTGTTCAACACCTTCGCGGCCAATGTGCTGGACATGGAAACCGCGGCCACGGCCATGGTGGCTTACAGCAATGGGGTGCCATTCATTGCCTTTCGGTCGCTGAGCGATCTGGCCGGTGGCGACGATGCCGAGAACGCGATGGACACCTTCATGCGCATTGCGGCAGACAACTCGGCCCGGGTGCTGCTCGCTTTCCTGGCCGCCTGGAAATAGCCCCCTGCCCGCACCATGACCCAGCCTGTTCTGCGCCTGAGCGGCATCACCAAACGGTTTGGCGACCTGGTTGCCAACCAGGGTATTTCGCTGGAGCTGCACAGCGGCGAAGTGCTGGCCCTGCTGGGCGAGAACGGCGCGGGCAAATCCACGCTGGTATCCATCCTCTTTGGGCACTACACCGCTGACGAGGGCCACATCGAGGTCCATGGCAAGCCTTTGCATCCTGGCGACCCGAAAGCGGCACTGGCCGCCGGAATCGGCATGGTGCACCAGCACTTCACGCTGGCCGACAACCTCAGTGTGCTGGACAACGTGATGCTGGGCTCCGAGCCGCTGTGGCTTCCGTTCACACGCCACCGCGCTGCGCGCGACCGGCTGCTGGCTGTCGCGCAGCAATTCGGGCTCACGGTTGACCCCAAGGCCCGGGTGGGCAGCCTGTCGGTGGGTGAACGCCAGCGTGTCGAAATCCTGAAAGCGCTGTACCGCGGCGCACGTATCCTGATCCTGGATGAGCCTACCGCCGTGCTGACACCGCAGGAGAGCGAGAGCCTGTTTGAGGTGCTGTCGCAGATGGTGGCCCAGGGGCTGTCCATTATTTTTATCAGCCACAAGCTTGGCGAGGTTCTGCGCGTCTCGAGTCGCGTCGCCGTCCTGCGCGGCGGCAAGCTGGTGGCGCAAGCGCAGGCCAGTGGCACCACGCAGGCGCAACTGGCGCAGTGGATGGTGGGCCACGCTATCGCGCCGCCGCAGCGGCATCCGGCGCTCTCCGTAGGTGAGGCGGTCTGCGTGCTCGATGCGGTCACCACCGCAGCCGGACGTGAACGGCTCCACAAGGTGTCACTCACCCTGAACCGGGGAGAAATCGTGGCCATCGCCGGGGTGTCCGGCAATGGCCAGGTGGCGCTGGCCGAGTTGTTGTGCGGCACGCGTACAGCGGTTGCAGGCACAGTGACCTATCTCGGCAAGGCCATGCCCCGGCATCCGGCCGAGCTGGTGGCACAAGGCGTAGCCCGCATACCCGAAGACCGCCATGCCGTTGGCGTAGTGGGTGACCTGCCAGTGTGGGAAAACGCGGTGTCTGAACGCCTGCGCAGTGCCGCCTTTTCCCGGTGGGGCTGGGTGAGGCGGGCACGCGCCCGGGCCTATGCCAAACAGGTCATGGATGCCTTTGATGTGCGCGGTGGCGGCCCCATGGTGGCGGCGCGTGCGCTGTCGGGGGGCAACATGCAAAAACTCATTCTGGGCAGGGCACTGATGCAGCCGGATCGCACGTCATCGCGAATCCCGGTAACGGGTTCCCCGCAGGCACCGCACCTGATCATTGCGCACCAGCCCACCTGGGGGCTGGACATTGGTGCAGTGGCCTACGTGCAGTCGCAGCTGATGGCCGCGCGCGATGCCGGCTCCGCAGTGCTGGTGATTTCGGACGATCTGGACGAGGTGCTGACCCTGGGTGACCGGGTGGCCGTGATGCATGCGGGTGACTTGACATTGGCACGACCCGCACTGGAGTGGAGCCGGGAGGCCATTGGTCTGGCCATGGCCGGCTTGGAGGTACACGCATGAGGCTGGAGCACCGCACACACAGCTCGCCGGCTGCCATGCTGCTTGCCCCTGCCGGTGCGGTGGCATTTACGTTGCTGATCAGCGCCCTGCTGGTGCTGTGGGCGGGGGCGCCGGTGGGGCAGACTTATGGGCTGCTGCTCCAGGGTGGCTTCGGCTCGGTCTTTGCCTGGTCCGAAACCCTGACCCGCGCCATCCCCCTCATGTTGACCGGGCTGGCGGCCACGGTGGCGTTCAAGGCACGCCTGTTCAACATCGGTGCCGAGGGGCAGTTGTATGTGGGCGCGCTGGCGGCGGTGGCGGTGGGCGGGCTGCATGGCGGCACCGGATTCGACCTGCCCCCGGCCCTTCTTTTTCTGTTGATGATGCTGGCTGCCGCCCTGGCGGGCGCGCTGCTGCTGCTAGGCCCGGCGCTGATGAAGACCCGGCTCGGCGTGGACGAGGTGGTCACCACGCTGCTCATGAACTTCATTGTGCTGCTGCTGGTGTCGTGGATGCTGGACGGACCCATGAAGGACCCTGCCGCCATGGGCTGGCCCCAGAGTGTTGCCCTGGTGGCTGACCTGGAACTCGCCAAGCTGATCCCGCAGACGCGGGTCCATACCGGTCTGCTGTGGGCCTGCACGCTGGCAGTGGCGCTGTGGGCATTGATGAAATCCACGGTGCTGGGGTTTGATATTCGTGCCATGGGAGCCAACTCCGGTGCAGCGGCCTTCGCCGGCGTGCCGGTGACACGCACCGTGGTGCTGGTGGCACTGCTCTCAGGCGGGCTGGCCGGCTTGGCCGGAGCCATCGAAGTGGCGGGGCGCACCAGCTACCTGACGCTGGACATGTCGCCGGGTTACGGTTACAGCGGCATTGTGATTGCGATGCTGGCCGGGTTGCACCCGCTGGGTGTGATGCTGGGCAGTGTCTTTGTGGCCGGTGTGCTGGTAGGCGCCGACAGCATGAGCCGCATCGTGGGCGTGCCTACCTACATCGCCGATGTGATCGTGGCGGCATCGCTCATCTCGGTGCTGGTGGCCACCTTGTTGACGCAATACCGGGTGCGGTGGCGATGAACGAAACCATCGACATACTTGCCAACCCGGCGTTTTGGGTCGCCGTGATGCGCATCGCTACACCGCTGATTTTTGGCACGCTGGGGGTGTTGCTGTGCGAGCGCTGCGGGGTGTTGAACCTGGGCATTGAAGGCATCATGGTGGCAGGCGCTTTCACAGGCTGGCTCTCGGTTTATCTGGGTGCACCACTGTGGGCGGGCGTGGCGGTGGCTGCGCTCACCGGCGCGGCGCTGGGTTTGCTGCACGCAGGACTTACCGTGGTGCTGGCGCTGTCGCAGCACGTCTCGGGTCTGGGCATCACGCTGCTGGCCACGGCACTGAGCTATTACGGCTACCGGGTGAGTTTCCCCAAGGTGTCCACCCCCCCCACGATCACGCCGTTTGCGCCGATGGACTGGCTGGGCATTCCGGTTCTGGAGCAACAGACACCGCTGACACTGCTGGCCCTACTTGCGGTCCCGGTGATTGCCTATGGGTTGCACCGAACCCCGGTGGGTCTCGCCGTGCGCATGGTGGGCGAAAACCCGCAGGCCGCAGAAGGCCAGGGTGTGCCGGTGGTGGCAGTGCGCACCGGCGCCATCGTGGCGGGGTCGGCCCTGATGGGCATTGCCGGGTCGTTCCTGACCCTGTCGGCATTCAACGCCTTCTTCTTCAACATGGTCAACGGGCGTGGCTGGATCTGCGTGGCGCTGGTGGTGTTTGCGTCCTGGCGCCCTGGCAAGGCCCTGCTGGGTGCGCTCCTGTTTGCGTTCTTTGACGCACTGCAACTGCGCCTGCAGCAAATGGGTGACGCCGTACTGCCCTACCAGATGTACCTGATGCTGCCCTATGTACTGTCGATTGTGGCCCTGGTGCTGGTGGCCCGCAAAGCCAGCTACCCCCAGGCCCTGATGAAACCTTATAGAAAAGGTGAACGTTAGCCCGCATGGGATATGCGTTTTTAGCTATTAGTTTTGTAGCGCTGTATACGAACTGAATGCGTTACCTGCGGATGACACTACCGTCCGCAGAAGCCACTGGGCATGGCGCCGGGCAAGCCCGGGCGCACCTGCGACAATTTGGCCGGGCAAAAATACTTCCAAGCGACCGCGGGCATTGACGCATCGGTCCCCGGTTTTTACGGCGTCGTTACGGTCGCGTAAGGCTATGGGTGTATTTTCAGATCAGACAGGGAAACATGAGTTGCCATAAGGCGCGCCACCTTGCACAGACCATGAAAGTATTGTTAATTGACGACCACGCACTGTTTCGCGCAGGCATGTCGATGCTGTTCCAGCGAATGGATCCGCAAGCGCAGGTCGTGGAAGCCAACAGCCTGGAAGCAGCGCTTGCGCTGGCGGCAGGGAACGCTACCGCCTTTGACCTGATTCTGCTCGATTTGACCTTGCAGGGCATGAGCGGGCTCGATGGGCTTCGGCCACTGCAAAGGAGTTTTTCGGGTGTCCCCATCGTGGTGGTTACCGGGAGCTGTGAGCACAACGCAATGAACGAGGCACGGGCAAAAGGCGCCAAGGCCTATCTGGTCAAAACCACCACGGCAGACGCCATGATGCGCGTCCTGCAGGACGTGCTTGACGGCCAGTCCCGGTTTCCCGATGACCTCGCGCCGCCCTCAGCCCAGGCGCACCTGACCCCGCGACAGCGGGATGTGCTCGGTCTTGTGTGTGAGGGTAAGACCAACAAGGAAATGGCCGCCATCCTGGCCATGAGTGACCATACCGTGCGCACGCATCTGAAAGCGGTATTTCTTGCCCTGGAAGTGCATACACGGACCGAAGCGGTACTGGCAGCCCGCAAGCTCGGCATGTTCTGACCATGCTGCCTGCGACAAACCAACGCTCGGCATTGCGGACCCAACAGGTTGCGGCAATTGCCACCGTGGTTGTCACAGGCGTAGCAACTGGGCTGGCTTATGTGCTGGTAGCCCGCAGTGCGGAGTCCGGCGCACAGACTGTTTTATGGGTGGGATTGGCGGCCGTATTGCTCGAGATGGCGATCGCGCGCTGGAGCCTGCGGGCTGTTGCGGCCACCCTGAAGAGTCAGGCGAGCGAACAGGAGCACTTCTTTGCAAAGGCCGTTCACGACGTGCGCCAACCCCTGCAGGCGGCCACACTGTTCATCGACACCCTTCTCCACTCGCCACTGGAGCCACACCCACTGAAGGCAGCCATATCCGCTGATCTGTCCGTGCACACGGTGCGCCACGTACTGGACGACCTCCTGGACACTGCCAGGCTGGATGCGGGCGCCATGTCAGTCACGCCAAATCCATTCAGTCTCCATGCCTTGCTACATGAACTTGAAGCGGAATTCGCGCCACAAGCCGCGTCCCGGGGTGTGCGCTTTTGCCTTTACTGTCCGCCATCCGACATCCATGTGCGTGGCGATGTGCAGTTGGTTCGCATGATTGTGCGCAAGTTGCTCGTTCATGCGGTCTACCAAACAAACCAGGGCGGCCTTTTGCTGGGCGTACGCCAGCGGGGACAGCGCATCCTCCTTCAGGTCTGGGAACCCCGCAGTGACGCAGCGACCGACCCACCGCGAAAGGACGCGCGCGGTCTTGCGGTTGCCAGCAGGGTTGCTGCATTGATTCAATCGCCGCTATCCTTCGAATCCAGAGCGGGTTGCGCAGCCGTGCGTACCCTCACCCTGTGGCGCAGTGTCGCCCCACCCGTTTCACATGCATCGTGAGTTCAAAACCATGTTCACACCCCCGTTCACCGCAGTCTTTCACCGTAGCACGCACCGCAAGAATTTCCGGTATGCCTGCGCGCCGATGTTTGGCATGGCACTGCTCGTGCTGCTGCAACCGGCGCAGGCGCAGAACCAGCATCCCCTTTCAGAAAGGGAGTTCCTGAATGATGTTCCCATTGTGCTGTCGGTCTCGCGGCTGCCTCAGCGTCTGGACGAAACACCCGGGGCCGTAACGATTCTCGACCGCGCGATGATTCGTGCGACCGGCGCCCGCGATGTGGCGGATTTGCTGCGCTACGTGCCCGGCTTCGAAGTCAGCACGTCGTTTGAGTCCAATGCGCCGCAGGCCAGTTATCACGTCAGCCTGAAGGACTATTCCAACCGGGTCCAGGTCATGCTCGATGGCCGTTCGGTGTACTCCCCCTTCCTGTTGGGAAGCACCGGCCCGGGCCTGCAGGCAGTGGCTATCGATGACATTGATCACATCGAGGTGATTCGCGGCACCAATGCGGCGGCTTACGGCGCGCGCGCCTTTCTGGGAATGATCAACATTGTCACGCGGGACACCCTGGACACCATTGGCACCTCCGCACAGCTAGCCCGTGGTGACAACGGTATCCAGGACACGCTTTTGCGCGTGGGCTGGGGCGATAACCAAGCCCGCTTTCGACTGACCGCCGATCAGCGTGCGGACTCCGGGCTACTGGGAGCAGGCGGACGGGACCGCGTCAACCGGGTCAACTTTCGCGGCACCTGGCAGGCCACAGACAACGACCGGCTGGACGCACGCGCAGGGCAATCGGTCATCAGTTCGGGCATCGGCACCGCGGGCGGCGTGGGCAATGGATTGCGTGTCCGCTGGATTGATACATCCTTTGTCCAGCTGGACTGGAGCCGCATCCTCAGTGCGGATGAGGATATTTCCGCCCAGTATTCCCACATGGAAGAAACCATCAAGGACCAGGTTCCCAACACGGTGTTTACCGATGTCCTGATGAACCGCAGTGGACGCGCCGGCAGCGACACCATGATGGTCCAGCACACGGTTCGCCTGACGCCGGACCTGCGGTGGGTTTGGGGCGCCGAGCTTCGCCAGGAGCGCATCATCTCCCGCATTCTGTATGACACCGATGCAGCGCTGGAAACCAACTTTCATCGGGTGTTCTTCAATGCCGAGTGGCATATTGTTCCCAGGCTGGTGCTCAATGTCGGCAGCACGCTGGAACGCAACACAGTGTCTGGCGACACAGCTTCGCCACGCACCATGCTCAACTGGCACATGCTACCCGGGCAAACGCTGCGCTTTGGGGTGTCCAGAGCCTATCGTCCGCCCAGCACATTCGAGAATGCAAGTTACCAGGTGTATCGGTCTGCATCGCTGGCCGCAGTCGGCTACCCGAACGGGGAGTACGTGGACTTCAAGGCGCGCGGAGGCCTGGCACCGGAATCGGTCGTCAGCCACGAGATCGGCTACCTCGGCACTTTCGACAAGCTGGGCCTGAATGTGGATGTGCGCTTCTTCAATGAAACGGCCACCAACATCATTGGCGAAAAGAAGGA
>JBPOIP010000220.1:0-15833 GCA_052034395.1 Pseudomonadota bacterium
GCTGACCAGGCCCAAATCATCTACAGTGGTGGCTATGCAAGGCCTGCACCTCACCGCTGATCTGACCGACTGCCAATGCGAACCGGCGTGGTTGACCGATGCCGTGAGGCTGGTCGAGCGCTGCCTCCGTGAAGTCAATGGTGCCGGTCTGCAGGCGGTCAGTCAGCTGGCCCATACGTTCCCTGCAACGCTGCACGGCCCCGGCGGTGTGACCGCCACAGTGCTTCTGGCCGAATCACACCTGTGCGTGCACACATGGCCCGAGCAGGCCGGTGTCACGGTGGATGTGTACGTGTGCAACTTTGGGGGCGACCATTCGGCCAAGGCACATGCGCTGATGGATGCGCTGGTTACGTTGTTTGCGCCGGGGCAGGTGCTGCGCCAGGCGCTGAAGCGGGGCGGCTTCAGCGTCTCGTAATGCTACAACTCTGATAGCGCATTACGCATATTCCACGAGGGCTAAAGCCCGATTTGACTCCTATTTTCAGGCCAGCGCGTCGTGCAACGCCACAAACTCCTGTGTCAGCGTATGGCTGGGGTCCAGGAAAATCATGGGCAGGGATTGCTCGTGCGATTCGCGGATGCGCACGGATGAGCGCAGGTAGGGCTGCAGCACGGGCAGACCTTCGTCGATCAGCTCCTGCACCATGCGCTGGGGCAGGTTGGCGCGGGACTGGAACTGGTTGACGATGATGCCCTCCACCTTCAGGTCCGCGTTGTGGTCGGCCTGGATTTCCTGCACGTTTTCCAGCAGGGTGTAGAGCGCGCGGCGCGAGAAGTCGTCGCAGTCAAACGGGATCAGGCAGCCCTGTGCGGCAATCAGCGCGCAACGGGTGTAGAAGTTCAGTGCCGGCGGCGTGTCGATGTAGATCTGGTCGTAGTCTTCGGCCAGCAGTTCCAGTGCGTCGCGCAGCTTGTAGATCTTGTGGCGCGACTCCAGCTTGCCGTGCAGCTCATCGAGCAGCGGGCTGGATGGCATGACGTCCAGCCCTTCCCACTGCGTGTGCACGATGAATTCGCTGGCCGATTTGTCGCGGATGGTGAACTTGAGGCTCTGCTCAAAGAACTCGGCCACATTGGGCAGGTTGTCAGGCATATCCGCGCCCAGCAGGTAGCGGGTGGAGTTGCCCTGGGAGTCCAGATCGATGACCAGGGTGCGCAAGCCCTGCCAGGCGCTGATGGCGGCCAGGTTGCAGGTGATGGTGGACTTGCCGACACCACCCTTCTGATTGAAAACGACGTGTTGCATGGTGTGCCCCTTGCGTGGGAAGTAGAGTTGGAAGAATCGGTAAAGATGAATGTCTGTCAGTTTAGCGGGCGGTCAGCGCGCCACAAGCGCGGTGTAGGCTCTGCGCGTTTCGGGCGCAACCGACTCCAGCACCTTGGCATAGGGCGTCTGGTGGCGCAATACCAGCCGGGTGGAAGCAACTGCCTTGGACTTGCAATACCAGTGGCAGGTGTGCTGCATCAAAAATATCTCCGCCAACACGGTAAAGGCCTTGTCTTTGGCGCTGCGTTGCGCGCTGTTGTCCACCGCCTGCGCGATGCCATGCGCGTGGATAGACAGCATTTTTCGCAGGTCAAAACTTTCGTTGGGCAAGAGTTTGGCGGTGAAATAAATGGACAGGGGCAACTTGCTGACCCGCGCAACGTCGGCGTCAAGCTGGGCCAGATCCAGGACAAAGCGCCTGAACTGCTCGCACAGGGCTGTCTCGGTGGTGGTCAGCATGCTCCAGATTTGCGCCTGTCGCGCAGCATCCGCCTCACCCAGGGCGCGCATGTAGCCGTCCGTCAGGGTTTGCATGAGTTTTTCGATCTGGTACTGGCCCAGGTAGTGGCCCAGCAAACCAATGCGCCTGCGCTCGTCGCGCGCCTGAAAGGTGTAACCCACAAAGGCCACAATCATCACCAATACTGCGAGTTCCATGGCCGCTGCGGGTTTGCGTTGTAGAGGGCCTGAGTGTAGTCAGCCACGCACAAGGCAAAAAAAATCCCGCCAAAGGCGGGACTGGTGCGCGACGGGCGCGGGGCCGCTTGGGCCCAGGCGGGCTTAGCTGCGGTCGCCGGTGGCGGGCAGGGTGCCGGCCTTTTGTGCCTGGAAGAAGTCCGCCTTGACCGCTGCACGGCTCAAGGTGCTGGGGGCAGAGTTGCCGCGAATGGTCACCGACTCACCGTTGGCAGGCAATGCACCGGCGGTCTGGGCGGCCTGGTATTCGGAGCGGACGGCTGCCCGGGTAACCGCGCTGGTGGCCTGTTGTTGCTGGGTGGTCGCAAATGGGCCTTCGCCTGCAGCGGGGACCTGGCGTGCCGGTGTGTATGCGGCAAAGCTGGCGCTGGCGCCCAATCCCAAAGCGATGATGGCGGCGGTGCGTGCAAAAGATGTTTTCATGGTGTTTCCTTCAAAAGTTGATAGACATTTCCGGGCAGGTCGGGGGTGGTTTCACCCCGTCTTGTCCAGCCTCGGTGAGTCGTCAAATAGGTTTCGGCTCATCGATGGGATGAACTTTAGGCCGGTATGGTCAAATTAAAAACCCTCTGGTCAGCAATTGAGTATTGCGTAAAATGAAACAATCATGACTCTTGAAATTTTTTATTGCGGCCATGGATAGGCTTTTGTCCATGCGGGTGTTCCAGCGGGTGGTCGATGAAGGCGGTTTTGCTGCTGCCGCGCGGGCCCTGGACATGTCCCCGGCCACCGTGACCCGGCTGTTTGGCGACCTGGAGCAACACCTGGGTGCGCGGCTGATGCAGCGCACCACGCGCAAGCTGGCCTTGACCGATGCCGGTGAGGTCTACTTGCGACGGGTACGCGGCATCCTCAACGAAGTTGACGATGCCGAGGCCGCCGTGGGCTGCAACACGCAGGCACTCAGTGGCACGGTGCATGTGCTGGCGTCGCCGGTGCTGGCGTCCCACTTTCTGGCACCCCACATTGCGCAGTGGCGCCTGCGCCATCCCAAGGTGGCGCTGGACATTGCCATCGACCCTTTCCCGCAGTCGCGGGTCGATGAGTTTGACGTCACGTTCATGGCGGTGGATGAGGGTTTTGATGCCAGCATCGTGGCCCGGCCTTTGGCATCGACCGAGTGGATTTTGTGCGCCGCCCCCGCCTACCTGCAGCGTGCGGGCACCCCACAGCAGCCCCAGGATCTGGAGCACCACGATTACCTGAAATTTCCGTGGCAGCAGGGCGGCGGCTATGGCAACCGGCAATTGCGCCTGCGCCCGGCCAGCGGAACCGGCGAGATGGCGGAAGTGGACATGCCGGTCGCCCTGCAGTCGGTCAGTTTTGACGTGCTGGTCCGCGCCACGCTGGACGGCTCCGGCATTGCCGTTCTGTCCCACCTGCTGGTGGAGCCCCACCTGGCCAGCGGTGCGCTGGTGCAGGTGCTGCCGCACTGGATATTTGGCCGCCTCACGGTCTACGCCGCAGTGCCATCGCGCAAGCTGATTCCAGCGCGCACCCGCGCCTTTCTGGAATTCCTGCGCGAACTGTTGCAGGTCAAATTGCCGCCCCGTGCCCCGCGGTGAAAGCCTCCTCAAACACCGAGTAGCCCGCCCAGTCGCTGTGGGCAAATGCCAGCCGATCCCACGCCAGCACCTGGCGCACCGGCAATTGCTCCTTCTTTGATAGCGGTCTACGCATATTCGACGAGGGCCAGAGGCCAATTTGGCCATCAATATTTGGCACCGGAATCGCCATGGCATGGCCATAGCGGGTGATGTCCACGCGGGTGGCTTTAGCGGCCAGGTCCGGGTGCGCGCCAGACAACTCGGCAACGATCTCGTCGCGCCAGGCCGCCCAGGGACGATCCAGCAGCCATTTGCGCCCCCGTGCTGCATCGCCAGAGAAGTCACCCAGCGCCCGGTAGTGCGTGAGTACCGTGGGGCCGGCGGTTGACTTGAGGCTCTGGTGCGTGGCATCCACATAGCCCAGGCCGCCTTTTCCGTTTGCATCGTCGTACAGCACGTTGTCCCAGCTCGGTGCCGCGCCCGGTCGGTCGTGCAAGGGGCTTTGCAGATGGATGTTGGCCACCAACCACGGCGCGTAAACGATTTGGCGGCTGGCCGCGCGCAAAAAATCAGGCGGATTTTCCACCACCCGCGCGGCCACAAACACCGGCAACGCCACAACGACATGCTGCGCCTGCCAGCGCTCCAGCGACTGGGTGGCGGTGTTGAAGGCGTCCACCTCTGCGCCATGCCTGCCCGTGGCAATGCGCACCACCACGCGGCCAGTGTGCAGCCGCTCGCCCAGGGGCAGAGCCATGCGCCGGGTGAGCCAGGCATTGCCCTCGGGCCAGGTGAGCAGGCCTTCGCGCTCGCCCCCCTCGGTGCCCGGCGCATGAAAGCCATGGCGGCTGGCAAAGTAGTGGATGCCCGCCCAGGCTGACACGGAGGCGATGCCAGCGCCGTAGTCATCGCGGCAACAGTAGTCCAGATACCAGCGCAGGTGGCGGTCGGTCAGACTCTGCTGGTCCAGATACGCTATGAACGTAGTAGCAGACAGCGTAGATTGCACAGGGGCTAGAGCCCTGTTTTGCACTGGCATGGTCCAGCGGGCCGCAAGGCGCGTCTGCTCCACCAACCGTGCGAATTTTTCATACTGCGACAGGGTGTCCGCCCCCACGCCCTGCACGGGCAGCAAACCGTCCTGCCACTCTCCGTTGAAGAACAGCCGCTCTTGCGGGCTGTGACACAGGTGGCGCTCGTCATACTGCCAACGCCCTGCCACGCGCGTTCGCAGGCCCAGTTCTTCCAGCAGGTCCTGCACCTCGGGCGCATCGTCGCCCGGCAAGGGAAGGTAGTGCGCGCCCAGTGGAAAGGGCAAGCCTGCTATCTCGCCGCTGCGGCTGTTGCCTCCAGCGGCGTCTTCCAGCTCCAGCAGGGCAAAGTCATTCATGCCCTGCAGGCGCAGGGCGCGCGCGGCCGCCAGACCCGCTACGCCACCGCCTGCTATCAACACACGGGTCTTAAATGTCTTGGTGGTTGCATGCCAACCCTTTGCGCCCTGCGCGCCGTCGCGCAGCAAGTGGCCCCGCTCAGGCTGAACGCCGGTAAAGCCGCCCTGGATGTGGTCATTGGCGTGCATGGCAGGCTGGCAAGCCGTGGCAGCCCAGGCTGCACCCAGAGCCGTGCCCAAAAATTGGCGGCGGCGGATCACGGGCAGGGCAACCCGGTCATGGCTCAGACTGGCTGCGCGTGCGCGACCACCCAGTCCGCCATGACGCGTGTGTCAGACAGGTCAAACCACCGGGGCAATGGCTCAACGTGCCGGGGGTCTGCCGGGTTGCTGGTGGTGTCGGACGCGATGCCAATGATGCCGGGCCACTGGGGCCACAGGGTTTCGCGACCGAGCTCTGCGCGCCACACTTCGATCTTGGGAAAATGCCCCTCCTTGAATCCCTCAATTAACACCAGGTCGCAGGGTTGCAGGCGGCCAATCAGGTAGTCTAGCGAAGGCTCGGGCGCGCCGCGCAACTCATGCATCAACGCCCAGCGCTCGTTGCCAAGCAAGACCACTTCGCTACAACCGGCTTCACGCAAGCGGTAGGAATCTTTGCCGGGGCGGTCAATGTCAATGGACTTGTGGCTGTGCTTGATCAGCGACACCGACAGGCCGCGCCCGGTCAGCTCGGGGATGAGCCGCTCCAGCAGCGTGGTCTTGCCCATGCCGGAGCGACCGGCGATTCCAAAAACTCTCATAGATCCATCGGTTGGTAGGTGGTGGGCGATTGTGCAATAGGCTGTGGCATCAGGGGCCAACCCGTCCCCACTCCTGCTCATAGGTGGTGACCAGCAGTTGGTTGGACAGACGGTTGACGTCAGCGGGTACACGCGACATGTCCCTGGGAAAGTCAAACAGCAAAGGTAGCGTGTCCGTCCCCAAAAAGCGCAGCCCTTCGGGCAGCTTCTCAGGCATGCGCCAGGGTCGGTGGCTGGCGATGATATAGCCCCATTCGCCAAAGCTGGGCACATTGGCGTGGTAGGGCGTGGCGTGCAGACCGGCGGACGCAATGGTGGTGGCCACGGTCCAGAAACTCTGGCGCGCCACCAGCGGCGAGGTGGTCTGGATGACCGCGTAGCCACTGGCGCTCAGGCGCTGGGCCAGCAGTGCATAAAAGCTGTTGGTGTAGAGCTTACCGATGGAAAAGTTGGTGGGGTCCGGGAAGTCGACCACGATAACGTCGAAGATTTCTGGCTCTGCGGTGTCGCTGGCCTGCAGCCACTGAAAGGCGTCCGCATGGACGATGCGCAATTTCGGTGAGCGCAGGGCGCCCGCGTTCAGCGCAGCCATGGCCGGGTCTTTGGAAAACAGGTCGGTCATGTTGGGGTCCAGCTCCACCAGGGTGACACGCTCAACACTGGGGTACTTGAGGATTTCGCGCACGGCCATGCCGTCGCCGCCACCCAGTACAGCGACCCTGCGCGGCGCGCCAAAGGCTGCCATGGCGGGGTGCACCAGAGCCTCGTGGTAGCGGTATTCATCGCGTTCGGCAAATTGCAGGTTGCCGTTGAGAAACAGCCTGTGCCCGGTGCGCCCGTCGGTGACCACGATGCGCTGGTAGGGCGAGGTTGCCGCCAGCACGATGCGGTCGTGATAAAACTTGTCTTCCGCCAGTGTGGTGATCTGGTCTGCCGCCGCAAAGCCCACAGCCAGCACACCTACCGTCAGCACGCAGGCCCAGGCATGGGCGACAAACCGGCGCAGTTCATACCGGAAAACCCACAGCGTCCAGAAAGCCACCGCCGCATTCAACAACCCAAACAACAACCCTGTGCGGATCAAACCCAGCTGCGGCACCAGCACCAGCGGAAAGGCCACCGACACCGCCAGCGCGCCCAGGTAGTCAAAGGTGAGCACCTGCGACACCAGGTCTTTGAGTGCTACCTCGCGTTTGAGTATGCGCATGACCAGCGGAATCTCCAGCCCCACCAGAATGCCGACAATGCCCACCATGGCATACAGCAGAAAACGGAAGGCGCCCGGCATATAGGCATTGGCCAGAAACAACAGGGCGGGCAATGCGCCTCCGGCCAGCGCCACCAGCAGCTCAATACGCAAAAAGTGCGCGGGCAACTGGCGCTCAAGGAAACGCGAGAGCCACGAGCCCACGCCCATAGCGAAGAGATAGCAGCCTATGACCGTGGAGAACTGCAGAACCGAATCGCCCAGCAGGTAGGAAGCCAGGGCACCGGCGGCGAGCTCGTAGACCAGGCCGCACGCCGCCACCACAAACACGCTGACCAGCAGCGTAACTTCCAGCGGTTTGGGGGTGCGCAGCACAGAAACCCGGCTTACGTTGGACATGCGCGCTTCACCGGTAAAGTTGAATTCGCCGCCGGGCCGCCCCAAGGCGAATTGCGCCCCCTCGGGGGGCAGCGTAGTACGCGAAGCGACAAGCGTGGGGGCCTAATGAATAGCCGCAGCGATGATCACGCAAATCCCCAGGCTCATGGCCGCCACGACCAGAGCCAGTGCCACGTTCTGTTTTTCGACAATCTCGCCCCACAAATCGTAGGGTGTGATCTTGTCAATGATGAGAAAACACAGCCAGAAAACTGCAACGCCAATCAGCGCGAAAACCAGCGAGGCGAGAACCGCGCCGGGTTTCAACATTTCAAAGCCCATAAGACTCTCCTACACAATGAAAAAGGTACTGCATTACTTGTGGCCACCACCACCGGAATATCCACCAAAGGAGCCACCCGAACTGCGCGAGCTGGAAGATGACGAACAGTTTTCCACCCGCGGGTCGCAACTGGAGCAGCGACTGAGCAGCGACAACAGGATCAGCGTGATGACCAGCACCACAATGATGGTGCCGATGCCGATGCTGCGCGCAGCACTGAAGGGCGCAACATCATTGCGCGTGAGCAGCTCTTTCTTGTCCTCCAGCCCGAAGGCCTTGGCCACCACATCACTTTCCAGCTGATCGCCGTTGGACCAGACCAGTTCGCTGTCGCTTTGCTCCAGCGACAGCAGGCGCTTGCCACTGGCAAAGTCCTTGTTGGTGGTCTTCTGGCCCCGGGTGACTGGCCAGTAAAACTCGCCGCACACGTAATTGGTCTCAGCCTCGTAGCTGTACTTCAGCCTGTAGGTGGTCCCCATGTAGCTGGCGCTCTTCGCACTGGAGCTGGTCATTGCGGGTGCACCGGTTGTGGGGCGCACCAGGCTCCAGCCCTCTTCCGAGTCCACCAGAAAACTGAAGCCCCGCTTCTGGTTGTAGAGTAGGTATTCACTCCAGCCAAAGTGCTCGTCATCACCCGGCTCCACACCCATGCGGTGCTGGAAGCCCACTACCTGCCACTGGGTGCCCTGCAACTGCCCCAATGCGCCCAGCGGAATCAGCGGGTTGATGGGCTCGTCCTGAATCGCAGATTTGAGTTCGCCCCCAATCCCCTGGCTCAGGTCAATCAGGCTGTTGCAACTGCCGCAGGTGATGCTCTTGCTCGTCGCCAGCGCCACAGTGACAGGTGCCCCGCAATGGGGACAATTGAACTGGCGGCCTTTCTCGTCCTTGACCGACTCGTCTTTGAGTCCTTTGAGCGCCAGGTCATCCAGCAGCACCGCCCTGCCCTGCGAAACGACCGGAGGCGTGGCGGTGTAGTCGATGCTGAGCACCTCACCGCTGGCACTGCGCAGTTCCACCACGTCAAAAGCCTGCCCCAGCGGGGGCAGTTTGGGCAGCTCGCCCTGTGCACTGACCAGCATGGCCGACACATTGCCGGTCACGCTGAACGGTTTGCCGCTGACTGCCACCTGCTTGCCCAGCACATACCGGTCTGCAGTGGGTACGCTGCGCTGCACGGTGTCCGGTTGGGTAAAGACATAGGTGCCGTTGTCCTCCGCCAGCCAACCGGACTCACCATCGTCAAACAGGGCATTCCACTCGGCCCAGGTGCCTTCGGCCGTCTTGTATTGCAGTCGCCCGATCAGCGTGAAATGGCGCTTGTTGTAGGTTCCGGTGGCAAAAAGCTGCAGCGGACTGTGGTCATCAAACAGCTCCCCCATCTTGCCCAGCCGCGCCAGCACATCGCCCTGGCGCACCACCGTGCTCTGGCAGTAGCCGCACACGGCATGCGTGGACTGCGCCGCGCGGAACTCCACCGGCGCGCCGCAGCCCGGGCAGGGGGCGGTGTAGGAGCGTTGCTGAGGTACGGTTGCCATGGGCTATGCCTTGGCGGGCTGCAAGGACTTACTTGAAGAGTTTATTCCCTGCGGGGCTTCCTCACACCACCCCCTATCCCCCCCGCCCCTTTCCACCCTCGCCAGGGCGGAAAGGGGAGCCGAACAGCCATATTTGGCCGCGTGCGTAAACAAAGGGGAGTGCACGCGCAAAGTGGCGTTGGGCCAGTAAGTGTGGATGTCACAGCGCCAAGCGGCACGTGTACGTCCCACCTTCAAAGACAAGGCCAAATGAGGCTGTTCAGCCCCCTCTCTCGCCCCGGTGGGGGCGAGAGAGGGCGGGGGGAGAAAGGGGGGACGTGAGGAAGCCCCGCAGGGAGTCAAAGCCACAAGCAAGCCAGAACGAAAAATCAGACCAGCTTCTTCAACAACTCCGCCTTCTTGGCATCGAATTCTTCGGGCGTCAGAATGCCCTTGGCTTTGAGGTCGGCCAGTTTCTCCAGCGTGGCCATGATGTCTTCAGGTTTCAATGCAGCCACTGTGGGAGCCGCTGCGGCCGGTGCCGCGTGGGTCTGCAGACCTGCCTGCAGATTTTGCGCCAGCACCTGGCCAAGCGCCACACCGGCACCCAGGCCCATGGCATCGCCTGCAATGCCACCGCCACCGCCGCCCGCGCCTTCGGCAAATTTGGGAATGGACTGGGCCGTCTGGTACTGCATGAACTTGTTCATGTCATTGCCCACCATGCCCATTCCGATCTTCTGGTCAAGGATCTTCTGCAGTTCTTCGGGCAGCGAGACGCTTTGCACCGTCATGCCCTCGACTTTCAGGCCCAACTTGGCCATCTCCGGGCCTAGTTGCGCTGTCAATGCCTTGGCAAATTCGATCTGGTTGGACGCTAGGTCCAGGAACGGGATGCCGCTGGCAGCAATGGCGGTGCTGATGTTTTGCAGCACCAGACCACGCAGTTGCCCTTCAACGTCGGCCACGGTGTACTCTTCACGCGTGCCCGAAATCTCGGTATGGAACAGCTTGGGGTCTTCAATGCGAAAGGCGTAGTTGCCAAAAGCGCGCAGGCGAACGGCACCAAAGTCCTTGTCGCGAATGGTGATAGGCTGGGGCGTGCCCCACTTCTGGTCGATTTGCTGGCGGGTACTGAAAAAGTAGACATCGCTCTTGAAGGGCGACTCGAACAGCTTGTCCCAATTTTTCAGGTAGGTCAGAACGGGTAGTGTCTGGGTCGTCAACTTGTGGGTACCAGGCCCAAACACATCGGCCACTTTTCCTTCGTTGACGAAGATCGCCATTTGCGATTCGCGCACCACCAGTTGGCCACCGTTCTGGATTTCCATGTCGCGCATGGGAAAGCGCCATGCCAATGTGCCATCGTTCTCTTCAGTCCATTGAATGATGTCTATGAACTGCTTCTTGATGAAATCCATCAGTGCCATGGTGCGCATCTCCTAGGGTTGTGAACGGGTGGTACGACGACAATGATACACAGCACCAGACCATGCGCTCGGGTGGAATCCATGGCCACCCCGCGCGCGCCAGCGGGGCTGATCCCGCGCTCTCAGATATCGGTGCGGGCAATGGCCATGGCTTCACGCAGCACTTGCAGGTCCCCGATGTGGTTCGACAAAAGAAGCACCAGTTTGGCGTTGACCATGGCACTCTGGTCATCCGAAAGGTCGCGGTGCGTCTCAATCAGCGCTTCATAAAAATCGTCACCCGGCGTGAATGCATGGAAGTAGCGCTTTCCAGGCTCGGCAAAATTGGGGTTCAGGTTCAATGCCATTGCAGACTCCTCATTGTGAATTGCAGGTTGCACGTGCCAGGGCGGCGCTGACCTGGTCCGATTCAAAGGCGCGCCACCGGCCAGCGACGTGCTGATCCGGTCGCACCAGGTAGACCGTTCCCGCCACACTGTCATAGCGTTCGGCGTACCGGCCAGCCTGGTCAACCAGCACACGCAGGCCCGCAGGCGCAACACCCGGTGTGGAACTAACCAGAACGACTTCTATCGGTATTGCGCCCTGACCCAGCGCTTTGTAGCTTTGCGCCGTCGCAGCGTCTACGGCGGCAGGATCACCGACATGAACCAGGGCAACGAAGTGCTTGCCCACGCAGTCCAGCAGCCACGCTGCGCGCTCACCGACCAGAACCGGTGCGTCATCCATGGCAGCGCCCGGAACCATGTCGCCGGAAAATGCTGCCGTGTCCGGTGTATTCAGTGTGGACTCGGTCAAATAGGCCGCAACCGACAAGCGCCCGGAATTGACCAGTGCCCGGGCGAAGGCGTGGTCGCGGGCCAGTGACAGAACCGCGTTGCGAAACGTCAGCGAGGTCTTGCTCTTGGGCGTGATGAAATCGGTAGAGCGGGTCGAGTTCATGATGTTTTCATCGGCTGCGAACACACGCTCCCTGGAGTAGGTATCCAGCAGGGCATCGGGCGCCCGGCCGTCGAGCACGAGCTTGAGTTTCCAGACCAGATTGTCGGTATCCTGCAAGCCCGAGTTGGCCCCGCGGGCACCAAAAGGTGACACTTGGTGTGCGACGTCGCCGGCAAACAGGACCCTGCCGTGACGGAACTCTGTCATCCGGCGGCATTGGAAGGTATACACGCTGACCCATTCAAGTTCGAATTCTCGGTCGTCTCCCAGCATGGCTTTGATGCGCGGGATGACTTTCTCCGGCTTCTTTTCTTCCTCGGGATCGGCCTGCCAGCCCAGCTGAAAGTCGATACGGTAAACGTTGTCCGCCTGGCGGTGCAGCAGTACGGATTGCCCCGGGTGGAAGGGAGGGTCAAACCAGAACCAGCGCTCGGATGGAAAGTCTGCCTTCATCACCACGTCGGCTATCAGAAAGCGGTCCATGAAGATCTTTCCATCAATCTCCAGGTTCATCATCCTTCGAACCGTGCTGCGGGCCCCGTCGGCAACGATCAGCCAGTCGGCCTCCATGGAATAGATGCCGTCGGGGGTTTCGATCTGCAGGGTGGCGCCGTCACCCGCCGGCGTGACCGAGACAACCTTGTTGCGAAAGCGCAGGTCCAGGTTGGGCAGTTCGCGCGCGCGCTTGATCTCGTATTCTTCCAGGTAGTACTGTTGCAGGTTGATCATTCCCGGCCGCTTGAAATCGGGTTGTGGCAGCAGGTTGAAGTTGTAGACCTCCTGCTCGCGAAAGAACGTGCGGCCGACATTCCAGCTGACACCTTTGTCCACGCAGGCGTCACCAACTCCGATCCGGTCGAGCACTTCCAGCGCCCTGCGGGCATAGCACACGCCCCGTGAGCCAACGGACACCGTGTCATCGTCGTCCAGCACCACCACGGGCACGCCGGTTTGGGCCAGTTCAATGGCCGCCGCCAGCCCTACAGGGCCAGCACCGACCACGACGACCGGGTAGCGCCGGGTTTCCCCCGCTCGTTGCTCGGGCGGTTGAACATATTCATATTTTGGGTATTGGTAGGTACTCAACATGCTTGCCTCCTGGTGGTTGTACGACTGCTCGGTTCTGGCGAGGGCTTCAGGCTATTGATGTGCCTGCAGGCCGTGCCACATTTCCTTGTCACGCTCTGCGGTCCAGATGCGTGGATGTTTGATGCCGCTGGCCTCGTCCACCGCACGGGTTACGTCGAACGGCAGACAGTGCTCATAAATGAACACATGGCCAAACTTGGGGTCCATGGCCTTACGGCAATGGGCCATGGCCTGGTTCAGGTTCATTCCTTGCGCCACCGCATCTTTAGCGGAACTGAGCAGGGTGCTGACAAAGTCACGGGTATAGGCCAGGCCGGCTGCCACGCGCTCGGGCGTATCAAGCGCCGGGCCACGCCCGGGTACAATTTTTTCGGGGTTCAGCGCGGCCAGCGCATCCAGGGTGGCAGGCCACTCCTCGAGCTGTGCATCGCCGGTGTAGCAAGCGGCGTCCGCTTCAATCAGATCGCCCGAGAACAGCACTTTCTCAGACGGCACCCAGACAATCGTGTCGCCTTTGGTGTGGCCCGCACCCACGTGCATGATTTTGACCTCCAGCCCCGATAAATAAAGGGTCATCTGCTCCTGAAATACGAGCGTTGGCCAGGTTAGTCCGGGTATCGAGTCGAAGGCGTCAAACAATCGCGGGAAACGCTCATATTCGGACTGCATGTCCTGCGCGCCACGCTCGACAATCATTTCATAGGTGCCCTGGCTGGCAATGATTTCCTGCATGCCAGCTGCCTTGTACCCCGATGCGCCCAGCACCCGCACGGCATGGTAGTGCGACAGCACCACATGCTTGATGGGCTTGTCGGTCACCTTGCGGATCTCGGCAATCAGGCTCTGCGCCATCACCGGCGTCGCCAGCGCATCACAGATCAACACACTGTCTTCGCCAATGATGACGCCGGTATTGGGGTCACCTTCGGCGGTATAGGCCCAGCAATGGGCTGATAGCTGGGCAAAGGTTGTTTTTTTGGCCTCCAGATCGGCAACGGAAGCAAATTTCTTGGTGTTCATGCAGTTTTCCTTTTTTGGCGTGCCAGGCGATGTTACGTCATTTTTCGCTATTGTGGAATCATTTATACAATAAAGAATTTTTTGATAATGATGAAATTGTTCTAAATGAGCGAGAATGGCAATCAGCCCTCACGCGGTACATAAAGAAAGGCCAACCATGACCCTCCAGGGTGACGACGAAAAGGAGCGCCGCGGCATTCAGTCCATTGAGGTTGGCGGTCAGATTCTGACCGTTCTAACCGAGTCCGGCGGCGCCATGACACTCAAGCAATTGGCTTTTGCGGCCAACATGACGCCAGCAAAGGCACATCCGTATCTGGTGAGCTTTGGCAAGATTGGGCTGGTAGCACAAGACCCGGTCTCGGGCCGTTATGGCTTGGGAGCGCTCGCTTTGCGGATGGGGCTGGCAGGATTGCGGCAACTCAACCCGGTACGACTGGCCATGGCCGCAGCGGTTGCGCTGGAACAATCCATTCACCACACGGTTGCACTCTCGGTTTGGGGGAATGTCGGCCCTACTGTTATCCATCTTGAGGAGTCAAGTCATCCCATTCACATGAATTTGCGCCCGGGTACGGTGATGTCTCTCACCACGGCAACCGGCAAGGTATTTGGCGCCTACATGGCACCTAAAAAAGTTGAGCGCTTCATTGAAGAATCCATGCATCCAGATGCATTTCCGCACATCGTGGGAAATTTGTGCAATTGGGAAGACATGCAAGCCGATTTCCAGGAGGTCCGGACACGCGGGATGGCGCGGGCGATTGGGCAACCCATACCCGGAGTCAGTGCTTTCGCCGCACCGGTTTTTGACCACAACGGCATGATCACCATGGTGATCACGATCATTGGCCCCACGGGCGGGTTTGATCCCGACTGGTCCTGCGCCAACGCGACAGCACTGCGGGATGTTGCGCGCTCCATTTCGGAGCAGCTGGGATTTTCCATGGCGGCAGCGCGGGATGCGCCGTGACAGCGCCCCCCAGCGAACCTTCGCTGCCAAGTGACTACATGCCCAGGTAGGCCGCGCGCACCTGTTCGTTGCTGATCAGTTCCTGGCCTGTTCCACTGAGGGTAATGGTGCCCGTTTCCATGACGTACCCCCGGTCGGCAATGGCCAGCGCCGCAAACGCATTCTGTTCCGCCAGGATGATGGTCATGCCTTCGGCTTTCAGGGTCTTGATGACGTTGAAGACCTCTTCTACCAGCAGGGGAGCCAAACCCATGGATGGCTCATCGAGCAACAGCAACCTGGGTCGCCCCATGAGCGCACGGCCAATTGCCAGCATCTGCTGCTGACCTCCGGACAACGTCCCGGCCGGCAGTAGCCGCTTCTCTTTCAGCACCGGAAACATCGTGAATATCTTTTCAAGATCACCGGCAACCTGGTGCTTGGGCTGGGTATAGGCACCGAGTCGCAGGTTGTCTTCGATGCTTAACGGTCCAAACACCTGCCGCCCTTCCGGACTGTGGCAAATGCCTGCACGCATACGCAGATCCGAGCGCAACTTGGAAATATCGCGCCCGTCAAACTGGAGGGTTCCGACATCCATGGGCTGCACACCGGACAGTGCGCGCAAAAAGGTCGTCTTTCCCGCCCCGTTGGCTCCGACCAGCGCGACGGTCTCGCCACGGCTCACCTCAAAATCGATTCCCTTGAGCGCTTTAATGCGCCCATAACTGCTCTCCAGGCTACGGACTTTCAGTAGCAAGTCCGCCTGAAGCGGCACCGCGGCCTTCAGTTCGCCTGAACCCTGTCCGCCCAGTCCCACGGACTCGGGTGCCAGTGTTGCGATGCGGTGATACAACTCACGGTACTCTTCCTTGGCGTGCTCGCCAAACAGCGGATCTTTGTTGTCAAGAAAAGCTGTGTTGATCTCGTCCCAGTCAGCGGGCGTCAAGACGCTTTTGGCCAGCGGAATCAGTTCCCGCTCTTCGGTACGGATGTGCTTTTTCAGCCCTTCGGTAAAGGACCGCAGCGCCGTGGTGAACTGGCCTTGCTCTCCCTGCCGGGCAAGCACCAGGCTTTGCCGCAGACGCTTCAATTCATCCGGGCCGTCGCGAGGGTTGGCCTCTATTGATCCGGCCCCAAGAAGTTTCAAGCCGCCGCATATTTGACTCTGGGGTCTTGGAAGAAGCTCTGGACGCGCTGGGGTGATTTCTCGAGCATGAACATGTGTTCATTTGCGGCGTCCCTCAAC
>JBPOIP010000040.1:0-12189 GCA_052034395.1 Pseudomonadota bacterium
CCAATCCCCTGACCGCAACCCCAGATGTCCTTCCAGGCTTTGCTCTTGTCACCGCCAAAGTTCATCTTGCTCGGGTCGCTTTCGGGCAAGTTGGCCGGGTCCAGACCCGCAGCGCGGATGCTGGGTGCCAGGTAGTTGCCGTGCACGCCGGTGAACAGGTTGCTGTACACGATGTCATCCGAATTGCTGTCGACAATGGCCTGCTTGTAGGCATCGGTCGCCCGCGCTTCGTCGGTCGCAATGAAGGCTGATCCAACATAGGCAAAGTCGGCACCACAAGCCTGCGCCGCCAGCACAGCATCGCCCGTGGAGATGGATCCACTGAGTGCAATTGGCCCGTCAAACCATTGCCGGATCTCCTGAACCAGGGCAAACGGACTCTTGACTCCGGCGTGCCCGCCGGCACCTGCTGCCACCGCGATCAGCCCATCGGCGCCCTTTTCAATGGCCTTGTGGGCATGTTTGTTGTTGATGACATCGTGCAGGACCACGCCACCATAGCTGTGGGCTGCCGCATTGATGTCCTCGCGCGCACCCAGGCTGGTGATGATGATGGGCACCTTGTACTTGACGCACATAGCCATATCGTGATCCAGCCGGTCATTGCTCTTGTGCACGATCTGGTTGATGGCAAATGGGGCTGCGGGTTTGTCGGGATTGGCCGCGTTGTAGGCAGCCAGCGCGGTGGTGATCTCGATCAGCCAGGCTTCCAGTTGTTCGGCCGGACGGGCATTGAGCGCCGGCATGGAACCCACCACGCCCGCAATGCACTGGGCAATCACCAGCTTGGGGTTGCTGATGATGAAGAGTGGTGAACCGATGACCGGAAACGGCAGGCGGTCCAGCGGCGCAGGGAGTTTGGACATGCTCAGAATGCCTCCAGCGCCATGGCGGTGACGCACTCGGCGCCTTCGACAATACTGTCGCGCAAACCAGGGGCTTTGACCAGCAAATGGTCGGCATAGAAGCGCGCAGTGATGATCTTGGCCTGCATGAAAGCGACATCGGTTCCCGCTGCTATCTGCTCTTGCGCGACCAGCATTGCGCGCGCCATCTGCCAGCCCGCCATCACATTGCCGGTCAGCATCAGGTACGGTACGCTGCCGGAAAACACCGCGTTGGGGCTGGCCTTGGTGTTGCCCGCAACAAAGTTGACCACATCGACAAATGCTTCGCGTGCGGCCTTGAGCCGCTTGGCCATCGCAAGCGCATCTGCCGTTCCGCTCTTGATCAGTTCGGCTTCTGTGCCTTCAATCTGCACGGCGAGCATCTTGCCTGTCTGGCCGCCGTCGCGCGAGGTTTTGCGTCCCACGAGATCATTGGCCTGAATGGCGGTGGTGCCTTCGTAGATGGTCAGAATCTTGGCGTCGCGGTAGTACTGGGCCACGCCGGTTTCTTCGATGTAGCCCATGCCACCGTGCACCTGCACGGCCAGCGAAGTCACTTCCAGACTCATCTCGGTGCTGTAGCCCTTGACCAGCGGCACCATGAATTCGTAGAAGGTCTGGTTGACTTTGCGCACATCGGCTTCGGGGTGGTTATGCGCTGCATCGTACGCTGACGCAGCGACGCTGGCCATCGCGCGGCATCCCTCCACGTAGGCACGCATGGTCATGAGCATGCGACGCACATCCGGGTGGTGGATGATGGGCGCACCCGCGGCGATGGAACCATCCACGGGACGGCTTTGCACCCGCTCGCGCGAGAAGCGCGCCGCCGTCTGGTAGGCGCGCTCGGCAATGGCGATTCCCTGAACACCCACACCATAGCGCGCAGCGTTCATCATGATGAACATGTACTCCAGACCCCGGTTCTCCTGGCCCACCAGGTAGCCGACGGCGCCGCCGTTGTCACCAAACTGCAGCACCGCCGTGGGGCTGGCCTTGATACCCATTTTGTGTTCGATAGAAACGCAATGCACATCGTTGCGCGCCCCCAGTGAACCGTCCGCGTTAACCATGAACTTCGGCACCACGAACAGGCTGATGCCCTTTACCCCTTCGGGAGCGCCTTGCACACGGGCCAGAACCAGATGGACGATGTTTTCGGCCATGTTGTGCTCACCCCAGGTGATGAAAATCTTGGTGCCAAAAATTTTGAAAGTGCCATCCGGCTGCGGCTCGGCACGGGTACGCACTGCGGCCAGGTCACTGCCAGCCTGGGGTTCGGTCAAATTCATGGTGCCGGTCCATTTGCCGCTCACCAGGTTTTCCAGATAGACGCCCTTCAGTTCGTCTGAACCTGCTGTAAGCAATGCTTCAATCGCGCCGTCGCTCAACAACGGGCACAGGGCAAAGCTCATATTGGCACTGTTGAGCATTTCGCCACAGACGGCGCCAATGGTTTTTGGCAGGCCCTGGCCGCCAAAGTCCACCGGGTGCTGCAGGCCTTGCCAGCCGCCTTCGGCAAATTGCTGGTACGCCTCCTTGAAACCCGGCGTTGCTGTGACCACGCCATCTTTCCAGCTGGTGGGGTTCTTGTCGCCTTCCCAATTCAATGGCGCCAGCACACCTTCGCTGAATTTGGCGGCTTCCTCCAGCACGGCCTGTGCCGTATCCAGACCTGCATCCTCAAATCCGGGAATCAGAGCGATCTGGTCAATCTTGGCCAGATGCTCGATGTTGAACAACATATCTTTGACTGGTGCAACGTAGCTCATGGGGTACTCCGGTAATGCAATAAAACAGGGATATCAAAACGCGAAAAAAAAGGGGCACCGCGTACGATGCCCCTCCGATCAGCCAGCGCTTACAGCGCGGCCAGAAGCTCTGGCACAGCAACAAACAAATCGGCTTCCAGACCATAGTCAGCTACGCTGAATATGGGTGCCTCGGGGTCCTTGTTGATGGCAACAATGACTTTGCTGTCCTTCATGCCGGCCAGGTGCTGGATGGCACCGGAAATACCAGCAGCAATATACAGTTGAGGCGCCACAATCTTGCCGGTCTGGCCTACTTGCAGGTCATTGGCTGCGTAGCCCGCATCCACCGCCGCCCGGCTGGCACCAATGGCGGCACCCAGCTTGTCAGCCAGCGGGGTCAATACATCATTGAACTTCTCGGCCGAGCCCAGCGCGCGACCACCCGACACGATGATCTTGGCAGCCGTCAGTTCGGGGCGGTCGTTCTTGGCAATTTCGGAGCCCAGATACGTGGCCTGGGCGCTGGCCGCGACCGCCGCCACGCTTTCCACGGCAGCACTGCCACCAGTGGCAGCTGCCGGGTCAAAGTTGGTCGTACGCACGGTAACCACCTTGATGGCGTCTGCACTTTGCACCGTGGCCATGGCGTTGCCCGCGTAAATGGGGCGCTCAAAGGTGTCAGCGGCCTCGACCTTGGTAATGTCCGAAATCTGACCGACATCGAGCTTGGCAGCCACACGGGGCGCGACATTCTTGCCACCCGCCGTGGCAGGGAAAAGGATGTGGCTATAGCTGCCGGCCAACGCCACAATTTGGGCGGTCATGTTTTCTGCCAGTCCATGCGCCAGGGCATCGCTGTCCGCATGCAATACTTTGGCGACACCAGCGATCTGGGCGGCAGCGGCAGCGGCAGCACCCGCATTGCTGCCCGCAACCAGCACGTGCACATCACCGCCGCATTGCAGGGCGGCAGTCACGGTGTTGAGGGTGGAACCCTTGATGGATGCGTTGTCGTGTTCGGCAATAACGAGAGAAGTCATTTTCGTGTTCCTTAGATAACTTTGGCTTCAGTCTTCAGTTTGGCAACCAGCGTGGCCACGTCAGGCACCTTGATACCGGCGCTGCGCTTGGCAGGCTCGACCACCTTGAGGGTTTTGATACGCGGGGCCACGTCAACACCCAGTGCTTCGGGTGTCAGGGTTTCCAGAGGCTTTTTCTTGGCCTTCATGATGTTGGGCAGAGTCACATAGCGTGGCTCATTCAGGCGCAGGTCGGTGGTAATCACCGCCGGCAGGCTGAGCGACACGGTCTCGGAGCCGCCATCTACCTCGCGGGTGATGCTGGCCTTGCCGTCGTTGATTTCAACCTTGCTGGCAAAGGTGCCCTGGGGCAGATCCGCCAGCGCAGCCAGCATCTGGCCGGTCTGATTGCAGTCGTCGTCAATGGCTTGCTTGCCCAGAATGACCAGACCGGGTTGTTCTTTGTCCACCAGTGCCTTGAGCAGCTTCGCCACGGCCAGGGGTTGCAGCTCCACTGCGGTCTCGACAAGAATGGCGCGATCTGCACCAATAGCCATGGCAGTGCGCAGGGTCTCCTGGCATTGGGTCACGCCGCAGGAGACGGCGATGATTTCCGTGACCACGCCCTTTTCCTTCAGGCGCACCGCTTCTTCCACAGCGATTTCGTCAAAGGGGTTCATGCTCATCTTGACATTGGCGATGTCCACACCGGTTCCGTCGGACTTGACCCGTACCTTGACGTTGTAATCAACCACGCGTTTTACGCTTACCAGGACTTTCATTTGCTTGCGCTCCAGAGGTTTACAAATTGGCTTGCCTACTTGACGTACACGTCAACTCTGCGATTCTATGCCGCCACACGCTCCATGCCATCCCCGTAGTACCGGAAGAAGAGAAATGACAAAATAGAACGATCGTGCTTTTTCTGATTATAGTCAGACTCGGGCTGCGTGCAAGGACTCTGCCGCTGCGTGCTGCGACTAACCCGCTTGTAGCCGGCATTCACCGGGTATGCACCACCCTCTGCGGGTAGGGGATCTCGATATGGTTTTCCCGCAGGGCCGCCAGAATGGCGCGGTTGACATCGGAGCGCAGGTTCATCTGACCTTTCTGCACATCGCCCAGCCAATACCCCACCGTGAACTCCAGTCCATCTGCACCAAACGTCGACAGGTAGACCGCGGGTGCCGGTTCCCGCAGTACGCGCTCCTGGGCCAGAGTCGCCTGCAGCAGCAGCGCGCAGACCTGTTCCACATTGCTGTCGTAGGCGACGGATACCACCGTAGTCTGGTAGAGATTGGAATCAGCAAGCGACAGGTTCTCGACCCGGTTGGTGATCAACATTTCGTTGGGCACAATCGACTCGCGCCCGGCGAGGGACCGCACCACCGTGTAGCGCGCGTTGATCTGGGTGATGACGCCCTCAAAATTGTCTACCCGCACGCTGTCACCAATGCGCATGCTGCGCTCGGCCAGAATCACGAAGCCGCTGATGTAATTGGCCGCAAGCTTTTGCAGACCCAACCCGATACCCACCCCGATGGCCCCTCCGAGCACCGAGAGGGCAGTCAGGTCAATGCCCACGGCTGACAGGGCCAGCATCACCCCCACGAACATCAGCAGTGCGCGCGTAGCATTGCTGACGGCCTTGCGCAGGGACAGTTCTCCGCCCGTGGCCGAGCGCAACAAGCGCGTCTCGATCGCGGACGATATCCACAAGGTAAAAATCAGTACGGCACCCGCGGTCAGAAAACCTTCAATCATGGTTCGCACGGACAGGTTGGAGCCACCCACCTTCCAGCTGATCTGGTCGAGCTCATTGAGCACCACGGGCAGCAGGCCACTGACCCACAGCACCATCGCAACCCAGGCGGCCCATGAAATCGTGTGCTCCAGTGACCGCGCCCAGCGCGCCTCCACAAAGGCAACCTGCAATACCTTGACCCCGATGCGGATGACCACCAGGGCAACCAAAACGGGTATCACAACCTTGAAAACGGCGGCGCTCGCCCATTGGTCCAGCACCGCGCGGGCAAGGTAGCCCAGGCACAGCAGCACTACCGGAAACAGGACACCGTCCACGGCCCGCCGGCCGAACAGAATGGATTTTCCGTCGCTGGAACCCAGAGCCTTGCGCAGCCCGACTACCAGCCCCCAGGCTATGCCCACACTGGCAACCAGCACCAACAATTCGACCAGGACCGACGCCTGCGTGAAAGCGGCAAGCCAGCCCTGCAGATCGTCAATCGGCTGAGGCGCCGAAACCTGCGCAACCCTGGCCATCAGAAATCCGCCAGCACGCGGATATGCGACTCCACACTGAACGCCAGGGCGTCCAGGTTGTAGCCCCCCTCCAGGCAGGAAACCAGACGCCCTTTGGAGTGGCGACGGGCCACCTCCATGATGCGGTGCGTGATCCATGCGTAATCCTCTTCCACCAGCCCCATCTGCCCCATATCGTCTGCGCGATGGGCATCAAAGCCGGCACTGATGAAAATCATCTCCGGCCGGTAGGCTTCCAGCCGCGGCAGCCAGTGTGCCTCGATCAGGTCGCGCACCTGCTCACCCTTCGTATAGGCCGGCACCGGCACATTCACCAGGTTGCTGGCGTTCGACCGCGAACCACCCTCCGGGTAAAACGGATGCTGGAAAAAGCTCACCATCAGAATGCGCTGGTCGCCGGCGACGATGTTTTCCGTTCCGTTGCCGTGGTGCACGTCAAAGTCAACAATTGCCACGCGCTTGAGACCATGGCGGTCCAGCGCATAGTGGGCGGCAATGGCTGCATTGTTGAAAAAACAAAAACCCATGGCCTTGTCTTTGCAGGCATGGTGACCCGGCGGGCGAACCGAGCAAAAAGCGTTGTCCATTTCCCCGGCCATGACCGCGTCGGTGGCGTCAATCGCCGCGCCGGCAGCGCGCAAAGCGGCGTCCCACGTGTGGATATTGATGGACGTATCCGGGTCAATCTGGGCATGGGTGGGGCCTCCCGCATCGATTTCCTCGCGCAGACCGTCCGTTCGTCCGCGCAGGGCGGCCACATACATGCGGCCATGTGCCAACTCGATGTCGGCAATCGGTGCCGCTGATGCCTCGCGCTTCACGAGCGCATCGCCAACGCCACTGACCAGCAGACGGTTTTCAATAGCGCTGAGTCGCTCGGGGCATTCGGGGTGGCCCGCGCCCATCTCATGTTTCCAGCAGTCGGGGTGGGTAAAGTATCCGGTCTTGTTCACCTGAGCACTCGCATCTCAAAATTTTCGGGTAACGTCCTGACATGGACGCACAACATAAACTCAAATCCCTGCTGGACCAGCTTAACACGGTCATTGTCGGCAAATCCGCGCAGATACAGGATTGTGTCGCATGCCTGCTGGCCGGCGGACACCTGCTGATTGACGATGTACCGGGCGTGGGCAAGACCACACTGGCGCATGCGCTGGCCCGCACCTTCGGATTGCAATTCTCCAGGGTCCAGTTCACCTCGGACCTGATGCCCAGCGACCTCTCCGGTGTATCCATCTACGAGCGCGGCAAGGAAGCCTTTGTTTTTCACGCCGGCCCGATTTTTGCCCAGGTCCTGCTGGCCGATGAAATCAACCGCGCCAGCCCCAAGACGCAAAGTGCGCTGCTGGAGGCCATGGAAGAGAAGCAGGTCACGATCGAGGGGGAAACCCGCCCCCTGCCCCAGCCATTCTTTGTCATTGCCACCCAGAACCCGCTGGACCAGCTGGGCACCTATGCGCTGCCGGAGTCACAGATGGACCGTTTCCTGATGCGCATCTCGCTGGGCTACCCCGACCGCATGGCCGAACGTGAACTGCTGATGGGCCAGGACCGACGCGACATTGTCGAACGCCTGCCCAGCGTGCTGTCGCACGCGGAACTGCAGCAATTGCAGCAACAGGTGCTTGCCGTCCATGCCGCAGCCCCATTGCTCGATTACGTGCAGGACCTGATTGCCGCCACCCGATCCGGCCAATGGTTCCTGCAGGGTCTGTCGCCACGCGCGGGCATTGCGGTGGTGCGCGCCGCACGGGCGCAAGCGCTGTTGAGTGGCCGCAATTACGCGGCGCCCGATGACGTGCAGGCCATCCTGCCCCAGACCATTGCCCACAGACTGGTGCCAGTCGGCGACTCGGGCCGAGGTGCCGTGGAACAGGTGCGCGCCATGCTGGCCGCCGTGCCGCTGCCGTGACCGAGGGCGAACCATGAGCGCCGCCGGGCCGCCCCAAGGCGCGAAGGCCCCCTTGGGGGGCAGCGTAGTGCGCGAAGCGACAAGCGTGGGGGCAAAATTCTTCGCCTATGGCGCCTCCCCCCCAGGGGGGCGCACCCAGTCGCCCGGCGAAGCCAGTTCCACGGGCGCCCGTGCTTGGAACCCTACTGCGCGCGTGAGGGCACGGTTTCGCCAGTGGTTTGTTAACCGCATTCCGCCGCGCGACACCGTTACGCTGACGCAGCGCAATGTGTACATCCTGCCTACGGCCCCGGGCTTCATGCTGGGCGTGACACTGGCGGTGTTGTTGATTGCGTCCATCAACTACCAGCTGAACCTGGGCTACCTGCTGACCTTTCTGCTCACCGGATGCGCCGTCGTGGGCATGCACGTCTGCCACGGAACGTTGCGCGGAATCACTATGAATATCGTAGCACCGGAGCCCCATTTTGCGGGGGCTGTCGTGACTATTGGCGTCAACCTTCTGAGCCAGCGGCACAGTGCACGCCATGGCATCGGCCTGGCCATGCTGGGCACCCAGCACTGGAGCTGGACGGACGTTCCCCCGCAGGGCAGCGCGCGGGTGCAGGTCGCCTTCCACCCCCACAGCCGAGGTCTGCACCGCGTGCCCGCCCTCACCGCTGAAACCCGCTTTCCGCTGGGTACTTTCCGTGTCTGGACCGTCTGGCGTCCAGCCGCTCAGGTGCTGGTGTATCCGGCACCCGAACTCCATCCGCCGCCGCTGCCTCCGGGCGAGCCCCGCGCCGGCGGACAGCCTACCGTGCAGCGTCAAAGCACGGGCGAATTTGACGGCATCCGCCCGTACCGGCGCGGCGACCCGCTGAAGCTGGTGGTCTGGAAAAAGACCGCCAAGACCGACACACTGATCAGCCGCGATTCGCAGCAGGTGCAGCGGTTCGAGTTATGGCTGGATCTGGCCCACACCGGGTTTTCCGGCTCGACGTCTGGACCAGGCATCCGGGGCAAGGCCCTGGAAGACGCCCTGTCGCGCCTGTGTGCCTGGGTGCAGATGGCGGACAAACAGGGTCTGCAGTACGGGCTGCGACTGCCCGGCCAGGAAATACCGCCCGCCAGCGGCGAGGCCCACCGGAAAAACTGCCTGCAGGCACTTGCGCTGGTGAAAGGCTGACCATGTGGCATGCCCTCAAAAACCTCCCCCGGGAAACCCGTGACACGGTTTTTCTGCTGGTGGTCATTGCGTGGGTGATTGCGCCCCAGGCCGGAAATCTGCCGGTGTGGTGCACGGCCCTTGCGGCCACCCTGCTGCTGTGGCGCGGCTACCTGGCCGTACGCGGCCAGGCGCTGCCATCGCGCTGGTGGTTGACGGCTTTGCTAATCTTGACCACCGCTGCAACCTATTTCTCCCACCGCACGCTGATGGGCCAGGAGGCTGGTGTGACCTTTATCGTGATGCTGCTTAGCCTGAAGACGCTGGAAATGCGCACCCAGCGAGACGCATTCGTCATTTTCTTTCTGGGCTTTTTTACGCTGCTGAGCAACTTCTTCGTGTCACAAAGCCTGCCCGTCGCCATGGCCATGCTGGTCGGACTGCTGGGTCTACTGACCGCACTGGTCAACAGCCACATGCCCGTGGGCCGCCCCTCCCTCTTCCATGCGGCAAAAACCGCTGGATGGATGGCCTTACTGGGGGCGCCCATCATGGTGGTGCTGTTTGTTCTGTTTCCGCGCATCGCTCCGCTGTGGGGTGTTCCGGGCGATGCGCCAGGCGCGCGCAGTGGCTTGTCGGGCAGCATGCGGGTGGGGTCCATCGCCAGCTTGGCGCTGGACGAAAGCATCGCCATGCGGGTGCGGTTTTCCGGCACACCGCCCCGCCAGAACGACCTGTATTTCCGAGGCCCCGTGCTAACACTTTTTGACGGCCGCGAATGGCGTCCCTTGCAAGCCAGCCCGTTGCCGGTTGCCCCCCTGCCTGCAGACCTGACGGTTCAGGGCCCCGCGGTTTCCTACCAGGTCACGCTGGAGCCCAACAACCGACCCTGGATCATGGTGCTCGATGCCACGCCAGCGCGACCCGCACTCAGCGGCTACCGTGCCGTCATGACGCCGGACCTCCAATGGGTCGCCGACCGCCCCATCACCGAGCTGGTCCGTTACTCTGCGCAAAGCCACACGGCCTACCGCCATGGCCCGCAGCAGATGGTCACCGGTCTGCAGGACTACCTCAAACTGCCTGTCGGATTCAACCCGCGTACCCTGCAACTGGCCACCGAGATGCAACGCGACCCGCGCTTCGCCGGTGCCACCAGCCAGACGATGATCGACGCCGTGCTGGACAGGCTGCGCACCGGTGGCTACACCTACACGCTGGAGCCCGGAGTTTTTGGCCAGCACACGGCGGACGAATTCTGGTTTGACCGAAAGACCGGCTTTTGCGAACACATCGCGTCGAGTTTTGTTCTGCTGATGCGGGCCATGGGAATCCCGGCGCGCGTCGTCACCGGCTACCAGGGTGGTTCCGTCAACCCGGTCGACGGTTTCTGGACCGTGCGCCAAAGCGATGCGCACGCCTGGGCCGAGGTCTGGATTGCTGCGCAGGGCTGGGTGCGCGTGGACCCCACGTCAGCCGTGGCACCCTCTCGCATCGGGAGTCTGGTGCGCCTGGAGGCGCCCCGCAATGCGCTGACGCAAGCTCTGGCCCGCGTCAGCCCCGCGTTTACCGTCCAGCTGCGTGCCCTGTGGGACGCCGCTAATAACAGCTGGAACCAGTGGGTGCTGAACTACTCCCAAACCCGCCAGCTCAACTTGCTGCGCAATCTGGGCTTCGAATCCCCCGGCTGGGAAGACCTGGCAACCGTGCTGATCATCCTGATCGTTGTGGCCAGTCTGGTGGGCGCAGGCTGGAGCCTGTGGGAGCGGAGCCGGCAGGATCCGTGGTTGCGCCTGCTGCACCGCGCCGCACAGCACCTGCGCAAAGCCGGCCTGAACGTCAACGACAACACACCACCGCGCCAGATGGCTGCGCTGTTGCGCCAGCACCTCGGAGACAACCATGCCAGCCTGGCAGAGCTGTCCGAATGGCTGCTGCACATGGAGGCGTGGCGCTATGCACCAGGCTCTGCACCGGGCTCTGCCCCACAACAACTCGCTACACTGCAACGCACATTCCGTCACCTGCCCTGGCCTACTGCACACCGCGTGCCCAACCCGTGAAACCCCTGCGCACAGTCATCCGCATTCTGCCCCGTTTAGCTATACTTTTTATAGCTATTTATTCAATGAATGTATGGGCTGCAACCCGATTGAATGCAGAGAAGCCGCCAGCCGAAAGCGTCCGAAAGAAAACTGCCACCGTCAAGAAAAGCAGCCCTGCCGGCAAGGTGAAAACCAAGGCACAAGCCGCCGGCCCGCTGTACGCCACGCGTGCAGACGTGCTCACCATCGCCGATGACATGGCATTGCGCCTGGGACTGGAGCCGCAATGGGTGCGCCGAGCCATCGGCCAGTCGCGCTATGTGGAAGGCATAGCGCGCGCCATCGCGCCGCCGCCGGTCGGTACGGTCAAGAACTGGACGGTATACCGCAGCCGGTTCATCGACCCTATCCGCATCCGCGCAGGTGTGAAGTTCTGGCAGGACAACCGCGCCGCGCTGGAGCGCGCGGAACAACAGATGGGCGTGCCGGCGGCCATCATCGTGGGCATCGTGGGCGTGGAAACCATTTACGGCCAGCAGACCGGCACCCATCGTGTAATGGATGCACTGACCACATTGAGCTTTGACTTTCCGACCCGGCACCCGCGCGCGGCGGAGCGAACCGCGTTTTTCCGAAGTGAACTCGAAGCCTTCCTGTTACTGACGAACCGCACCGGCACCGATCCCCTGGCATTGCGCGGCAGCTACGCTGGCGCCATGGGCTTGCCCCAGTTCATGCCATCAAGCTGGAGCAAATACGCCATCGACTTTGATGGTGACGGCCACGTGGACCTGTTCCACAGCGCGACCGACGTCATAGGCTCGGTGGCCAACTACTTCAAGTCCTTCAACTGGAAACCCGCGATGCCCACGCATTACCCGCTCAAGCTGACCGGCACGGAAACAGACAAGGCCGCGTTGCTGGCGCCGGACATCCTGCCCACCTTCACCAGTTCCGACATGGTGGCCCGGGGCGTGGAACTCGATGCCGCCGGGCTCCAGCACACCGGACCACTGGCCCTGGTGGAACTGCAAAATGGGGACGCGCCACCGTTGTATCTGGCCGGCACGGAAAACTTTTACGCCATCACCCGCTACAACTGGAGCAGTTACTACGCACTCGCCGTGATCGAACTCGCC
>JBPOIP010000157.1:0-31557 GCA_052034395.1 Pseudomonadota bacterium
GAACGTATGGCTCAATTTGAACCGGAATAGGTGGCCCACTTTCAATCGGAATGGGTGGCCTACATTGGGCCGGAACAGGTGGCTGATTTGGACCGGAATGAGCGGCTAGTTTGCCCCGGAATATGCACTACTCAAAGCCTTGAGTGCTGAGGGCAACCCGACACTGATGACAGTTCATAAAGTGCTGCTCGCAGCGGGATTGCGCATTAGCGTCGTGCCTGAGTAATAAAGACGGTGTTGCCCAAGCTTGATCCACTTCGAAATCGGCTGAAATGCCGCACGTTTCGCTAAGGTTTGCGCCAATCAACACGGGGCAACATACTGATACGGTTTTCAACCGAACCGAATCGCTATGGATAACTTTTCACCTTGGGACCTTCTAAACAACCTTCGATTGCATGAGGCTGCTTGTCTTATGGCTGGTGTTCCGCTTCTGTCAAAGCGCGTGCCAAATAGGGAAGAACTACCAGCAAATTCCATCCCGTATTATGTAAAACTCGCCAAAGCCTACTTCGTTGGTGCGTATGTGTTTGAAAGGCCGGAAGATGAACGATTCCAACGTGAGGAATTGCTCACCGGCCAATCCACTCATGAAAGCGGAAAACCGGATATACCTAATTCGATTGATGAACTGACGGGAGAACTGGTTACCAGATCAGAACTGCACCGCTGGATCATGGCGACAGGGATTGAGACTGCGTATTCCTTTGCTCCAAGAGAGAAGTCGGAAACTTCGTTTGCACAGAACAATGCAACGCTTGGTCGCATGGAGCCAGTGGAGATTGGACGAGATGCGCCATTGCCACTTTGCACCAGTGATATCGCCAATTGCTTCAGGGACCTTAAATGGAGCGAAACAAAGTGGAAAGCGAACTTGGGGAAAAAACCGAAGTGGCTCCAGCACTGCGTTGTCATCCCCGGAGTGCAAGGGGTAAGTGAAATCCGGTGGAGTCCCGTTTCTGTTGGGGCCGCGCTAGTGATGACTAGGGGTGTGACTGCAAGGTCCATTCGTGCAAGGTTTCAAGCAAACAAACTCCTTTCCGAATGGCAGGAAGCGTGGAAAGACTACGAAGCGCAATATCTGACAACGGACTAAAACAAGGTTCAAAACTCCCGGCATGGACTCCCGAAAATCAGTAGTTCACTATGAATTTCATAGCTGCTTGTTCAATATTTACATGGCATAGGCATGATTCTTTAGAACTCCCGAGTTCACCTGCAATATGCGGAGTTGTCGCAATTCACTCCATCCCTGGCCTGTGCTGCCGGGTACTGATGGAGATTGGGACCATGAAAACCGCATCAAACAGCATCCAAGCGGTGCGCGAGACAGCCACCCCGCAACAGTACGAACCACCATTCCCGCCGCTGGAACTGGTAACAAAACCCAACGTGACTACTGCGGAGATTGCCTACTACACAAATCAAGCTGAACAGACTTGGAGAGTCCATGCTTGCCACGAGACCTTTCCTGACGAATTGCGTCCGCTGCGCATAGGGGGTCGCTTGAATTGGCCTACCGTTGGATTGAAAAAATTATTGGGCATTTCAACGCTGCAAAAGGGATTTACGACCCTTACCCATTTGGCCTTCATCGTTGGCGCGGTTCTGCTAGCTCAATTCTTTCTGATGCTGGGACCTGACCTCTCTGCTTCACTGGATTTGGCTGGAATTGCCATGCTCGGTGCCGGTGTCATCGGTAGCAGCGACAGCAACAGCCGCGTTTACGATCACCCGGATGGTCATTCAATTGACTTCTCCAACGACACGCTCACATCCACAACCAGCGATGGTAAGTCCGTGTCAATTCCAATCGGGCGTTATGGGCTATTGCTACTAACCGAGAAGCTGGAATCAATCGCTATGGGTGTATTTCCGGATGTGGATCCGAAATTGGACCCGTCAAAAGGCGACGGGCTGACCACACCACATAGTCAACCCGCCAAGACACTCACAAAGTACGCTACCGATTTTATAGCACGATGCAGATTGTTTGCAAGTGGCATCTATCTTGAAAAAGGCATTGACGCCGGGTTGATCGTGGCATTTTCCTCTGTGCTGCTAGGAGTTGCGTTGATCGGCTTTTGGAGGTTGCTATGACCACCTTCAATGACTACGATATCGGAAAACATCGGGTCGGATGCCCAAGCTGCGGGCGTGGTGGACGCGACAGGACTGCTGGATTGAAAATTGATCCAGATGGGTCTGGAGTCATCCATTGCTTCCGGTGCTCCTACACCGAGAGCCATAGGCCCGAACGTGGTGCAAATATATGCCGCGCGCCCACGATTAAGCCCAAAGCTCAAGCGCAACAGTATCAGCGCCTTAGCGATCGGGGCACAGAACAATGGAAAAGCACGCACGACTTGGGCGGTATTGCTGCTCAGTACCTGCGTTCACGCCGTTGTGTTGTGCCTGCTTATGGAGACCTGCGCTGGCTTCCCTCACTGAAGCACCCTTCAGGGTATGTAGGCCCGGCGCTGGTGGCGCTCATCACGGACATACACACCAGGGAACCTCTCAGCCTGCATAGAACCTGGATAACAGAATCAGGCAAGGCAGATATTGAAAATCCCCGCCTGCTTCTGGGCAATCATTCGATAGTCGGCGGAGTCATTCGCCTTTACCCGGACGATGAAGTAACCAACTGGTTAGGACTGGCGGAGGGCATCGAAACCGCGCTTTCATTGGCCTGGGCGTACAGACCCGTTTGGGCAACGATTGACGCTGCGCACCTCGGGCAGTTTCCATTGCTGGCTGGCGTCGGTGAGCTTGTCATTGCAGTCGATCAAGATCCCGTTGGCATCACCGCCGCCAATACTTGTGCGACTCGATGGGTCAACGACAAGCGGACAGTACTTCTTACCAATCAAAGCAAAAACGATCTGAACGATGTACTGACGGAGGTTTGCCATGAAGGCTGAAACCAAAATCATGCAGGGCGTTCTGGCGGAAGCTATATCGTTCAAACAAACGACGATACGTGACTTGCCCAGGCCAGAGTCCATGACCCACCCGCTGGCGCGATTCGTGCCGATTGACGGCACTGCAAAGCCCCCGCGCTGGGTCATACCGGGGTTTATCGGTCATGGCGTGCTGGTTATCGCTGGTGCGCATGGCGTTGGCAAGACGACCGCGCTGTTGCCGCTAGCACTGACAGCCGCTGGGTTGCATGGCGGCGAATTGATCCCGCACCAGTGGCGACATGTTGTCTATGTGACCGAAGATGTTGAGCAGGCCCGACGCATATTGGCCGGATTAACGCTGCACTCAAACTTAGGGATAGACCTGGACCATGTGCGTGAGCGCGTGCATATCGTGGAGGCTGTGCGACTGGACCCGGCATTTGTAGCAAGTGTTGGCGCAACCTACAAGGAGCGATTCACGCGCAACGTGGGGGGCGTGGAGGTATTGCCACTGGTGGTACTGGACACTAAATCCGCCGTACTGGCTATCGACAACGAAAACGACAACAGCGAGGCCAGTGCGATGATGGCCGCGTTAAAACAGGGTTTTGACCGCCTGCCAGTCTGGTTAATCGGCCATGTTGCAAAGGCCAATCTGAGCCGCAATGACGCACTCACGAGCCGGGGGGCCAGTGCCATTGAGGGCGATGCAAACCAGACCATGTATCTCATTCGTGAGGGTCAGAGGCGCTATCTTGTACAAGGCAAAACTCGGTTCGAGCCAAAGTGGACAGAATTGGAAATCACCAGCAATACCGCGCAAACCGTGGCGCCCGACGAATTCGGCAATATGGAAACTGTGATCCTGCGCTGGGGTATTGCAGCGCCAGCACGGCAAAGCCGCAAGGAATTCGCAGATCAGGCCGCAGAGCAGCAACGCAAAGACGATGAAGCAGCCCTGCGTCAAGACATACGCGATGTCATAGAGACCGCATGGCAGACAGGTAACCCATTAAACCGGAACGGGGTACTGGCTAACTTGAACCGTAAGCGCCAGACAGTGAGCATAGTGATTGAAAAGCTCTTGTCTGAACGGTGGCTGTACGAAGTGCCAGTTCCCGCCAAGGTTCGGATTGTGAACAGCAAGGCAGCATATCTGGTGAACTTCTCAACAGATGAACATGAGGCTGTTGTTCGCGGTGAGGGACTGCCAAGCAACAAGATGGAGATACCGCAAAGTTGGCTGAAACCATCTATCCCACTCGTTCCCGAGGTTGAAGGTAAGCCTGTGGAGGCTGACCATGCGTAAAAGTCAATTCCACTCGTTCTCGTTTCACTCGTTCCCTAAGAAAAATTGCTTGGGAACGGGTGGAATGAATGAAATATTCATGTCCAACCCGCCCGTTTCACTCGTTCCCGGAACGTATGGGAACGGGTGGGAACCAGTGGGAGCGGGTGAAAATTTTGGGAGTGTGCCATGAAGGGCAGAACATTCCCTCAAGCACAGAAGGTGCTGCCACAAACCGACCTATTCGGCATGGAAGCCAGCCCCAGCAGGCGAACCAACCGCTGCCCGGAGTCTGCCGCCCTGGTGGAGGTGCTGATGGCGCTCAAAGCCCATCCCGCCGTTGTCTGGTGTGAACGGATGAATGTTGGAGCCGCCAAGATCGGCAACCGCTTCATTCGCTTTGGCTTCAAGGGCTGCCCGGATGTGCTCGGTCAATTGCGTGACGGTCGCCTGTTGGGTGTGGAGGTGAAAAGCCCGACCGGAAAGTTACGCCCCGAGCAATCTGTATTCCTGGATCGAGTGCGAGGTGCTGGGGGCGTGGCCTTTATGGCGCTTGACCTACGCGATGTGATGCGGGAGCTAAATCAATTGAAAGGACAGACCCCATGAACGACCGTGAGATTCTTGCTGCCTGCCTGCGCTGGCATACCGCCCACGTTCACCGCCTTGAAATAGGGGCTGAACTACGCCGCTATCGACTGGAGCAAAAACAGCATAACGGCCTCGGTGGCTCTGACTATGCGATTAGTCAACGCCTGACCGCTGCAAAACGCCCCGAACTGGCCGCACTGCGTGCCCTGGCCGCGATTTGCGCCAAGGTGCGAGGTTGTCACATTGACGACGCCGATGTGTTGGATGTGCCGGTTCTGATTACCTGCGACAGCCAATTGATTAAACAGGAAATAAGCAAATGACTGAACCAAAGAAAAAACGGGGCTCATGGAAGCCGGGACAAAGTGGCAACCCTGCCGGACGCCCGCCCGGTGTAGGTGAAATTGGGAAACTACGTGCTGCCATTGGTGAGCGCGTGCCGGAACTACTGGCCGCCATGATGACCAAGGCGCTTGATGGTGACGTAGGTGCCGCCCGCCTATTGCTGGACCGTGCCATTGCGCCATTGAAAGCCGCAGAGCAAACCCAAGCCCTTTCCCTGCCCGATGGCACCCTCACGGAACAAGGCCGCGCTGTGCTGGCATCGGTGGCGGCTGGTGAAATTTCTCCGGGACAGGGGGCAGCACTGGTATCTGCAATCGGGACACTTGCGCGTGTCACTGAGATTGATGATTTGGCGAAACGCATTGAAAAACTGGAGGCCCATCATGGCAACACTTGACAAGCGATTGACCGACCTGGAAGCGAAATGCGCCAGCCCTGAAGACCGCGTGAGAATCTACCTCTGCGATGAGGGAGAGGACCAAGCACAGGCCCGCCTCAAGGCTGGCATTGCACCGGACTACAGCGGCAAAACGGTTTGTGTTCAGTTCGTGTCTCCACCAAACACATTGAAGGAGTAACGCGATGGCAACGATTGAAACCAGACTTGCCCGGCTAGAGATTGCGAAAAGGGCACCAACACGGGAATACAGCGATGCAGAGCGGGCTGTGCGATATGTCTACCTTCTGGAGCGGGGTGGACCGGATGCTGACAAAGTGCGTGCCATCCTGACTCAGTCCGAAGCCGAACAGGGGGTCAGCCATGAGCAGCCTTGACCTACGGTTGAAGAAGCTGGAAACCGCCGCCAGCACGGTCCATCTTGCGAAGCTAACCGATACCGAGCTTGATTCGCACATCCTCACTTTGAAAGATGGGTCGCCGGGCTGGTACGACGCCATTATTCATAGGGTGATGCGGTATCCAAGTGCGTGGCCGGTGGTGTATGACGACCCGGACTACACTGAGCGATGCACATAAAGCACTGGCGCGCGCAGTCTAGCTGTACACTGAGTTTGCTCTCACACACGGCGGAGTAGGTGAACCGGAGTCAGACTTTCTGCCACGGTCACTCTCCGGTAGCCCTGTGAGAGCAATCATTTTAGGTTTTGGGTATGTTGCTGGGAGACGCGAGAATCGTTCCCGGCCTTAAATCTGGCAGCTCTGAGATTTGCCATAGTCATGCCCACCTGTACCGCGCTGACAACCGCACTGGTGGATTTCAAGAATGAAAACCTACAAACTGAGATTCTTCTTCGATGGCGTGTCGGGTACTTGTTTGTGGTCTGGTAACGCCACTGCGAACGAAAAGTATGGCTATCCCATCTTTGTAGAGGACTTGCCACTGCCGGGATTCGTCGTCACAGCCGCCGCTGCATTGGTGAAAAGATATACCGCCTTTGCTGCCAAAGATTTTCATTGGCCTGCAAATGATTCGGTTGAGCAATTCCGAATTGACGCCAGTACGTTACTGGAGATGGTTCATCGAAATTTGCCTGAGGACTTTGAGGTTTTGGATGAATCTCAAATGACGAAGCATTAGCTGATGGCGTTGTCGCGTCTCAGTCAGGCGCTCGAATTGTGACATCAGAGACTAGGTACACTACCAGCGGGCGAGTTATCGTAAGGAGCTGGTATCGTTTCCGATTCAGAATCTAACGGCGCTGGCGTATCGTTAGAAACCCGCCCACCATCACTATTGATGTTTGATTGCCCCCGGCACGAGGGCAGGCATTGCCGGGAATGTAGTCAAGATTCGCCAATTCAGCGTCTGTCAGGATCTCACTGACTTGTGTCTAACCACCCAACGCCTCACGTCCCAAACGCATCCCCACTTGGTACCTCTGGTAATTCTTCATCGGGCATTTCCGATGTGTTGGTTAGCCAGCCTGCCGGTGGGGATCGTGAAATTGTAGCCCCCGGCACGACGATGAACACTGCCGGGTATATTGTGAAGGTGACACAGCTCGCTTCACAGGCAGGTGCAGTCTAGCAGGTCATCCAGCCCAAACATCAATCAGACTGTTTCCTCAGGAAATGCGGTATCTCCCACTCGTCCTTGACCTTTGACGGCCAGAACTTCAATCTCGGAAAGAATCTGGACACTGGGCCGCGCTTGGATTCACGATAGGCCAACAGGTCATCAGGATGCAGGCCGCGCTCGGGGTCATTGATTCGATGCCATAGCTCTTGTTCAGGCGTAGCATCCCTTGCGCCGCTTAAGTGCATCCCCGACCCATCAGGCAATGTGTACCAGCTACTCCAGCGCACCCGCCTTGGGTGCATCAGTTGAAACTCCAGAGACATTGCCGGAACACCCTCATACATGCGGGCTGTTGAAACGGCATCGAAAGGCGATGTTCTTGGCTCGACCGGTTGGGCGTCCAACTGTGCCGCCTGAGCGGTAAGGAACTTGCTCAACTCTGCCGGGTATGGGGGCTGGTTTGATGGGAGCATGCTGGTACTTTAAGGTATCGTTCAATGCTTTGGTGGTTGATTGATTCGAAAGAGGCGCAACCCATAGTGGAGCAATCCATGGAAAACAGTACGGAACACATCAATCTCGGACTCAGCAGCGGAAGCGTAGACGATGATCCTGCCGTCCGGGGTAGTTTCACCCTTCGGAATTTCGGTCGCTCCAGCAACACTTCCGAGGGGAGCATCCATTACCTCGACCGTGTTGAGGCTGAGTACGCCGCGAAGAACCCGATTAACCGTTTTCTTAACTTCATCAACCGACATAACCCGTGGCGCAGATGATGCCCACCAACATGAACGACAACCCATTGCCAAACCGTCATAGGTACGCTGCTGCGATTGAAGGCTACCGTCCCGGCGTAATCAGGCGCATCCTTCTGGCGCTGCATCTGGTCAAGCCGGTGAGGGGTGTCAGTAAAGCGAACTGGCATTACAGCGAGGTCGATACCGAGGGTGAAATCTTCTGCGTTCTGTGCCGTGGCCCGGATGGTCAAAACATCAGCAGACCAATTTACATCCCGCCAAAGTTTCCACCGAGGCGAATCAAGCATGTTTGAATGAACTGGTCGGAGGGACAGCAGCGCACAGAACAAGCTGTGAATTCCCCTCATCCATTAACCGCAGAAGCGGCAAACCCGGAAGCTGATTCTCCGGATACACGACCAGTCAAAAGCAGTGTAACCGTTGAAATCGCACCTTTGAGCCACGATGGAACAACTCATGGAAAACAGTAAGAACAGCGTCACTCTTGGAGGGGATGTTGTCGGTAAAGATGTAAATCTTCCCCTCAAATACCCCGCCCATTGGTTTGGCCCCAACGGGGATGTGGACCTCGAGGCCATTGACTTCCGATGGGCTATTGATCACAGTGACGGGAAGTGGCAACTTGGACAACTTTTGGAAGCGGTCAAACAACGCCTGCACTTGCTTCTTGGTTGGCTTAGGTCCATTGGAAGTGGGAGACAGTAGTCTCTGGCTGAACACATGATGGCCTTGATTGACAGATTGCCAAAACGTGCGATGTTCACCACTCAACCGTTGCGGTACATCGTAAGTCACTTGCGGAATCCGCAAGTGACAAATCGGCAGAGCGAACCTACAAGACAAAAAAAGGCACCACAGCAACGATGCAGACGGGTGGGATTGGCAAGAAGAAAGTGAAATCCGATTCCAGCGTTAGGTAGCCCTGACCTGGGCGGTAAATCTCCAGAATCGCTCACTATTTCCGAGTACCAATGGCACCGGGTAACAGGTCATCGCGTCCTACCCCACCCTCCGGTAAGGCTATCAAGGCTCAGTAAAGTGTATGGCAGGTCAACTGGAATAGACCGTTGATGGCCTCCAGAAATCCATTGGTTTGGCGCGTCTGCGCCCATGCAACGATGCCTTCCAGTGCTGGGGCAAGCCTGCTGCTTCACAAAGGCGTGGCTCTCTACCGAACTACCCTCAATTCTGGCTGTAGCCCCCGTGGATAGTGCGCAGGCAGCTATCTAAATGATATCGCGTTTCATCAATCATCAAGATTGTCAAGACCTTGCTGAAACCTAACATTGGTCTGCTTTTGCTGTTCCCGCTCTACTATGGGCGAAATCCTTTCGTACAACTCATTTGTGCGTTCGAGAAATTCGCCATCAGTGGCTCCGCCATTGACGAACCGATCAATTATTGCTGACCAAGTTGAATGTAAATCTCGCTCTGCTTGATGGCGTCGAACTGTTTCCACAGAAAGTGCGGCCTTTCCACTGCTTGATGCAATGCCGAAAAAGCTATGACAAGCAGCAACGCATAGATTTACATGGTGTTCTGAAACTGCTCCAGGGTGTTCCAGTTCCACTCTCTGAAGAATGTAGTCGTCAATAGATTCTGGGAGCGGTTCTGCCATCGCTCCAATCACTCTTCTGTGTCGCTCAATCAGTTGAATAATGTCAGGGTTGCTTAAATTCGCATAAATCGTTTCAAGAATTTTGGCGATGGTAGTCTCCGGTAGACCCATTACCTGTGTACTACTAAGTCGGTCTACGTCCCGTCTTCCAAAATTGCGCCCCATCGCATCGGAGCTAGTTTCCAAACGACAAACAAGTAGTTCCTTAGCCAAATCTGAGATTGAATCTCCGCCAAAAATCCCCATTTCCCATGCCCTTTCGTTGTCGCGCAAAATCGCACATTTCCAACGCATTCGGCCTTTGCGGCTCTATTCATCTACCCACTTGCTAATCACTGTGCCAATTGCCTTGAATGGCTCCATTATTGGCGGGAGTGGAAGTCGGGCTTGATTACAGTCTAGCTGTTCTACACTTCCAATGCTGCTGGAATCACGGTGCAAGGCAAGTATGGCCGGAGCCGCCGCAGCCTTCGATTCTTGAACACAGGCTGGTAAGGCGCTTCTGTTCACCAAGGGCTGAAGTATCGACAGAGACATGCCCACCAACATGAACGACAACCTGATCCAGGTGCAACGGGGCTTTGCTTGGCACTACAAAGCCTACGAGCGCGAGCAGTCACCTAACGACCGCAGGTTGTACGAGGCGGCGGCAGATGCGGCCAAAACTGACAGGCGTGGTCTATGGCGTGATGCTGACCCAATGCCGCCTTGGGAGTTTCGACACAAGCAATAGAGCATTGCATTCAACACCACAAGGGCGACACCGATTCGCAGCAAAACGCAGCAAATTGTCAGCAAGAAAACCTATAAAAACCTCAGTCCGAAAACAGCCTGTATGTCCTGACCGAAGGCGGCGGGGGCGAACAGAATCAGACTTAACTGATCAATACGCGCACGCACGCGAGGGTGGACGAGATCAATGACGGGTCAAGAAAAGGTCAAGACCAATACGCACGCGAGGTGGCACGATAATTTTCCGTGTCCCTAAAGGCCCACGTCAGTACTAGGTGAATAGGGAACCACATTCCAGCCTGTAACCCGCATGGATGCCCACTTCCTTGGAATCAGTTTCAATAAGTACCGTAAAAAGTGCCGCCAAATGAAAACTTGGCCAAGAGTGCGCGCAGGGGCTGGAAAATAGTTGCAAGTAGTTGGGAGGCTTCGCCCTTTTCGGTGAGATGATTCACTCGCTTTGATAGAGAGCTGTTCATCAGCCAAGTCGTTGGAAATTCGTCAACTTAACAGGGAGAATTTTCTGATGGCTGGTCTCAAATTGGTTGAGGAAACAATGCAGCGAAGAACGCCGCATACTCTAAATGCGCTTCAGCATCTTGTCATGGCGATGTCTGATGTCAGGAAGAACGCCGGGAAAAGGTCACTATTCGGTCGCGACAAAGGACAAGAGTCATATGCCAAATTCTTGGGTCATCTAAAGGCCACTGTTCATTCATTGGTCTTGGATGGGTTGATCAAGGAGTCCACGAGTGGTTCTGATGTGGTGGACGTACTGATGGATCAGTTGCAGACATTCGCCTTAGCCTTCCCGAATTGGCAAGATGCATTCGGGTTCGCGTCATACTTCTTCATTCAGGAGAGAAGTAGCGGAATCGCAGCGATTGAAAGACTAAGATGAAAGCGTTACTTCTTGCTGCCCTTTTTCTTGTCCCAAACTACGCCTCAGCCTTTGACGTAAGCTGCACACTTGGAGCGCAGTGCATCAGCACCCAGGGGACTAAGATCCAATCAAAAAAAGTCATAGAAATGAGCGAGTACTGCGGTGATTTCACTCGCAATGACATTGGGCAACGCGTGTTGAAAATGAGTATCAAGGAAATCAATGTCTCCGCTGGTGCAAATATAAATCACCCCGTTTTTAGTGCGTTCTATGCTTTCGACAAGTTGCGTGACACGCCGCTCAAATTCACCAGAAGACCGAATGTTGAAGACATGGATTACTACGAGATAAAGCGGGCATGTTTGCAGCTAAATCAAGATTTCAACAACGATAGCAAGTGGAGTAAGTAAATGAGCAAACTCATTGCGGCAATGATGTTTATGGTTTCATCACTCACTTGCGCGGCTGCAACGGATCTTTGGAGATTGGATGCTAAAGGAGGCGCTGGCCCGATCTCGCAGGTCGATTTACCTGATGCAAATGGCAAGAGGCGCGCGGTCTTTGTCGCTGTTGAGTATTCGCGTCGCTGTGATCCCATGTTCTCGTATTTAGAGGTTTCTGGGAGTGCCCTCGGCGCACCAACATCTCAGGCGCTATTGCAGGGCTCAAAGATAGGGATCATTCTCAATGGTAATTTCTACACATGGCACGCTGCAAAGACAATCTATTCAAACGGCTATGAAGCGACCTTTGGTCTACAAAACGACCTCCTTTTGCAACTGCTAACGAACGTCAATTCATTGGTTTATGTAACACCGTCTGGCGAAAAGATCACTCTACCAATTGGCAACTTTCAAAGATCATTGCAGTCTGCAATTGAGGTTTGCAGAAAACGAGTGCAATGAAGTGCATAACGTCGGTCGTCACTCTGGCGCTGTGCCTGGTGTTTCAGGTGCAGGCCTGGGCAAGGTCATCAATGTGGCCGATGGCGACACCATCACAGTCCTGGACGACACACACACCCAGCACAAGATTAGGCTGACCGGCATTGATGCGCCTGAAAAGCGGCAGGCATTCGGCAATGTCTCCAAGCAGAGCCTGGCCGAGCAGGTAGCAGGGCAGTCTGTGGCGGTCGAGTGGGTCAAGGTTGACAAGTACGGGCGCAAGGTCGGCAAGGTGCTGGTGGACGGTCTGGATTGCAACCTGGAGCAGGTCAAGCGCGGCCTTGCATGGCACTACAAGCAGTATCAGCGGGAGCAGTCACCCAATGACCGGCGACAGTATGAGGCGGCTGAAGATGCTGCCAAGGCTGGCAGGCGGGGTTTGTGGCGCGATACTGATCCTGTACCGCCATGGGAATTTAGACACACCAAAACTAAAGGATGAGCAATCATGGCACGGTTGAATAAATTGGAGCAAATTAACTTTCCGGTCAAAGAACATCCGGTCTATGTCATTACCGGCAACGGCGACTCTGAAAAGCGGTTGTTTGTGCGCGATAAGAAGGCGTTGGTCAACGACAGCAATCAAAGTGTTTTGGGAATTGTCAGTCAGTCCTATCGACTGGTCAGTAACGCCGAGGCTATTGACATGGCTTACCAATGCTGCAAAACCGTGTTCCCTGAAACGGCAGATATCGAGTGGACAATCAATCACGTTGATGCGCCCTCAACCGCTGGCTACTGTCATATTGATTTGGTTCATAGAACGTCAGCACTTGAATTTCAGGACGTGTCGCCAGATCAGAAGCCCGATGTCTTTGGGCCATTTATCCGAGTCACAAATAGTTTTAACGGGCTTCGTGCATTGGGCTTCGATATTGGCTTCTACCGCAAGGTTTGCAAGAACGGACTAATCCTCCCAGAGTCCGTCATCCGCTTCAAATTTTCCCACTCACGGCAAGAAATTGGAAAGACTTTGCAGTTCCATGTTGAAAGAAGTCGGTTGGATCAATTGAAAAAATCATTCACTGCGTCTGTGACGCAACTGCGAACATGCCCGGTTGAGCGTTCTGAATTTGAGCCATTGGTCTGTGCCGTATTGCAACTACGGCCACCGAAACAAGATGAAAGTGCCCGTCTATTCGGTGCTGACGACGAAAGTTCTGAAAATTCCGATAACTCTCACCCCGCGTGGAGGGCACTCCAAGAACACCTCGGTGATTTGAACACTCGATATGCGGATGAGCTTGGCAACAACGCTTACGCCGCATTTAACGCTGTTACTGAGTTTGCATCCCGGCCACTGATCAATCGTTGCGTCCGTCGTGATCGCCACGGCATGCAGCGTCTTGCTGGTGCATGGCTTGCTGGTTTTAATGTCGCCTGCAAGCAACCTGGTTTTTCAATTGAAAATCATCTTCAACAGTTGACCAAAGCTTGACCGAAGCATGAGGAGTAGAATTTACGCAGGCGCAAGCCTCCCGTTTCACCTCCCTGAGCGGGCCTCGATGTGTGAAAGCAACGAGGGTTGAAAACCCGGCCATTGTGTCGGGTTTCTTTTTTGTGCGGTACCGAACAGAATCCAACCGCGCCCACAGAGACACTGCCTATGTCGGTCTACCTCCCCCGACCTCCAGACGCAATATCTGGCCTTGGCCCCGGACCTCAAAACGCCGGGGCTATTTTTTGCACTAATCAAAGTGCAGGTGTATATTTGAATCAGGCGATTGCCTGGCGCGAAAGCGTCCCCTGTACTCAGGGACTAACCCGGACTTAGTGCCGGGTTTCTCGTTTCTGGGGCAGGTGGAATCGGTGCAAAACAATGTACCGTAGTCTGTAAACAGTCTGTAAATCGACTTTTGCATCAATAAACAAAAAAGCCTGCTATCAATTAAGTAGCAGGCTTTCTATGTGCCGTAAGGCTAAACACTGGGGTGGCTGATGGGGCTCGAACCCACGACAACAGGAATCACAATCCTGGACTCTACCAACTGAGCTACAGCCACCGTAGCCGAATATTATAGCTTGTGTTTGATCCTATTCGGATGCGTTTGCTTGGCCTAATGCAGACCGCGTCGGCCGGGGCGCTTTGATCTGGACATTGAACCGCGCATTGAGCATTTTGTAGTAGGCCTGATTCTCGGCATTCGCGACAGCCTGGGCAAACTGCTTGCGCTGTTGCTCAGCGGTTGCTGGAACGGGAGCAGTGCGCGGCAGCACTTTATTGATGCGAATGGCGGCATAGCCCTGCCCGCCCAGATCGACACCCAGCCACGCAGGCAGCACTGTGGTGTCGGCTTGCAATACGGCGTCGATCATCTGCCCGGGAACGATTTGGGCACCATCGCGGGTCAACGTCACGGCAGGGGGCAAGTTGGCTGGTGCAGACTCTTTCCACGCCGCAAGCTTTTCCATTCCGTCCTTTTTGGCCAACTCTGCGGCCTTCATGGAAACCAGACGATCCTTTACGTTGGAGCGGACTTCGGTCAACGGGCGGGTTCTTGCCGCCGTATATTGGACGATCCGTCCAGCGGCCAGCTGATTTGGCGCAACCTCAACTGCCTCGGTGTTCTGCTTTTTTTCTACAGAATCTGCACTGAATACGGCTGCAAGAAACTTTGGGTTAGCCAACACGCCCTTCGCACCCGCTGCAGGTTTACGCTGAAGGTCGGATGCGGTCTTGATCTCCAGCTTCAAACGTTCAGCAACTGGTTTGAGTGTGTCAGACTGTTCGTAGACCCCGTTGGTGAACGCCTCAGCCGTCTCTGCAAATTTCCTCTGCGCCTGCTGGGTCCTCAGGTCGGACTCGATTCCTGGCCGCAATTCGTCAAAGCTTCGCAGCTTGGGTGCCTTGATGTCTGTGACCTTGATAATGTGATAACCAAAGTCAGACTCAACAACGTCGCTGATATCACCCTTCTTCAGCGCGAATGCCGCATCCTCAAAGGGCTTGACCATGGCACCACGTCCGAAATAGTCCAAGTCACCTCCGTTGGGTGCCGAACCAGCGTCCTGCGAATTCTTGCGCGCAACATCTGCAAATGTATCTGGTGATTTGCGCAACTGTTGCAACAAATCCTGCGCACGATCGCGCGACTTTTTCCTCTCGTCTGCCGGTGCGTCCTTTGGTGCATTGAGCAAAATATGGCTGGCTCGCCGCTCTTCGTTACCACTCAATCGGCTCACGTTTTGCTCGTAGTACGTTTTTACGTCCTGTTCGTTCAATGTGATGGACTTCTTCACCGAATCCAGATCCAGAACAACGTATTCGATCGTGGCAACCTCAGGAGCCTGAAACAATGCAGGGTTACCCTGGTAATAGGCATCAATTTCAGCATCGCTCAGGCTGACTTTGCTGCTGTAATCCGCGGGATTGAACCGGGCAATCTGGACCTCACGGCGCTCATAAAACGCATTGAGAGCCACCTCTGCCAGGGACACGGGTGAAAATGCTGTCGAGAGCAAACCTGCTTCAACCTGGCGCTCTGACAACTGACTACGAACCCGGGCCTCAAAACCATCCGTCGTCAAACCCTGCGCGGCGGCCAATTGGCGATAACGTTCAATGTCGATGCTGCCATCAGGGCGCCGCAGCCCAGCGATTGCTGGACTTTGCTGGAGTTCCCGGGCAAGCCGGGCGTCAGAAGTACTCAAGCGGGAATCCTGTGCAGCCTCCATCAGCACCCGTTCGCGCACCAGTCGTTCCAGGGTGACGTAGCGCGCCTCAGCGGAATCCAGCATCTTGCCGTCAAGATTCGGCATTTGGGCACGTAAACGATCAACGTCCGCCTTGTGCGCTGCATCCCAGTCGCCTTGATTGATGTTGTGACTACCCACGGTGGCAACGGCTTCGCCCTTAGCATTGATGTTGCGGAAACCATCGACACCGACCAGCACAAATGCCGGAATGATCATCAAGAACATGAGGAACATCATGACCTTCGTGTGCTTGCGAACAAATTCGAACATGCGCTTTACTCTCCAGAAAATAACAAAAAAGGCGAACAACACTGTTCGCCTTTGCGTGGATGGTGGTGGGTGATGACGGGCTCGAACCGCCGACCTACGCCTTGTAAGGGCGCCGCTCTACCAACTGAGCTAATCACCCCACCTTAAACCAGAAAATCAGTTCAAGGCATCTTTCAATGCCTTGCCGGGACGGAACTTGGGAACTTTTGCTGCCTTGATTTTAATCGCAGCGCCAGTCCTTGGATTGCGGCCCGTTCGTGCAGCCCGCTTGCCGACCGCAAATGTACCAAACCCGACCAACGAAACCGAACCGCCTTTTTTCAAAGTGGTCTTCACCGCTACTATGGTGGACTCCAAAGCACGCGTCGCAGCGGCCTTGGAAATATCAGCGTTTTTTGCGATGTGCTCTATTAGTTCGGTCTTATTCACATTTACCCCTTGGATCGAAGCAGAATTAAACGAATTGTCTCAATATATCGATTGTTATCGGCTGCAGCTAGTGAACCTGCCCACTTTCTCAACCAGTCTCGCGCCGCATCTCCATTGCACAGAAAGCGATTATCGCCACGAATCCCATTAAAACCATCAGCATCCGCCCTGTCAACATGGAATCACGCATTACCTGCTGTGCGGGTGCAGATTCTAGTCCCATTTCGCAAACGAATTCCGCACCCAGACCAACAAAAAGTGTCGGCTGTGGCTGACCCGGCCAACCTTACTTCGCGCGTGCCCGGATTTCAGGTAGTGCCTTCTGCAAGTAGTAAACCATGGACCAGATCGTCAACACCGCTGCAGCCCAAATGAGCCAAACGCCCCACAGGTGTGTGTTGATCGCACCCAGCAACATGCCATCAAACAGCAAGAAAGGAATTGCAACCATTTGCGCAACGGTCTTTAGCTTGCCGATCATGTGCACAGCCACGCTCTTGGCCGCACCGATCTGCGCCATCCACTCGCGCAGCGCAGAAATTGCGATCTCCCGTCCAATGATGATCAATGCAACAAAAACGTCTGTGCGCTGGAGGTGAACCAGCACCAGTACACAGGCGCACACCAGAAATTTGTCGGCAACAGGGTCCAGGAATGCACCAAAAGACGACGCCTGATTCAGCTTGCGCGCCAGGTACCCATCCAGCCAGTCCGTTGCGGCAAACACCACAAACATCACGGTAGCGATGAGGTTTTTGTCCGACTGTGATGCCAAGGAGTCGGGCAGATAGAAAACGCCCACAATCAGCGGAATCGCAAAAATGCGGGTCCACGTCATGATGGTGGGAACGGTAAGAAACATCGTCTGATTGTGGCACGGCTAATGCAGCGCCCGATAAATTTCTTCGGCCAATTCCTTGGAGATTCCCTCCACGGTGGCGATGTCCTGAACACTTGCCAGCGACACACCACGAACGCCTCCAAAACGCTGCAGCAACCGTGCGCGACGTTTGGGCCCAACGCCGGAAATTTCTTCAAGCTTGCCACCGCCAACACGCACCTTGGCACGCTTGGCCCGCATGCCAGTGATCGCAAACCGGTGGGCTTCATCCCGAATCTGCGCAACCAGCATCAGTGCCGCAGAATCAGCCCCCAAATAGACCTTATCACGCCCATCGGCAAACACCAGTTCTTCAAGGCCAACCTTGCGACCCTCACCTTTTTCAACGCCAACAATCAGTGACAGATCAAGCCCCAATTGCGCAAACACGTCCCGCGCCATGGACACCTGCCCTTTGCCTCCATCAATCAGCACCAGATCGGGTAAACGCCCCACACCTGCCGGCCACTGCCCCGCATGCTTTTCCGCATGGAAGGCCTCCGCCACCTTGCTGTAGCGTCGGGTCAGAACCTGGCGCATGGCGGCGTAGTCATCGCCGGGCGTGATGCCTTCAATATTGAACCGCCTGTACTCGGTATTTTGCATCTTGTGATGGTGAAATACCACGCACGAAGCTTGGGTGGCTTCACCGGCAGTGTGTGAAATATCAAAACACTCCACCCGCAATGCATCAAGGTTTTCCAACGTCAGATCCAGCGCCTCGGCCAGTGCGCGCGTGCGCGCCTGCTGCGAGCCTTCTTCAGCCAACAGACGTGCCAATTGCAGTGCGGCGTTGGTTTGCGCCATATCCAACCAGGCCCGCCGCTGCTCGCGCGGTTGATGTACGGCGGTGACTCGAAACCCCACCTGCTCGGACAGGACTTTGAGCAATCGTTTGCTGACCGGCTCACTGACGATCAAAGTCGGTGGCATGGGCACATCAATGTAGTGCTGGGAAAGAAAAGCCTCCAGCACCTGAACCCCAACTGGCAAAGACGGAACCGGCGCATCCCCTGCACTTTCGCTTTCGTTGTCTTCCGGCAAACCCGCAGCATCCTCGACATGAACCGGGAAATACGGACGGTCTCCCAAATGTCGCCCGCCACGAACCATGGCGAGGTTCACGCAGGCCTTGCCACCCTGAACCTTGACCGCGAGAATGTCCACATCACGATCCTCCACGTTGTCCATCGACTGCTGGTGCAACACGTTGGACAGCGCTGCCACCTGGTTACGCAATTCGGCCGCCTGTTCAAACTCCAGCTTGTCAGCGTGCGCCATCATGCGCGACTCCAGTTGCTTCATCACGCCCTGCGCATCGCCGCGCAAAAACCGCTCGGCATCGGCAACGCTATCGGCATAGTCGCTCGCAGAAATATGGCCGACACAGGGTGCGGAGCATCGCTTGATCTGGTACAGCAGGCAGGGCCGGCTGCGATTGCTGAAAACCGGGTCTTCGCAGGTGCGCAGACGAAACACCTTTTGCATCAACAAAATGGCCTCTTTGACCGCCCACGCACTGGGGTAGGGGCCAAAGTACCGATGTTTCTTCTCAACGGCACCTCGGTAGTAGGACACCCGCGAAAAGTGCGCCGCAGTGGGGCCGGCTGGCGGCTGCGCTGACAATCGGGCCGCAGCCGGCACTGCTGTCATCTTCAGATAGGGGTAGCTCTTGTCGTCCCGAAAAAGAATGTTGTACTTGGGGTTGAGCGTCTTGATGAGATTGTTTTCCAGGAGCAGGGCTTCTGCCTCGGAACGCACAACCGTGGTCTCCATCCGCACAATTTTGCTCACCATGTGACCCGTACGGGTGCCGCCATGGTTCTTCTGAAAATAACTTGAAACCCGTTTTTTCAGGCTGATGGCTTTGCCCACATAAAGCAATTGGTCCTGCGCGTCGAAATATCGATAGACGCCCGGCAGTGTCGGCAGGGCTGCGACTTCACGCAATAGGGCTTCAGAATGGGATTCGGACATGGGGCGCTATTGTCGTTTCTTTGGGCGCGTGGACAATCCCCCCATGCAAACCGGCATGGACTCCCACACCGCACCATCATCCGACGGCACCCTGCTGTGGGACGTTTTTTGCCAGGTCATTGATAATTTTGGCGATATTGGTGTGTGCTGGCGCCTGAGTGCCGACCTGGCGTCCAGGGGTCATGCGGTGCGGCTGTGGGTAGATGACCCTTCGGCCCTGCAATGGATGGCTCCGGGTGCCCTGGAAGGAACATGGCCACGTGTGCAGGTACGACCCTGGACGCAACTCCGTGACACAGACTTGCTGCGAACGCTAAGTCCGGCCCAGGTCTGGGTAGAGGGTTTCGGCTGTGAAATTGCTCCTGAATTCATAGCATCATACCTATATTCAACGAGGCAAGATGCTCAGTTTCACCAACAGTTTTTCGTCTGGATGAATCTGGAATACCTCTCTGCTGAGAGCTATGTAGAGCGCACCCATGGTTTGCCCTCACCGGTCATGAGTGGCATGGCACAGGGCCACACCAAGCATTTTTTCTATCCCGGCTTCACCGCGCACACCGGTGGCTTGCCGCGAGAACCTGACTTGATGGAGCGCCAGGAGGCCTTCATCCTGAGCGACGCGCGCAAGCACTGGCTGGCGCAGCATGACGTAACCTGGACGGGCGAGCGACTGGTGTCATTGTTCTGTTACGAACCCGATGCCCTGCCCGCGTTGCTGGCCGGTCTGGACGCGCTGCCCGACCCGACCCTCGTATTGGTTACCGCGGGGCGAGCAACCGCGGCCGCGCTGGGCGCAACCCGAAAAATTCCGCGCCTGCGCAACGTGCGGTTGGCCTATCTTGCGCCATTGACCCAAATCGATTACGACCGTCTGCTGTGGGCATGTGACCTGAACTGTGTGCGTGGCGAGGACTCGCTGGTACGCGCCATTTGGGCCGGCAAGCCCATGCTTTGGCAAATCTATCCCCAGCACGATGCGGCGCATGTCAACAAACTGAACGCCTTTCTCGACATGCTCAACGCAAGTCAGTCGCTACGCGCCATTCACCACGCCTGGAACGCCACAAATTGCGGCGCCGGCTCGCCCACGCTGTCTTTCGCCGACCTCGCTTCATGGGCGCAATCCGCACAGGCAGCGCGCGCGCGCCTGCTGAAAATGGACGATCTCGTCACGCAGCTGATCGATTTCGTCGCGAAAAAACGGTAAAATCTTGGGCTTTGCTGACCTTGCCGCATTCGATGGGCAAATCTCGCTTCGCCGCAGCTTGCGGCCTAACTTTGCTGCCAGCATGAGCTGACAGCGACAACCGCATCAAATTCGCTTATGAAAATCGCTCAAGAAATCCGCGCCGGCAACGTCATCATGCACGGAAAAGATCCTATGGTCGTATTGAAGACCGAATACAGCCGCGGGGGACGCAACTCCGCTACCGTGCGCATGAAGCTCAAGAGCCTGATCGCCAACTTTGGCACGGAAGTCGTATTCAAGGCCGACGACAAGATGGATCAGGTCATTCTGGACAAAAAAGACTGCACCTACTCCTATTTCGCTGATCCGATGTACGTGTGCATGGACGAGGAATACAACCAGTACGAAGTCGAAGCCGAAAACATGGGTGACTCGCTGAACTACCTTGAAGACGGCATGGCGGTTGAAGTCGTGTTCTACGACGGCAAGGCCATTTCCGTCGAGCTGCCAACCAGCGTAGTGCGCGAAATCACCTGGACCGAGCCCGCCGTCAAGGGCGATACCTCCGGCAAGGTTCTGAAGCCCGCCAAGATCGCTACCGGTTTCGAAGTCGGTGTGCCAATCTTCGTCGCCCAGGGTGACAAGGTCGAAATTGACACCCGTACCGGTGAATACCGCAAGCGCGTTTGAGACGCTGCACCGACGTCAACGTCAAAGGCTCCCGTGGGAGCCTTTTTTTTACCTCGTTCCATTGAATTTTGGGTGTAGGCTATCGCCATGAGTCGCGAAATACCACCGGCGCTCGCAAATCCGATAGTGGCAACCCCACTGATAGGCGCAACGCCCTGGTGAATTTTTGATGGAACACACACCCGCCTTACTGCACTTCGCCGAAGATCTGGAACGCGCGACGGCCATCGCGCAAGTCGCGGGCTTCAATCTGGCCGCCATTGCGCGCCACCGCTTCCCGGATGGCGAGTTCAAGCTGCGCCTGCCTGCGGCACTGCCTGAGCGCATCGTGCTGCTGCGCACGCTCGACCACCCCAACGAAAAGCTGATGGAGTTGTTGCTGGTAGTCCGCACTGCGCGCACGCTGGGAGCAGGTCACATCACACTGGTTGCGCCCTATCTGGCTTATATGCGCCAGGACATGGCCTTTCAGCCCGGTGAAGTGGTGAGCCAGCGCGTCATTGGCAAGTTTCTGGCTGAGTTGTTTGACGCCGTCATCACCGTCGACCCCCACCTGCACCGGGTTGCCACGCTGCAGGAAGCTGTGCCCGTCCGGCATGCCACGGTGCTCAGCGGTGCGCCGTTGCTGGCCGACCTGATTGCCAGCCACTACCCGCACCCGCTGCTGGTCGGTCCGGACGTTGAGTCAGCCCAATGGGTCACACAAGCCGCCGCTCAACATGGTTTTTCGCACGCGGTATGCAACAAAATCCGCCATGGCGACTGTGACGTGCAGATCGCATTGCCCAACACGCCCTTCGCAGGTCGCAACGTCGTTCTCATGGATGACGTGGCCAGCAGCGGCCACACACTGACTGTCGCCGCGCGGCTGTTGCTGGCGGCAGGTGCCGCAACGGTCGACGTGGCCGTCACCCATGCGCTCTTTGCCGATGATGCGGTAAAGCTGATCCGACAGGCAGGTGTTGGCAATATCTGGAGTACGGACTGCATTGCCCACCCCAGCAATGCCGTTAGCATGGCGCCATTGATTGCACAAACCCTGATTTCCCAAACCACTTAGGACACATCCGCTTGGACACGCCACACGACCTCGACGAAAACTCCCTGTCTGACGCATGGGCCTACCTCAAAGCCCACGCGGACGCAGGCCTTCCCCTGCGCCCCAATGCCTACCGCATGGCATTTGCCGACCCCGAATTCATGGCCCGTCGCGAAACCCGTGGCATTCGTATCCAGCTTGAGCTGCTCAAACCCGATGTGGATCAGCAGGAGCAGGGCATCGACCACACGGTAGTGGTATTCGGTAGCGCACGCTTCAGTTCGCCAGAGACTGCCAAAGCCATGATGGACGAAGCCCGCGCAAGCGGAGACCCGGTCAAGTTGAAAGAGGCTGAACGGCATATGCGCATGGCGGCCTACTACGATCTGGCGCGACGCTTTGGCCATCTGGTCGCGACCCAGAGCGCCAACCTGCCGCAGAGTGAGCGCCTCTACATCTGCACAGGTGGTGGACCGGGAATCATGGAGGCAGCCAACCGCGGCGCACGCGAAGCCGGTGCATTGACCATCGGCCTAAATATTGCACTGCCGCACGAGCAACACGCCAACCCCTACGTCACACCCTCGCTGAGCTTCAAGTTTCACTACTTTGCCGCACGAAAAATGCATTTCATGATGCGGGCCAAGGCCATGGTTGCCTTCCCGGGCGGCTTTGGTACCCTCGATGAACTGTTCGAAGTCATCACCCTGGTGCAAACAAGGAAGTCGGCACCCGTTCCCATCATCCTGTTTGGCAAGGAGTACTGGAAGCGGCTGATCAACATGGATGTCATGGTCGACGAGGGCGCCGTCTCGCCGGAAGACATGGATCTTTTCAAATTCACCGATGATCCACAGGAAGCGTGGGAAATCATCCAGGCGTTTTACAAACTGTAGGGCGGTTTCTCCGCCAAAACGCTGCAAGGAGAAACACGGTCCCAGCAGGAAGCAGCACCCACACGCAGTGGGGAAGCGTGGGGGCTATGTTCAGGGCCGGACGTTCCACGCCAGGCGTGACCCCAGCCCCACCATCGCCCCCAATGTCCAGAACACCACCGATACCCCCACAACAACCCCCGCCGTCCCAAACAGCAGCGGCATCAGCACGCTGGACAAATTGATAGCCGCCAGGCGCAAACCCAGCGCCTGCCCGTGAAGCGCGTGGGGGGTGATCTGGTGCAGTGTGCTCATGATCATGGGCTGCACCGAGCCCAGTGCCAAACCCAGAAAAACCGAGCAAAAACCCATGCTCCAGGGTGAGGTCATCAACGGATAAATGGCAAACAGCAGGCCGGTTGCCAGCATGGCGCCACTCACAACCACCCATTCGCGCAGGTGCGCTGCAAGCAAGGGAATGACCAGCCGCACCACGGCCGCTGCGATCGAAAACGCACCCAGTATCGCGCCGATCTGCGAGGCGCTGAACGCTCGCTCATGCCCCAGCACCGGGACCATGAAGGTGTGAACATCCCAGCAACTCGCCAGCAACCAGTTCACAGTCAATAAGCGGCGCATGGAACCCTCACGCAGCAATTGCCACACGTGCTGGTGTGTCGCACCGGCAGGCTGTGGGGCCGGCGGCAGTTCAACCGTATGCCGCACCCACAGCCAGGTCGCCCACGGCAGCAACGCCAGCATCACAAATGCACCGCGAAAACCGTTGTCATCCCCTGCGGTTCCACCCATCCAAACGCCCACATGGTCGATCAGCAAACCAGCGGCCACCGGGCCGACAAAATTGGACACGGCCGGACCAATGGCCAGCCAGCTGAATACCCGCTTGAGTTCGGTGGAGTCCTGGGCGGCGCGCCCGACATGGCGTTGCAGGGCAATGGATGCTGAACCCGTGGCACCGCCCATCAGCAACGCACTGATACATAGTGTCCAGAACTGCGGCCAGAAAACCGCCAAAGCAGCGCCCGTAGAGGCTGCAACAACCCCCATGCCCATGGGTCGTCTGAGCCCGTGGCGATCCGCATAGCGCCCTGCGGGCAGTGCCAGAAACACCTGGGTGAGCGAAAACAGCGCCAGCAACACCCCCACGGAGAAAGCACTGTGCCCCTGACGTAGCGCCAGAAGGGGAGCAGCCATGCGCAGGCCCGCCATGCTGCCGTGCAGGCAGATGTGACCGCAGATCAGACGCAGCAACGCCCAGGTCCGGGCGCGGTCAATCGCAGGCTGTACGCGGCGGCGTGGAAAACTCATGCGGTGCTGTTGTCGCCCTCGGTTTCGCCGTCGTGGCGGTTATAGTCCTTGTCGAACGGAATCAGCGTCTGCGCCTGTGTTTCAGGCAGGGCTTCCACCTGTTTGAGCACGCGGCCCATGGCGCGGCTGCGCGTCTCAGCGTTATCCAGTGTGTTGAGCACGGTCTGGGTTTGCGACTTGACCTTGGCCAGTACCCCCCCAAACTTTTCGAACTCGGTCTTGACCGCACCCAGCACCTGCCAGACCTCGCTGGAGCGCTTCTCCAGCGCCAGCGTTCTGAAGCCCATCTGCAGCGAACTCAGCATGGCCAGCAAGGTGGTAGGACCGGCCAGCGTGACGCGGTGGTCACGCTGCAAGGACTCCATCAACCCCGGACGTCGCAGGACTTCGGCGTACAGGCCTTCGGTGGGCAAAAAGAGGATGGCGAAGTCGGTGGTATAGGGCGGCTCCACGTACTTTTCGACCATGGATTTGGCCTCCATGCGGATGCGCATTTCCAGTGCCTTGGCTGCGGTTTCCGCCCCCGCCACATCTGCCCTGCCCTGCGCGTCCAGCAGACGCTCGTAGTCTTCATTGGGAAATTTGGCATCAATGGGCAACCACAGCGGCGCGCCTGTATCGGACTTGCCTGGCAACTTGATCGCAAAGTCCACCACGTTCTTGCTGCCAGGTCGCGTGGCCACCTGAACCGCGTACTGGTCGGGCACAAAAACCTGCTCCAGCAGGCTGGCCAGTTGCGCCTCGCCAAAGATGCCGCGTGTTTTCACGTTGGTCAGCAGGTGCTTGAGGTCGCCCACGCCCTGCGCCAGCGTCTGCATCTCGCCCAGGCCCTTGTGCACCTGCTCCAACCGGTCGGCCACCTGCTTGAAACTCTCGCCCAGGCGCGCCTGCAGGGTGGTCTGCAGCTTCTCGTCCACCGTAGCGCGCATCTCGTCGAGCTTGGCGGCGTTCGTGGTCTGCAGTTGCGCCAGTTGCTGGTTCAGCGCATCGCGCACGGCCGTCATGCTGCGGGCGTTGGTGTCACTCATCTCGGCCAAGCGACGGGCAGTGGACTCCCCCACGCTGGAGAGTTGGGTATGCAAGGTGTCGGCCAGGGTCTTTTGCATCAGGGCCAGCTGCTGACCAAAGGCGTCGATTTGCGTGTTCTGGGTGCGCGTGGCCTCCGCGCCCTGCTGCGTCAGGGTCTGCTGGAAGGTGGCCAGGTTCTGGCTCAACTCTTGGCGCGCGCCCTGCGACGACTCCGTAATTTCGCGGCGCAACTCGCGCTCCAGCCGTTCGTGGCCGGCCTGCAGTTGGGCACGCAGGTCCTGCAGGGCCTTGTATTGCTGTGCAGCATCAACCGCGTTACCGCGCACACGGGCCAGTCCGATAGCCACCCAGGCCAGCAGACACAGGGTCACTACGCCAAGCGCCAGCAGCGCCCATACCAGTCCATCATTCACGTCGCATCCGTCCTTACAGCCACAGTTATATGAAAAATCGGGCTTCAGCCCTCGTGGAGTATACGCATGACGCTATCAAAATTGAAGCAATTAAGCAGTGCCGCGCGTTGCCAAGCCGTCCGCATTCAAAGCGGTGACAGCCTTGCCGTGAACCAGGTAGCCAATCAGGTTGTCCACGGCGAGCATGGCCATGGCGCGGCGCGTACCCGCTGTAGCGCTGGCGATATGCGGGGTCAGCACGATGTTAGGCACAGTCAGCAGATCGGGATGGACTTGGGGCTCGCCCTCGTACACGTCCAGCCCTGCTGCCGCAATGCGCCTGTCGCGCAGGGCAGCGGCAAGCGCAGCATCGTCCACAATGCCACCGCGGGCGATGTTGATGAGTGTGGCCGTTGGCTTCATCAAGGCAATTTCCGCCGCGCCAATGGTGTGGTGTGCGGCAGCCGAATACGGCACTACCAGCATCACATGGTCTGCTGTCAGCAGCAGTTCCTGTTTGCTGCGATAGCTCGCTCGGCAGTTGGCCTCGGTGGCGGGGTCCAGTCGGCTCCGGTTGTGGTACACGACCTTCATGCCAAAACCCAGGGCTGCGCGACGCGCGATGGCCTGGCCAATGCGGCCCATGCCAATGATGCCCAGTGTGCTGCCATGCACCTCGGCACCCGAGAACATGTCATAGCTCCAGCGTGTCCACCGGCCCGCGCGCAAAAAGTGCTCGCTCTCTGTCACGCGCCGGGCCGTGGCCAGCAGCAGCGCAAAACCCAAGTCGGCGGTGGTTTCTGTCAGCACGTCAGGCGCGTTGGTTCCCAGCACACCGGCAGCGGTCATGGCGTCGAGGTCAAAGTTGTTGTAACCCACGGTCATGTTGGCGCAGATCCTGAGTTGCGGGCACTGGGCCAGCAATTCAGCGTTGATGCGCTCCACGCCAAAGGTCAGCGCCCCGGTCTTGTCCTTGAGGCGCCGGGCAATGTCGTCGGCGCTCCAGTCGGCATCTGCGTCATTGGACTCGACCGAAAAGTGTTGCGACAGGCGCTGTGCCACTTCCGGGAAAATGGCGCGGGTAACCAGAATTTTGGGCAGGTGCATGGTTGTATCCGTCGGGAACGTCCCGCACCCCATCTTACGGTGCTTTGAAGCGGGTTCCTGCCAGCTTGATTCCCCACATCAACTCGACCAGCGCCTGGTTATTGAGCAGGGGCTCCCCCATGATGACAAGCCAATACCCAACTTCGTCAACCCAGAAAGGCAGGAACGAATAGCTTGGCAGCAGCATGGCCGAGTCACCATGAAACGAGACATACCGGTTGGCTCCCGCCCAGCCACGGCGGGTTTGGCGTGCCGCAAATTCGGAAAAATCGGCGGCCGCAGCGCTCAAGGCCTCGGCCTGGTCATGCTCCACACCCGCATACCCCAGACAAAAGCCGCTGTCCGACGCCAGAACGGCACGCCGCTCTCCTGACAGTGACGCGATAACATGGTTCAAGAAATCGTCCAGCTTCGCATCCGGCCCCTGCAACGCCCTTGGCAGTCGCTCCACCCACGCCTGCTCCAGCGCCTGGGCAGCAATATCTGGCAGATCCGCATGCATCGCCTCCCAGGCAGTGCATTCCAGGGTGTTCTCCCCGCCGACAAGTGCCTGTAGCGCAAGGTCAACCACATCGGGTTGCTTCTGTGCAAACGCTTTGAAGGCGCCTTCGGGAGTCAGACTCATCCAGCCAGTATGTGTGGAAGGCATTGCTTGCATCCTTGATGTACGTATTGCGAGTTAGGGCTGTTGCGCCTTGCCAAATGTGGCGGTTGCCAGGTGCAGCAGGAAAGGCTCAAGTTCAACCAGCGGCATATGCAGGCGTTGTGCCCAGTCCTCAGCTTCGTCGGCGCCAATGTGCCGCATGCTGACCGACGACGCAATACCCTTGCTTCTGCAGACCATCTCGATCACCTGCATAGGGGTATTGGAAGCAACCCAGTTGTGTTCCGGATGGATCACCAGCAGATGCTGGATAGTGAAACGCACTTCCAGCGGCTGCGCATTCTGCAGCATGCCGGACAGCTTGCGCAAAAAAACGTGCGGCTCGCCATCCGTGGCACCTTCGAGCTGCGCATGCAACTCTTGAATGGTCATGCCAGGAAGGTCCGCCTCATGCACCGGGGCCAAGGCAGGCGGCGCAATCACTTCGGGCACTTCGGGGGCACTGGGTGCTTGCGTCACAGTTTGCGCGCTCACCCCAGGGCGAACCGCCTCAGCGCCTGCCCGGACGGGTGGCGCGGCGGGCGCGGATTCGACCTTTGCACGCAAGGCAGCAGCGGCTACAAGCGCAGCTTGCATGTCAGCGCTTCGGTACGGCTTGAATATCCAGGTGAGCCCGTGCTGACGTGCAAGCTGGTCATCCATGCTTGCCCAGCTTCTTTCATTAGCAGACGACAACAAAACCGCTGGCGTGCCGCCAAGCAGCGCCAGCAAATCGGACTGCGCCTTTTCGGACCATTGCCCCAGGCCCCACGCCACCAGATCAATGAGATAGACGTCGGCTGGCGGCAAGACGCCGCTTCGGGCGGGCGCAGTCGCAAGCTCCCAATGCCTGAGCACCTGCTTCAGAAACATGCCCAGGGCCACTTCGTCGCGCGCAGACAGTCCGCTGACTACCAGTTTCATGAGGATCTGGACATCTGTTCAAGTTGCAAACTGACCTCGGCCCAGGTCGGGGGCAGTGCCGCATGGGTTCGCAGCAATGCCCGACGCGCCAGCATGAAAGCCAGATTGTCGTGACAGGTGATGCAATGGTGCAAAAAAGCGGGTTGCTCGAGGCCCTCGCCACGCTCCATGGATTCGATGACCTGTTGTGCCAGCGCCCGCGAGTCATCGACGCTGCAGCGACGCGCGCGTGTAGTGATATCGGCGGAGGGCCGCGCCAGGACGCTCCAGCGCGTGGCAAGGGGCGATATGCGGGTCAAAGGACCGCCTGCCACCTGTCCAACAAACCAGCGTACAACGTGCGGCGCCAGTCGCGCCTGCACGCCTTGCAAGGCGGCCGCTTTGGTCGGTGCATCATCGGACCCCAGCACCACAAACACATCTGCGAGCGCCCCCTGTACCGGTTCAGAGCCGGGCAAGGACTGCGCCGCCTGCAGGCGGCCCATCAATGCGGAAATATCCGTCGGATTGCGAAGCAACCGCCTGGCATGCGAACGCACCAGCGTGCGCGCCTGCCACAACGCCTGATGGCTATCAACCATGGTGGGAATCAATCAAGCAAAGTGTCCATCAGGTCAATCATGAACTCGGCTTCTTCCTCGTTCATGGGCTCGAACCCGGCCGGCAGGCCCAAGGCCTCCAGGATACCGGCATCACCCTCCTGCGCTCCGATGCCCAGCAACGCCTTTTCAATCGCAGGCAGTTCGCCAAGTAGGCGGGGATGTACCAGCAAGACATGCGAAATATCGTGAATGGCACTCTCCACCAGCACATGCAACTGGCTGCGCGTCAAACGCGAAAACGAAGCGAAGGCATCCGCAAGGAAGAATGCTGCATCAACTTCACCCTTCATGGCCAGACGTGCCACACCCTGGTAGCTGTCTACTGGCACCCAGGCAATGTTTTCCTCCGTCAAGTCAGCCGGTTCAAGCAAACGCAGGCCAATGAGACGTACGTCCTGGTTGGGTGTCAACGCAATCCGGCAGCCAGGCTTCAGGTCTTCAACTTCCTTGATCGCGGAATTGATGCCCGTTGCAATCACCATCTCGTCAAAGCGCTGTTTCGGGCGGGCAAAGGGACGATAGCCGCGGGTTCGAATCATGTGGGTCGCATCAAACGGGTTCGCGTACACCAAATCCACAGTACCGCCCGTCAGCAGTTCAGCCTGCTCTTTGGCACTGGCGGGTGTCAACAGGTGCAGGCCAATGCCCGAACGCCGCTGAAGGGCCGTGTTGAGCATGTGCCAGCCCCCGAAACATTCGGGCGCAAAATCGGGCGCAATCAAAAAATTGATGGTCATGATGCGGCCTTCTCTTCCAGCAACCACTGCCGGTAAACCGGCAGCAACTCGTTGATGCGGGTGCGCGAAGGCTTGCGGCGCACCGACGTGTAACCCACCACCACGCCATTGCGGATATTGGGGACTGCCGTCGCGTAAACCCAATAAAAAGCACCGTCCTTGCGGAGGTTTTTGACGTAGCCGTGCCACTTCTTGCCCTCGGTCAGGGTGTCCCACAAACCCTTGAATGCCACTTTTGGCATATCGGGATGTCGCAGGATGTGGTGCGGCGCGCCAATCAGGTCTTCCCGCTGGTAGCCACTCATTTCCACGAACGCGTCATTGGCATGGGTGATGATGCCTTGCAGGTCGGTACGCGAAACAATGAGACGACCGGCGGGGAAAGCAACCTCCACATCGGTGGCGTAGACCGTGCGGGATGTCCCATCGGTGTAGGTCAGTTTTGCTTCGCTGGAGGCCACTCCAGGAACACTCATATCGGGTAGTCCCACATGCGCCTCCTCAGATCAGTTTGGACAGCGTTTCTGCGGCCCGCTTGATATCCAGAAATATAAGACCCAGTTTGGCGTTGGACTTGGCCAGCACCGTCAAAACCGCCTCGGCACCGGCCGAACTCATGATGACATAGCCCCGCTCACCCTGGATCAGAACCCGCTCCAGCGTGCCACGGGATAGTTCGCGTGCCGTGTGCTCACCCAGCGACAAAAGCGCTGCGGACATGGCTCCGATGCGATCCTCATCCATGCCCTGAGGCAAGGACGATGCGATCATCAGGCCGTCAACGGAAATCAAGGCGCAAGCCTCGATATCGGCAGTCGAGCCGCTAAGGTCTTCCAGCGACTGCTGCAACATATCGGTACGCATAGCAACTCCAAAGTTCAGGTAAACAAATTGTCACAAATGTAACAACAGAATTCTTACGTATTTCGTTAAATTTGTCGCAGCCATATTTCGAGGTGCGACGGCATTTACATGACCTACGTCAAGAACCCGCCGTGATATCGAAAACCTGACGCAAATAGGCAAGATACTTTTCGTCTTCACACATGCTCTTGGAGGGCGTGTCCGACAGTTTGGCGACCGGCTGGCCGTTGCATTGCACCATCTTGATCACGATTTGCAGCGGCTCATAGCCCAGATCATTGGTGAGGTTGGTGCCAATGCCAAAAGCGAGCTGGCAGCGGCCCCTGAACTGCTGGTACAGCTCAATGGTGCGTGGCACAGTCAAACCATCGCTGAAGATCAGGGTCTTGGTGCGGGGGTCCACCCGGTTACGGGTGTAGTGCGTCAGCATGCGCTCACCCCATTCAAACGGATCGCCGCTGTCGTGGCGTGCACCATCAAACAGTTTGCAGAAAAAGAGGTCAAAGTCACGCAGGAAGGCGCTCATGCCATACACATCGGACAAGGCAATGCCCAGGTCGCCACGGTATTCACGCGCCCAGGACTCAAACGCAAAGATCTGACTGTCACGCAGGCGCGGCCCCAGTGCCTGTGTGGCCTGCAGGTATTCATGCGCCATGGTGCCCAACGGCGTGAGCCCCAGGCGCATGGCGGCCAGCGTGTTGCTGGTGCCGGCGAGCTGACCCGGCGCGCCGGCATTCTTGCCTGGGCTGTGTACCGTCCCGAGCCGCGCCAGGAGCACACGCAGCACTTCGTCGTGCCACGCGCGTGAGAATCGCCTGCGGGTGCCATAGTCGGC
>JBPOIP010000093.1:0-123096 GCA_052034395.1 Pseudomonadota bacterium
CAGTTTCGCGTCTGCTTTAAGTCTTCATTGGTTTGTTGATTGCGGGTTTGGACACCATCGCGTTTTGAGTTATTTTGAGGAGTCCTTACATGGGCAACAAACTTTACGTGGGCAACCTGCCCTATTCTTTCCGTGATGAAGACCTGCAGCAAGCGTTTTCGGCCTACGGTTCTGTTTCCAGTGCCAAGGTCATGATGGAACGTGACACTGGCCGCTCCAAAGGCTTCGGCTTTGTGGAGATGGGAAGTGATGCTGAAGCACAGGCAGCTATCGGCGGCATGAATGGGCAACAATTTGGCGGACGCGGTCTCGTGGTCAATGAAGCCCGCCCCATGGAAGCACGTCCTCCGCGTAGCGGCGGCGGCTTTGGAGGTGGCGCCGGTGGTGGCCGTAGTGGTGGTGGTGGCTACGGCGGCGGTGGCGGCGGTGGCGGCTACGGTGGTGGTGCTGGTGGTGGCCGCAGCGGCGGCGGCGGCGGTGGCTACGGTGGTGGCCGCAGCAGCTACTAAGTTGCGATTGGAGTCAAATCTCCGGAAAAAGGGCTCTAGGGAGCCCTTTTTTGTTGTCCGTCCAACAAGCTCACCAAGAAAAAAACAACTTTTCGTCAGTGTTCCGAGAGGCGTCGCTTGCGTGGACGTCCGGCCAGAAGTTTGTCGAACAGTACATTCGGCAACAACCTTAGTGCCTTCGCAACCCAACCCATTTGCCAGGGAATGACTCGATAGCTCACACCCGCATCGATCACACCATAAGCCTTGTTCGCAAAGGCATCGGGCTGCATCAAAAACGGCATGGAATAGCGGTTTTTCTGAGTCAGCGGCGTATCAATATAACCCGGGCAAATCGTGACGACCTTGACACCCGCGTGACGCAATTCACCGCGCAAGCTCTCACAATAATTGACCACAGCGGCCTTGCTGGCGCAGTATGCGCCGTGACCGGGAAGTCCACGTATGGCTGCGACACTGGCAATGCCAACCAGAGACCCATGGCCCCGGCGTGACATCGGTTCAATGAAAGCATGGAAAGTGGCAGCCAAACCCACGTTATTGATCGCAAATGTACGTTCCAAAACATCAATATCTGCACGAACTGCGGAGTCGATGCCCACACTGATTCCGGCGTTGGCAATCACAACATCCGGGACACCCTGATCTTGCAGGCACTGCTGTGCCGCAGCCACGATGCTGCCGATCACAGCCACATCAGCTCTGTAAATCCGGAAACGTGCTGAATCGAGGATGCGTGATGACGCCCAGGCCTCAATCTCTTCGGTGCGACGGGCCACCAAAGCAAGGCTATAGCCTGCCTGGTAATAGCGCCATGCCATTGCCTGCCCAATCCCACTGGAGGCACCCGTAATAAAAACCAGTCTGGTCAAGGACTACTCACCCCTATATTCAATTCTCAACTGGCACCAACTTACCCCGAACACGCCCGCTCAACTGCAAGACCTGCTCCACATTGTCAAACTCCATGCGCTCCGCCGTGAACCGGTCGTTGCCTCGCAACAGTTCCACGGGCTTGTGTGACTGCACCCGTTCAGTGTTCATGAAAGCATGCAAGAACTCACTTCGGTATTCCATTCTTCGAGATCGTCCGCCTACTGCACTTGCGTCGTGTTCACGCACGACAATCGCGTTCCCCATCAATTGCACCTCGGAGGAATCCTCGTTGGTCAATCCACGCTGTGCGGTAGCGGTAGTCACTCTACCTTGCTCATCAAACGATCGTACGCGGATCTGGTCAATCTCGAGCCACAACGTATCGGGGTAATGTCGCGCTTGAGCACCAAAAACTTCCGTTCTCAAACGCCCTGCAGAGTCGAAAGTCTTTGCTGAAAAGTCTGTCATGAAGTAATCGGGTTCATGACGGACAACACGCGGCGCTACAGGGCCACTGGCGGGCGGCGTGCTTCGTACCAACCAGTAAGTGCCAAGCGCAAGCAAACCCATGGTAACGAGCGGAAAATACAGCAAGAACCTCTCCCAGACGTCCCTTAGCAGTCCAGTCATTGCGTGTACTTTTCAAACAAATCAACATACCGGCCACTGGCCATGATCAGAATGTCACAAAACTCGCGCGCAGCACCCTCACCACCACGCAGAACGGTTACGTGATGCGCAGCCGACCGTACTTCCGCGTGGGCATTTGCAGGTGCGCAAGCAATCGCACAACGACGCATCACCGGCAAATCAGGCCAGTCATCGCCCATGGCAGCAGCCTGACTCCAATCCAGACCAAGAGTCTCCAGGGTTTGCTCCGCACAGGGTCGCTTCTCTTCTGTTCCAAAGTGTGCATGCACAATGCCAAGCGCCGTCAAACGTGCCCTTAGAGGACCGGAGTCCCGCCCGGTAATCACAACGGGAGTAATCCCTGCATGCTGCAAAAGCTTCAAACCATGCCCGTCCAGCGTGTTGAAGCGCTTCAGCGTCTCTCCGGTCTCGGAAAAGAGTAATCCGCCATCTGTCAACACACCATCCACGTCAAAAAAAGCGACACGAATCCCCTGGGCCTTTAGTAAGAGGGCGGGGTCAAAACGGAGTGCTGGTGTCATCAAATCACCTTGGCGCGCATCAAGTCGTTGCTATTCAAGGCACCGATCAGGCGACCATCGGCATTCACCACCAAAACACTGGTGATGCGATTGCTCTCCATCAAATCAGCGGCATCGACCGCCAGCGCATTCTCATCAACAGTAAAGGGGGCACGGCGCATGACCTCCTGCGCGGACTTGCCGCGCAGGTCGATCCCCAACTCGACAAGACGGCGTAGGTCACCATCGGTAAATATACCCATCACTTGGCCGGTACCATCCACTACCGCAGTTGCACCAAGACCCTTGGCACTCATCTCGCGCATCAATTCCATAAACGTCGCCCCCGGCGAAACGGATGGAACTGCCGAACCGACACGCATCACATCGCTGACGTGCGTTAGCAACTTGCGCCCCAACACGCCTCCGGGATGAGAGCGAGCGAAATCCTCTGCCTTAAACCCCCTGGCATCCAGAAGGGCAACAGCAAGTGCATCCCCAAGAGCCAGTTGCGCCGTTGTACTCGCTGTAGGAGCGAGGTTTAGCGGACAGGCTTCCCTGTCAACAGCGGTGTCCAGCCAAACATCCGCATGCACAGCCATGGTGGACTGGGGGTTACCTGTCATTGCCACCAAGGGAGCACCCAGCCGTTTAAGCACCGGCAAAATCGCGGCCATCTCCGTCGATTCACCGCTGTTGGAAATAGCCAGCACCAAATCGACCGGCGTAATCATGCCCAAATCGCCATGGCTCGCCTCAGCAGGGTGAACAAACATCGCCGGCGTGCCGGTCGACGCAAGGGTGGCCGCGATCTTTCGACCAATATGCCCGCTTTTTCCCATACCCATCACCACAACCCGCCCTCGAGTCGCCAGAACCATCCCGACTACCTGCGCAAAAGAATCGCCCACGCGCCCCTTCAAGCCGAGCACTGCAGCCGCTTCAATGTCGAAGGTCTCATGCGCCAGCGCAATTGCACGCTGGGCCATAGGTTCCGGATAGCGCGAAGCATTGGCGATCATGCAAGCATTTTATAGAGCATGCGCACTCTTGATAGTATTGAACCATGACCGGACTCGAAATAACCCTGCTCTACCTCCTGGCCGCCGTGCTGGGCGTAGTCGCTTGTCGGTATTTCAACTTGCCACCGATGCTTGGCTATCTGGCGGTCGGAGTGGCCATCGGGCCAAACGCACTGGCGTTGTCACAGAATGCAGACGGTGTGCGCCACCTGGGCGAGTTTGGCGTCGTCTTTCTGATGTTTGTCATCGGTCTGGAGTTCAACCTGCCCAAGCTGCGCGCCATGCGCCAGCACGTATTTGGATTGGGGTTTTTGCAGGTAGCGGTCACCATCACCGTGGCAACCCTGGCGACCATGGTGATATCGCAACTCGCACCGAACATGTGGGGAATGCCCTGGCAGGCAGCGCTCGCGCTCTCGTGTGCACTGGCCATGAGCAGCACCGCGATTGTGGTCAAGCTGATGGTGGAGCGGCTGGAGCGCGAATCCGAACACGGCAAGCGTGTCATGGGCGTGCTGCTCTTTCAGGATTTGGCTGTTGTGCCTCTCCTGGTACTCATCCCGGCGTTAGGAGCATCCGCCGAACAAATGGCGGAGGAATTGCTGGTAGCCGCGGTCAAGGCAACGGCCCTCATCACACTGTTACTGGTGGGTGGTCAGCACGTCATGCGTCGCTGGCTGACATTGGTTGCCAAGCGAAAAAGTGAAGAGCTGTTTGTTCTCAATCTTTTGCTCATCACACTGGGCCTAGCCTGGTTAACCGAAATGGCGGGGCTTAGCTTGGCCCTGGGGGCATTCATTGCGGGCATGCTGATCTCGGAAACCGAATTCAAGCATCAGGTCGAAACCGATATCAGGCCCTTTCACGATGTGTTGCTGGGACTGTTCTTCATCAGCATCGGCATGCTGCTTGACTGGAGACTGGTTCTGCAACGTTGGCCTCTGGTACTGCTGCTTCTGATCGTTCCCACACTCTTCAAGGCCGCACTTGTCACCGCACTTTCGAAAATGCTTGGGGCCAGTTCCGGCGTCTCACTGCGCACGGGTCTGTACCTCGCGCAAGCTGGTGAGTTCGGTTTTGTGCTCCTGACACTTGCACAGGCGAATTCTCTGGTACCTCCGCCATTGCTAAATCCGATTCTGGCCAGCATGGTGCTTTCGATGTTGATAACCCCATTCATCGTGCTGTACAGCAACCGAATCGTGATGAAACTGGTGGCCAGCGAGTGGCTACAACAATCCCTGCAGATGACCACCATCGCCCGCAAAGCAATCAATGCAAACCGCCATGTGATCATCTGCGGCTATGGTCGCTGCGGCCAGAATCTGGCCAAAATACTGGAAAGCCAGGGCATACCCTATATGGCACTGGATCTGGACCCCGACCGGGTGCGGCAGGCTGCCGCCGCAGGTGACTCCGTGGTCTTCGGTGACGCCGCACGCTTGCAGGCGCTGATTGCCTCCGGGCTGGCCCGCGCCAGCGCAGTGGTCATCACTTACCTGGATGATGCCGGCGCCCTCAAGGTTCTGAGCCACACCAAGGTTCATGCACCACAAGTACCTGTGATTGTGCGCACTCAGGACGACCTGAGCCTGGAAATTCTGCAAGCCGCCGGTGCAACCGAGGTGGTTCCGGAAACGATTGAAGGCTCGCTCATGCTTGCGAGCCATGCACTGGCATTGGTCGGTGTACCAATGCGACGGGTGATCCGCATCGTGCAGGACCAACGTGATGCCAGATACAACCTTTTGCGTGGGTATTTTCGCGGTGCCGACGATGATTCCGTGGATGAACTTCAGTACGAAAGGCTGACCACAATCACACTGCCAACAGGCGCAAAAGCCGGTGGACGCAGCGTGGGGGCATATGCATTTGCAGAACTAGGCGTTCGCGTTGTCAGCCTGCGCAAGAGCGACGGGGCAGCAGGCCCCTCAACCGATGACACCCTGCTCCAGGCGGGTGACACATTGGTGCTTTCGGGTAAAGCCGAATCACTGGCAATGGCTGAACATAGACTACTGAAAGGTTGACGACTGTCGGAAGGCGACAAGGGAGCACAATGGTAGCCGACGTCCAGAAATGCCGAATCACCATGCAATACACCAGTATTAACCAGTACCTTCGTGACAATATCCGCACCGTCGCAGACTGGCCGACGCCCGGGGTGCAGTTTCGCGACATCACACCCCTGCTGCAAAACGCAAAAGTGTTCCGTGTACTGATTGACGCCTTTGTCCACCGCTACATGGATCCTGGGATGCGCCCTGATATTGTTGCGGGCCTTGATGCGCGCGGGTTTATTCTGGGTGCGGTCGTTGCATACGAGCTCAATGTTGGCTTTGTGCCCATTCGCAAGAAAGGCAAACTGCCGTTTACCACGGTCGAAGAAACCTACGAACTGGAATATGGAAGCGCCACCGTGGAACTGCATACCGATGCAGTCAAAGCAGGTGACAGGGTACTGTTGATTGACGACCTCATAGCGACCGGCGGGACCATGATGGCCGGTTGCAAACTCCTGGAACGCCTGGGAGCCACCGTCATGGAAGGAGCAGCCATCGTGGATTTACCGGAGTTGGGTGGATCACACAAATTGCGGGCATCGGGCTTGCCGCTTTTCACACTCGTTGACTTCGACGGCCACTGAACAGAAACAATGGCACGTCCCCAGGGCTTTTGTTCGTCAGTTCAAATCACCATATTGGGTGCCACTCAACGGCGACGGACGGTCTTCCAACTCGGTATCCTCGAAGGCGGGCATAGGTGCCGGATTTCGGCGACCCGAGCGAACAATTTCGCCGGGCTCGGACAGAGTCGGGTTTGTCGGCACCGACGCCAGTGCCTGCTTGAAAGCTGCAACCTCTTCAGGACGTAACGGTTCATAACCGGGTTTTGGCGTCGCATCCGGTCCGCCGTGTGCTCTGGATCCATCAGCCTTGGACGTTGCCATGGGCGCGGCAGTGACTGGTCGGGTCAAGCCCGCCGTGACATGCTCGCTGACACGCCAGTAAACGGCAGTCACCAGAATATCGTATTGATTTTTTGCGTGCTGGGCAATCAGCCCCTCAATTTCAGCCAGCCGGTCCGTCTCACCCGCATACTGCCGGGCCAGGTCCATCATGATCAGGTACTGGCGACCGTGTGAGTCCAGTGAGAGGACCTTGAACTTGTAGCTAGAAGACAGGACACCGGCCGTAATCATCGCTTCGCGAACCACGGAATACAGCAGTTCACGTCGTTCGAGGCGTTCACTTTTTCGATTGGCAGCATTGCCAGAAGAAGACGTCAACGGCCGCACGCGCGACTTGCCTGACGGATGCAGGGGAATTGTCGCATCGACATGCCCCAGACCAGAACTCTCAACAGACACGTGCCGCCTGGCAGGCGGCTTCTTGGAAAACCAGTTCAGGAAAGACATTTTGATTCTTTCGTTCAATTTGCAAGAAATTGCATGCGGTCTATTTTCCTATACAAAATTTCGTGAATATGACACCCAACAGGTCATCCGGCGTGAACTCACCCGTGATTTCGCTCAACGCGCTCTGGCTTAGCCGCAATTCTTCTGCCACCAGTTCCAGCGATAGGCCCGCATCCATCAGATGTCTGAAAGCACCATCCAGATGAAGTTCGACCCTGCGCAGTGCCTGCAAGTGACGCTCGCGGGCAATGAAAACGCTGCCGGCGGGGGCCTGCCATCCAGCTGCTGCCAACAGTACACGACGCAATCCATCCAGCCCAGAACCTGTCTTCGCAGAAATTGGAATCCCGGATTCCACTAAAGCAGAGGATGCAACATCCGCTTTATTCCAGACATGGATCACGTCCACTTCACTTGCAATCTTTTGCGCTATAGCCCGCGCAATTGCGTCATCTTCTGCTATGTATTCAACAGCATTTGCCCTCGTCATGTCGTGCAAAAAGAGCACAGCATCGGCACCCTCGATCGCATCCCACGCCCGCGCAATACCAATTTTTTCCACATCGTCATCGCTGTGGCGAAGGCCCGCCGTATCCACCATATGAATGGGAACACCTTCGATCTGTATCGTTTGCTGAACCTTGTCACGTGTGGTGCCGGCCACCGGGGTCACGATTGCCAGTTCGGCGCCCGCCAGTGCATTGAGCAGGGACGACTTTCCCGCATTGGGTTGGCCGGCAATCACCACTGTGATGCCTTCACGCAATAAAGCCCCTTGCGCGGCACGCTGCAAAACAACGTTCACGGCTTGCTGCAATCGCGTCAATTGCCCGCTCGCATCAGATTTTTCCAGAAAATCAATTTCCTCTTCCGGGAAATCCAGTGTGGCTTCCACCAACATGCGCAGATGAATCAGCGCATCACGTAACCCATGAATCTCCCGGGAAAATGCGCCGGACAGCGACTGGGTAGCGCTTCGCGCAGCCGCTTCAGTGCTTGCATCGATGAGGTCGGCGATTGCTTCTGCCTGTGCCAAATCAATCTTGCCATTCAGAAAGCCTCGCTCGGAAAACTCTCCCGCTTGCGCCATCCGCATGCTCGAAAGGTATGCCTTTGCAGTCAATGGATCAATTTCATTTGCAGCTTCGAGGCACCGGGCGAGCAGCAGTTGCAGAACCACCGGTCCGCCATGCGCCTGCAACTCCAATACATCCTCCCCAGTGAAGGAGTTCGGTGCCGGAAAAAAGAGCGCTAGCCCCTGATCGATCGGTACACCTTGTGCGTCATTGAACGGAAGGTAGGTCGCCTCACGGGGACGCAAGGCACGCCCCAGCAAATGTGCGACCCATCGACCCATCGCCTTGCCGCTGACACGAACGATACCAACCGCTCCACGCCCCGGCGCGGTCGCAATGGCTATGATGGGATCAAGATGGCGTGCGAGCATCGGTCAATGGTCAGAGGCCGGCAGACTGCCTGCAAGCGCCATCAATGTCACCCAGCTCGCAACAGGGAGGTGCTTGTAGCACCTCGAGGGGGTCATTTGAACTTTGGCAAATTGAATTGAGGCGGAACACCCATACGCGTGTTGATGATCCACTGCTGAAGGATGGACAGAATGTTGTTCGTGATCCAGTAAAGCACCAGTCCGGCCGGAAAGAAGAAGAACATGACACTGAAAATCAGAGGCATAAACCACATCATCTTGGCTTGCATGGGGTCTGGCGGTGTGGGATTGAGCGCAGTTTGCAGCAGTGTCGTAGCGGTCATGACCAAAGGAAGAATGTAGTAAGGGTCGGGTGACGACAAATCTTTGATCCACAGTATCCACGGAACATTGCGCATTTCCACGCTGGAGAGCAGTACCCAATACAAGGCGATAAACACGGGGATCTGGACCATAATGGGGAAGCAGCCACCCATCGGGTTGACTTTCTCCTCACGGTAGATGCGCATCATTTCCTGCTGCATCTGCTGCGGATTGTCCTTCAGTCGCTCCCGCATTTCGGTTATCTTGGGGTTGACCGCCTTCATCTTCGCCATGCTGGCATAGGCTTTGGCATTCAGCCAATAGAACGCGGCTTTGAGCAGAACCACTAGCGCAACAATGGCCCAACCCCAGTTCTGAATATAACCATGCAGCTTGTCCAGCAGCCAGTACAGCGGTTTGGCCAGAATAGTCAGCCAGCCGTAGTCCTTCACGAGCTCCAACCCGGGCGCCAGCTTTTCCAGTTCGGTCTCCACTTGGGGACCGGCGAAAAATTTGGCATCGACAACTTTGCTCGCGCCTGGCGCAATCGGCTCAAGGGGCGCGATCATGGTTGCCCGGTAGCAGCAATCCGCCACGGGGGACCCAATGTCCACACCGTCAATGGAAATACTGCGCGGCTGTCCTGCAGGGAGCATCCATGCACTGGCAAAGTAGTGTTGAACCATGGACACATATCCGTCCGATGACTGCTTCTCGTAGTCAGCATTTTTCTTCTTGACGTCGGAAAACTCCACCTTCTGGTACTTTTTTGCATCGGTATAGACCGCAGGACCGGTGAATGTGGAGTAAAACGAAGACTCACCCGAAGGCTTGTTGCCATCGCGGACCAGCTGAAAATACACCTGCGGAGAAAGAGCCGCGGACGACACATTGGTCAGTTCATGCTTGACCGACATATCGTATGCCCCACGACGCAGGGTGTACGTTTTCACCAGCTTGATCCCGCCCACATCACCCGATGTGAACTGGATGGACAGCTCATTTTCACCATCGTTAAGCGTGCGCGCGCCACTGAACGTCATAGGCGTCTTGTGCGTGGGAAAGGAACCTGCAGTTCCGCCCCCGATGACACCCGTCTGCGCGGTGTACACGCGATCCTTGCTCTCATCCAGCAGCACAAAATTCCTGTTCTTGTCTGCCATATCCCGATGCTTGAGGAATTCAGTCCTCACCAGTGAACCCCCTTCGGTCTCAAACGTCAGCTTCAATACATCAGTCGTGACCTCCACACGCTCTTTGGCTACCGATGCGGGACCGCTTGCTGACGCTGTTCCGGCAGGTACATTCAATGCGGCGGGCGAAGAACCGGCCGCGACGGGAACGCCCGCCGTATTGGGAGCCTGCGTCGCACTTGGAATGGCACCCTTTGTCGCAGAGCCCGATTGTTGGGCAGGACTTGGGAAGAATGTCGCCTTATTCCCGTTGTGCACCTGCCATTGGTCCCATAACATCACCATGGAGAAGCCAAAAATCACCCACAAAATGGTGCGGCGAATATCGTTCATGAAGGTTTCTTTTCAGAAGAAGAAGAGATCAGCCGGGTAAACAGCCGGGGGGGGTCTGCAGGAATCGGGTCAGAGCCGCCCGCACACCAAGGGTGACAACGTCCGACGCGCGATGCGGCCAGGTAAGCCCCAGCGGCTGCACCGTGGGTCTGCAACGCCTGCAAAGCATATACAGAGCACGTCGGCTCAAACCGACAAGCCGAGCCTAGCCATGGACTCAAAAACAGGCGGTACGCTTTGACCACGCCCAAAAGGAACGATTGCATCATGCGCCAGAGTGCGGAACAACCCGCAAAAACAACTGCTGGAGTTCAGCCCGGACCGCAGCTTTGAGCACATCGGACGTCGCGCTGACAAACTGAGAACGATCAAACGATGTACGCAACCGTACGACATGCGCACGCACAGTGAGCTTCCGCTCGAAATCGGCACTCACACTGTAAATCTGACGCTTGATAGCGTTGCGTGTCACAGCGCGCTTGGCCCACCGCTTGGGCACCATGGCGCCTAGCCACACCGCCTGAACGGGGAAAAGGGCAGGCATCATAGGGTTTTCCATCTCGGATACAGGCACTCCCAAGGCACAGCAATGCAGCGAAAAGTGCGCCGTCCGGGCAAGCGTAGAACCTGCTAAAACTGCCTGAAACTGGGGCCGGGTCTTCAGTCGCTGCACGGCAATTCCACAACCGGCCGGCACACTATCAGTGCCAAAATGTGCATGTGCCGAAGTATGCCCGCGGCCCGAGCTTAGACTGCCAAGCGCTTGCGGCCTTTGGCGCGTCGGGCGTTGATCACAGCCCGGCCGCCACGTGTCTTCATGCGAACCAGAAAACCATGCGTACGGGCGCGGCGGATTTTGGAAGGTTGGTAAGTGCGTTTCATCTGGAATTCCTAAATGGCTCAGTTCTGATCTATCCCGTCAAAACAGGTGTCAACAAAGACAGATCTTGGTCTAATCGCCCCGAACACAATCAGGGGAGCCCATGATTATCGCAAATTTTCTTAACAGGGGCAACACCTTACCGCGCAAACACCCTGTAACGCTGTAACTTGCCGGTTCTTGTGAAAACTGTGGATAAGGTATTGATAATTTACAATCAGAATCACTGCTAAGAATAACTATCCACAGAAACCAAGAAGAATAATGCCAGAGGAACTCATATCCAGTCACCCGCCTACTCCTGCGCGGGACATCGGCCAAAGCCTGTGGCAAAGTTGCGTTGACCAACTAGCCCAGGAACTGCCCGAGCAGCAATTCAACACGTGGATAAAACCCCTGTCCGCACAGGTACTGGATGACTTTTCAAAGATCACCATATTTGTTGCCAACCGGTTCAAGCTGGACTGGATTCGTGCCCAGTACTGCGGACGCATTTCGGCCATGCTGGAGAAGATGTATGGGCAACCCGTCATGGTGGAACTCGCAATCACTCCGAGAGAAATCGCAGGCAGAAATCAAACTGCTTCCCGAGCTGTGGAAACTCCCTCGGTGGATGACGGTGCAATGGCCAGCGAAACCATCTCTTCCGGGTTACCAAAAAACCGTCTCAATTCAACTCTGACATTTGAAAACCTGGTTGAAGGTACGGCGAACCGAATGGCGCGCGCTGCGGCCATGCATGTAGCCACCATCCCGGGGCATCTCTACAACCCATTGTTCATCTATGGCGGGGTTGGCCTGGGCAAAACGCACCTGATGCACGCGGTAGGAAATCGGTTGCTGGCTGACAAACCAGGATCCAAAGTGCTCTACATTCATGCGGAACAATTTGTCTCGGATGTCGTCAAAGCCTACCAGCGCAAGACTTTTGATGACTTCAAGGAACGCTACCACTCCTTGGACTTGCTGTTGATTGACGATGTCCAGTTTTTTGCCAATAAAGACCGCACGCAGGAAGAGTTCTTCAATGCGTTCGAAGCTCTACTCGCGAAAAAATCGCACATCGTGATGACCAGTGATACCTACCCAAAGGGTCTCACCGACATTCACGAACGGCTCGTTTCCCGTTTTGACTCCGGCCTGACAGTCGCCATCGAACCGCCTGAGCTGGAAATGCGGGTGGCCATTCTGATCAACAAAGCCCGCGCCGAAGGTTCAGAAATGCCGGAAGAAGTCGCGTTTTTTGTGGCAAAGAACGTGCGCTCCAATGTTCGCGAACTTGAGGGGGCACTGCGAAAGATACTTGCGTACTCGCGCTTCAACCAGAAAGAGATTTCTATCCAGTTAGCCCGCGAAGCCCTGCGGGACCTGCTATCCATTCAGAACCGACAAATTTCTGTGGAGAACATCCAGAAAACGGTGGCGGACTATTACAAGATCAAAGTTGCCGACATGTATTCGAAGAAGAGGCCTGCCAGTATTGCCCGGCCGCGCCAGATCGCCATGTACCTGGCCAAGGAGTTGACACAAAAGAGTCTCCCCGAAATTGGCGAGCTGTTTGGAGGCCGCGACCATACAACCGTGTTGCACGCGGTGCGCAAGATTGGTGGAGAACGCCAGCAAATGACCGAGCTGAACCAGCAATTGCACGTTCTGGAACAAACCCTCAAAGGCTGAACAGGAATAAAACGGCAATTCGTGGAATTTGGGGTCTAAAACTGGGAAAATGGCAGGATTTTCAAAAATTTGGGCGCGCTGATAGACGCGTGCCGGAGCAGACATTAAAGAAGAGGTTGACATGATCGTTTTGAAGGCAACGCAGGACAAAGTCCTATCGGTACTGCAGTCGGTCGCCGGCATTGTGGAGCGTCGTCACACCTTGCCTATTCTTGCGAATGTACTGATTCGAAAGACCGGAACCTCGTTGCAAGTCACCACCAGCGATCTTGAGATCCAGATCCGCACAACCGCCGAACTCGGTGGAGACACTGGTGACTTCACCACCACCATCGGCGCTCGCAAGCTCATCGATATCCTGCGCACCATGCCCAGTGACCAGACGGTCACACTGGAATCCAGCCAGAGCAAAATCGTGCTCAAAGGTGGCAAAAGCAAGTTCACGCTGCAGACCATGGCCGCCGAGGACTTCCCTCTGGTACAGGAGTCGGCCAACTTTGGCCCGGTTTTCAGCGTGCCGCAAAAGACCCTGAAAGATCTGCTGGGCCAGGTGTCCTTCGCCATGGCTGTTCACGATATCCGGTACTACCTGAACGGCATCCTTTTTGTCGCCGAAGGCAAACAGCTCAGCCTGGTCGCAACTGATGGCCACCGCCTGGCATTTGCCTCCGCCACGCTGGACGTCGAGGTTCCCAAGCAGGAAGTCATACTCCCGCGCAAGACCGTTGTTGAACTGCAGCGGCTGCTGTCTGACAACGAGGGGGCCATCGAGATGCAGTTTGCCAATAACCAGGCCAAGTTCGTATTTGATGGAATGGAATTCGTGACCAAACTCGTGGAAGGGAAGTTTCCCGACTACAACCGCGTCATACCCAAGAATCACAAGAACAGCATCACCCTGGGTCGTACTGCACTCCTGGCAACCTTGCAGCGCACCGCCATCCTGACCAGCGACAAGTTCAAGGGCGTGCGACTGAATATCGATCCAGGCAGCCTGCGGGTGGCATCCAACAACGCCGAGCAGGAAGAGGCAGTTGATGAACTTGACATTGACTACGCTGGTGACAGCATTGAGATAGGGTTCAATGTGACGTATCTGATCGACGCGCTGGCCAATATGAGCCAGGACATGGTCAAGCTCGAACTATCCGACGGCAACAGCTCTGCACTATTCACCATTCCCGACAACGCAACCTTCAAGTACGTAGTCATGCCAATGAGGATTTGATGCCGTAAAACGTATAGCTGACCGCGCACCAAACCCCCGATCTACGGGGGTTTGGTCATTGAAGAAGATTGAAATTTCGTGAGACTTGCATTGAATCGCAGTCTCCGCTGACAAAGAGAAGTGAGTCATGACCGAAGAAAACAAGCCCGAAGACACCGCAAAGAATGTGGATGCCACCGTGCATACGGGTGAGGGTGGCGCGGACAGCTCCAACTTTCAGCCGACTATTGACGCACACCAGATAGGGGCTTCCGAAGCGTACGGTGAAGGCTCCATCCAGATACTGGAGGGACTGGAAGCCGTGCGCAAGCGTCCTGGCATGTATATCGGTGACACATCCGACGGAACCGGTTTGCATCACCTGGTTTTTGAGGTCGTAGACAACTCGATTGACGAATCCCTTGCCGGCCATTGCGATGACATTCTGGTCACCATCCACTCGGACAACTCCATTAGCGTGGTAGACAATGGCCGCGGCATCCCAACCGGCGTCAAGATGGACGACAAGCATGAGCCCAAGCGCTCTGCCGCCGAAATCGCGCTCACCGAACTGCACGCCGGCGGCAAATTCAACCAGAACAGTTACAAGGTGTCCGGCGGTCTGCACGGCGTGGGCGTTTCCTGCGTCAACGCGCTGTCCAAAATGCTGCGCCTGACGATCCGCCGCGACGGCAAAGTGCACGCCATGGAGTTCAGCAAGGGCTTTGTGCAAAACCGCCTGCTGGAGACAGTCAACGGCGTTGAAGTGTCTCCGATGAAAATCATCGGTGAAACGGAGAAACGCGGCACCGAAGTCCACTTTCTGCCGGACACCGAAATCTTCAAGGAAAACAACGATTTTCATTACGAAATCCTGTCCAAGCGCCTGCGCGAACTCAGCTTCCTGAACAACGGTGTTCGCATCCGGCTGAAAGACGAGCGCACCGGCAAGGAAGACGACTTTGCAGGTGCCGGCGGCGTTCAGGGCTTTGTGCAGTTCATCAACAAGGGCAAAACGGTGTTGCACCCCAACATCTTTCACGCCATGGGCGACCGCCAGAGCGATCAGGGAACCAACATCGGCGTGGAAGTCGCCATGCAATGGAACAGCGGCTACAACGAGCAAGTCCTGTGTTTCACCAACAACATTCCCCAGCGTGACGGAGGCACCCACCTGACCGGACTGCGCGCCGCGATGACCCGCGTCATCAACAAGTACATCGACGAATCCGAACTGGCGAAGAAAGCCAAGGTCGAGGTAAGTGGTGATGACATGCGCGAAGGCTTGACATGCGTGCTGAGCGTCAAGGTTCCCGAACCCAAGTTCAGCAGCCAGACCAAGGACAAACTGGTCTCCAGCGAAGTGCGCGGACCGGTAGAAGACATCGTCAGCAAACTGCTCGCTGACTACCTGCAGGAGCGACCCAACGATGCCAAGATCATCGTTGGCAAAATTATCGAAGCTGCCCGTGCCCGCGAGGCCGCACGCAAAGCCCGGGACATGACGCGCCGCAAAGGGGTGCTCGATGGAATGGGCTTGCCAGGCAAGCTTGCGGACTGCCAGGAAAAAGACCCGGCCATGTGCGAAATCTACATCGTCGAGGGTGACTCCGCCGGTGGCTCCGCCAAACAGGGTCGCGACCGAAAGTTCCAGGCCATCCTGCCCCTGCGCGGCAAGATTTTGAACGTGGAAAAAGCCCGCTACGAAAAGCTGCTGACCAGCAACGAAATCCTGACACTGATTACCGCTTTGGGAACTGGTATCGGCAAAGCCGGTGGTTCAACAGGCAATGACGACTTCAACGTGGCCAAGCTGCGCTACCACCGCATCATCATCATGACCGATGCGGATGTGGACGGTGCCCACATCCGCACCCTGCTGCTGACCTTCTTTTACCGCCAGATGCCCGAACTGGTCGAACGCGGCCACATCTATATTGCACAACCCCCCCTGTACAAGGTCAAGGCCGGCAAGGAAGAGCTTTATCTGCAGGGGCCATCGGAGCTCGACAATTTCCTGCTGCGCATCGCCCTGATCAATGCGTCGGTCTACACCGGCGGTCCCAACGGAAGCACGATTTCCGGCGACACACTGGCCGAACTGGCGCGCAAGCACCTGGTGGCTCAGGGTGTGATCGCCCGCCTGAAAAACTTCATGGATGCCGAAGCCCTGCGATCGGTCGCAGACGGCGTGGCATTGAACCTGGACACGGTAGCCGACGCTGAAAGCAGCGCCGCAGCGTTGCAGGCGCGTCTGCCGGATGCCGAAGTGGCCGGTGAATTCGATGTTCGCACCGACAAGCCTATCCTGCGCATCAGTCGCCGACACCACGGAAACGTCAAGAGCAGCGTGCTGACACAGGACTTTGTGCATGGTGCCGATTACGCCACCCTGGCTGAAGCGTCCAATACCTTCAAGGACTTGTTGTCCGACGGCGCGCGCGTCATGCGCGGCGAAGGCGAGCGACAGAAGGAAGAAAAGGTATACGACTTCCGCGAAGCCATGGCCTGGCTGATCGCCCAGGCCGAGCACGCCACCAGCCGCCAGCGCTACAAGGGACTGGGTGAAATGAACCCGTCCCAACTGTGGGAAACCACCATGGACCCCACGGTACGCCGACTGTTGCGTGTCCAGATCGACGACGCTATCGAAGCCGACCGCGTGTTCACCATGCTGATGGGCGATGAGGTGGAACCCCGCCGGGATTTCATCGAAACCAACGCCTTGCGCGCCGGCAATATCGACGTCTGAGTTTGAAAATTTTCGAGATCTTTGCCGATGGCCACAAAGTCGGCATCACCGTTGCGCCGAATGTCGAATCGGCGTTGGTCTCGGCTTACTCAGCTACCACGCGGCACACCGAATCCAAAATGGATGTGTCCTGTGACTTTGGAGGCCTTGTCGCACGCCTGCTGCAGGACACCGCCTGCGAGATGTACGCCTTACAGCCCAAATTACCAACGGAAAAAATGCCGCAGGCCCCAGGGCTATGAAAAAATGCGATTGGAAAGTCGCTGTTAGCTGGTGCGGCGCGGTGTCATCGGGCCGCGGCCTTCGATGTGACGGAAATTGATACGGCCCTTGCTCAGGTCGTAGGGCGACAATTCCAGCGACACCTTGTCACCTGCCAGAATTCGGATGTGGTTCTTGCGCATCTTGCCGGCAGAATAGGCAATCAGCTGGTGACCGTTGTCCAGCGTCACTCGAAAACGCGTGTCGGGCAACACTTCGTTGACAACGCCCATCATCTCGATCAAGTCTTCTTTAGCCATGGTGAAACTCCTGTAATTGCAATTCTGATCAATGGATGCGTGCCGTTGCCCGAACCCAGTCGATACCCTGTTCAATCGCGTACCGCGCGGCAGCGTCATGCGTGGAAAACGCATCATGGAACCGCATGACACGGTCTGTTGATGCGCTCCCGCGGCCGCTGGCAATGGATACCTGGGCGGCGAATTGCCCACATGGTAATTCACGCGGGCAGGCTGCGATGCGGTACTTGCCCATCGTAATGGGCATCTGTTCAATAGTCTTAGTAAAAATCATCAAAAATTCAAATGGGGCAAGAGCAATTGGCTCCTGTGGCCCGAAATCAACACTGGCATGCCCCATGCCGGGGAATCCATTCCATCAACCTGCTTTACGGATTCACCAGGAATCCAAAACGGGTTTGCGCCATAGCAGGGGCGGCAATAACAGAGGGGAAAAGCCACGACGCCGTGGGAAGACGCGTGTAAACGCAGTTGAGGGGCTGGACTGGCAACCCCTCTGCCGGGGGTATTCACGCGATCCAGAGTGTGGACACGTGACCAGTCGCCAAAAGCGACCGCCTAATGTAACACGGTCTCCATTAGTTTGCCGAACCCCTGTCAAAGTCCACCACACAGGCTATGGCTGCGCTCTGGACTTCGCGGAACGCACTGCCTTCGTCCGTGTCCGACGCACGGCCACACGTGACGTCCTCTCAGGAACCGTCAGCGCACGCGCTGCAAGCGCGCGCTCACGCACAAGATCGATATCGGCATCGGTATACGGGCCATTCACCCCAGAAATTGCGGCCAGCTTCATGCCATGCTTCAGACCCAACTTGTAAATCTCGCGGACTTTCTCCCATTCGATGGCGCGCCCGACCGTGAAATTCTCAAACCTTCCTTCCAGCGCCAGCACGATGGTCTCCGCCAGACAGGCATAGGCCACGCCTTTGGGCAAGCCGATATTCTTCATCTGCACATCACCCGGCAGCTGGATTTCACCCGACTCGATCACCAGCACATCGGGGCGCTTGGCCACTTCAGAGGGCGGCAAGTCGAGCGGGCGGGCCACATCGGTAATCACACAACCGGGTTTGACTTTCATGATGTCAAGCACCTTCTTGCCGGCACCCGATGTCGCGGTAACGACCATGTCCATCTCTGCGATATCCCGATCCGCATGGGCCGACAGGAAAATCCTGGCATCCGGGGACTCCTGCAAGATGGATTCCTTGAGCGCCAGCAACTTGGCCGTCTCGGGCGAAACCATGTACACCTCTTCGGCCGCGCGCGCCAGCAAGCGTGCGCAAACGGAACCGATGGCGCCAGTGGCACCTACCACCATCGCCTTGAACTTCACCCGCTGCTTGCCACGGGGCACGGGTAACAGTCGCATGCGCAACATCGCGTCATGCGCAGCCCACAAGGCACCCGAGGCGCTATAACTGTTGCCTGTCGTGATGGGCAGCGGCGCCCGCTTGGCCACTGTCAACCCGGCATCACCCACCACCTTGGTGAAAGCCCCCAATCCCATAATCTGTGCCCCCAGGCGCTTGGCCATCGCAGCAGCATCCAGCAGGCGTCGGTACGTAAACTCGGGGCTGTGACGCATGATCTCCCTGGGCGTACCACCCACCGAAATCAGCCAGCCTTCGGCTTGCACGCCGGTCGGCGACTGGATACCGGTAACCCTCGAGTAAACAAACGGCGGGGCGTACGCCATGATTTTTTCCAGCGAATTCATCAACACCGGTGGTGAAACCTGGGACAACAGCTCAATTGGCTTGACCTTCTTGAAATACTCCTGCGACAGCGGATGGATCACAAAGGCGAAACGGTTGGTGCGCTGGTAGCCGTTGGGGTGAATGATGCGGGGCTCGGAGCCCAGCCCCGTGATGATCTCCAGGTAATCATCCTCGAGAATATCCTTGGAGTGTTTGCCGGTTGCGGCCATGATCATGGCATCCAGCAGATTGGCGCCCAGCACATGCCCGTGCATGACCGGTGACCCGTCAATAATGGTGACAACCCCCTTGTCGCGCATCAACGCAATGCGTTCATCATTCACTGTTGCCGAAATCACCGTCTTTCCAGCGAGCTCCTCCAATCCGAAATCGTCCAGTTCATGAACAGGTGCCACGATCACGCTGGCCTTCTGCATGGCTTTGCGCAGCACAAATCGCGTCCACTCCTTGACAGGCCCGGAGGACATGGCCTGCGGAAGAGTCCAGTCTTTCACGTAATGGGCTCCGCGAGAATACAGATTGAGCGCTTCCAACGAGCCCAGCAATTTGGGTACACCGAGCTGCAACAGCGGATCGGCAAACTGCAGGTTGCTGGTGTACTCCGCCAGGCACGAAGCCAACTTGTAATCCGCCATGCCGGAAAAAAACAGTACCCGCGAATTGTTAAAAAAACTACCCATGTGCGTTTGCGCGTGGCGCACCGCCCACTCCTGAAAGATGTCACCCAAACGCCCGCCAGTTGTCACGGGCACATGCTTGGCAACGGCCTTCAGCTTCGCACTGTCCTTGTCAATGAACCGGCGCGAACCCACCTTGTAGTGGTCCTTGAGAACACCCAGTCCGATCGCAGCAGCCTTCTTCTCCCACTCCCTGATCAGTTTGACCGCGGCGCTGACGCTTCCATTGCTCCCAATCCGCCGCACGTGCAACTGCTCGCCGAGAAAATGGGTCACAAAATCGAAGTCCTGGGTGCTCGATCCCAAGCTGATGCTGACAACATGCTTCATGATGGTGCAGGAAAGTACTGATAAGCCTGCAATTTTTTCACCAAATGACGCATGTCAATAGCGATTGGCGCAAACATTGCGAACAATCTCAGCGCTTGGCCGGCACCAAAAACCAGGCAAAGGCCAACACCTGCGCCACCAGCAAGGCTGAAAACGTCGTGCGAAAGGCATCGGCTCGTGTCATGCCCGTGCTCGCAATGGCATCCACCATCGCCCCGATCCCCCACTGCAGCACAAACGCACCCACAAATACCAGCAGGTTCAGTGCCGTATTCACGCGCCCGGACAGCGACACCGGAAAGGACGCCGTCAACTGGGAATAGGCAATATTGCCCAAACTGAATGAAAGTCCCAAGAGTGGCCACAGCCAGCCCGGTGGTGCCAGGCCCAGAATAATAGCAAGTTCCGCCCCCAGTGCCAGCCCCATCCCCCCAGTGAGCAACATGGCAGGCGTGATCCCCCTGCGTGCAAGCCAGACCGAACCGGTCGCAACAAACAGAAAACCGACAAGCATCGCCAGCGAGAGCAGCAATAGCACTGAGGCAGCATCTGTTCGGGTCAGTCCATCCACCTCAATCAGCCAGGGCACCGCCCACAGGCCCTGAATAGCCATATAACCACCCACCGTCAGGCTTCCCTGGGGCGCAAAACGCCAGAATGTGCGGTTTCCATAAATGCCGCCCAGGGTGCGAAGTTGCTGCATCAGCGACTCCGGCGCGGTGCCGGCCGTCTTGTCGGGAACCGTCATCAACAGGCCCGCCGTAGCGACCAGCAAGGCAGCCACCAGGAAGAACACGCCGCGCCAACCCAGCAGGGGCAGCAACGCCTCCACCGGAACACTGGCGGTCAGTGCCCCCAGACCGCCGGCAACCATCGTTGTCGCAGTCAGTGAGGCCTGGCGCTCAGTTGGAAACCACTGGCTGTAGGCCTTGAAGCTGGCCATCAGGCAGGCTGAAACCCCCAGTCCAATCAGCGCGCGTGCCACGGCCAATGCCTGCAGCGAAGTCCCCAGCGCAAACAGGACACAGCCCGCTGCGGCCACCAGCAACAGGGCGGCCTCGACCCGCCGTGGGCCAAATCGGTCCAGCAACAGGCCCAGTGGCAACTGGAAAAGTCCGAACGCCAGAAAATAGGCCGAAGTCAGCATGCCCAGCCCAGCCGCCGACATGCCCAACTCCTGCATCAGTTCAGGCGCAATCACCGCATTGACGCTGCGCAGGCCATACGACAGGAAGTAGCCCGTGGCATAGGCCGGCACCAAACGAAACCAGAGACGTAGCGAGTCATTCATCGCACCATTGTGGCGCATGTTGCGCGGCCGGGTCCGATGTGTGAAAAATGCAGCATAGGCACCTGCTTTCATAACCATTGATAAATATCACTGGCAATAAGCGGATAGTCGCAGTACAAAGAAGGACGCGGACAACAAAAACAAGCTGCAGACTGAAAGTAGAGGGGACACCAATTGCAATCGACGTTTGATCGACGGCACTCGATCAAGACGCGGGTGACGCTTTTCACCCTACTTATCTTCGTATGCAGCATCTGGGCGATCGCGTTTTACGCTAGCCACATGTTGCGTGCCGACATGCAGCGCCTGCTGGGCGAGCAGCAGTTTGCAACCGCCTCGTCGCTGGCGGCCGTAGTCCGCGACGAGGTCGATGAACACCTGAAATCCCTCCAGGTGATCGCTGAAACCATCACACCCGCCATGCTGCAAGACCCTGCATCAGTACAGACGTTGCTGGAAAACAGGCCCATACTGCAGGCACACTTCAATGCCGGCGTTGCGGTTGGCACCCAGGATGGAACGGCCATTGCCGAGTTTCCCCGCGAGGTGGGGCGCACCGGCGTCAACTACCGGCAGATCGATTTCGTCGCGACCGTTTTGGAATCCGGCAAGGCGGCCATTGGAGCACCAATTTTCGGCTCGACGCTGAAGGCGCCGGTGTTCGGTATGGGTGTACCCATTCGCGACGCCAAAGGGCAGACCATTGGCGTCCTGTCGGGCATCACCCAACTGGACAAGCCGAGTTTTCTCGACAAGATCATCCAGAGCTTTCGCGGCAAATCAGGTGGCTACCTGCTGGTAGCACCCCGCCAGCGCTTGGTGATCACGGCCAGTGACAGAAGCCGCGTATTTGAGGTGCTTCCGTCAGCCGGCATCAATCCAGCGCTGGACCGGTTTATTGATGGCTTTGAAGGTTCCGAGGTTTTCGTAAGCCCCTTGGGCATGGAGGTTCTGGCATCGGCAAAGCACATCGAAGCGCCAGGCTGGTACGTAGCTGCCATGCTCCCGACCAGCGATGCCTTTGCACCGATTGACGACTTGCAAAAGCGCATGCTGCTGACCGCTGCCGCACTGAGCCTGCTCGCTGCGGCGCTGACCTGGTGGATGATTAACCGTGAACTCTCCCCCCTTCAGAGCGCCGCCCGTTCAATCTCCACCCTGACGCAAAATGCCCTGCTGGCCCAACCCCTGCGCATTACCCGCCACGATGAAGTTGGGAGTCTCATTAGAAGCTTCAACCATCTGCTTGAAAAACTGGCGCAGCGTGAAGAGGCCCTGAAAGACAGTGAAACCCGCTTTCGATCGGTGATGGAACGCATTCCGGGCGTGGCCGTACAGGGCTATAGGCTCGACGGCACGGTCACCTTCTGGAATGCTGCAGCCGAGCGACTGTACGGTTACCCAGCGCAGGAAGCCATTGGGGCCAACCTGCTGGACCTGATCATTCCCCCGGACATGCGCGACAGTGTGTCCGCTGCACTGCTGCGCATGCAACAGACCGGCGAGCCCAGTGAGGCCAGCGAGTTGCTGCTGCAAACCCGCAGCGGCTCACGCGTTCCCGTCTTCTCCAGTCGCGCACTGCTCAAACCACCAGGCCACCCGCCGGAACTCTTTTGCCTGGACGTTGACCTGAGTGAAACCAAACGCGCCCAGGAACAGGTGCGCCAACTGGCGTTCTTTGATCCGCTGACTGGCTTGCCAAACCGGCGCCTTCTGGTCGACCGCCTAAGCCAGACGCTGGCCGCGAGCAAACGCAACGGTATTTTTGGTGCGCTGATGTTTCTCGATCTCGACAACTTCAAACCGCTCAATGATGCCCACGGACACGGGGTTGGCGACCTGTTGCTGAGTGAAGTCGCCAGACGCCTGAGCGGCTGCGTGCGCGAAATGGATACCGTATCGCGCTTCGGCGGTGATGAGTTTGTGGTGGTGCTCAGCGAACTGTGCGCCGACCGGTCCGAGTCCACCGTGCAGGCCGCAGCTGTGGCAGAAAAAGTTCGCGCCAGCCTCGCCGCGCCGTATCGTCTGGTCGTCTCGACACCGGGTCTGCCTTACACCGTGGTGGAGCACCATTGCACAGCCAGCATCGGCGTGGTGGTGTTTATCAACCACGAGAACACCCAGGCCGAAATCCTGAAATGGGCAGACGCTGCCATGTACCAGGCCAAGGAAGCCGGGCGCAATACCATACGCTTCCACGAAGCATCACTCTGAGCGGCCAATTCCCCAGGGCAGCCAAAAACCGTTCTTTCGGGCAGAATTCTGGAAGATGACATGCCAAGTTGGCCTCCAGACCGCGTGAAACATCTATGAGCAGCTATACAATTCATAGCAAATGAAAACCGAACTCACGACCCACGACACCACCCGCATCGACGACACCCGTATTGGGGCGGTGCGCCCACTCATCACCCCGGCCCTGCTCGAAGAAAAGCTGCCCGTCCCCAACGCCGCACAAGCCCTGGTCGAGACCAGTCGCACCGCCATCTCCAGAATCCTGCACGGGCAGGACGACCGCCTGGTCGTGGTGGTGGGGCCCTGCTCCATCCATGACCACGAGCAGGCCATGGACTATGCGTGGCAGCTCAAGGAACAGGCGGATGCCCTGAAAGACGATCTGCTGGTCGTCATGCGCGTGTACTTCGAGAAGCCCCGCACCACGGTGGGTTGGAAAGGCTACATCAACGACCCGCACCTGGACGGCAGTTTCGCCATCAACCAGGGCCTGGAAATGGCACGGCGCCTGCTGCTCGACGTGCTGGCTATCGATCTGCCGGTGGGTACCGAGTTCCTGGACCTGCTCAGCCCGCAGTTCATCAGTGACCTGGTCAGTTGGGGTGCCATCGGTGCACGCACCACCGAGAGCCAGAGCCACCGTCAACTTGCCAGTGGCCTCTCATGTCCCGTGGGTTTCAAGAACGGCACGGACGGTGGCGTGAAGGTGGCCACCGACGCCATCCAGGCCGCACAGGCACCACACGCCTTCATGGGCATGACCAAGATGGGCCAGGCCGCCATTTTCGAGACCCGTGGCAATGACGACTGCCACGTCATCCTGCGCGGCGGCAAGACCACCAACTATGCCAAAGCCGACGTGGATGCCGCGTGCGCACTGCTCAAGGGCTCAGGTCTGCGCGAGCAGGTGATGATTGACGTGAGCCACGCCAACAGCAATAAACAGCACGCACGCCAGATCGTCGTGGCCGGCGAAGTAGCCGCGCAGATTGCCACCGGTGACAAACGCATCACCGGCATCATGATTGAGAGCCACCTCAACGAGGGGCGCCAGGATATCCTGCCAGGCACGCCACTAAAACACGGGGTGTCTGTGACCGATGCCTGCATCAGCATGGCGCAGACTATTCCGGTCCTGCAGCAGCTGGCAGCAGCAGTTCGGACGCGAAGAGCACGATAGCCCTCGTAAAATATAAATAGTTTGCTTCAATATTGATAGCAATGAAACTCTGCATCCTCGACAACGACATTCTGGATGGCCAGTTGGCCGATGCGTTCACCAGCTTTGGCTCCATGTTCATCCGCCTCTTCGAGCGCGCCGGCGCTCAATGGAGCATGGAAGTTTTCAATACCCAGCTGGGGCAGTACCCCGCTTCGTTTGACGATTACGACGCCGTGCTGCTCACTGGAAGCCGTGCAGATTCGTTTTCCGAGGCGCCCTGGGCGGTGGAACTGCGTCGACGCGTCAAGACCCTGCTTGAAGCACGCAAGAAGATGGTTGGAATTTGTTTTGGCCACCAGCTCATTGCCCTGTGCATGGGCGCCCCCGTGGGACGCGCACCGCAGGGCTGGGGCGCCGGACGCATGACCTACGAATGGCTGCGCCCGGACCTTCCCTACAGTGCCGGACGCACTGAAATTGCGCTTCTGGCCAGCCATCAGGATCAGGTTTTTGAGTTACCCCGTGGTGCAACACTGGTCGCGCGCAGCGCCTTTTGTCCGGTCGCGGCTTTCACGGTCGGTGATTCGGTCTTCTGCATCCAACCCCATCCGGAATTTCAGGAAGAAGTCAGTGCCTACTTGCTGGATAAACGCCGTGAAATATTGGGTGAAGAAAAGTATGCAGCAGCCCGCAGCAGCCTGAAGCAGGGCCACGAGGGGGATCATGTGGCCCGCATACTGATGGCGTTTCTGGAAACCCCGGCACCTGCCAACTTGCAGACCGAACCCTTGCTCAGCAAGCCGGCCTGAGCACCGCGGCCACGGCATTTGCATCGAGCGAGCGCGCTGTGCCAAAACCGGCAACCTGGCGGGCCCCTTGCACCTCAATACCCACAAACATGAAATCACCGAGTTCCGTCATGGGCTCGGCATCCGGAAACCGTGTCAGATAAACCGAACGGGCACGTTGCCAGGAGACGCTATCACGCACAAGCACGCCGGCAACACCGTCCAGTGTGACGCGCGGCAAGGCATGCACGGGTTCACCTGCCGCCTCGGACTGCATGACCAAAAGAGAAACCCGGGGTTCGCCTTGCAGGTTGCGGGTGTGTGCGGCCAAAGAACTGACATGGATGATGAGTTGCGCCGCATCGGGCTCTACCGCAAACGGCACCATCGACACAAAGGGCGCACCGCTAGCATCGAGCGTGCCCAGGGCACCCACACGCTGGGTGTGTATCAACTGGCGCAGTGCAGCACTGAGACGAGGTTCATGGGCCATGTTCTGATGTTAGCGCCAGAGATACATCTCTTGAGTCCGGAAATTGGGCATACTGTGCGGCGATGTGGAGGTGTACGTGCCTTGCCCGGCTGTTTACCTTGACATTGCCCTTTTTATCAACCGACCCGGATGGACCGCCATGTGCCTGATTGCCTGGAACTGGCAGCCCGACAGCCCCACACCACTAATCCTGCTATCCAACCGCGACGAATTCCACGCGCGTCCGGTGCGGGCTTTGCACTGGTGGGACGCCACTGACGACGGTCGTCGCATTTTGGCGGGCAAGGACCTGCAGGCTGGAGGGACCTGGCTGGGTGTGAGCCAACACGGCCGCCTGGCAGCCTTGACCAACTACCGCAATGCGGAGGTTGCACGCACAGACACGCCATCACGCGGTGAACTGGTGACCGAATTCCTGCAAAGCACGCTGTCGTCCGCGGAATTTCTGGAGTCCCTTGCTGACAGAGCTGGGCGCTACAACCCCTTCAACTTACTCGTTTACGATGGTCGGCAACTCATGGGCCTGCACAGCGCAACCCACCACATACTGACGCTCAAGCCCGGCGTGGGAGGCGTATCCAACGCCGGTTTCAACACCCCATGGCCTAAACTCACTCGCCTCACACGGGAACTCGAGATGCGGATCGCGCAGCAGCAAACCGATTCAGCCAATCTGCTGGCACTGCTGCATGACAGCAGTCTGGCAGCCGACGCTGACCTTCCACAAACCGGGGTGCCGGTGGCGCTGGAGCGCATGCTGTCATCCATTTTTGTCGCTTCAGTCAACTATGGAACCCGTGCCAGCAGCTTGGTCACCCTGCATTCCAGCCATGCAGAGTTTCATGAGCAAACCTTTGGACCAGCCGGTCTGACCGATACCAATCGCCCAGTGACAGTTCAGCGCTGGACATATCCATCCAGCAAATAGAGCAATTTATTCCGGGTTCGTCATCCGGGTTTTCAGCGGGAATCGGGCAACTCGATCTTGACTTCCAGCACTTCAAGGTTGTCCTGGCGCTCCAGATTGACCTTGATATCGGACGGATTGATCCTGATGTACTTGCTGATCACCGCCACCAACTCAGCCTGCAGTGCCGGCAGGTAATCGGGTTCCGCAGCATTGCGTCCACTGCGTTCGTGCGCAAGAATGATTTGCAGACGTTCCTTGGCCACACTGGCCGTTTTCTTTTTCTCACCCAGGAAAAACGAGAGAAAGGACATGGTCTTATTTGCCTCCAAACAGTCGCTTGAAAAGGCCCTGCTTGGGGGCTTCTGTGAAGCGCAGGGGCTTATCAGCACCCAGGAACCGGTCAATCACGTCCTTGTAGGCTTCTGACACATCGCTTCCCTGCATGTGCACCGCAGGCACACCCTGATTGGAAGCCTGCAGCACCGATTCGCTTTCAGGAATGACGCCAATGAGCTTGATGCGCAGAATGTCCTGAATATCCTCCAGAGACAGCATCTGCCCCTGGTCAACACGCGACGGGTTGTAACGGGTAATGAGCAGATGCTCACGAATCGGCTCTGCGCCCTCCATGGCACGCTTGGTCTTGCTAGCCAGCATGCCCAGGATTCGATCCGAATCGCGCACCGAAGACACTTCCGGGTTGGTCACCACCAGCGCCTCATCGGCAAAGTGCATGGCCATCAGGGCACCCGTCTCGATCCCGGCAGGTGAATCACAGACGATGTACTCAAAATTCATGGCGGCCAGATCGGTCAATACCCGCTCCACGCCTTCCTGCGTCAATGCATCCTTGTCACGCGTTTGTGACGCCGCCAGCACATACAGGTTGTCACATTGCTTGTCCTTGATCAGGGCTTGGTTGAGGTTGGCCTCCCCCTGAATCACATTGATGAGGTCATACACCACACGGCGTTCGCAACCCATGATCAGGTCCAGATTGCGCAGACCCACGTCAAAGTCAATCACCGCCGTCTTGTGTCCGCGCATGGCCAGACCCGTCGAAAAACTCGCGCTGGTGGTGGTCTTTCCCACACCGCCCTTGCCTGACGTCACCACAATAATTTTTGCCATAGTTTTACTAGCTTCCCAATGAAATGTCGTTGCCAGATCCGTCAGCCCTGACTCAATTGTTCAGGGCTTCAATAATCAATTTTTCCTGTCCATCCGTGCTCAGTCGTACCTGGGCTGCCTTACCCTGCACTTCGGGTGCCATGGCGTGCTCGCTGGTGCGGTAAACACCGGCAATCGAAATCAATTCAGGCTCCAGACACAGCGAAAAAATACGCGCGCCGGTATTGCCCCGCGCCCCGGCCATGGCCTTTCCCCGTAGCGGCGCATACACATGGATATTCCCGTCGGCCACCACTTCCGCTCCCTGGTTGACCATGGCCAGAACAACCAGATCACAGCCCCGTGCATAGACTTTCTGACCCGAGCGCAAAGGCCGGTCGATCACCATGGTTGCAGGCCCTGGAACCTCCCGCACCACTTCGTGCACAACCTCGTGGACCACTTCACGCACCGTCTCAGTCGCCGTTTCCGGTTGAACCGCCTCGCGGTGCCGGTAAACCTCTGGTGGCGCCTCGACCAATCCCACCGCCAGCGCGGCCGCCATGGCTTTTTCGCTGGCTCCCCGTACCGCAACCGGTACCAGACTGCAGCTTCGCAAAACGCGCAACAACGGAACCAGATCGAAAACGGGGGTCTCAGGGTCCAGATGTGAAAAATCGATAACCAGCGCATCGTGGTCGAAAAAATCCGGACTTTCGCCACCGGGTCCAAATTTCGCCTTCACATCGGCCGCTACGACGCCCATGTCAGCGGACCTCAAATGCAGCGCAACCAGGGGCAACTGTGCACTCTTGATTTCAAAGGAAACCGGGACCTGACCCGCACCGTGACCCGAGGAATGAACAGACATGAAAAAAGAGGACGGGTGAAAGAAAATTGGGAAGCGAACCCGAGGACGAGGAATCTTACTTGATTGCCAGCCTGAAAAAAATGTGAGCAAACCTTTTCTTTTTCCTTGCCCGTGCCTCGTGACTTTGAAGAACTTGACAACTGTTTTTTTGGCTCGGACTTCTTTCCTACTGTCTTTCTATTTTCTTGTTTATAAGATAGTAGTAGTAGATAAGGATGCCCCTTCGCTGTGAACAAGCACTTTTTTTCCTTTATAAATCAAATGCTTGCGCACGTTGAAAGCCTGTGTGTGACCCGTTCCGCCGTCATGCCGTATCCATGAACAACTTTCCGAAAATAGGCTGGCCTGTGGATAACCGGTGGTTTATGCCAGATCTATCCACAAGTTTGTGCATTGACAGACGCGGCAAAGAGGGGAGTAAAGTTAAGGCCTATGAAACTGCTCATTCGCATCCTGGGTGTGTTGTTGCTGGCATGTCTGGTATTTCTGGTCGCAGGTGTGCTGGCAACCTGGGCACCCGACCGCACCGTGCAGCAGCTCTCTGCGCGGTGGGCCCCTGCTCCATCGCAGTTTTTGGCCGTCAATGGCATGCAGGTTCATTTGCGTGACGAAGGCCCCCGGGACGATCCATTGCCGGTTGTTCTATTGCATGGAACATCGGCCAGTTTGCACACCTGGGATGCGTGGGCTGCCGCCCTGACGGGCCAGCGCAGGGTGATCCGGTTTGATTTGCCCGCTTTTGGTCTGACCGGACCCCACCCGCAGAACGACTATTCAATAGCAGCTTATGTGCACCTTGTCGGGGCTGTTGTGGACCAGCTGGGCGTTAAAGACTTTGTTCTGGGCGGCAATTCCCTGGGTGGGCAAGTTGCCTGGAATGCGGCCGTTGCCATGCCAAAACGGGTAAAAAAACTGGTTTTGGTCGATGCCGCCGGATATGCATTTGAGCCCACATCGGTTCCTATAGGCTTTAAGGTGGCCCGTATGCCGGGTTTGCGCAGCGTTATGGAGTATGTCTTGCCACGTGGTGTGGTGGAGAGCAGTGTGCGCAACGTATATGGTGACCCTTCTAGGGTGACCAAAGAACTGGTCGACCGCTATTACGACCTTGCGCTGCGTGAAGGAAATCGCAAAGCACTGGTATTGAGGCTCAATCACCCCTTCAGCGGCAATGAGGAGCGCATCAGGACGTTGAAGGTGCCAACACTGATTTTGTGGGGTGCAAAAGACCGGCTGATTCCACCTGCATACGGCAACCGGTTTGAATCTGATATAGCAGGATCAAGGAAAATTGTGTTTGATGATCTGGGTCACGTACCCCATGAAGAGAATGGTGCGTTGACGGTCGCAGCTTTGCAGGCATTTCTGGCTTCTCCCTGATGTGAAACCGGTGGTGCGCAGGTTTAGTGGTTAAATAGGGTCAGAGCCCCCATGAATCCAGCATATTTCGCTATTATTTTTGTAGCAGGTGTCGTGTAATGAGTGAAAAGAAACCGTTTGAAATTGCGCGTGAAACGCTCAAACAGCTGACTGTCCAGAAACTTGCCCCCACGCCGGCCAATTACCAGGCAATCTACAACGAGATTGCCGGCATTCCACTCATCGCGCCTTTTCCGGCAGATACCTTGCGTGATATTGCAAAGGCGCTTCCGGTTAAAACACCAGGCCAGCAAAAGCAGCGCGGGCTGCTCGAATACGCCATCGACCGCCTGAACTGGGATGGCGTGAAGACCGCACTCGTTGCCTATGGAAGTTTTTCGCCCTTGACGGGAGGAGACGATTCCACTGCACCGGTGGCATCCAAGTCTCCAGCAGGAAGTTCAGCCCCGGCCCTGACCAGTGAGTTTTTTGGCCAGATGGGGCGTCTGATTGAGCACACGCAGCCAGCGCTGGGTAACGATGACGAGCGTTTTGGCGAGTTGACCAAAAATCTGCTTGTTGCGCTGAAGCAATCCGGTTCCGATGCTTTCGCCCTCAAGAACATGCTGCTGAACTACAGCGACCGGGTGTCGTTTGTGGCCGAAGACCAGGCTGAAATCAAGAAGACCTTGCTCAAATTGCTGCACATGGTGTTTGAGAACATCGGTGAACTGAGTCAGGACGAGCAGTGGCTCAAAGGGCAGATGGATGCCTTGATGTCTGCGGCCACTCCGCCACTGACCCTGCGCAGACTCGATGATGTCGAGCGTCGGCTCAAGGATGTGATCTTCAAGCAAAAGGATGCAAAAGAGAGGGCAGTACAGGCGCAAAACGAAATGCGCGAGATGCTGGCCATGTTTATTGACCGGCTGTCCGACATGGCAAGGTCCACCGGCACTTTTCATGAAAAACTCGAAGAGAACGCCCGCCAGATCGAGCAGGCCAAGTCCCTGGCCGAAATTGCACCGGTGCTGAAGGAAGTGGTCAGTGCGACACGCACCATGGCGGCCCAAAGCAGGACGTCCAGCGAAGAGCTGCAGGCCATGCGCGAAAAGGCCGACCAGTCCGATGCGGAATTGGTCAAGTTGCACCAGGAGCTTGACCGTGTCAGCACACAGGCGCGCCACGACCCGCTAACCGGTGCACTGAACCGCAAGGGACTGGATGAAGCCGTAGAGCGTGAGATGTCCACGGTGCGCCGCAAGGACACACCGCTGTGTGTGTCACTGCTGGACATCGATAACTTCAAGAAGCTCAACGACACGCTGGGTCACGCTACAGGCGACATTGCCCTGACCCACCTGGCAACGGTCGCACGCGAGTGCATGCGCCCCCAGGACACTCTGGCCCGCTATGGAGGCGAAGAATTTGTGCTGTTGCTGCCCGATACGGTTCTGGAAAAAGGGATTGAAGCCATGACCCGCCTGCAACGTGAATTGACCAAGAAATTCTTTCTGGCCGGGACCGAAAAAATACTGATCACCTTCAGTGCCGGTGTGGCGCAACTGGCGGCGGATGAAACCGGCGCAGACGCCATCAAGCGGGCTGATAAAGCCATGTATCTGGCCAAACGTGCCGGCAAAAACCGCGTTGTGGGAGGCTGAAGATGGTTTACCTGATTGCCGGTCTGGTGTTATTTCTGGGTGTTCATTCGGTTCGCATCTTTGCAGACGATTGGCGTACGGCCACGCTGTCGCGCTTGGGTGAGGGGCCTTACAAAGGCATTTACTCGGTGTTGTCACTGGCCGGTTTTGGGCTCATCATTTACGGGTTTGGCCTTGCGCGCGAAACCCCGGTGGTGCTGTGGACTCCCCCGGTGGGGTTGCGCCATGCGGCCTCGCTGCTGACCCTGGTGGCCTTTGTGTGCCTGGTCGCGGCGTATGTGCCGCGCAACGGCATCAAGGCACGCTTTCACCACCCCATGGTGCTGGGCGTCAAGTTCTGGGCGCTGGCCCATCTGCTGTCCAATGGGCAACTCACACAGGTGTTGTTGTTTGGGTCATTTCTGGTCTGGGCCGTGCTGGACTTTATTGCGTCAAGGCGCAGGGACCGCGCAGTGGGCGTGCAATACGCGTCTGGCAGCCTCGCTGCAACCGCAATCACCGTGGTTGTGGGTGGCGTGGTCTGGATGGCATTTGCCCTGCATCTGCACGGCTGGCTGATTGGCGTTCGGCCGTTTGGCTAGAAGCCTACTTGCTTTCCATATACCACTGGATGATGGCCTTGGCCACGAAGCCCACCATGCCGAACGCCAGGCCCAGAAAGATCACAAAGGTGCCGAATTTCCCGGCCTTGGACTCCCACGCCAGATGCCCGATGATGAACAGCATGTAGAGCATGAAGCCGCCCACCCCGAAGGTCAGGCCAAAACCGGCGATCTGTTCTTCTGTATAGCCAAACATCAGATTGTTCCGTTTCCGTTGGGCGGCGCTGGTGTGCTTTCATGCTCTGCAAAAGCCGATGCATCCACCAGGTCGCGGTAGGCGTGCCAGCTGGCATGTCCCAGCATGGGAATGATGGGAATGAGCCCCAGCAACAATGAACCCAGCCCCAGCAGCGTGAAACCCATGATGAATGCCGCCCACAGGGCCATGGGAACCGGGTTGACCATCACGGTTTGCCAGCTCGTCAGCACGGCTTGCATAAGTGTCACCCGCCGGTCCAGCAGCAGGGGCATGGAAACCACGCTGGAGGCAAAAACAGGTGCTGCCAAAACGCCGCCCATGGCCAGCCACAACTCAAACAGCCAGCCGTCCGGTGCCAACATGACGTGGCGCACAAAGTCCAGGGGGCCGTGAATGGGCACCGGTGCCATCAGGGTAATGAGCGCCGCCGACGTCATGACCCAGCCGGTTGCGGCCAGGCCCAGCAGTGCGCCAAACTGGACCATGCACCAATATTCATTGCCCCATTTGTTGAAATTGTTGTTCTGCCAGTTGAGCCATGTCTTGGTGACCACATGGAAGTCAGCTGTTTCTCCGCGCTCCAGTGCCCGGCTGAGTGCGTAGAGGCTGGTGGCCAGCACCGGCGCGATGACCATGAAACCCGACAGTGCGCCTGCCAGCAACCAGAAACGGTCTTGAGCAATGGCAACGATTGCGGCACCTGCAACGGCGAGCGCCAACCCGTGGGCGAAGCTGACCCAGCCCACCTGCGCCATATCGCGCCATCCATAGACCAGCCATACCAAGGGACGCCAGGGCGAGATGGTGCGCACGGCAGGAAGTGTGGCTGGGGTGATGGGCATGGTGAAGTGTCGCGTAGGCGGCGCAGTGTAAAACGATGAACACTATAGCGTCTTGACGCCGGTCAATGCCGCACACGACGGTGGATGCTCTCAATCCATAATGCAGCTTTTGCACAAAAGGCCCGTCATGCCACGCTCAATCCTTGATGAAACGCATATCCATCCCGCTATCCGGGAGCGGGTGGCAACCCACCAGCAGGCCATCGTACGGGAGGTGCAAAGTGCCGTGGAGCGGCATGCCGTTGTGGTCGTGGGCATGGGTCTGAACCCGTTTCCCAAAAAAGCCCGCAAACTGCTGGACGCGGCAGGCTTTGCCCACCATTACCTGGAATACGGCAACTACCTCAATAGCTGGCGCGAGCGCAACGCGCTGAAACTGTGGACCGGCTGGCCCACGTTTCCTATGGTGTTTGTCAAAGGCACCCTGGTGGGGGGTGCCAATGACCTGCAGAAGCTCATCGACAGCGGAGAGCTCAAAACCCTACTGGCCTGAGCCTATTTACCCATTGGCCCCTTGCCCATGCCCTGGGCGGCTGGTCCGCCACGGCGCGCGCCGGGGTGGTCACCCATGCGGACATGCTCGGCGTCAAAAACCTTTTGCTGGTCCGCATTAAGCGCAGCATAGAAGGCCTTGGTGGCATCTTCACGCTTGTCCATGGCGGCAGTCATGGCGGTGAAATGCTCGATGCGCAATGCCCGCATCTTGTCAATGCGCTCGGGTGTTGTCAGCTTGTCCATCTCGGCGCGGTCGGCTCGCTTGGGATCCATGGCAACGGGCGGTTTCATGGCCGTGGTGAAGCTGGTCCAGGCAGCTTCCTGCTCGCCCGTGATCTTGAGTTTGGCTTTCAGGTCCGCCAGGCGTTTGGCAGCCATGGCTTCCATTCTTGCCGGGTCCATCTTGCCGCGCATGCCCATTTTTCCGCCCTGTTGCATGGGGCTGCTGGCACCCATCATGGGACCGCCCCCGCCACCTGGGCCCATGGGCTGGGCAACCGCAGCAAAACCGGCGCTAGCCAGCAAACCTGTGATGACGAGAGATGTGAGTCCGGATTTCATGGTCATTTCCTTTGTGGTTGCTTGTGTCTGATGCAGACAGTGCGATCAGGCTGGTTGTCAGTGTGCGCGCGGCTTGTATCAGCCGTATTGCGGCAGGAAAAGGCTTTGTAAAGTTTTTGAAAAAATCCTGCATGGGCTTGCGTTGACAATACAGCCCTTAAGCGAAAACCCAATCGTATAAAAAGGCAAAGACGTGTTCAAGAATTTGATGATTTACCGCCTGGTGTCAGGCTGGCCCAGCTCCGTGGAGCCCCTCGAAGAGGCGCTTGGCAAGGCGCAATTTGTGGAGTGTGGTGCATCCCAGGAAAAGTCGGTTGGCTGGGTGGAGCCGCGCGGACACGCCCACGGCCCCATGGTGGAAGTGGTGGGCGGCCAGTGGATGCTCAAACTGATGATGGAGGTAAAAGTGGTGCCCGGATCGGTGGTCAAGCGCAAGGTGCAGGACCAGTTGGACCACATCGAAGCCACCACCGGCAGAAAACCGGGCAAGAAAGAGAAGCGCGAGATCAGCGAAGATGCCCGCCTGGCCTTGCTGCCTTTTGCCTTCAGCAAGCAGTCCAGCGTGCAGGTGTGGGTTGACCCGCAAGCGGGCTTCTTGCTGACCGATGCGGGCAGTTCCGCCAAAGCCGATGAGGTGATGACCTGGCTGATCAAGGCGGTGGACGGGTTGGTGGTGCAACTGGTTAACACCCAGACCTCACCAGCGTCTGCCATGGCGCTGTGGCTGTCGACCCATGACGCACCGCCGGATTTCAGTGTGGACCGCGAGTGCGAATTGAAGGCGTCCGATGAGTCGCGTGCGGTAGTTCGTTACACCCGCCATGCCCTGGATACCGAGGAGGTTGCCCAGCACATTGCCATGGGCAAGATGCCTACCCGCCTCGCTCTGACCTGGAGCGACCGGGTCTCGTTCGTACTGACCGAGTCCCTGCAGCTGAAGAAGCTGGCGTTTCTGGAGAGCGTGTTTGAGGGCGCCGCCTCCAGCCCGGGTGACGGCAAGGACGACAACTTTGACGCCGATGTGGCGATTGCCACCGGCGAACTCAGAAAGCTGATTCCGGACCTGATCGAAGCCCTGGGCGGGGAGACCGTCGCTTAGTAGTTGTGGCGCCGGTGCCGGTCATACCGCTCATCGCGGTTGTAGCCGTAGTCCCTTTGCGGTGGCGCGTAACGCCCGGGTTCTACATAGATCCGCTCGTAGCGGTAGATGACTTGGGGGCTGCGGCTATCGGGGTGCCCGTAACCGTGCGCCTCCCGCCAGTTGCCAGGGTGGCGGGGTGGAGGGGGTTGCCAAGCGGCAACGGGTGGCCGGACTGCGTAGCCGGGTTCAAACCCGCGCTGGTAGGGATAGCCGGTCACAACCGGTTGAACCGGCACATGGCGGGGCGGAGGTGCATCGTAATGCACCATGCTGGCACCCACCAGCCCCCCGGCACCGGCACCCACAATGGCTCCATTGCGGCCACCGATGGACTGCCCGATCACAGCGCCGGTTATGGCACCGATGCCGGCGCCCAGGACGGTGTGAAACTCGTCAGCCTGCGCAAAAGACGCAGACCCAAGCAGGCCTGCTGCCAAAACCAGCCCATCAATCCAGCGGCCTCGGCGTGCCGGTGTGGAGCTGGGACTTGAAGACAAAACACGGTTGGTGTGCATGGCGTCATTGGGGACATGGTCCCTACCGCTAGACGTAGCGGTTTGTCACTCCATAACGCCCGGCGGTTCAGGCAGATGACAGCCGTAACAACTGGTAACACAATAGAAAAAGGGGCCGTAGCCCCCGTACAACGTAAATATTTTGCTATCTATTGCATAGCAAAATATGTGCGCGTTTACTTTTTCATCGAGCAGGTGTTGATGCCGAAAATGGCGTAAGGTGGGCACCAGCCGATTGCGCCTGTAGCCAAAGGAACCACGCCCAGCCAGCCCCACACGCCGATGTTGCCGGTAAGGGTCAAGCCAATCAGGGCCAGGCCAGCGACGATGCGAACAATGCGGTCAGTGCCGCCAACGTTGAGTTTCATGGGTGTTTCCTTGGGTTGGGTGGTTGATGCCTGTATTGGACGCCCGGCGCACCCCGCCTGTATGTGACTTGAGTCACACAGGTCCCGTTGCTGCTGCCGCCACCGCCCGCAAGGCGGCGCTGTTGCGGATCTGGATGCGCTCGCGCGACAGTTCGACCCAGCCTTCGCGCTCGAAGCGGCGCAGCAGGCGCGACACAATTTCCCGCACGGTGCCCAGCTCATCGGCCAGTTCCTGGTGGGTGAGCATCAGGTCCTGCCCCCGGCCCAGCAGGGCGGCGGCCAAACGCTGGTCCAGCTTCTGGAATGCCACTGCGTCGATCAGGCCGGTCAGATCGGCCATGCGCTCGGCAAACAGGCCCAGCACATCGTTGCGAAATGCCGGCGTCTCAAGCCATTGCCTGAACGGGATGGGTGGAATCAGAAACAGGGTGGTGGGCTTGGTAGCCACCGCATTGGCCGCCAGTGGCTGGCCCCGAAAGAGGCTGGCGCTGGATGCCAGGCACAGCTCACCGGGTACCACGCGGTACAGCTCCAACGAACGGCCATCGCTGGAGTGGCGCGACACCTTGACCTCGCCCTCAAGCACCAGCGGAAAACCCTGGCAGGGGGCGTTCTCGTCAAAGAGGACCGTACCGACCGGCACCGTCATCGGGCCAGCCATGGCGCCCAGCGTGTCCAGCGCCGGATGCACATCGGCCAACGAGGGGTACAACGAACATGGGTCAATCATGGCCGCAGTGTAGCGGGGCTTGCGCCAGTGCGGGGCTGCACAGGCCGACGCTGCCTACGGACAGGCTCAGTGACAAGATTTGCCGGGGCCACCACCGGCCAGGTCATCCAGGATCGGGCAGTCTGGCCGCGCATCGCCATGGCAGTGCTGGAGCAGGTCGTTGAGCGAGCGTTGCATGGCCTGCATGGCGGCGATGCGGGTGCTCAGTTCATCCACATGCTTCTGCGCAATACCCTTCACGCTGGCGCTTGCGCGGCTGCGGTTTTGCCACAGGTTCACCAACTCGGCAATCTCGGCCATCGAAAAACCCAGGTCGCGGCAGCGCTTGATGAAGCGCAAGGTGTGCACATCGGCCGCTGTGTACTGGCGGTAGCCGCTCTCGGTGCGCACCACCTGGCCCAGGAGGCCCAGCGATTCATAGTGGCGCAGCATCTTGGCCGAAACGCCGGAGCGGCGCGCCGCCTCACCAATGGCTACCGGTGCGTCAGGCAGCGACGGCATAGCCCTCTTCAGTGATGGCCTTGGCCAGGGCTTCGCGTGGTTGGGCGGATTCCACCTGCACGCGGTTCTGGGCGCGGTCTATGCTGACCTGTGCCTGTGGGTCCAACTGCTGCAGCGCCTGGACAACGGCTTTTTCGCAGTGGCCACAGGTCATGCCGGTGACGGTAAAGGTCTGGTTCATGGAGACTCCTTGGAAGTGTTGGTTGTCGAAAAACCGCCAGTTTGAACCTTACCATGGTGGGAGAGTCAAGCTCGTGTGCGCAATATTCTCAAAAACCTTGACCTTCCCATGGTGAGAAGCTTTAGGCTACCCACCATGACCCACGCAACGACCTCCCCCGCTCACGCCTCGTCCTCCACCGCCACTATCGACATCGCTATTGGCGGCATGACCTGCGCGTCCTGTTCTGGCCGGGTCGAGCGCGCCCTCAGGAAAGTGCCTGGCGTGCAGGAGGCGGCCGTCAACCTGGCCACCGAATCGGCGCGCATTGTGTATGTTGACGCCGACCAGATGCCCGCGCGCCTGCGCCGTGCGGTGCGTGATGCGGGCTACGAAGTGCGCACTACCGCGCAGGTGGAGGCGCTGGAATCCGTGTCGCTGTGGGCCGGCTTCGGTCCGGTAGCCCTGGGCGCACTGCTGTCCGCCCCGCTGGCGCTGCCCATGCTCGGCGACCTGTTTGGCCAGCACTGGATGCTCCCAGCCTGGCTGCAGTTTCTGCTGGCCACACCGGTGCAATTTATTCTCGGTGCACGCTTTTACAAAGCAGGCTGGCATGCGCTGCTGTCGCTCAGCGGCAATATGGATCTGCTGGTGTCCATTGGCACCACGGCCGGCTGGGCACTGTCGGTATGGCTGTGGCTGAGCGCACCCGACGGCGCCATGGTGCACCTGTACTTTGAAGGCTCTGCGGTGGTGATCACGCTGGTGTTGCTGGGCAAATGGCTGGAAGCACGCGCCAAGCGCCAGACCACGACGGCTATCCGCGCCCTGCATGCCCTGCGACCGGATGTAGCCCACTGGCTGGGGCGCGATGGTGAGGTGGATGTACCGGTGACCGATGTGCTGGTGGGCGACCGCATCGTCGTCAAACCCGGCGAACGCTTTCCGGTGGACGGCACACTAAAAGAGGGAAACACCGAGGTGGATGAATCCATGCTCACCGGCGAGGCCTTGCCCATCCCCAAGGCTGCGGGTGACAAGCTGACTGGTGGCTCCATCAACGGCGATGGTCGCGTGGTGCTGCAAGTCACTGCGGTGGGCGTGGACACCGTGCTGGCCCGCATCATCCGCCTGGTGGAAGACGCCCAGGCCGCCAAGGCACCCATACAGCGGTTGGTGGACCAGGTTAGTGCGGTGTTTGTGCCGGTCGTTCTGGTGTTGGCACTGGCCACGCTGCTGGGTTGGTGGCTGACCGGTCACCCGTTTGAGACAGCCGTCATCCACTCCGTGGCGGTACTGGTCATCGCCTGCCCGTGCGCGCTGGGGTTGGCCACGCCCGCTGCCATCATGGCGGGCACCGGCGTGGCCGCGCAGCATGGCATATTGATCAAGGACGCCCAGGCACTGGAGCTGGCCCACAAGGTGGATGTGGTGGCATTTGACAAGACCGGGACGTTGACGCTTGGGCGGCCGCGCTTGAGCGCGCTGCTGGTCCCAGGTACGGCGGAGCAGGATTCGCGTGACCCCAAGCTGTCCCAAGGCACGCAGGCCACCGCGGGGGGCCGTGCAGCGCATGAAGTGTCAGACGTGGCGGCCATGTTGCGTATTGCCGCCAGCCTGCAAAGCGGCAGTGAACACCCCCTGGCGCTAGCAGCCCTTACCGCCGCACAGGAGCAGGGTCTTGCCATCAGCGCACCCCAGCAGCTGCAGTCTGTACCGGGACGGGGTACCGAGGGTACTGTGGAATCCCGCCAGTTTGTCATTGGCAGCCTGCGCTGGATGGATGAGCTGGGCGTGGATCTGGGGTCGCTTGCCGACCAGTCAGCCGCATGGCAGGCCGAGGGAGCAACCGTTTCCGCGATGGCCGAGCGGTCAGAAGATGGTCTGGTCCTGCGCGCCCTGATGGCTTTTGCCGACGAGCCCAAACCCGGCGCATCGGAAGCGTTGGTGGCGTTGCGTAAGCGTGGCATTCACGTTGTCATGATCTCGGGCGACAACCGGGGCGCAGCAGAGGCCATGGGACGCCGCCTGGGCCTGAATCCGGACGCGGGTGAGGTGATGGCCGAAGTCCTGCCGGGAGACAAGGCTGCGTTGGTGGCCAAGCTCAGAGCAGGCGGTGGCGATGAGCGCCGCCGGGCCGCCCCAAGCCGCGAAGGTCCACCCGGGGGGCAGCGCATTACGCGCAGCGACAAGCGTGGGGGCCATGTTGTCGCCATGGTGGGCGACGGTGTAAACGACGCCCCCGCGCTGGCTGCCGCCGATGTGGGACTGGCCATGGGTAACGGCACGGATGTCGCCATGCACGCGGCGGGCATCACGCTGATGCGCGGTGACCTGGCGCTGGTGGCGGCCGCACTGGACATCTCTGACCGCACGGTGGCCAAGATCCGTCAGAACCTGTTCTGGGCCTTTGCCTACAACGTGGCCGGCATCCCGCTGGCAGCGTTTGGGTACCTGAACCCCGTGGTGGCGGGCGCCGCCATGGCCATGAGTTCGGTGAGTGTGATGACCAATGCACTGCTTCTCAAGCGTTGGAAGCCCGGCGCGTAAAACTGTTGTAGCTATATATTTGATAGCTATATACGCAGTTTCTGCAAGGGGTGCAGGCACTATTTCCTCATGAATTCCGGGAAATGCCCATCCCACGATGGCGTTGACGGCGCACAGGCATTCCACCCAACGGGCAAGTCTTCTGCCAGTCTGGAATACTGGGAGGGTGAAACCGGCGTTGGTGTCGACGCGCCGCAGAACCAGAATCAAGGAGCTTCATGAACGAACAAACCTATTTCGCCGCACAAGGCGCATTGGCCCACGCCCGCAGCGCAGCCGAATGGGCTGGCGTGCGCTACTCGAGCGAGACCACGGCGTCGCGCTGCGTGCGCAACGACATGCCAGAGAAGAATGAGACCACCCGTGAAGCCGGTGCCATGTGCGAGGTGCTGGTGGATGGCCACTTCGGCTATGCCGCCACGGCCGACACCAGCGCAGAGGGTTTGCAGCGTGCGTTCGATCAAGCCATTGCCACCACCCGAACCAGCAGCGCCTACAAGGCACACGGCTTCACACCGGCGCAGCGCCCGGGCTCCACCGGTCAATACCGCAGCCCGCGCGACATGGCGCTGGATGCCACGTCGCTCTCCGCGATCACCGACTGCCTGCGCGCCGCCAGTGCGGCGATGAAGGGCTCAGACCTCGTGGTCAACCGCAGCGCGCGGGCCATGACCATCCAGACCCGGCTGGCCTACTTTTCCAGCAACGGCGCGGCCATTGAGCAGGACTTTGACATGGTCAACATCGACCTGTCGGCCACCGCTGCGCAGGGGCTGGAGTCGCAGACGCGCACCTGGTCGCACACCGCGCAAATGGGCGGTGAGGCGTTTGACCGCAACCGCTGGGTGGCTGAGGCGCAGCGTGTGGCTGCAGAAGCGCTGGAATTGTTGACCGCCGAGAACTGCCCCACCGGTGCCATGGATCTGATCCTGATGCCGGACCAGATGATGCTGCAGATCCACGAGTCCATTGGCCACCCGCTGGAATTGGACCGCATTCTGGGTGACGAACGCAACTACGCCGGCTGGAGCTTCGTGAAGCCCGCCGATTTCGGAACGCTGCGCTATGGCTCACCGCTGATGAACGTGAGCTTTGATCCGGGCGTTCGCCACGAGTTCGCCAGCTATGCGTTTGACGACGGCGGCAACCCCGCCCGGCGCGAACTGTTGATCGAAGGCGGCATGCTGCGCCGCGGCCTGGGCGCGCTGGAGTCTCAAGCGCGCAGCGGCCTGCCCGGCGTGGCCAATTTCCGCTCGGCGTCGTGGAACCGTGCGCCCATTGACCGCATGGCCAATCTGAACCTGGAGCCGGGCACCTCAACGCTGGATGAATTGATCGGTCAGGTGGAAAACGGGGTGCTGATGACCACCAACCGATCCTGGTCGATTGATGATTACCGCAACAAGTTCCAGTTTGGCTGTGAGCGCGGGCAACTCATCCGCAATGGCAAGCTGGCCGGTGTGGTGCGTAACCCCAACTACCGGGGCGTGACGGTGGACTTCTGGAACCGTCTGGCCGGTGTGGGTAAAGACTCTGAGGCCTACGGCACGCCGTACTGCGGCAAGGGTGAGCCCAGCCAGGTGATACGCGTGGGGCACGCCTCACCGCCCTGTCTGTTCGAGGGCGTGCAGGTGTTTGGAGGTGCAGCATGAGCCAGTTCATGACTACCGTCAGAACCCACTTTGACGCGGTTGCCAGCCACGTTTTGGGGCAACTCAGCAGCACAGAGGCCATCACCCTGAATCTGAGCGCGGAGGACACGCTGTATGTGCGCTTCAACGCCAACCGCGTGCGCCAGAACACCGATGTGCAGCAGATGGTGCTGTCGCTGCAACTGCAAGCCCAGGGCCGCACGGTCCAGCAGGCGTGCACGCTTAGCGGCAATCTGCCTGCGGATTGCGCGTTGCTCGGCGGTGTTTTGGAAGCCTGCCGGGCGGAGGTGGCGGTGCTGGATGTCGACCCCAATCAGGTGCCGATTGCCAACCACGGCAACAGCGACGACACTTTCACCGGTGCGCTGCTGGCACCGCAGGATGTGATGGCATCCATACTGGACAGCGCCCAGGGTTGCGATCTGGCGGGCCTGTATGCAGGCGGGGTAGTCATCCGCGCCAACCGCAACTCGGCGGGCCAAAGCCACTGGTTTGCCACCGAAAGTTTCTTTTTGGACTATTCGCTGTACGACGGACCCAAGGCGGCCAAGGGTGGTTACGCCGGCGCCCGGTGGGACGCGTCAGCTTGGACCGCCAACCTGGCGGGCACGCGCGAACTGCTGGACAAGCTCAAGCGCCCCACCGTCAATGTGAAGCCCGGCCAGTACCGCACCTACCTGGCACCGCGTGCATTCGCCGATGTACTGGGCATGATGGGCTGGAACGCCTTGTCGGCCGCCGCGTGGAAGCAAGGGCGCAGCCCGTTCAAGAAACTGGTGGAAGGCGAAGCGAAGCTCTCACCGCTGCTGAGTTTCAGCGAAAACTTTGGCATGGCGTTGACACCGCGCTTCAACAGCCAGGGCGAGGTCAGCGAGAGCCTGCTGCCCTTGATGCAGGCGGGTGAGTTGCGCACGCTGCTGGTCAGTTCACGCACCGCCAAGGAATATGGTTTGGCAGGCAACGCTGCCGATGAGGGCGAAGCGCCCCGCGCACTGGATGTAGCCTGCGGCACGCTGGCCGAGCCCGACATTCTCAAAGCCATTGGCACAGGCCTTTATCTCTCCAATGTGCATTACCTGAACTGGAGCGACCCGGTTTCGGCCCGCGTGACCGGCATGACCCGGTATGCCTGCTTCTGGGTGGAAAACGGCGAGATCGTTGGGCCTATCAATGACCTGCGCTGGGATGAAAGTCTGTATGAGGCCCTGGGCAGCAAGTTGCTGGCGCTGACCGACTGGGCCGACATCGACCCGGCGTGCGACACCTATTACACCCGTGCTTTGGGTGGCTCGCGGGTGCCGGGTGCATTGATTGAAGGCTGGACGTTTACGCTGTAGCGTCAGAGCTTTTTTTTATGCCGTACATCGCACCGATATGACCACGACCGCCAACCAGGCCCTGACCGCACTGAGCGCCCTGCGCGACCCGGACAAGGCCGCTTTTTTTCAGCGCTTTTTCAAGTGCGCTGCAGGTCAGTATGGTGAAGGCGACCAGTTTCTGGGTCTTACGGTGCCCCAGGTGCGCGGCGTGCTGGCGCAATACCGCACGATGCCCTTGCAGGAATGTGTGCAGTTGCTGCATTCGCCGTTCAACGAAGCGCGCCTGCTGGCCGTGCTGGCGCTTGTTTCTCATTACCAGCGAAAGCGTGCAACCGATGCGCAGCGGCAGGATGTGTTCGATGCCTACCTGGCACACCGGGCGCAGGTGAATAACTGGAATCTGGTGGACAGTTCGGCGCCGCACATCGTCGGCGGGCATTTGCTGAACCGGGACCGCGCCCTGCTCGACGATCTGGTGCAGTCAGCCTCCCTCTGGGACAGGCGTATCGCGGTTCTGTCCACGTTTGCATTCATCCGGGCACACGATTATGGGGACACCCTGCGCCTGTGCGAACGGCTGCTGAATGACGGCGAAGACCTGATGCACAAGGCCTGTGGCTGGATGCTGCGCGAAGCCGGCAAACGCAATGAGGATGTGCTGCGTGATTTTCTGGACGCCCATGCCGCCGTGATGCCACGCACCATGCTGCGCTACGCGCTGGAAAAACTATCGCCCGGAGTGCGTGCCGATTACATGCAGCGCAAACTCCAATCCGTAAATTCCACCGTTCCTCGCGTCTAGGTGCATTCTGTCGCAATCCGGTGGCGCCCAGGCGCTGCGAAATCTACAGTTCGTACATCGGGTCTGCAAGACCAGCCAACCGGAGTACCACCATGTCATTCGCTACCAGCCACCGTTTCAGCCTTGCATCATTTGCCATCGCAGCTGTGATGACTGTTGCGCTCAACGGCACCATGCTGATGGGCTTCAACCAGTTGGCCATCCAGGGCGCGCAAGGCCAGGCCGATGCAACCCGCCTGGCCAAAACCTCACCGGTTTTGCCAACGGACGAACTCCCGCGGGTGGTGGTGACCCATCGCCAGGCCTGAGACCACGCTGCCGCCTGAACGGCACTACCATTGCGACACACTGCCACACACAGGAACATCCGCCATGAGCCCACACATTGCTTCAATCAAACCCCTGGCCGCTGGGCTGCTTCTGGCAATTGCCTGCACGATCACCGTGTCGGCTTATGCCTGGGAGTGGCCACTGGGCAACCGCGTGGCGGGGTCGGGTCAGATGACCAAGGTGCAACGCGCCGTGCAGGGCTTCAAGGGCATTGATGTTGAGGTTCCTGCCGATGTGGAGGTCATTCAGGGCAACGCTGAAGGTCTCACCATTGAGACGGATGACAACATCGCCGCTCTGATTGAGACCGTGGTTGAAAAAGAGCAACTCAAGATTCGCCTGGCACAACGCAGCACCGGCATCAAACCCAAAAGCCTGAAGATCACCGTGCAGGCGCGCGCCATTGAGAGCCTGTCCATCTCGGGTTCGGGCAGTTTTCAGGCCGACAAGCTAAAGGGTGCCGCGCTGGCTGCGCGTATTTCGGGTTCGGGAGACATGCGTATCCGTGCCCTTGATGTGGACAGCCTGACGCTGGCGATTTCAGGCAACGGTGATTTCACGGCGGCCGGACGGGCGGATGCGGTGCGCATCAATATTTCCGGTGCGGGCGACGTCAAAACGCCGAGCCTTGCTTCCAGGACTGTGCAGCTGGGTATTTCCGGATCGGGTAACGCGAAGGTGTGGGCCACCGACTCGCTCACAGTCAGCATCTCTGGCTCTGGCGATGTGGGTTACTACGGCGAGCCGGCCGTCACGCAGTCGGTGCTGGGCTCCGGGCGCATCCAGAAACTGGGCAACAAACCATGAGAGATTTCCTGAAAGAAAACCGTGGCTTCATTGTTTTCTTGATCGGTTTCGGGTTCTTCCGGTTGGCGGTCGCCGATTGGAACCCTATCCCGTCAGGCTCGATGCGTCCCACCTTGCTGGAGGGCGATGTGGTGCTGGTGAATCGGCTGGCCTACGACTTCAAGCTGCCATTGAGCGACACCTCCGTGCTCCAGCTTGGTGAGCCGGCCCGGGGCGATGTCATCACGTTCAGTTCGCCCACCGATGGCGTCCGCATGATCAAGCGTCTGGTGGCGCTGCCCGGTGACGTTGTGGAAATGCGCAATGGGGTGCTGACCATCAACGGCGAGCAGGCACAGTATGCCAACGCCACCGTTGCCGTGGAGCCTTTGGAAGGCACAGCGACCACGCCCGCGCTGAAAGCCACCGAACGCCTGGGTGGCAGCGAACGGGTGGTGCAGTTTCTGCCGGACGTTGCGGCCAGGCGCGATTTTGCTCCCCTGACGGTACCCAATGACCAGTACTTCTTTCTCGGTGACAACCGCGACAACAGTGCCGATTCGCGTTACATCGGCCTGGTGCCGCGCAACCTGCTGATTGGCAAGGCGCACCATGTGGTGGTTTCGGCTGACATCAAGGGCAGCTGGCTGCCACGCCTGGGTCGCACAGCACAACCCATCCTGTAAGCTGTGCAGCTTCATTTGCCGGGAACTTCCGGCTATCGTCCGGGGTTGGCCGCTGCCTTGCGTTCCCGGTCCTTGCGCCGTGCATCCAGATGCCACGCCAGGAAGGGCAATATCACGATGGATCCTGGCAGCGCCCAAATGATGAGGTAGGGATAGACGGCGGACGCGGCGCGCAGCATGTGCTGCAGGGCCTGCCGGTCCTGAGCGGTCCACTTTTCCCCATTGCGAGGCTTCATCAGCAGTGGAATGGCGCCCTTGATCTTGCCAAGCTCCTGGCGCATGCGGTTTTTTTCCCGGCTGTTGCTGGCCAGAAACGAGGCAAACCATCTGGGCGCGCGTGCAATGCGGGACTGGTACGACACGGTCTGGTTGGGGTCAAAGTCCGGTTTCAGTCCGTCCTTCGTGTCATCCGGTTGGGGCGTGGGCTGATCAGTGGTTGCCATGTCCGGATTATCTGGAATGCCCAAACCACTGCTTCATGCGGGACGCGTTGCGCCAGGCCCAGTAGCCCCAGCGCGCTGCTCCCACTATGGCGCGCGGGCGCCACACCAAAAGGGCGACGACTGCTGCGGTCACGATGGCCGGATGTCCGACCAGCCAAACCTGCGCAAGGCGCAACTGTTGGTGCGTGCGGTCTACGACCTGAAGGGCTCTGCTGACCGGTGCCAGCTCACGCGCCAGTTGTCCACGCTGGACGTGAATGCGCTCGCGCAGTCTCCCGCGCTGCACGTAAAGATCAATCTGTCGTGCGTCCATGGCGTGTTGCGGCCTTGAGCTGACGCAGGTCTTCCTGCAATTCAGTCAGGCTGGCATCGAACAGCGGCTCGGTCTCCCGGCTGCCCCGGCGCAGACTGAAGTAGAAATACAGGGCCAGGGCCCAGACCAGTCCGCCCGCCAAGCCCAGCACCATCAGGCGCTGTTCCCAGAAATGCAGAGTCAGGGCAACGATGGTCAATACAACGCCCAGGCCAATGCAGAACATCATGGCCAGCGCGTACATCACTTGCCGCATGGCGCTCTGGCGAGCGGCTTCCAGCTCGTTGCCCAACAGCTCCAGACGCGTGTGCCCAATGGACAGCAACGTCACCGCTTTGGCTTTGGCCGCGTTCCACGCGCCTGATTCGGCTTGGGTTTGGTTCACGGCGGCGGGTCCCGCCGATTAACGTCGGCCCAGTACCAGGCCCAGCAAGAAGCCAATGCCGGCACCAATGCCCACGGCCTGCCAGGGGTTCTCATGCACATAGTTATCGGTGGCGCGGGCAGCAGCACGTGTTTTCTCGATCAGCACTTCCTCTGCCGCTTCGAGCCGGATGCGGGCATCAAGGAGGCGCTCTTTGATTCGCGCGCGCAGGCTGGCGATTTTTTCACCGGTCTGGTCGGCCGTCGCATGGAGAATTTCCTCGGCATCGGCAATGACTGCGCGGATATCGGTCACCAGCTTTTCCTGGGCGCTGACATTGGAGATTGTGGAGTCGGACATGGTGCGTCTTTCATAAAAATCAGATCGGATTCAAAGCGTAGCAGATTCATGACTCACGCTACAAGCATTGGGTAATTTTGTTTGCTACAAATATTTCATTTCGCAACCCTACCTGTGCAGTCCTTGATTTTGATCATGGAATGCGGTCTCAGGTAAAGTCACGCTATGACAGGCGCTGCAATGCCCTGCAAAAAATAATGAGACCGGAGACCGCCTTGAACCATACCAGCCTGCAAACGATTCGCGATGAGCATGCAACTCTTGCCGCCATGCTGCGCTCCATGCGCATGCTGGTTTTGCGTGGTCCATCGGATAGCCCGCAGCAGTTCTTTGATGTCTTGCGCGCCATGCTGTTCTACATCGATGAATTCCCGGAGCGACTGCACCACACCAAGGAGTCGGAGCTATTGTTTCCCTGTGTCCTGCGTGCAGCACCCGCTTTGAAAGACACTTTGCAGCGACTCGATCGCGACCATCAGCTGAGTGAAAAAGCAGTTCGGGAATTGCAGCACCTGTTGTTGGCGTGGGAGTTGCTGGGCGACTCTCGCAAGGAAGCGTTTGTGACGGCTGCGACGCAATACCTGGACCGATACCAGGATCACATGGAACTGGAGGAGTCGGTCATCCTTCCTGAGGCGGAAAAGCTGTTGACCGAAGCGGACTGGAAGGCATTGGATGCCGCCTTCAAGGAAAATACCGACCCCTTGGGCGGAAAATTTCCGCCAGATCCAGCCTACGACCGACTATTCACCCGTATTGTGCTGAAGGCACGGGGGAATAGCGGACCTGACCAACGTGCCATTTAGTGCCCCACTGCCAGGACGCGGCTGATCCGGTCTGGTACTTTTCTTGATCAACTCCCGGAAATACCCCGTTTAACGGGCTTTATTTCTGACTTGCACATCCTGGTGAATCCCGATACTTGGCTATCCACTGTCTGTAAGGGCGTGCCATGCAAATCGATCGCTACCAGCACCTGCAATTTCCACTCGACGTGCCGTCTGGCGCTTCTGGTGACACCGCTGCCAACGGAACGCCTTCGACCGGCGCGGGCAAGTCACGTGTCGCACCGCCACCGCCAGCTTCAGGATCGGTGACCGTACGCGCTGACAGTGTGGTGTTGCGTGTCCAATTTCCTGATGCTGCATCGGCGGACGCAGTTGGATCCGGTACCCCCGTCTATTCCGACGCCCGAAAGGCAAATGCGCCCGTTGACGACAGGGATGAAGCGGCCCTGGCGGCAGAGCATCAGCGTGCGCTGGACCGCAATGCCGGCACCTTCACCCAGCTCACGCTCAACAAGGATGGTGTGCTGGTAGCCAAACCGCAACCGGCGCGTGAAGCGGCGGCGCCGGACTTTGTCGCGTTGGCGGTCTCGGCGATGCGCGAATTCAGTGATGAAGCCGAACGCCAGAAGGCCCGATCCGTGACACCGGCTGAAGTGCCCGTTGAGATGGCCTGGGGCAAGCTCAAGAGCCTCCAGCAACTCGCCGCCAGGTTCAACGTGTTTGCCTGATGACTGATTGACTGCCTCGACCTGAATCACTAAGCGACACTGGCAGCCGCAACAAAAACCCGGCGCGCTGGCCGGGTACGAGTGGATGACGATCGCAGATTCTGTGACCGGGTTTTGTGCCTACCAGTTTGCCTCGCGCTCTGGCGTGGCGCAGATTTTGTGAATGGACAGGTCTGCGCCGTCGTATTCCTCTTCCTGGCTCAGTCGCAACCCCATGGCTGACTTGAGAACACCATAAACCACGAGTCCGCCCAAAGCTGCCCAGGCAACACCCATCGCCGTGCCGATCAACTGCGCGCCAAACGACACGCCACCCAGCCCGCCGAGCGCCTTGGCGCCAAAGATGCCGGCTGCAATTCCGCCCAGTGTGCCGCACAGGCCATGCAGTGGCCACACGCCCAGCACGTCGTCTATCTTCCACTTGTTTTGGGTCAGCGTGAACATCACCACAAAGACGGTGCCTGCCATGGCGCCAACGGCCAGCGCTCCCAGAGGATGCATCAGGTCAGAGCCTGCGCATACCGCTACCAGACCTGCCAGCGGTCCGTTGTGGACAAATCCGGGGTCATTTTTTCCTGCCACAAGCGCCGCCAGCGTTCCGCCTACCATCGCCATGAGCGAATTCACAGCCACCAGACCCGAGATTTTGTCCAGTGTCTGGGCGCTCATCACGTTGAATCCAAACCATCCCACGGTCAGGATCCAGGCACCGAGGGCGAGAAACGGGATACTTGACGGTGGATGCGCGGAGACACCACCATCTTTTCGATAGCGGTTGCTTCGTGCGCCAAGAAGGATGACCGCCGGCAGTGCGATCCATCCGCCCACGGCATGCACCACCACACTGCCGGCAAAGTCATGAAACTCTTCGCCGGTCAGGCCCTTGATCCAGGCCTGGACGCCGAAGTGCTGGTTCCAGACGATGCCCTCAAAGAATGGATAGACAAAACCGACAATCACGGCGGTTGCAATCAATTGGGGCCAAAAGCGTGCGCGTTCGGCAATGCCGCCGGAAATGATCGCCGGTATGGCCGCGGCAAATGTCAGCAGGAAGAAAAACTTCACCAGCTCATAACCATTCTTCGCGGCGAGTACTTCGGCACCGACAAAAAAGCTGGTTCCGTATGCCACCGCATAGCCGATCGTGAAATAAACCACGGTGGAGACCGAGAAGTCCACCAGAATCTTGACCAGTGCATTGACCTGGTTCTTGCGCCGAACGGTGCCCAGCTCCAGAAACGCAAACCCCGCGTGCATGGCCAAAACCATGATGCCTCCGAGCAAAATGAACAAGGCATCCGCGCCCTGTTTGAGTGCTTCCATGTGAACCTCTTTGTATGAAATGTTGCTTATTGGTGCGTTTTTGATCTGATTTTCAAAATTGCACCAAATACAAGCAAAAAATGCGCCAGATTGGGCTCCGTACTCCAGCGAGGCTGGGCGATACAATGGCGGCTGTCATTGGGGAGTAGCCGCCCTTCTTCATTGAAAGGGGCGTGCGTCAACAGACTTGTCCGGTTACCACGGTAGCTGACATGGCGCATGCGGATTCCACGCGGGTGGAACTTGGCGAGACCTTTGGCTGCACGCCTCCTGTTTTTGGCCGGGGGCGTCGTGCAGTCATGGGTTTCACATCCGGCCGGAGTTCACCATCTTGGAAGCTTTTCTCATCTCCACGGGCATCGTTGCACTCGCCGAAATGGGCGACAAGACGCAACTTTTGGCCCTCATCCTCGCCGCACGTTTCCGCAAGCCCTGGCCTATTGTGTTGGGCATATTGGTCGCCACCATCGCCAACCATGCGCTGGCCGGTGCGGCGGGTGCCTGGGTTACCACGGTGCTGGGGCCGGATATGCTGCGCTGGGTACTGGGCGGATCCTTCATCGCCATGGCAGTTTGGATGCTGATTCCAGACCGTATGGATGACGAGGAAAGCAGTACAACACCCCGTTTGGGTGTGTTTGGGACCACCGTGGTTGCCTTCTTTCTGGCCGAAATGGGTGACAAAACGCAGATTGCCACCGTCATGCTGGCCGCCCAGTATCAGGCCTGGGTATGGGTGGTGGTGGGTACCACGCTGGGCATGATGCTGGCCAATGCGCCGGTGGTCTGGTTGGGCGACAAAATCACCAAATTGGTGCCATTGAAGGTTGTGCACGTGGTGTCAGCACTAATCTTTCTGGGCCTGGGCGTATTTGCCTTGTTGTCGTAGCGCGCAGCGAAGAACCAAAAAGCGGTCAAGTGCACAGTACAACTTCGATTTATACTCGCGGGTAAGCGCCGATTTGATACCCAAGATTGCGGGCGCCGAGGCCCTCGAGCTTCGAAATTCAGCTAAAGACGGCCCAGTCAACCCCATCGATTGCCCGGCTTTGCATGTAGCTTCGCCGGGTTTTTTTTTGGATATTTGGCTTGGAGATGCCCTTGATCGCGACACCCCAGTCACAGCACTTTGCTGACGCCTTGCCCCTGCAAAGCGGCGCGACGCTGCGCGACTACTCTCTCAGCTATGAGACTTACGGCACGCTCAACGCGGGGCGATCCAACGCCGTTTTGATCTGTCACGCATTGAACGCCTCGCACCATGTGGCAGGCTCCTACGCAGGCCAAGCGAACTCGGAGGGCTGGTGGGACAACATGATCGGGCCGGGCAAGCCGGTGGACACGAACCGGTTTTTCGTCATTGGTGTCAATAACCTGGGCTCCTGCTTTGGCTCGACCGGACCCATGCATCCCAATCCCGACATGCCGGGTCGGGTTTATGGCGCAGATTTTCCGGTTGTCACCGTGGAAGACTGGGTTAACGCACAGGCCCGACTGCTCGACACCCTGGGTATACAGACCCTGGCTGCCGTCATGGGCGGATCGCTGGGAGGCATGCAGGCGCTCAGCTGGACGCTGCAGTACCCGGACCGTGTGCGTCATGCGGTTGTTGTGGCCAGCGCGCCCAACCTGACGGCCGAGAACATCGCTTTCAACGAAGTTGCCCGCCGCGCCATCGTGACCGATCCCGATTTTCATGGTGGCCATTTCTACGCGCATGGCACTGTGCCCAAGCGCGGTCTGCGCATCGCCCGCATGATCGGCCACATCACCTACCTCAGTGATGATGTGATGAACGAGAAGTTTGGACGCGAGCTCAAAGAGGCCGTGCTCGGTAGCGCGGACGGTTACAAATACAGTACCCAGGACGTGGAGTTCCAGATTGAAAGCTACCTGCGCTACCAGGGAGACAAGTTCGCCGAGTACTTTGATGCCAACACTTACCTGCTGATTACCCGTGCGCTCGACTACTTCGACCCCGCCCGCGCTTTTGGTGGCGACCTGAGCAAGGCATTGCAGCGCGCTACCTGCAAGTTCCTGCTGGTGAGCTTCACCACCGATTGGCGCTTCAGCCCCAAACGCAGCCGCGAAATCGTCAAGGCATTGCTTGAGAATCAGCGCGATGTGAGCTACGCCGAAATCGATGCGCCCCATGGGCATGATGCATTTTTGCTCGATGACCCACGTTATATGGGCATAGTTCGCTGTTATTTCGATAGCATATTGCCGTCTCATGGTGTCCATGCAGAATCGGGAGCCGTCACATGACCGACATCCACACCATGCATTCCCTGGCCCAATTGGTGCCCGAAGGGGCCCGCGTGCTGGACCTGGGTTGCGGAGACGGTGCCATGCTGGCCCATTTGCAAACGACCCGCCGCTGCACCGGCTACGGCGTTGAAATTGACGATGCCAACGTGCTGGCCTGCGTCAAACGCGGTGTGAATGTCATTCAGCTCAATCTGGATGAAGGCCTGGCCATGTTCGACGACGCCTCGTTTGACGTGGTTTTGCAGATCGACACCCTGCAGCACTTGCGCAATGCCGAGGTCATGTTGCGCGAGACTGTTCGTGTGGGGCGCGTGGGCGTTGTGGCCTTCCCCAATTTTGCGCACTGGCCCAATCGCCTGAGTGTGCTCAAGGGGCGCATGCCAGTAACCAGACGCCTGCCGTACCAGTGGTATGACACACCCAACATCCGCGTGGGCACACACGCCGATCTGGCTGTGCTGGCCCAGCGCAATGGAATCCAGGTGCAGGACAGCTTTGGCCTGCAGGATGGCCAGACCGTGCGGTTCCTGCCCAACCTGCGTGCGGGAACCTCGGTCTATAAGCTCGCCCGGGGGCGCTGAGCTGCGCCGGTTACCGGGCCACATCCGGGAAACTGCTGTATACGCAACGCGTTAAGCTCCGCACAATACCCCCATGCCCTCAGCTCGGGGCAACAACCTGAATGTAGGGAGTGGTGTGCAATGAGGCCCGTCAGTATTGCCCTGAAGATCTGGATGCCAGCCATTTTGGTGAGCGTGGGCCTGGTGGCCATGTCTATTGGCTCTGCGGTGCGGACCATCAAGTCCCAGGCCGCAACGGCAGCCGAGCAAACGCAACAGCAAAGCAAGCTGGAGCTCGCCGCCCGCTGGCGCGGACTGGGTGAGGCGCAGGCCTTGCGGGGCATCGGTGTGGCGCTCACTGCGGACGCCGTCGCTGCCGGCTTGCTCCAGTCGGGCCAGGCCGATGCCCAGCGCGAAGTCGCCAGCATTGAGAAGACGCTGGACGGTCTGATGACCGAATCCTTGGAGCAAGCCGCATTGCAGGCGGTCAAGTCCAAGGCACGGGCGCTGGCCGCGTCCCTGGAGAAGGTGCAAAAGCTGCAGGCCGCAGGCGATGCGGCGGCTGTGCAGACGCACATCAAGACTGACACCCAGCCGCAACTGGCCGCGTTTTTGGCCGCCCAGCAGGATCTGGTGCACCTGGCCGAGCAGGGAGCCACGGCTCTGCGTGACAAGGTGGGTGCCGAACGCCTGAAAACCGTCTGGACCGTGGCGGCCATCATGTCGGTTATCGCGTTGCTGGTGTGCGTGGGCACACGGGTTCTGCAACGCAATGTGTGCGACCCGCTGGATGAAATCGTGCGCCTGACGCGCGCCATTGGCGATGGGGACCTGCGCGTCTCCATACGCACCGACCGCCAGGATGAAATGGGGGATGTGATGCGTTCGCTGCACAACATGACGCAGTCGCTGGCGGATCTGGTGGGGCAGGTGCAGCGCTCGGCCACCAGCATCGGCTCGGCCAGCGCCGAGATCGCCCATGGCAACCAGGACCTGTCCAACCGAACCGAACAGACCGCCGCCAATCTGCAGCGCGCTTCGTCAGCACTGGAGAACCTGAGTGCTGCGGTCCACCAGTCCGCCGACGCTGCCCGGCAGGCCAACCAACTGGCCGGCTCGGCCTACTCGGTGGCGGAAAACGGCGGCCAGTCCGTTGCGCAGGTGGTCAACACCATGCACCAGATTGACGGGTCGTCCAAGAAAATTGTCGACATCATCGGTGTGATTGACGGCATCGCCTTCCAGACCAATATCCTGGCCCTCAATGCGGCGGTCGAGGCCGCACGCGCCGGAGATCAGGGGCGAGGCTTTGCCGTGGTGGCCAGCGAAGTGCGCAGCCTGGCCGGACGCTCCGCGGCCGCTGCCAAGGAGGTCAAAGACCTGATTGGCGCCTCGGTTGCCAATGTTGAAGTTGGCACCAAACTGGTGGACCAGGCCGGCCAGACCATGCAGGACGTTGTCAGCTCGGTTCAGCGCGTTACCGGCATCATCCAGGAGATATCGGCCACAAGCTCGGAACAAAGTGTCGACATGCAGCAGGTGTCTTCGGCAGTGGTTGAACTGGAACAGATGACCCAGCAAAACGCGTCCCTAGTGGAACAAAGCGCCGCTGCAGCAGCCTCCATGAGCGCGCAGGCCGCGGTGCTGGGCGAACTGGTGGGCAAGTTCACTCTGCCCGCCAGCGGAATGCTGGCGCTGGGCCGCTAGCTGCCTCTGCTGTGCTACATTGCTTCCATCGGGGTGTCAGCTCCCCGGTGTCGGGCCAAACTGGCCCCAAGATGGTGTCCCATCCAATTGCTGGTAACGCAACAGGAGCAATCCGTGGACACCCAAAATCCGTCTATTTTTCCCCTTTCCCCTCTGGATTTCAACGCCCGGCTTGGCCGTGCCGACACCCCGCTGGTGCTGGACGTGCGCCGACAACCCCGCTTTGACGAGAGCCCGCGCCTGCTGGCTGGCGCGCAACGCTGTGCGCCCGAAGACCTGGCGGCCTTTGCCGCCTCCCATCTGCCGCGCGAGGTTGTTGTTTACTGTGTCTACGGCCACAACGTCAGCGAGGAGGCCGCAGCCACGCTGCAGGCTGCCGGCTGGCAGGCGCACACCGTGGCCGGCGGCATGGAAGGCGGCCAGGATGGCGCGGATGACGCCCAGGCCATTGCCCAGTGGCGCGCCCGGCCAGCACTGAGTTTTGCGAAGCGCGCCGACTGGGGTGTGACCGGTGAGCAGCCCACGCGCTGGATCACGCGCGAGCGCCCAAAGATCGACCGCATCGCCTGCCCCTGGCTGATCCGCCGATTCATCGATCCCCATGCCGAATTCTTCTATGTGCCCACCAGCCAGGTGTTGGTGCAGGCCCAAGCACTGGGCGCGGTGGCCTACGACATTCCCGGCGCGCCCGTGTCCCATGAAGGCGAGCGGTGCAGCTTTGACGCCCTGTTGCTGGGCTTTGACCTGGCTGATGCCGCTTTGGACCTGCTGGCCACTATCGTGCGCGGCGCCGATACCGACCGGCTTGATCTGTCGCCACAGTCAGCGGGATTGTTGGCCCTGTCCCTTGGCCTGTCGCGCCTCCATGCGACCGACGACCATGCCATGCTGGATGCCGCCCTGCCACTGTACGACGCGCTTTACGCCTGGTGCCGCGACCGCGTAGCCGCGCAGGATGAGCCGCACAGTTGGAACCCCGAAACCATGGTGGGAGCATCGGCATGAGCACAGAGCCATCAAAGCAGCCTGAACACTGGGCGGCAGAGCGTTCTGCGCAGGTCAAGGAGGAGCCCGCGCAGCGGGCGGGGGACACGGAGCAGAGCGCTCTGCTGCCCAGTTTCCAGCGCACAGTTACCTTTGCCCATGCCTTTCGCTTCTGGCTCAAGCTGGGTTTCATCAGCTTCGGTGGCCCGGCCGGGCAGATTGCGATCATGCACCGCGTTCTGGTCGAAGAAAAGCGCTGGATTTCGGAGGCGCGCTTCCTGCACGCGCTGAACTACTGCATGTTGCTACCCGGCCCCGAGGCGCAGCAACTGGCCACTTACATCGGCTGGCTGATGCACCGCACCTGGGGTGGTGTGGTGGCGGGTGCGCTTTTTGTGCTGCCTTCGCTGTTCATCCTGATTGGCCTGAGCTGGATCTATGTGGCCTTTGGCAATGTACCGTGGGTGGCTGGTGTGCTGTATGGCATCAAGCCGGCGGTGGCCGCCATCGTGCTGCAGGCGGTGCACCGCATCGGTACAAAAACCTTGAAGAAACCCACGGTAGCCCCTGTACTTTGGTCGGTTGCAGCTATGAGTTTCATAGCAATCTACATGTTCCGCGTTCCGTTTCCGTGGATCGTGGCAAGTGCTGCGCTCATCGGCTGGTTGGGTTCGCGCTGGGTTCCCGCGCAGTTCGCAGGCTCCGGTGGCCATGGCGCGGCAAAGTCCAAGGCATTGAAACCGGGTGAGATGGACTGGTTGATTGGCGACACCACGCCCACACCGCCCCATGCGCGCTGGTCACCAAAGCGGCTGGCTGGCGTGGTGGTGGCTGGCGCGGCCCTGTGGCTTATTCCCATGGGCGCACTGGTGGCTGCGCACGGCTGGGACAGCACATTGGCGCAAATGGGCTGGTTCTTCACCAAGGCGGCACTGCTGACCTTTGGCGGTGCGTACGCCGTACTGCCTTACGTTTACCAGGGGGCGGTCGAGCACTTTGCATGGCTTACCGGGGCGCAGATGATCGACGGTCTGGCGCTCGGCGAAACCACACCCGGTCCGCTGATCATGGTGGTGGCCTTTGTCGGCTTTGTCGGCGGCTGGTCAAAAGAGGTGTTGGGGCCAGACGCGCAGTTTCTCGGTGCGGCGCTGGCCGCCACGGTGGTGACCTGGTTCACCTTTTTACCGTCCTTCATCTTCATTCTGGCCGGTGGCCCGCTGGTGGAATCCACCCACGGCAAACTGCGCCTGACCGCGCCACTGACCGCCATAACTGCTGCCGTGGTTGGAGTGATTGCCAGTCTCGCTTTGTTTTTTATAGCGCACATCGCAATATCTACAAGGCCTGGAGGCACATTTCCTTCCAATGTGGACTGGCTGGCGCTGGTCCTGGCCGCTGCAGCGCTCGTAGCCCTGCTGCGCTACAAGGTCGGGGTGATCGCCGTGATTGGTGGGTGTGGAGTGGCTGGAATGGCAGCCCGCCTAATGGGCTGGGCGTGAATGCCTCTTATATCAGCAACCGATGGGTGTCGCCAAGGTGCCGCCATTAGGCAAGTCACCTAAACAACGCGTTGGCAAATCGCCTTAGACTGTAAATCTATCCTTGCAGTCAAAACAAAGGAGTGTTTTCAATGCCAAGCCGCCGACCCGTTGTTCGCCATGACCATGTGGGTGCACCCCATGCACTGAGCTCATTGATGGAAGCCCGGGGATTACTGGAGATGGCACTATTGCCTGCGTCCTTGCCGCTGCTACTGGAAGCACCCCAGGGAGATGGGCATCCCGTATTGCTGGTTCCGGGTTTCATGGCCGGGGAGGCCTCGCTGGTAGCGCTCAAGTACTTTCTTCAACACAAGGGCTACGATGTCCACACCTGGGGAATGGGGCGTAACCTGGGATTTCGCAGCAAACATGCCAACGCTTTGCCACAAAAGATTCGTTACCTGCACCACATTACGGGCCGCAAAGTCAGCCTGGTTGGCTGGAGTCTGGGGGGCGTGTTTTCCATGTACGGCGCGCAAAACGCCATGGAATGTGTGCGCTCGATCATCACGCTGGGCAGCCCGGTCAGCGTCGAGTCGTCAGGCAGCCAGTCTCCGACTGCCGTCAAGGCACTGTACCGGCTGGTGTCCCACCGCCTCGGGGCGTCCGCCCACGTGATGCAACCCCGCGCAAAGGCCATGCGTGAACGCCGGCGACTCGCCATTGCGACGAGTTGCCTGTATTCGCTTACGGACGGTGTGGTTCCGCCGCAGGAGGCCACGATTGACGGAAATCCGGCCCTGCACGAAAACATCCGGGTTCCCGGCAGCCATATCGGACTGGGTTTCAACGGCATCGTGTTGTCTATCGTCGCAGACCGCCTGGCCCAGCCGGAAGGTGCCTGGAAGCCATTTGTCCCGCAGGGGCTGCTGGGACAGACCCTGCGAATGACCGTCCGGTCAGCGGGCATCAGCACCGCGCCGGCATCTACCTGAGTCCAGAAAGTCAACCATGCGCCAATTGAGTGAACATGATGCAGCGTTTATCTATTCAGATAGTGCGCATGCCAACTCCAACGTCACGCTGCTGCACATATATGACCAGTCCACGGCACCCGGTGGGGTCGTGCGATTCAAGCAGATCCTTGCGCACGTAGAAAGTCGGCTGCACCTGCTCCCCAATTTTCGCGAGCGAATCCTGCGCGTTCCGCTGGATGTGGACTATCCGTATTGGGTTGAAGACGAAAACTTCAACATTGAGCACCATGTGCGTCACATTGCGGTGCCAAAACCGGGTGACTGGAGGCAGTTTTGCATACTCTCCTCACGCATCCATGCCCGCCCGCTGGATTTGCAGCACCCCTTGTGGGAGATGTATGTCATCGAGGGGCTGGACAGCTTTCTGGATCTGCCCGTGGGCAGTTTTGCCGTGCTGCTCAAAATCCACCATGCCGCGATTGACGTAGCCAATGACAACGAAATCACCCGGCTGCTGCATGACATTTCACCCGTGGCGCCGCCGCCCATTCCAGCGGCTCCCTGGTTTCCGGAAACTCCGCCGGGCAACCTGCAGCTGTTCTGGCTGGCAAGTCTCAATATGGCCACGTTTCCGTTTCGCATGGCTCAGCCCTTGCGGACCAGCTGGACTGCCATCAAGGCAACCGCCCGGACGTTTGCCGGAGAATTTCTGGGGTTACCGCACGCGTTTCCGTTGACCCGGTTCAACAGTGAGGTGTCGTCGCGGCGCGTATTTGAAACCCGCCGCTTCTCCCTTGCGGACTTTAAGGCGATTCGCGCGCTGGTCCCCAGCGCGACGGTCAACGATGTGGTGCTGGCTGTGTGTGCCGGGGGGTTGCGAAGCTACCTTGGCAAGCAGGAGGAACTGCCCACAGAAACCCTGCTCGCCGCCGCGCCCATTGCCGTGCACAGTGATCTGGAGTCCGCGCCGCAAACCAACTTTTCGTGGGTTCGGGTGGCACTGGCCACTGACCTCGCCGATCCGGTCAAGCGCCTTTCGGCCATTCAGGCCTCCAGTTCGTCCTCGTCCATCATGGCGCAGGCCATCAGTGCCCGCGAACTGACCAATCTGGCGCAAAACGCACCCTCGCTGGCCATCGCCGCCACCAGCAAAATGCTGCGTTCCGCATCGGCCTTGCTGGGTGACTGGGCGCCGTTAGCCAACTGTGCCATCACCAATGTGCCGGGTTCGCGCGAGCCGCTGTATTTGCAGGGTGCGCGGTTGACCTACCTGTCGGCCATCATGCCGATTTCGGATGGCATGGGTTTGGTGTTCTCGGTCACGGGCTACAACGATACGATCGTGATTTCCGTGACAGCATGTGCTGAACAGCTGCCGGACCCCGAAGTGCTGGCGCAATGTCTGCGTGACAGTTTCCAGGAATATCTTGCGCTGGCACAGCGCAAGAAAAGGGTTGTCCGGCGCGCCGCCGTAGCCCGATAGGCGTTCCTGGATCAGCGGAAATTGTCCTTGATCAAGAAACATGCGAAATGCTGGAATCTTCAAGACCGCACCCGTGAAGTCTGCTAAAGTCATTTCAGACTGATTGCTCTCACGGGACGGGGCAGGTGCCGTTGCCCCTACACGGAATGGTGCAATCGGATCGGTATTCTTACCTTGAGCCCTAGGCGCGGAGTTCAGATTTGGCTAACACTGATCCAGTTAACATGTTATTGACGCCGGGTTTGGCCTTGATGGCGAAACTGAGTGGACGCAGCAAGTTCTGGGTCATCGCGGCTCCGTTGCTTGTCGCTGTGCTGGTGCTTGCGGCCATGCACCTCAATACCCTGTCGCAGCCACCATCGGTGGATGCCGCCGCTACGCGCGCTGCCGACAATGCGTTTGAGTTCTGGGTGACACTGATGGTCGCCATTGGTGGCGTGGCCTTGTGGCTCTATGCCGTGGTCAGTTTTTTTGTCAGCAATCAGACGGACCGCTCTCACATCGATGTGGTCATGCAGCAGGCCACGGAGGGTGATCTCACCGGCTCGGCGGGCGCGTTGGGAATTGACAGCATGGGCAACTTTGGCCGTCAGTTCGAATTGGTCACCCGGCGCATGTCGGAAATGGTTGCCAACATTCGCAGCGCGTCGGTGCAATTGGGTGACACGGGAAAGAAGCTGGTGGACGACACGCGCGCCCTGGCTGAACGGGCGCAGGCACAGGGCGAACATCTGACACAAACCGCAGGGCATGTGCGCCGGGTGAGCGAAACCGTGTCCCGCAACGCCGAGGCGTCGCAGGAAATCAGTCTCATGACCGACATGCTGCACAAGGAAGCGTCCGGCGCGGGGGATGAAATGAAATTGACGGTCAACAGCCTGGGACCGTTGCAGGCTACTTCGGGCCGCATGAATGAAATTGTGGGAACGATTGATTCGATCGCGTTTCAGACGAATTTGCTGGCGCTCAATGCAGCGGTCGAAGCGGCCCGTGCCGGCGAACAGGGGCGCGGGTTTGCCGTGGTGGCGACCGAGGTGCGGCGTTTGGCAAAAAGCAGCCAGGCTGCAGCTGCGGAGGTTCGCGGTCTGATCCGTGAGTCCTCGGACCGCGTGGGCCATACGGTTGCACAGATTGAACGCATCAACACGGTGATGGCCAGCCTCGTGGCGGGCATCGGAGAAATTGCAACCAATGTCAATGTCATGGCTGAAGGCAGTGCAGCGCAGAGTGCGGCCTTGCAAAGTGTTGTCAATGCGGTGGGTGATCTCGATGTTCTCACGCAGGAGAACGCCGCCTTGGTCGTGCGTGCCAGTGCCAATTCGGACGAGATGACGCTTCAGGCCTCAGAGCTGGAAATTTCGGTCAGTCATATCCAGCTGCGACAAGGTTCTGCCGACGAGGCCCGGCAGATGGTATTTGACGCCATGGTGGAAATTGGCAGGGTGGGGCTGCATGAGGCAATCAACCTGTTTCACAACAAAAGCAGCCGGTTTAACTGGAAAGATCTGTATATCTTCATCCTCGACCGTCAGGGCGCCTATGTGGCTTGCGGGGCGGACGCAGGCCGCGTAGGGGTTCGCCTGGAGGACCTGTTGGGCGATGTCGGCGCCAAGTTGACGCACGACGCCTGGGATGTCTGCGAACGCGACGGAGGGGGCTGGGTCACGTATTCCATTTCCAACCCGTTGACCGGTGAGGTGCAGACCAAGCTCTCCTATATTGTTCCGGTTGATCAGGATCGGGTTATTGGTTGCGGCTGTTATGTCAATGCCCAGTGGGTTTAGGCACAAAAAAAGTGCATGAAACCATGTTCACCCTAAGCGTTTGTACATAATCACGATACGATGCTGACCCACCAGCGCGGATCCATCAGCTATGCAAAACGGAACTCTTACTGACTCAGGTGAAGTGCCCAACGATCGCCCTGCCGATGCAAAGCTTGCGCTTTGCGCAGGCCTGTTACCGGTTTGGGTGCGGCATTTGTCGACTTCACGGGCACAGTCTGAAGTGGCCGTGACCCAGATGATGCAGTCGTTCGCAGACATTGGCCCGCACATCAACATGGCAGAGCGCCAGTCGCAGCAAATCAACGACGCATTGGCACAACCCATTGGGGGGGTGACCGGCCTGGTCGAGGCTTGCGAGCAATTATTAGGCCCCGTTCAGCAGGACCTCAGCTTGTCGGACGCAAGCCGGGCCGCCGTGGTGTCTGTGATGGATTTGGTGCGTCGCACGGTCGGAGCGCTGGAGCAGGTTTCCAGACCCTTTCAACACGAGACGCAAATGGTCGCCGAGCAGGTGGACCGCATGTACATGGGTTTTCAATACCAGGACCGCATCAGCCAGATGATGGCTCTGCTGGAAGCGGATATGGCACGGCTGCATGAGGTTTTGAACACGGTGGGTGGAGCACCACCTGATCTTGCTACCTGGCTGGAGCGGCTGGAGTCGCAGTATGCGATGTCCGAGCAGCGCGAAAACCATGATGGGTTAGCGACCGGTGGGTCGGGATCCGGTCAAGATAACGAAACTACTTTTTTCTGAAGAGGTTGCAATGGCGAAAACAATATTGGTAATTGATGATTCTGCGAGTCTGCGTCAGGTTGTCAGAATGGCCTTGACAGGTGCGGGTTACAACGTGATCGAGGCGGGCGATGGTCAGGCGGCGCTGGCGCTGCTCGATGGCCGGCAGATCAATATGGCGGTATGTGATGTCAACATGCCGATCATGAATGGCATTGAATTCGTCAAGGCAGCCAAACAGTTGCCTGCGTACAAATTCATGCCCATCCTGATGCTCACTACCGAAAGTCAGGAAGAGAAGAAAGAACAGGGCAAAGCGGCCGGCGCCAAGGCCTGGATGGTCAAGCCGTTTTCTCCAACCCAGTTGGTGAGCGCTGTCGCCAAACTTTGCGTCTAGGCTGTTCATTCACCGGGGCCATCGGGTGTCCCGGTCCACGCAGCACCGAGGAGTATCCATGAGCGACCGGTTTGAATTACCTTCCGAGCTGAATATTTACAGCGTGATGGAGTCGCGCGATGCGTTGCTGGCCTGGGTGTCCGATCAGGCAGCGCAGGCGAAGGAGTTTTTGGAAATCTCGGCGCGCGACATTGAAAACGTAGACGGTGCCGGTCTTCAGTTGCTGGCAGCCCTCTCCAATATGGGCCAGTCCTGGCGCCTTGTGGAAGCCAGTGATGTATTCATCGACGCTTGCAACAATATGGGTTTTTCGCATTGGGTGGACAAGCGCTATCTCAAGGTGAGTGATGGAGGAGTGAAGTCATGAGCTATGACGCCACCTCAGACCAGGAATTCATCCGTGCGGCGATGCCTGCCTTTATCAGCGAAGCGGCGGAGCAGATTGAGGCCATCGAGACGCTGTTGCTGGAACTGGAGGAGCAACCCGACAATCGCGAGCTGCTGGATTCACTGTTCCGGTGTGCCCATACCGTCAAGGGCTCGGCTGGTATTTTTGGATTGAATCGGGTTGTTGAATTTACGCACCATGTTGAAACCTTGCTCGACAAGATGCGCGACGGCGAGTTGGCACTCAATCCCGATATCAGCACCCTGCTTTTGCAGTGCAATGACCAGATCAAGTTTTTGGTCGACACGGCTGCCGATGAAAGTGCAGATACACCGGATCAAATAGACCTGCGGGCTGACTTGGTAGTTCAGCTGCGCGCGTTGACCGAGGGCGTGGAGGCGTCCCCTGCCTCACCAGAATCCACGGGAACCGCCGCTCCCGCCGCTAGCGGTGGCCTGCGCATCTGGCGTATTTCTGCCCGCTTTGGTCTTGAGACCTTTCAGAATGGAATGGACCCCGCATCCATTGCGCGTTACCTGGCGGGCATGGGCCGTGTGGTTTCCATGCGTTGCGAATCCGATTCGGTTCCCCCTCTGGTCAATATCAATCCGGAGAATTGCTATCTGAATTTTGTGATGGAACTGGAAACAGCTTCCAACCGCGAGGACATTGAAGGGGCGTTCAGTTTTGTTCTGGATGATTGTGAATTTGACGTAGTGGAGCCTGAGACTCCCGGTCAAAAAATGGCCAGGGCCATCGATGAAATGCCGGAGACGCCCCGGCTTGGCGACATGCTGGTATCCGTGGGTGCAGTTTCCCAGGACAAACTCGACCAGGTCCTCTCGACCCAGCAGCAGACACGCGGGATGCCTGCTGTTGCCAAACCGAAGATCGGCAATCTGCTGGAGACGCAAGCGGGTGTTGCCCCCGAGGTGGTGGAAGCGGCACTGGGGAAACAGCAGAAATTACGTGAAAACGCTCCCTCCGAAGAACGCTACATCCGTGTTCAGGCCGATCGGCTGGATGCGGTGATCAACCTTTTGGGTGAGCTGGTTATCGCTGGGGCGGGTGCAACACTGCTGGCCCGTGAGACACACCATGAGTCGCTGATTGAGGTCAATCTGCAGATGAATGGCCTCATAGAGGAAATCCGAAACGGAACACTGGGTTTGCGCATGGTGCCCGTGGGCGAGACCTTCAGCCGGTTTCGCCGGGTCGTTCGGGATACCGCGTCGAGTTTGGGCAAAGAGGTCAACTTTGACATCGTGGGCGGTGAGGCGGAACTCGACAAGTCCATGGTCGAAAAAATTGCGGATCCCCTGATGCATCTGGTGCGCAATTCTCTGGATCATGGTTTGGAGCCGCCACAGGAGCGACTGGCTGCAGGCAAGTCGCGTGTCGGACACCTGACGCTGAGCGCGCGCCACGAGACCGGAGCCATTCTGATTCGCATTGAAGACGACGGCCGTGGCATCAATCGCGAGCGCGTGCTGCAGCGTGCCTGGAACCGTGGACTGGTGGAGCAAGGCGTGGTTCCCAGCGAAAACGAGATCAACATGCTCATTTTCGAGCCTGGATTTTCTACGGCAGAACAGGTGACCAACCTTTCGGGGCGCGGCGTCGGCATGGACGTGGTGCGCCGCAATATTGAAGCGCTACGCGGAACCATTCGCCTGAACAGTGTGCCGGGAGTTGGCCTGCAGGTTGACATTCGCTTGCCGCTCACCCTGGCCATCATTGACGGCTTTCTGGTGGGTGTGGGCGCATCCAAGTTCGTGCTTCCCCTGGAGGCCGTGGTGGAGGTCATCGAAGCGGCCGATCAGAATGTCAAAGTTGATGCGCAGGGTCGCCATGTTCTCGAGCTGCGTGGCTCCATCCTGCCGGTTGTGCGTCTGCGCACCCTTTACACCATTGAATCGTCCCTTCCGGATCGCGTCAGTGTGGTGGTTGTTAACTCGCTGCGGGGCAAGTTTGGCATTGAGGTCGAGGTGCTTATGGGGCAGCACCAGACCGTCATCAAACCGCTGGGCCGCCTGTTCAAATCCCTGCGCGGCATCTCGGGTTCCTCCATTTTGGGCAATGGCGAGGTCGCGTTGATTCTGGATGTCATGTCGCTCGGTGAGTTGGTGACCGTTGATGGAAACACAGCGGGTAGCAGCGCCGCACTCTCATCGAATGCGCTGACTGCGGCCTAGCGCGCAGGTGCGGAAATGCTGATTTCTTCACAGGCGATGGATGTGAGGTCAGCCAATCGGTAGATGCATATTTGTGGGGAAAAAAATGAAACTCTCTGACATGAAAATTGGTTCGCGACTGTCCATCCTGATCGTGGTGTTGCTGGCCCTGTTGATCGGGGTTGGCACATTCGGGATGCTGGGCTTGAAGGATGGCAAACAGGCCATGGAAATGATGTATCAGGAAAACATGCATCAGTCCTACCGGATCGACCAGATCAATTTCCTGATGACGCGCAATCGTTTGGTGATCAGCAACACCCTGCTCGACCCGACACCCGAGAGGATTGCCAAGTACACCGCAGAGGTCGAGAGCAATATCGCCGAGATTGGTACCTTGTGGAAGACGTTCTCGGAGGTCGGCATGTCTGCGGAGATGACCCGGTCGGCACAGTTGTACGCCGAAAGCCGAAAGGCGTTTGTTGACAACGGCTTGCGACCGGCGGTCGCAGCCCTACGGGCAAACGACCTGAAGGAGGCCAGACGCCTTGTTTTGGATCCGATCCGGACACTTTTTGATGCGACCAAGCCCCATCTGGACGCACTGGTTGCAGGCGTTGATGCCGATGGCAAGCGTGACTATGAGCTTTTTAACGAGCAATACCAGACCACACGCAACCTGTCCATGGGAGCCATGGGGATCGGTTTGTTGTTTGCCGTCCTGTTTGGAACCCATCTGGTACGCGGCATATCACGTCCCCTTTCTCGTGCTGTGGACGTTGCCAATGCGGTCGCAGGTGGCCGATTTGACGCAGAAATAACCGTTGTGGGCAATGATGAAACAGCGCAACTGCTGTCGGCCATGGCAAAAATGCAAATCGTTCTCGGGCAATTCCAGGATGCGCTGACCGAGATGGCGAACAAACACGAGGCCGGCGTGCTGGACCATGCCATTGCAGCGCAGGCTATGCCTGGTGCCTATGCAGACCTGGCACAAGCCGTCAATACCATGGTGCAATCCCACATAGCGGTCAAGATGAAAGTGGTTGACGTGGTATCGGGTTACTCGGAAGGTAAGCTCGACGTTGCAATGGACCGCCTGCCCGGCCAGAAGGCACGCATCTCCCAGGCCATCGACCGCGTGCAGAAGACCCTGCAGGATGCCGCGCAGGCGGCCCAGGCCAATCTGCGAATTCGCAATGCACTGGACAAGTGCTCCACGAATGTGATGATCGCCAATGTAGACAACGATATTGTCTACATGAACGAAACCGTGACTGCCATGATGCAGCGCAATGAGAGCGAGTTACGCAAAGTTCTTCCCCAATTTGAAGCGCGCAGCCTTGTGGGGCGAAATATTGACGTCTTTCACAAGAATCCGGCGCACCAGCGTGGAATGCTGGCTTCGCTGACAACAAATTACCGAACCCAGATCAAGGTTGGGACGCTGACTTTTTCATTGTCTGCTAACCCGGTCTTGAATGCAGCCGGTGAACGCATCGGCACGGTTGTCGAATGGGCTGACCGCACTTCCGAGGTCATTGTGGAAAACGAAGTGGCGGCGCTGGTTCAAGGTGCCAGCGAAGGTAACTTTAGTCAGCGGCTTGACCTGAACGGTAAAGAGGGCTTTTTTGCAAACCTCAGCCGTGGCATGAACCAGCTCATGGAGACCAGTGAACAAGGGCTGACCGACGTGTCGGAATTGCTGGCGGCATTTGCCGAAGGGGATTTGACCAAGCGCATTGAGCGCGACTACGCCGGCCTGTTTGGCAAGGTCAAGGACAACGCCAACTCGACGGCAGAGAATTTGACCCGCGTACTGGAAGAAGTGCGCGCGGCAGCCGATGCGCTGACGGGAGCGGCCAACCAGGTCAGCGCCACAGCGCAGTCGCTGTCGCAGGCGGCCAGTGAACAGGCAGCCAGCGTGGAAGAGACGACATCGCAAATTGACGTGATGTCTGCGTCGATCAGCCAGAACAGCGACAACGCCAAGGTGACCGACGGCATGGCGACCAAGGCCAGCCGGGAGGCCACCGAAGGCGGCAGCGCGGTGAGCCAGACGGTGGCGGCGATGCAGCAGATTGCAGCCAAGATACGGATCGTGGACGACATTGCATACCAGACGAACCTGCTGGCACTCAACGCGGCAATTGAAGCAGCGCGGGCCGGTGAGCATGGCAAGGGCTTTGCAGTGGTGGCTGCGGAAGTGAGAAAGCTTGCCGAGAGGAGCCAGGAGGCGGCCAAGGAGATTGGAAGCTTGGCCAGCAACAGCGTGACCACGGCAGAGCGTGCGGGCAAGCTGCTCGACGAAATTGTGCCCAACATCCAGAAGACCAGCGAGCTGGTGCAGGAAATTGCAGCGGCCAGTGCTGAGCAAAGCGAGTCCACGGTGCAGATTGGCGGGGCGATGGGTCAGCTGAGCAAGGCGACCCAGCAAAACGCGTCGGCCTCGGAGCAACTGGCAGCCACCAGCGAGGAATTGTCCGGTCAGGCCGAACAGTTGCAGCAGTCCGTGGCGTTTTTCAAGACCGGGAACGCCGCAGCTGTGTCGCGTGGTCGCCAGGAATCGTTGGCCATAGGCGCAGGCAAGACAGAGCGCCGCAGCATTGCACCTCGCCTGGGCGCTTCCCTGTCACCGGCGCCAGTGCGTGGAAATGCCTCAAATTTCAGACCCTATTGATGGTTGATTGTTTATTTTCAAGGTGAAACCATGAAGGACCAGACCATAGTGCCTACACTGCAAGAGAAAGTCATGCGCGAAGATGACTTTCTCGTATCCCGCACGGACCTGAAGGGGCGGATAACCTACGGCAACCAGATTTTCATCGAATATTCCGGTTACCCGGAGCAGGCGCTATTGGGTTCACAACACAACATCGTGCGGCACCCGGACATGCCAAGGGGGGTGTTCAAATTTCTCTGGGACACCCTGCATGAAAAGCGCGAGTGTTTTGCCTATGTCAAGAACATGTCGCGTGACGGCAGTTTCTACTGGGTATTTGCCAATGTGACGCCGTCGTTTGATGCCCAGGGTGCGGTGGAGGGCTACTTTTCGGTCCGACGCAAGCCCAAGCCGCAAGCCATAGCCGTTGTAGCAGACCTGTATCGAAAGATGCTGGAGGAGGAACGCCGTGTGGGGCCAAAAGATGCCTGCCAGGCTTCATTGGCCATGTTGACAGAATTGTTGGCGCAAAAGGGGGTGAGCTATGAGTCATTCATTCTTTCAATCTGAGTCCGGCCGTTTTGCCGGCGGGGTGGCCGCGCTGTTGTGCGTGGGTGCGGGGGTTCAGGTCTGGCAAACACAGGCAAACTGGATGGTCCTGCTCCCGTTGATACCCTGTCTGGTATTGCTTCTGGCCTGGTTTGGGCGCATCGCGATAAATGCTCAGCTGCTGGCGGGTGTGCGGACCTTGGCCAGCGACGCGGCGCATGGAAAGTTTGGTGGTCGCATGACGCGTATTCCCGCTTCAGGTGAACTCAGCGGCTTGGCGTGGGAGATGAACGATATGCTCGACCAGCTCGAAGCATGCTTTCGCGAACAGGCAACCGCTTTGAATTACGCTGCGGACGGCAAGTTTTTCAGGCACGGGCAAACAACCGGCTTGCGCGGAATGTTCAAGGCATCGCAAATGGCCATGAATCAGTCGCTGAAGAACATGGAGCACAAGGTCCTGCAGGAACAGCGCGATGCCGAGGAGAAGAGACAGGCGCAGGAGCGCGAGCAGGTCATTGCCGCAGAAAACCTGCGGATCAAGATTGCACTGGATAGTTTGCCGGAATGCGTAACCGTTTCCAACGCGGAAGCGCAATTTGTCCACGCCACGCCTGCGGCCGAGTTGCTGCTGCAGCGCTTTGCCGGACCCGGATTCTCTGCGCAAAAGTTCCATGGCCAAAAGCTCAGCAGCCTCTTCACGGATGCCGAGTCAGCAAGCAAGTTTGATCACGCAGTTGTTTCAGGTGAAGCAGTGGACACTGTGATGGCGGGTCGTCATATCCGGTTGCTTGCAAAGCCCATCTTGAATGCGCAGGGCGTTAGGCTGGGGCGCGTTACGCACTGGGTAGACCGGACCGATGAAGTCGCATCGGAGAAAGAGCTGACGGCCATGGTGAATGCGGCCGGGCAGGGTGACTTCAGCCAGCGCATGAGTCAGGAAGGTAAGACCGCATTCTTTGCCACCATGACGGGCGGCATGAATCAGCTCATGGAGACCAGTGAACAAGGGCTGACCGACGTGTCGGAATTGCTGGCGGCATTTGCGGAAGGGGATTTGACCAAGCGCATCAAGCGCGACTACGCCGGCCTGTTCGGCAAGGTCAAGGACAACGCCAACTCGACGGCGGAGAATTTGACCCGCGTGCTTGAAGAGGTGCGCGCGGCGGCCGACGCGCTGACGGGAGCGGCCAACCAGGTCAGCGCCACCGCGCAGTCGCTGTCGCAGGCGGCCAGTGAACAGGCAGCCAGCGTGGAAGAGACGACATCGCAGATTGACGTGATGTCTGCGTCGATCAGCCAGAACAGCGACAACGCCAAGGTGACGGACGGCATGGCGACCAAGGCCAGCCGGGAGGCCACTGAAGGCGGCAGCGCGGTGAGCCAGACGGTGACGGCGATGAAGCAGATTGCAGCCAAGATCGGGATCGTGGACGACATTGCATACCAGACGAACCTGCTGGCACTCAACGCGGCGATTGAAGCAGCGCGGGCCGGTGAGCATGGCAAGGGCTTTGCGGTGGTGGCCGCGGAGGTGAGGAAGCTTGCAGAGAGGAGCCAGGAGGCGGCCAAGGAGATTGGAAGTCTTGCCATCAACAGCGTGACCACGGCAGAGCGTGCGGGCAAGCTGCTCGACGAGATCGTGCCCAACATCCAGAAGACCAGCGAGTTGGTGCAGGAAATTGCAGCGGCCAGTGCGGAGCAAAGCGAGTCCACGGTGCAAATAGGTGGCGCGATGGGTCAACTGAGCAAGGCGACCCAGCAAAATGCATCGGCCTCGGAGCAACTGGCGGCCACCAGTGAGGAGCTGTCGGGTCAGGCCGAGCAGCTGCAGCAGTCGGTGGCGTTCTTCAACACAGGGGCTGGGTCAGTTGCGATCGTTGCGAGCCGGCATGATCGTTTGCCAGGCGGCGAGCGACGCGGGGGTTCGGGTCGGGTTCATCCCGCCATTGCGGCAGCGCCGGTTCGCGGCGGTGGCGCCAGTGGGAATTTCAGACCCTATTGAGGCAGAACCTTCATGACCAACGATCCAGTGGCTTCACCGAAAAAAGGCGATAAGGATTCCAGCAGCCTCCAATACCTGACGTTTTCGTTGGGTGATGAAGTATTCGCCATCGATATTCGCACAGTGCGTGAAATCATCCAGTTCGGTGCGATAACGGCTGTGCCCATGATGCCGGAGTTTGTTCGGGGGGTGATCAATTTGCGTGGCGCGGTCGTCCCTGTCATCGACATGCAGGTACGGTTTGCCCGCGCGCGGCTTCAAGTCGGGAAAAAAACGTGCATCGTCATTTTTGACTCCATCATGGACGGTGAAAAAGTCGAGTTGGGCCTGATGGTCGATGCCGTGAGCGAAGTGATTGACATCGCGCAGTCCAGTATTGAGACTCCACCCCAGTTCGGTACGACCATCCAACGTGATTTCATACGCGGCATGGGCAAGGTCGATGGCGAGTTCGTTGTGATCGTCGAGCCGAACAAGGCGTTGAGTATCGAGGAGATGGCCCTGTTGATTGACCGGGAGAATACCGTGTAAGGAACGTCTGCAGTCAGGGCTTGGACCGGATTGCAGGCACTGGAAATTTTGGCAACTAACCGATTGAATCGAGCAACGTGGCAGCACTATCTTTCAGCGACAGGGAGTTCAGACAAATCGCCGACATCATGTATGAGGCGGCGGGTCTGTCCTATAACGACTCGAAGAAATCGCTGATTCACTCCCGGCTGTCCACGCGTATTCAAAAGTTGGGCCTTGATAGTTTTGCCCAGTACATCGCATTGCTCAACGATGAATCCGAGGCGGCAGAGTTCCAGATGGCGGTCGATCTGTTGACCACGAATGAGACCTATTTTTTCAGGGAACCCAAGCATTACGAGTTGCTTGAGCGCGAACTGGCAGGTTACAGAAGCAAAGGTCCGTTGGCCATCTGGAGTGCTGCCTCCTCGTTTGGCGATGAGGCTTACAGCACGGCGATGCTGCTTTCCGACATGCAAATCAATGGCCGGATCGGCCCTGACTGGACCATTCTGGCAACGGATATCAGTCACCGGGTTCTTCTCAGCGCCAAAGAGGCTGTGTATCCGCAGGACAGGTTGCGCGCGGTGAGTCCCGAACGTCTCAAGCGTTACTGCCTGCGTGGCGAGGGCGCAGCGCAAGGACAATCGAAGATCCAGGACAAGTTGCGCGACAGGGTTCAGTTTGGTCAACTCAATTTATGCAAGCCGTTCAGTGGGCTTGGTCCGTTTGACGTGATTTTTTTGCGCAATGTTCTGATCTATTTTGATCCGCCAACGAAGAGTGAGGTTGTGGACCGTGTGCTGACGGCGTTAAAGCCTGGTGGACTTTTCTTTCTGGGCACTGCGGAGGGGCGCGTTCCCTGTACGACGCCGTTGACGGCAGTGCAGCCCGGAGCCTATCGAAAAGCCGTTTGATTTGGATACGATACGTAAGCGGACCAATGGTTAAACGACTGAAACACGCCAGACCCATACCCGGCGGATATGCCACTGCCGTAGAGCTGATGCCCGGGGACGTATGCCTGGCCCAAGCGGGGGATCAACTCAAGACGCTGTTGGGCTCCTGTGTGAGCGTCATATTGACAGACCCGCACCGCACGGTGGCAGCGATGTGCCACATTGTGCATGTAGGAAAGGCCAACGCTGCCAATGCGAAAAACACCGCGTTTGGCGAGGTTGCCATGGATGACATGTTCGCCAAACTGCGATCCGTGGGTGTGAGTCCCACCCTGTGCGATGCCTATGTATTTGGTGGTGGCAATATGTTTCCAGCCATGTTTCGTGCAAAGCATGTCGGTGACAGCAACGTCGACTGGGTGCTTGATTACCTGCATGACCACGGGATTCATATCGTGGACCATTGCCTGGGTGGTAATGGTTATCGAAAGGTATCGTGGACCGTCGGCGTTGGCGAGCCGCTGATAGAAACTGTATTTGCCGAATAAGGAATTGCGCAATGAGCGTTAAGGTTTTTGTGGTGGATGATTCTGCGGTCGTGCGACAGGCGCTGGCCCATATGCTCTCCGGTAACGCCGAGGTCGAACTGATTGGCAGTGCCCCCAACCCGCTGCTGGCCATGGACATGATCAGAAAGAATCCACCGGATGTCTTGCTGCTCGATATTGAAATGCCAGGTATGGACGGCCTGACGTTCTTGCGTCAAATCATGTCCACAAAGCCCATTCCGACTGTCATTTGCTCAACGCTGTCAACGGAAGGCAGCAAAGTTGCGCTGGAAGCCCTGGCATCGGGTGCCGTTGCCGTTCTGGCGAAACCCAAGTTGGGGTTGAAGCAGTTTCTGGACGAGTCCCGCCGCGAAATGATCCAGACGCTCAAGACAGCCGCCAAGTCCAAGCCACGTGGTCGATCCCCTGTGGCTGAAACAGCAGCCAGCCAGTCCGCCAGCAAAAAGCAGTCTCTCGTTGGCTCGGTCCACGCCTTTGCCATGAACAAGCCGGTTGTCATTGGCAGCTCAACGGGTGGGACTCAGGCGCTGGAGTTGGTGCTGACCAATTTGCCGGCCGATGCGCCCGGCATTGCCATTACGCAGCATATGCCAGAGAAATTTACGGCGATGTATGCCAAGCGACTCGATGGAATTTGTGCAATGAATGTTCGTGAGGCACGCGATGGCGACCGGCTGGAGCGCGGCGTTGTCCTGATTGCGCCTGGTGGGCTGCACATGCAGCTTCGAAAGAACGCGGGCCAGTACTTTGTGCATGTGGTCGACGGTCCGCCCGTCAACCGCCACAAGCCATCCGTCGACGTGTTGTTCCGCTCGGCATCGGAATGTGGCGGGCGGGATGTGCTGGGCATCATCCTGACCGGCATGGGTGATGACGGCGCACGTGGCATGAAGGTCTTGCATGATGGGGGTGCCCGGACGATTGCGCAGAACGAGGAGACCTGTGTGGTGTTTGGAATGCCCAAAGAAGCCATCAAATTGCAGGCTGTGGATGACATTTTGCCCCTGGAGCAGGTCGCAAGGGCCATTTTGCAGTTCGACTCACGGGCGTGAGTTCACACGCTGGATGCCGTTGGCGAGCACCCTGGCGTGCATGCTAAGAATACAATGACGCTCTGCGCAAGAGCAGTCCAAGGACGAACAGGCACAACAAAAATGAACTTATCTGACGCAAAAATTCTGGTGGTAGAAGACGATCCTTTGATGCGTACGTTTACCGTCAATCTGCTCAAACGATTGGGCATTGTGCATTTTCAGGAGTGTGCCGATGGGACGGCCGCCTTGAAAGTGGCGGGCACATTCCGCCCCGATTTGATTGTGACGGACATCCACATGCAACCCATGGACGGGCTGGAGTTCGTGCGGCGACTGAACAGCATGCCCAACATGCATGCCGGGGTCATTTTCATGAGCGCTGACAGCAGCCGTGAGACCCTGGGTGCTGCGATGCCGCTGGGTGTCGTCGCGTACATCGTGAAGCCACCACGGCTGGTTGACCTCAAAAACAAGATTGAAGCCGCACTCGCTGATCTTTGAGATTGAGGGTCAAAAATGGATAAATCCCACGTAAATAAAAGATAGTTTGCTATTATTTACGTAGCAAAGGCTATTGCGGCACAAACCCGCTGTCCTTGATAATCCGCGCCCACGTCTGGCTGTAGGCGTGTTCCCTACTCGTCAGTTGCTGCGCGTTCATGTAGCCAACGGTCAACCCCATGGCGGTCAGGCGGTCATGTACTTCGGGCAGCGCAACGACTTTTGACAATGCACCAGAAATCTTGTCAATGGTTGCCAACGGCGTGCCTGCTGGCGCAAACAATCCGTAGTAAGGAAGGTCTTCGAATCCGCTCAGACCCAATTCGGAAAAGGTTGGCACGTCGGGCAAAATGGCCTGGCGGGAGCTGCCCATGACAGCCACCACGCGCAGTTTTCCGGCTTTATGGTTTTCTATGAAATCGGGGATGGAAGCCGTCCCCGCTGCAATCTGGTTTCCAAGCATGTCCCCCATCATGGGCGCGCTTCCGCGGTAGGGCGCAGATTGCAGATCAAGCTTGTATTTTTGGCCAATCATCTTGACCAGAAACTCCGGAACGGAAGCCGGTGCCGGGACACCTACAGTACCTTTGCCCGAACCCTGCGTTCGTACCCAGTTCACGTAGTCGGGCAGTGACTTCGCAGGTGTTCCACCCGACAGTGCCAGGGCATTGACAAAAGTGGCAAAGCCGCCCACCGCAGCAAAGTCGCGCGCTGGCTCAAACCCGGGATTCTTCACAACCAGTGGCAGGATCGAAACGGTATGGTCATGGGACAGAAACAGCGTTGTTCCATCCGCAGGCGCAGCTTTGAGCGCCTGCGCGGCAATCTGACCGCCGGCTCCTGCCTTGTTTTCTACAACGACGGGAGTACCCAGGTAGTCTTTTAGCTTGTCGGCCAGTATGCGCGCAATGGCATCCGTGCCCCCGCCGGGCGGGAATCCCACCATGATCTTTACCGGTGCAGTCTGCGCATGGGTCATCCCGTGCATGCACAGGGCGAGGGCAGCAATGCTGTGGATGAAATGGCGTCGCGCGGTCGGCGCCCGCTTGCGTGTGGCGGTGTGGTCCATCAAGGGTTCCCGTGAAATTTAGGGTTGGTGACTTCCTCCACTGTAGCAACAATCGCAGAAGCCATAGCGTGGCATGATGTGCGCTTTGCGCGCAATAATGCAAAGTGCGAGGAGAGTCACATGAATGATCGTGTACCCCATTCCCTGTTAAACGCCACCCAAACGCTCACCGAGGTCAGCAATATGTGGGACGCGCAAATCGTCCCGCAGCTCAAGGACTACATACGCGTTCCTGCCAAGTCGCCGATGTTTGATGCCGACTGGGCGGTCAACGGATACATCGACACGGTCGTGGGCAACACGGCCGCCTGGATTGAAGCCCAGAAGGTGAGCGGCCTGACCCTGGAAGTGGTTCGTTTGCCCGGGCGAACTCCCGTCCTGTTCTTTGAAGTAGAGCCCACCAAAACGGGATCCACCCAAACGGTGCTGATGTACGGACATCTTGACAAGCAGCCGGAGTTCTCTGGCTGGCGCAGCGATCTGGGACCCTGGTCACCCAAGATTGACGACGGAAAGCTTTACGGGCGTGGCGGTGCGGACGACGGCTATGCCGCCTATGCCGCCGTTGCAGCAATCCAGGCGCTCAAAACCCAGAATGCCCCGCACGCCCGCATTGTGGGTCTGATTGAAACGTGCGAAGAGAGTGGCTCCTATGACCTGCTGCCCTACATCGATGCGCTGAAGACCCGACTGGGAGATGTCGGGTTGGTGGTTTGTCTCGATTCGGGGGCGGGAAACTATGACCAGCTCTGGCTGACCAACAGCCTGCGCGGCATGGCCAGTGGTGTCTTGAAGGTGGAAATCTTGACCGAGGGCATTCACTCGGGTGACGCCAGCGGACTGGTTCCGTCGAGCTTTCGCATCATGCGACAGGTTTTGGACCGGCTGGAGGACAGCAGCACGGGTCGCTTGCTGCCAGCAAGTTTTCACTGCGAAGTTCCCGCGGACCGGCTCGAACAGGCACGCGCCACGGCCGCCATCCTGGGGGATGAAATCTACAAACGTTTTCCCTGGGCGCATTACGATTGTGGTGGCGCTAGTACATTCGCACTGCCCACCACCACGGACCCGCTGCAGGCGCTGCTGAATCGAACCTGGCTGCCAACGCTGAGCGTCACGGGCGCCGACGGGTTCCCGGAACTCAAGAATGCCGGCAACGTGTTGCGCCCCTTCACCGCCTTCAAGCTCAGCCTGCGATTGCCGCCACTGGTGCAGGCAGATGTGGCTGTGCGTGAGCTGAAAAGTCTGCTGGAAGACAATGCACCTTACCAGGCCAGGGTTACCTTCGAGGGAGCCGCCAGTGCCACAGGATGGAATGCGCCCAGTACGGCGCTATGCTTTGAGACCGCGCTGAACGATGCGTCAAACGCGCATTTTGGTGCGCCGTGTGGCTACATCGGTCAGGGCGGCACGATTCCATTGATGAACATGCTGTCCAAAGGTTTCCCGGCAGCGCAAATGATGGTGTGTGGCGTGCTGGGGCCCAAGAGCAATGCGCATGGGCCCAATGAATTTCTGCATATTGCTTATGCCAAGAAGCTGACGGCCGCTGTGGCCCAGGTAATCTCCCAATTTCCTTGAGACTGGCACTGACCAGACGCTTTCATGAATGTCGAATCCTCTCTTTCTACCTTTGTCGCCAGCGACGGTGACAACGTCATGATCCAGGACTGGCCGCTGCAGCCGGGTGTCGCACTGCGCGGCGTGGTGATCGTTGTGCACGGACTCGGCGAACATGCCGGACGCTACGACACGCTGGCCCGGCGGTTGAATGAGTGGGGCTTTGCGGTGCGGGGCTATGACCAGTGCGGTCATGGTGAATCCGGTGGTCCCCGGGGTGTTATTCCAACCGATACCCGTTTGCTGGACGATCTGACCGATATCGTGGATAGCACGCGCTCGCGCATGAACAAGAAAACACCGCTGATTCTGTTGGGGCACAGCATGGGCGGACTGGTCGTGGGACGGTTTGTCTCACTTGCCATCCGACCGGTCGATGCGGTCATCCTTTCATCGCCCGCTCTGGATCCGGGTCTGAGCGGTTTTCAGAAGCTGCTGGTCGCCGTGTTGCCGAAAGTAGCGCCGAACCTGTGTGTGGGCAACGGTGTCAAGCCACTGTACCTTTCGCACAACCCGGAGGTAGTCGCCGCATACCAGGCCGATCCATTGGTGCATGACCGTATTTCTGCACGTCTGGCCCGTTTCATTGCGGACGCCAGCGCGCAAACCGTTGCCAAGGCAGGGCAGTGGAAGGTTGAAACGCTGTTGATGTACGCCGGTGATGACCATCTGCTTGATTCAAATGGCAGCCGGACGTTTGCATCCCACGCACCCAAGGAGGTGGTCACCGCAGTATGCTTTGACGCGCTCTATCACGAGATATTCAATGAGCTGGATCCGGCACCCGTCTATGCAAAACTGAAGCAATGGATGGACCGGCGCTTTTAAAGCGCCGGCGTTGACTCTACCGGGCAGTGCGTTGCTGGTGCAAGGCCAGCCACGCCAATGCGCATGCCATCAGCGCAACGGGTGCCAGTGAGCCCCAGTTGAGCCAAGCCCAGCCCTGCGTGGACACCAGTGCCCCCGACGCAAACGCGGTGAAAGCCATGACGCCAAAAACGCAGAAATTGATTGCAGCCTGTGCGCGGTCCTTTTCCTCCGGGCGGTAGGCGCTCAAGGACAGGGTGGTGCTGCCGGTGAACAACAGGTTCCAGCCAACACCCAGCAGGAACAGTGCTGCAACAAATTGATGGAGTTCCACGCCGGACAGTGCGATTGCAACGCACGCCAGGTTCAAGACTACACCGGTTGCCATCACCGGCAGAGCACCAAAGCGCTTGATCCAGCCGCCAGTGAAAAACCCCGGAGCGAACATGCCGATGACATGCCATTCAAGTACCCATGCGGCGTCATCGAATGAAAGTCCACATTGCTGCATTGCCAGCGGGGTGGCCGCCATTAGCAGGTTCATCACTCCGTAGCTTAATGCTGCACTGGCGCATGCCACCGCAAAAACGGGCTGGCGCAGGATATCTGCCATGGGACGACCCTGGTCCCTGCCAGCCGCTGTCAGGTTCACATGGACCGGGAAACGGATGAACGCCATCAGCATCATGGCCAAAAGGGCTACGCCAGCCAGTACCACGTAGGCGCCTGCGAAAGGAGCATCCAGCAGACTGCGTGAGCGTGCGGCCAGATTGGGGCCAACGACTGCTCCGAAGAGGCCACCGGCCAGAACCAGTGAAACAGCCTTTTCACGCATTACAGCAGGTACCAACTCTGCGGCCGCAAAACGGTACAGCTGGCCATTGGCGCTGTAGTAACCGGCGACCACTGTTGCACCAACAAGCAGCCAGAAATTGCGTTCGGTGATGGCCCAGGCAGCCATTGCGGCGGAAGCGATCGCCACAGCCAGCCCCAACTGAAACGATATCTGTCGCCCATAGCGCGCCTGGGTTTTTGCAACCAGTGGTGTACTGAGAGCGCCACCGACCACATAGCCCATGACCGGCAATGTGGCCATCCACCCAAATGGAGCCAGGGTCAGTCCAACCAGTCCATTGATGGCGATAAACGCAACGTTGTTGGTCAGGAAAAGCCCCTGACACAGAGCCAGCAGCCACAGATTGCGATTCATGCCCGCAGTGTAAGCGGCCACTGACCCATATCACTCAGCGAGCGGGGCCGCCTTTTTGCGTGGCGTGGATTTCTTCGCAGCTGGCTTTGCTGCGGCTGGCTTCTTGACCGGTGTGGCGACGGCGGCAGCGGCAGCTTTCTTCACGGATGACGCCACGGCTGATTTCTTTGGCGACGTCTTGGCTGGCGTCGCTGCTTTCTTCTTTACCGCTGCTTTTTGCACTGGCGCCTGCTCTGGCTTGGCAGAACCGCCGTTCCAGGTCAGGCGCGCTTTTTTGGCTCGTGCCACCACTTTGGCGATGTCGTCGTCCGAGAACACGCCATTGACGCCGGAAATGGCAGCCAGCTTCATACCGTGTTTGAGGCCAAGCTTGTAGATCTCCTTGACCTTTTCCCATTCTGTGTCGCGCCCGACCGTGAAAACTTCGAACCGGCCCTCCAGAGCCAGGACAATGGTTTCAGCCAGACAGGCGTAGATCACGTTGGGTGGCAGGCCAATGCTTTTGAGGCCCTTGACCTTGGTGGGCAAATCAATTTCGCCGGACTCGATCACCAGGACGTCGGGGCGTTTGGCCACATCGGACGCAGGCAAATCGAGGGGGCGTGCCACATCGGTGATGACGCAGCCGGGCTTGACACGCATGATGTCAAGGATTTCCTTGCCCGCACCCGAGGTGGACGTGACGATCATGTCCATGTCCGCCAGTAGTGCGTTGTAGTCGATCGTGGTGAAGACCTTGGCGTCCGGTGTTTCCTTGAGGATGGAGGCTTTCAGTTCATCGAGTTTGCTCAGCGTTCGCCCTGCGAGGTAGACCTCGTCGAACGACATCGCCAACAAACGCGCGCTCACTGAACCAATGGATCCGGAGGCACCGATCACCATGGTTTTTGCGGCTACTTTTTTGTTGTGCTTGTTGATGTGAACCAGTCCCATGCGCCGCATGGCGTCCGCCGCAGCCCACAGTGCGCCTGATGCCGAGTAGCTGTTTCCGGTGGTAATGGGCAGACTGGAGCGCCGTGCCACGGTGACCCCGGCATCTCCGACGACCTTGGTGAAAGCGCCCAGACCCATGAGTTGGGCACCCATTTTTTCCGCCATCCTGGATGCCTGCAGCAGGCGGCGGTAGGTGAATTCCGGACTCCGTGTCAGCATCTCTTTGGGTGTTCCACCAACGCTGATCAACCAGCCTTCAGCCTCGGCGCCGGTTGGTGACACGATGTTGCTCATCTTGCAGTACACCATCGGTGGCATATGGGCAGCCAGCGTCTCGACCTTGTCCATGACAAATTTCGGCGTCGCCTTGGGAATCGGGAAGGCGTTCTTGATGTAGTTCTGGCTCAATGGGTGGATGACGAAAGCAAACCGGCGGATGTTGCGGAACTGGCCAGTCGGGTGCAGCAAGCGGGGCTTGATATGGAGTTCGTCCAGAATTTCCTCAAAGTCGTCATCCGAGACTTCCTCCTGCGGCTTTTCCAGTGCTGCCAGGATCATGGCTTCAATCGTGTTAATTCCGACTACTTCAGGGAATAGCTTGGGCGAGACATCAATGACCAGGTTGACCTTGCACTTGGCGAAAAATGCGAGCCGTTCGTCGTCAACCGCCGAGGTAATCAGGGTTTTTCCCGCCAGATTGGTGGCGTTTCCCACTGCCTTCAACTCACCGAAAGTGCCCACAATGACATGGGACTTGGCCACCACATCGGAAACGAGCTTGTTTTTCATGCCAGACAGAGCCGCTTCGAGCATCTGACCGGGCTTGCCTGACAGCATGAACTTGCTGCCTTTGGCGTACAGTTCCAGTTGCTCCAATGAGCCCAGCATGGTGGGCGCACCGGTTTGGAACAGGGCATCAGCAAAGCTCAGATTCTTCGTGTAATCGGACATGGCAACTGCCATGTCGAAGTTGCGCATGCCGGACAGGAACAGCACCAAGTTGTTGTTGAAGTAATGTCCCAGTTCTTTCTGGGCATAGCGCACAGCGCGAACCTGCAGGAGGCGGCGCAACGTGGCGCCCGTGGTTACGGGAACGCGGGTGACGACATTGGTCAGGCGCTTGGTTTCCTTGTTGACCACGGTACGCAGCCCCACCTGGTAGTGGTCACTGATTTCCCCCAGGCCAATGGCGTCTGCCATAGCCTGCTGGCGGCGCATCAATTCCCAAGCCTTGCCGGTATCCTGATCGGCTCCCAGCCGACGAACCAGAAAGGACTGTCCCAAAAATTCTGTCTGGAATTCAAAATCCTGCTTGGATGAGCCCAGGGACACAGTGACGACTTTTTTCATTGGTGGTATCTCCTCATATGGTTTGACAGACTTCGCCCCGCAATCGTTGCGCACAGCATCTGGTTATGGTGTCTTTTTTCTGCGTTTGGGAGCAGCTTGCACGGGTGTCTGTGCGGGGGGCTGCGCGGGTGGCAATGCCTGGCGAATCAAATCTTCGCAGACTTCCTGCGACATGTAGCGTGGGACCGGGTAGCCGGTGTGGGCTTCCCGGCATGCCGCTTTGGCGAGAGCTGGAATGTCCGACTCCTTCAGGGCCGCCAGTGAAGTGGGGATACCCAGATCCTGGTTCAGCTGATCCACCGCGTCCAGGAACTTCTGGGCCAGCGCATCGTCAGACTCGCTGGCATTGCCAACCCTGGCTGCCACGGCCAGTTGTGCGAGTCGGTCAATGATGGCGGGGTGGGAGTACTTCAGCACAAACGGAAGCATGATGGCATTGGCCAGCCCGTGTGGCGTGTGGTACAGCCCGCCAAACTGGTGGGCAATGGCATGCACGTAGCCCACGTTGGCGCGCGTGAAGGCAAATCCGGCATACGTGGAGGCGAGCGACATTTTTTCGCGCGCCTCTAGATTCTTGCCATCGGTATAGGCCGTGCGGAGATTTTCGAATATCAGACCAACGGCAGACAGTGCCATGCCATCGGAGTAGGCGGTCTTCCAATTCCCGACAAAGGCTTCGATCGCATGGGTCAAGGCATCAATGCCGGTGGCAGCGGTGATATGGGGTGGCAAACCCGTCATCAGGGTCGGGTCGAGTGCAGCCATTTTTGGCACCATGCGCGGGTCCACAATGACCAGCTTTCGGTGCGTCACCGGATCGGAAATGACGGCTGCTACGGTAACCTCCGAGCCGGTGCCGGCCGTGGTGGGCACGGCATAAATCTTGATTGGCGCGCGCAGGCCTTTGAGGTAACCGGCCAGCTGATTGAGTGGTTTCGGATTGGAAACCGCAACCGCAATGGCCTTGGATGCATCCATGGATGATCCACCGCCAAACGCCACGATGGCATCGCAGTCGTGCTCGTGGTAGAAATCAATGCCCTTCTGGATCAACGGGATGGGTGCGTCGGGCGTAATCTCATCGAACACAACAAAATTTGCTCCGCCTGCCTGCAAAGCGTTGGTCAGGTCGTTCAGCAGTCCCAGCTTGGAGATGATGCTGTCGGTGACGATCAGGATTTTTCGGTGGCCAAAACCGGCAATGGCCTGCCCCAGGCGCGCACTGGAACCCGGGCCGACCAGCAGGGTGGGCTGGGGAATCGGTATGAAGCGCGTGACCAATCCCGCACCCTTCATCAGGGCCCCAAGACCGGTGGCACGAACGGAGTTGCGCATCGATTCGGATATCAAGAAGTGTCTCCTGGCAAATTGGAAAGTGGGCACTGTAGTATGCCCATCCCCACAAGAGTTGGGGGAGCAACCTAGACACGTACAAACCCTGATGTGTCGGGCTCTGATGGTAAAGGCAACGCTACGCCAGCAGTCGGGCCAGCGCGACCAGAGCGGCGGTCTCGGCGCGCAGGGTTCTTGGACCCAGTGTCACAGGCGTAAAGCCGCATGTAGCCGCGCCAGCCTCTTCGGCCGGACTGAATCCGCCTTCAGGTCCCGAGAGAAATGTGGTGTGACCGGTGATTCCGTGTGCAAGGTGTTGGGCCAGCGGGCTTGACCCGTCGCATAGCGAGAGTAACCACCGGGCGTCCATGGTGTTGGCGGGCAGGTCCTGCAACCAGCCCTGCAGACTTCGGACCGGTTTGATCCATGGCACCTGATTGCCGCCACACTGCTCACAGGCGGAAATTGCGACGCTTTGCCAGTGGGCTGCTTTTTTGTCTGCGCGTTCGCCCGTCAAGCGCAAGACGCTGCGCTCGGTCATCAGGGGCTGGATGCTGGCGACACCCAGTTCCGTTGCTTTTTCCACCAGCCAGTCCATCCGGTCGTTGGCGGGCATGCCAACGGCCAGATGCACGGCCATCCAGGGTTCGCGTTCCACGGCGAAATGCGCGCCGACCTGCACGTGCACGCTGCTGCGACCCATGTCGGTAATGGTTGCGACAAACTCTCCGCCCGGGTTCGCGCCCGCCAGTCCGCTCTGCGGATCAATGTGCCCGCCGTTGAACAGGGTTATCGCGTCGCCCGGTTGAAGACGCAAGACCTGCACATGCCGTGCAGCACCGGCGGGCAGTTGCAACCGTGCGCCGGTCTCCAAATGGGTTGGGCAGTAAAAGCGGGGCATAACCTTGCTATCAAAAGAGAAGCATTAAATTCAGTATTTACGGGGCATAAGTCGGGATTTGACTACATCCGTCCGAATGAATAGGCGGTTGGAACGGGTATGCCCTCCACGCGCTCGATCAGGCGCAGCAGCGGTTTGAGTTCCATATAGCGCGAGCAGGTGGCGCGCATGTATCCGATAAACCGGGGGGTGTCGGCAAGGTATTGAGGTTTGCCATCGCGTAGGGTGAGGCGCGCGAAAATGCCCGCTATCCGCAGGTGGCGCTGCAGTCCCATCCATTCGACGCCACGGTAAAACTCGCCAAAATCCGACCCTACGGGCAGGCCTGCCTTTCGGGCCTTCTCCCAGTAGCGTATGGTGACATCCAGACAGAAGTCTTCGTCCCAAGTCAGAAACGCGTCGCGCAGCAGACTGGCAATGTCGTAGGTGATCGGGCCATAGACCGCATCCTGAAAGTCCAGAACGCCCAGGCGCTGGCCGGACACGGCTGCAAGGTCTGACACCATCAGGTTCCTGGGCATGAAGTCGCTGTGTACATAGACGCTGGGCCAGGACAGGTTATTCGCAGCGATTCTGGAAAACGCATCGTCCAGAACCTTGCGCTGGGCGTCGTCCAGGGGGAACTGGCGGTATTCACCTACATACCACTGGGGGAAGAGCGCCAGTTCGCGCATCAGGAAAGCGTGGTCATAGACTGGCAATACACCCTCACGTGAAGCGAGCTGCCATTGCACCAATGTGTCCACCGCATCCAGATACAAGCCCAGTGGGGGCGGCTGCTGCGGGTCAATCGTCTGCATCATGGTGCTGGCTCCAAGATCCGTGAGCAGCAAGAATCCGTTGGATGCATCCCAGGCGAGGACTTCCGGGACCCGCAGGCCGGCCTGTGCCATGAGCGCGGCAACCTGAACAAACGGCTGGCAGTTCTCCTGGGCCGGAGGGGCATCCATGATGATCTGGCTGGTGCCGCCTGCCGGCGTAACGCGATCAACACGCAGGTAGCGCCGAAAGCTTGCGTCTGCGGATGCCAGCCGCAACGAAGACGGATCCAGCTGGTAGTCTGCCGCCAATCCATCCAGCCAGGTCTTGAATAGGGATTCCCGGTGAGGATCGGTCCAGGTGACGGGAGCGGGGGATGGCGGCCGGGGTGCGTTGAAAGTTGGGCTCATGGATAATCCGATTCTACAAAGCCCATCCTGACAACTGTTGACGCTGTACAGCGCAGAACCTCCAGCCCGTGTTGATCGTGCAGCCCCTCCTTCCATGCAATCCCTGACGCACGGCCCGCTCATGCGCCCTTGTGGCCATTGGCGATTTTTGCCGACACTGGCTCTCGCGGCCGGTCTGGCTGCGGCTGGTTCCCAGGTAAGCGCGGGCGATGTGTCTTCGCTCAAATCCAGCAATCGGCTGGATGAGCAACTTCCAGCGGGTGAAGGCAAGCTTCCGGTGTTTGTGACAGCCGAGCGCATGTCCGGGCGACCCGACCTGGAGTCAGTGCTGGAAGGTGATGTGGTGTTGCGCAAAGCCGGAACCGTGATCCACGCCGACCGCATCGAGTATTCACAGCCTGTCGATCAGGTCAAGGCTGCTGGTCATGTCCGTATCAACCGCAAGGGCGATGTATTTGAAGGTCCGTTCCTGGAGCTCAAGGTCGATGCCTTTGAGGGATTTTTCGATGCGCCACGCTACCGCTTTTTGAAAAATGAGGGGCATGGCCAGGCAGACCGGGCGGAGTTTCTGGACGAAAGCCACACCACTGTCCACAACGCCACCTACACCACCTGTCAGCGCCAGCCGCGACTGGACTGGCTGCCGGACTGGATACTGAGTGCCACCAGCATCAGTCTGGACAATGACAATGATGTCGGTATCGCCCACGGTGGTGTGGTCAGTTTCAAGGGTATTCCCATATTGCCGATTCCGGCCGTGAGTTTTCCGCTGACGGACAAGCGCAAGTCGGGATTCCTGCCTCCCACTATCGGGGTGGGTACGGATAACGGTATTGAAGTGGTTGTGCCCTATTACTGGAACATTGCACCCAATCGGGACGCAACGGTTTCGCCCAGGCTGATGACCCATCGCGGAGTCGATATTGGCGGGGAGTTCCGGTATCTGGAGCCAGAGTATTTTGGAGCGGTACGTGCAAACTACATGCCCGGTGACCGGCTCACGGACACGGATCGCTGGGGCCTTTCGTATTCGCATCAGGGTTTTGTCGCCACTCCTGTGGGCCCGATCGTGGTGGGCGCGAATGTCAACCGGGTCAGCGACGACACGTACTGGCGCGATTTCACCAGCAACAGCACCAGTACCAGCGGCGTTGCCACCGCTACGACCACCGCTGGCGCCGCCATCACACAGCGCCTATTGCCAACGGACGTTATCGCCGGGTGGGGGCTGGGTCCATTTTCCGGTTCCCTGCGGGTTCTCAAATGGCAAACCCTGCAGGATGTGACGGCACCGATTGTGCCGCCGTATGACCGAGCGCCGCAGTTGATGGGGCGCTATGCGCTGACCAATGTTGGCGGTCTGGATTGGTCGATTGATGGTGATTTCACGCAGTTTGAGGCCGACCGCCTGAAGACGTTGCAACCCAATGCCCAGCGGGGTGTCGCCTGGTTGCAGGTCAGTCGACCCTGGCTGGCGCCGGCGGGATTTATCACTCCCAAACTGCAACTGCATGCAACAAGCTACCAGTTTGACGCAGCCCTTGCCAGCGGAAAACGGTCTGCGGACAGCGTGGTGCCCACCTTCAGTCTGGACAGTGGCCTGGTTTTCGAGCGGGAGACGCGGCTGTTTGGGCGTGGACTGATTCAGACTCTGGAGCCACGCGCGTTTTATGTCAATACACCCTATCGCGACCAGACCCAGCAGCCCAACTACGATACCGCCAGCAACGACTTCAACTTTGCGACGATTTACACCGAAAACGCCTTCGTCGGGCACGACAAGATTTCCGACAACAACCTGTTGACACTGGGTGTCACCACACGCTACCTCGACGCTGACAGCGGTGCACAGCTCGCACGCTTTGGTTTGGCACAGCGGCTGCGTTTTGACGATCAGCGGGTGACCCTGAATTCGGCGACGGCGCCGGCCAAGGTAGGTTTCAGCGATGTGCTGCTGGGTGCATCGGTCAATATTCTGGATAGCTGGGCATTCGATTCGACGGTTCAATACAACGTCAAGACCGATCAGTCCATGCGCTCCACCATCGGGGGGCGTTACAACCCGGGCCATTACCGGGTTGTGAACGCAGCCTATCGGTACCAGCGCGATGCCAGCGACCAACTGGACGTGAGCTGGCAGTGGCCGATCAACAACATGTGGGGCGATGCCGGGAAAGACCTGGGCGCAGGACGTGGGCAGGGCGCGGGACGGTACTATAGTGTCGGGCGACTGAACTACAGTCTGAATGAAGGGCGCCTGGTCGACACGATTCTGGGGGTCGAGTACGATGCGGGCTGCTGGCTGGCGCGCGTGGTGCTGGAGCGGGTGCAGACCAGCACTTCCACATCCACGGGCCGTCTGATGTTCCAACTGGAGTTTGTCGGCTTTACCCGTTTGGGTGTCAGCCCGTTGCAGTCCTTGACCCAAAATATTTCGCGTTACCAGAATTTGCGAGATTCGGGCGGAATTACCAGCCGCTTTAGCAACTACGATTGAGAGACCATGAATTTTCGAATTTGGGCACCTGTCCTGGGTTTTTTTTGCACCATCCTCATGTCGGGCGCACATGCCCAGAGTGCGCAGTCGGCAGACTACATTGTGGCGGTCGTGAATTCGGAGCCAATCACCCATAGCGAGGTTCGAAATGCCGTGCAACGGGCAGCAAAGGAGATGCAGCAGCAGCGCGTGGCGTTGCCGCCTGCCGATGAATTGCAACGCCTGATTCTGGAGCGCCTGATCAATGAACGTGCGCAGCTGCAATTTGCGCGTGAATCCGGGATCAAGGTGGATACCGCTGCGGTGGATCAGGCGGAGCAGGCTGTTGCCCGCCAGAACCAGATCGAAGTAGCAGAACTGCACGCACGCCTGGCGCGGGATGGCATTGGCCTCACGCAGTTTCGTAACCAGCTGCGCGATCAGTTGACATTGACACGGCTGCATGAGCGCGATGTCGAGGGTCGGTTGCGTGTGTCCGAGTCAGACATTGACCGCGCGTTGGCTGAACAGCAGGCCGGCAATGCAGATCCGATGGCGCAGCAAATCAATCTGGCAAATCTGCTGGTCTCGGTACCTGAAAACGCCACGACCGAGCAGGCCGCTCAACAGATGCTCTTGGCCCAAAAAATATTGAATCGCATTCGTGCCGGAGAGGACTTTGCTGCATTGGTGCAAGAGTACTCTGCAGGCGACCGCACCAATGGTGGCCAACTGGGTCTGCGCCGCGCGGACCGTTATCCGCCGTCTTTTCTGACTGCAACGCGCAATCTCGCGCCGGGAGGCGTTTCCGAGATCGTGCGCTCCGGTGCTGGATACCACATCCTGAAAGTGGTGGAAAAACGGGCTCCTGAGGCGGCAGTCAAGGCGACGATTCAGAGCCGCGCCCGGCATATCTTGCTACGAACCAGTGCACAGTTAAGCCAGGCTGCTGCTGTTGCCCGAATTGCGGAGTTCAAGCGGCGGATCGAAACAGGCGCTGCGACATTTCAGGCACTTGCGCTTGAATTTTCCCAGGATGGCAGCGCCGTGCAGGGGGGGGATCTGGGATGGGTTGGTCCAGGTGCATTTGTTCCCGAGTTTGAAGAGCCCATGAATCGACTGTCCGAGGGGCAGATCAGTGGTCCGGTTGTGTCACGCTTTGGTGTCCACCTGATCCAGTTGATGGAGCGCAGGCGCGTGGAGTTGACAGAGCGGGAGGTCCGCGAAGGCATCCGCGCGCAGTTGCGTGAAAGTCGCTATGAAACGGCCTATGCGACCTGGGCTCAGGATATCCGGGCCAATGCGTTTGTGGAGATGCGGGATCCTCCCCAGTGATGGGAATGCCTTCCGTACCGCGGGAATCTTTGCTGTGCCTTGATGGATGCGGCATACCGTTATGAAGCACATTGCCCGCAAGCGTTTTGGTCAGCATTTCCTGACCGATGGGGGAATTATTGACGCCATTGTGCAGGCCATTGCGCCTGTTGCAGGGCAGCGCATGGTGGAGATTGGTCCGGGACTGGCGGCGCTGACGCAGCCTTTGGTGGAGCGCACGGGCCATTTGACCGTGATCGAACTGGACCGTGATCTGGCGCGCCGTTTGCGCACGCACGGACAGCTTACCGTGATCGAATCCGATGTGCTGAAAGTGGACTTTGGTCTCGTAAATTCTGAATGGGATGCTACACATCCTATAGCAAAAAAAGTCGTTGACGCCAATGTGGTTGATCAGTTGCGTGTTGTCGGCAATTTGCCGTACAACATCTCGACACCGATTCTTTTCCATTTGCTGGCGGCGGTCGATGCCATCAAGGACCAGCACTTCATGCTGCAAAAGGAAGTGATTGATCGCATGGTGGCACTGCCTGAGACCTCCGCTTATGGACGTCTTAGCGTCATGTTGCAGTGGCGCTATGCCATGGAGAACGTCTTGCTGGTGCCACCGGAAAGTTTTGACCCGCCTCCACGTGTGAACAGTGCCGTTGTGCGCATGCTGCCGCTGGCAAATCCACCTGTTGTTGATGTGGAACTCCTGAGCGAGACGGTCCAGGTGGCTTTCAGCCAGCGTCGCAAGTTGTTGCGACACACGCTGGGACGCTGGCTGGATGAACGCGGATTTGGGGGCCGTTTCGATGTTCAGCGACGGGCGGAGGAGGTTCCGGTTGATGCGTACGTTGAACTGGTGCGCCAACTCGAAACAGAGAGGGCGACTGCAGCCTTGCCATCCTGACCAGTCCATGGCGCATTCCTCTTCGCCGGTTTCACGCGTCATTTCACTGGATCAAATCAGCTTTGAATACGTCGACGTAGTAGGTTGTCCCAGGTATTTGTCGAACACCATGCCGCTGGCGCGCACAAAAAAACGACCCTTGGGCGTAACGGAAATTGCCTTTTCGTCGATGGTAATCAGTTGAGCTTCTTCATAGGGCTTCAGACGCGCCAATTCAGCGGCGAAATAGGTTGCGAAGTCAATGCCGTATTGTTTGTTGATGACATCAAATTCCACAGGTGCGCTGCACATCAGCGTCATGATGATGTCGCGCCGCAGCACATCGTCCGCAGTCAGTTCGAACCCCTTTTCTATGGGCAGGCGTCCGGCATCGAGGTGCTGGTAGTAGGCGCTGACGGTGCGCACACCCTGGCTGTAGGAGTCTCCTACTTTGCTGATCGCGGAAACCCCCAGACCGATCAGGTCACACTCGGAGCGGGTTGTATAGCCCTGGAAATTGCGGTGCAGACTCTTGTTTAGGCGTGCCTTGTTCAACTCATCATCGGGCTTGGAGAAATGGTCAAGGCCAATGTAGACGTAGCCTGCATCGAGCAAACGACGCATCGACATCAGAAAAATCTGCAGACGCAATTCTGCCGAAGGCAAGTCACTTTCGACAATCAGTCGCTGCGCCTTGAAGCGTCCTGGCAAATGGGCGTAGTTATAGAGGGCAATGCGATCGGGTGAGACGCGTATCAGGTTATCCAGCGTGCGGCTGAAACTCTCCAGGGTCTGCTTGGGCAGTCCGTAAATCAGATCCGAATTGATGGACTGGAAGTTGGCTTTGCGACTTTCCAGCACCGCCTGTTCCACCATATCCAGTGGCTGTATGCGGTTGACGGCCTGCTGCACGGCCGGGTCAAAGTCCTGCACACCAAAGCTGTTGCGGTTGAAGCCCAATCCAGCCAGCATGGACAGTGTTCCAGGCTGAACGGTTCGGGGGTCGATTTCAATGCCCATCTCGGCATCGGGCGCAAACGTGAAGTACTTGCGCACCGATTCCATGAGTTGACGCAATTCGTCGGCACTGAAGAAGGTGGGTGAACCACCACCCAAATGTAATTGCACGGTCTTGCGGTCCGGGCCAATGTGTGAACTGACAAGCGCCATCTCCTTGTCGAGGTAACGCAGGTACTCGCCCACGCGTTCATGGTCCCGTGTGATGATCTTGTTGCAGGCACAGAAGTAGCAGAGGGACTCACAAAATGGCAAGTGAATGTAGATTGAGAGTGGCGGGTTTTCCGCACGACCGGACCGTTGATCAAGGTAGGTTAGATAGGTCGCGTGCGTGAATACGGAGTTGAATCGGTCTGCTGTCGGGTACGACGTGTAACGGGGGCCAAGCTTGTCAAATTTTCGGACCAGTTCTTCCGAAAGTTCCATGTCGGGTGAAGGTGAAGTCATTTCAGGGTCCTTAAACATTCAATCTTGGTGGTTGCCACCCATTGGTCAGGGTGCCGAGCGCAACGAGTCAAAAACGGTCCAGTGCCACCGTGTGCATCTACTGAGGGTACGCCACATGCGCTGTACTTAACTTCCAATCGTATCTGATCAGCTGGTGAAGGGACATTGTGTTGGAATTGATCTCGGCTCGAGTGGACGAGATGCAACGGCTTGGCACAAAAAAACCCATCACAAGGATGGGCTTCAAGTGCCAGTGTTCCGGCTGTCTTTGCAGAAACGCAGTTTCAGGACACGTTTCAGGCTGCAGACAACCAGTATCCGGAGTTAAATGGGCTGCTCATGCGCAGTGCCAGAGGCGAAACATCCAACAACTTGTCGGTTGGCATCTTCTCTCCGACTTCAGTGGGCACGTCAATACCGGTCACGGCAGGTGCCTGTACAACGGTTCCGTTAGCCTCTTTCGCCCGTTCTGCTTGGCTGGTGTGTGCAGAACGGGCTACAGAAAAGAATAGAAGCATCGGAACGGAATCTTCCGGTCCCCCCAATAGTCAGCGGTGTCGCGGAAGATGTCGAGCAGCTGTTCCCGCGCTTCCTTGTCAAATTTGGTATTGGCGGGAATGTGCTCCAGAACCGCGATAAAACCTGGCTGAGGTCCCGACTTGTGGACCGGGTCTGTCATGCTGTCGTAAAGGGCATCAAAGTTCTTGCCAACGTGCGCAGGCAACTTGAATTGCTGTCCAATCATGTCCAGAACATCCTGCTTGGTCTGCGCGTCGGCCAGGTTTGCATAAAGGAAGTGATGCCCGAGCGACTGGGCGGCTTCCTGCAAATCGTGCACCCGGAAGGCCCGGATCGACTGAACGATATTGGTTCTGACTGTTCGAAGTGGCATATCCATCTCCACGTCTCTTTCAAAAAATTACAAATCCGGCTAGGGCACGATCTTGCGAAAACTCGCATAGTGATCGGCCGTGTAATAACAGGTATCCGGTACGGTGGCCTGACCTCCGCACACTATTCGTCTTGCACCCCGATCACGGGATCGGGGCGTTTTTACGGTGTATTCGCGGTAATATCCGCGCTTTTCAGCAGGCAGTAGCCGCTCCCGGTTTCCAAAAACGACACCATCTTTTCCAAATGGAAAAGGACCGCCTTGGCGTATCAAATGGTAAGTTTCAATTCCTTGCGGGGGTAACTGGTTTAACGCAATCGTCGAACTGGTAACGGAAGATTCCCTCGCCAGTGCGCTGATCCATGTGCAAGTCAGGGTCAGAAAAATGCCAGTAAGCGCTAACTTAATATTACTTCTGCGCACCATGAGCCTCACTAATAACCTCGGGTAAACCCGAAACTGCCAAGCGCCTAGTGTCGCGTATTTCGATAGAAAAAGCAAGGGCTTGCTCAAATATTGAGCAAGCCCGACAGGGTTATTTCAAATGTAAGTATGCACTTACTGAAGTTAAGAACCTCTTGAAATATCAACGTACGGCGTTCGCATCCGCCACTGTCAGTGCTGTCATATTTACAATTCGGCGAACGGTTGTACTTGCAGTCAGAACATGGACGGGTTTCGATGCACCCAACAAAACGGGTCCGATTGCAATGTTGCCGCCGGCGGCGGTTTTCAGCAGGTTGTAGGCAATGTTGGCGGCGTCAATGTTGGGCATGACCAACAAATTGGCATCTCCGCTAAGCGTGCTGTTGGGCATCAAGGCCATGCGCGCTACGCCATCGAGAGCCACATCGCCGTGCATTTCTCCGTCAACTTCAAGCCATGGGGCCTGTTGCATCAGCAACGCAAGGGTCTCGCGCATTTTCAGGGCGCTGGGCTCGTTGCTGCTTCCGAAATTGGAGTGGCTTAGCAATGCGGCTTTCGGTTTGAATCCAAACCTGCGCATTTCCTCTGCTGCCATGATGGTGATCTTTGCCAACTCGCGCGCCGTCGGGTCGTAGTTGACGTGGGTGTCTACGATAAATACCTGGCGTCCGGGCAGCATGAGCCCGTTCATACAGGCATAAATGGGTACGTCCAGCGCAGCATCCGGGCTGAAAACGGGCCGCTTTCCAATGACCTGATCGATGTATTGCAGGTGCAATGACGTGGTTCCCCAGGTCCCACAAATCATGCCATCGACGTCGCCCTTGTGCAGCAGCATGCAGCCAATCAACGTCAGACGCCGTCGCATCTCAATCTTGGCGACCTGGGCGGTTATCCCTTTGCGCTCGGTCATGCGGTGGTAGGTTTGCCAGAAGTCCCTGTAACGGTGATCCAGCTCCACATTAACCACGTTGTAATCCAGACCCTCTTTCAGCCGCAGCCCAAACTTCTCCACCCGCTCGGCAATTACTGCAGGGCGTCCAATCAGCGTGGGCAATGCCAGGCGCTCATCCACGACGATTTGGGCAGCACGCAAGACGCGCTCGTCTTCGCCCTCAGCGTATGCAACCCGCTTCTTGAGCGCCTTCTTGGCCGCCGTAAAGATGGGCTTCATGGTTGTGCCCGACGCGTAAACAAAGCTTTCCAGCTTCTCTCGGTAAGCGTCCATGTCGGCAATGGGCCGCAGCGCAACGCCGCTGTCAGCCGCTGCTTTGGCGACAGCCGGCGCGATCTTCATCATCAGTCGCGGATCGAAGGGCTTGGGAATAAGGTATTCCGGACCAAACGCCAACTGCTCACCGGAATAGGCCGCAGCGACGACCTCGCTCTGTTCGGCTTGTGCCAGATCGGCAATCGCATGGACTGCCGCAATCTCCATTTCCAGCGTGATGGTGGATGCACCTGCATCCAGCGCGCCACGGAAAATATATGGAAAACACAGGACGTTGTTAACCTGATTGGGGTAGTCGGTACGCCCGGTCGCAATGATGGCATCCGTTCGAACAGCCTGAACCTCTTCAGGCAGGATTTCCGGCGTGGGGTTGGCCAGAGCAAACACCAGCGGCCTGGCGGCCATGCTGGCGACCATGTCGGCTTTGAGTACCCCACCGGCGGACAGACCGAGAAAGATATCCGCTCCGACGATGGCCTCGCGCAAGCTGCGCATTGGCGTTTTCTGGGCAAATTGGGCCTTGTCGTCATCCATCAGCTCGACACGCCCGTCGTACACCAGTCCAGCCAGGTCAGTTACCCAGATGTTTTCACGTTGAATCCCCAGTTTGACCAGAAGACCCAGACATGCCAGGGCTGCCGCTCCTGCGCCGGATGTCACCAATTTAACGGCGCGCGGGTCTTTGCCGACAACTTTCAGGCCATTCAGAATGGCAGCTCCGACGACGATTGCGGTACCGTGCTGATCATCGTGGAATACCGGAATCTTCATCCGTTCGCGCAGTTTGCGCTCGACATAAAAGCAGTCGGGTGCCTTGATGTCTTCAAGGTTGATGCCCCCAAAGGTTGGCTCCATGGAAGCGATGATGTCCACCAGCCGATCAAGATCATGCTTCTCGTTGATCTCGATATCGAACACGTCAATACCGGCGAACTTCTTAAACAGAACGCCCTTGCCCTCCATGACCGGCTTGGCCGCCAACGGACCAATGTCACCCAGTCCCAGGACTGCGGTTCCGTTGGTAATTACCGCGACAAGATTGCCCCGGCTGGTGTACTTGAACGCATTGTTGGGGTCTTTGACAATCTCTTCGCACGGTGCAGCCACACCCGGCGAATAGGCCAGGGCCAAATCATGCTGGTTGACAAGTTGCTTGGTCGCAGCAACCGCAATCTTTCCCGGCGTTGGGAACGCGTGATACTCCAGAGCGGCCAGTCTGAGCTGGGCTTTTTTCTCAGCTGAACTCGAGATCGGGGCCTTGGGCAAAATGGGAATCTGACTTGTCATCTGGCATCCTCTGCGGCACGAACCTGACGCGACGGCACTTGGGCCGCCGCCCGGTATTGGGGTTGTGCATTGTAGACCTCGACTATTGGGAGCGAACCTGAATCTGACCCGGTATTTACCACACTAGTTGCCCCGTAAGCCCGTCTGAAATACTGGGTTCAGGCGGGGTGATGGGCAGAGGTCCTCAGTCGGTCACGGTAACCAGCAAGCCGCCCAGATCCGCTGATCGCCCGAAGGTCAGCTGGAGCCGGTGGGCACTGGCGATGCGCTTCACAATCGACAATCCCAGACCGCTTCCGTTCTGATTGGTTCCGGTTACGCGAAAGAAGCGCTCGCCCAGACGCTGGAGATCCGATGGCGACAAACCAGGGCCGCTGTCTTGCACCTGCAAACGGATTTGGCCAAGTTCTACCCGAACCGATACCGCAATGCGTGCCGATGGAGGGCTGTAGCGAACCGCGTTGTCCACCAGATTGCGTACCAACACTCCCAACAGAGTCGGGTTGCATGAAAGTGGGCAAACTGCAGGGGCGTCAAATTCCAGAGTCTGATCCTTGCCAATCGCCCTGGGCGCCACATCCGCAACAACCTGCCGCGTCAATTCCACCAGATCAACGCTCGTCAGTGTCGGTTCACTGGATGCCTCAAGCCGCGACAAGGTCAGCAACTGGTCCACCAGATGGATGGCGCGATCACACCCGTGCAACGTGTTGTTGAGCGCCTGGCGGCGCAACACATCATCGGATTCTCCCAGTGCCACCTGTGCCTGGGCACGAATGGCAGCGATGGGTGTGCGCAACTCGTGCGACGCATCTGCCGTGAACCGGCGCTCGGATTCCAGCAACTGGCCGATGCGCTCGAACAGGCCATTGAGAGCATCGATCATGGGTGCGATCTCTGCCGGAGCCCCATTGACTGTCAAAGGCTCCAGCGCATTGGGCTGGCGGGACGCCAGGGTCTGGCTCAATTGCCGCATGGGGGCCAGACTTCGGTGTATCGCCAGCCACAGTGCCAAGGCAAGCAGCGGCAATGCGATCATCATCGGCAGAAGTGTGCCGCGCAAAACGGCAAAGAGTATGCTGCCGCGCGATGACGATTCTTCGCCAACGTAGACCTGAACATCGCCCTCGGCTCCAATGGTTGAGAACACCCGCCATGAATTGCCTTCGATTTGTACGGTTTCAAATCCCGTTTTGAATTCCTTGTTGCCGCTTGCCATCGGGCTTAGCGGCGCGTTGGCCGACCGCATGGAAAGTTGGTTTTCGTGAAATATCTGAAACGCAACTTTGGGCGCGTACTTGTGCAGAACGGGCGCATCGACCCCTGGGCCATCGCCCTCCATTTCCTGCCCTTGTTGAACGACCAGAATCGCCGCCGCCTGTGCCAGGTGTCCGTCCAGCAACTCATCGAGTTCATGGCGGGCATCCAGCCAGACCAACCAGGCGGTTGCCAGCCATACGGTGAATACGGTGCCAAGAATCAGTATCAGCAGCCTACGTTGAAGGGAATGAGGAATCTGCGTCATGGTGCTGGCGTCTCCCGCTTGAGCATGTAGCCCACACCCCGCACCGTATGGATCAGGCTGGTACCGAGTTTGCGTCGCAGATTGTGGATATGCACCTCAATGGCGTTGCTGTCGACCTCCTGGCCCCAACTGTAGAGTTGCTGTTCAAGTTGCTCGCGGGAAAGAACACGCCCGGCGCACAACATGAATGCCTGCAACAGGTCGAACTCTCTTGTAGACAGGATGACCGGAACGCCATCGCGCTGCACGGTACGTGCAGCCGGATCCAGTATCACATCCTGTGCCGTCAGGCATTCCTGAGGCTGTCCATGCGACCGGCGTACCAGTGCACGCAACCGGGCAGCGAGTTCGTGCAAATCGACGGGCTTGACCACATAGTCATCGGCCCCCAGATCAAGTCCACGTATGCGTTCCGGAACGGTGTCACGGGCTGTGAGAATCAGTACCGGCGTCGCAATGCGTGCCAGGCGAACGGAAGCCAATACGTCCAGACCGTCTTTTCGCGGTAGTCCGAGGTCGAGGACGGCCGCTGTGTAGGTCTGTGTGCGAAGCTCGCGTTCGGCGGCTTCACCATCGCGTACCCAGTCAACCTGAAATCCCAGTTGGCGCAGGCCAGCGCGCAGCCCGTCACCCAGCAAGGAGTCGTCTTCTGCAAGGAGAATGCGCATGGGGTTGGTGTCCTATCTGAAAAACGGTCAATGTTGTGCCCGGGTCGCCTGACGCGATGCACATCCGGTCAAGCTGCGCTCTGAACCACCTTGTCTGGCCTGATGCTGCGCACCAATCCCATCTGGGCAACGCTCTGGCTGCGCATCTTGACTTGCGCTCCTTAGGGCATTCTTAACGCCGGGCGGCGACAGGCCGTTGCCTGCAGGAGTTGCGCACAACTATAAATGAGAAAAGTGGCTATTGACCGCTAATTTGATGGATAGGTAGCTATACAAACAGTAGCAAACTGGAGCGTCTCATTTCCACAGTAAGGCATGGCTGCAGAATGTTGATGGAAGCCAGCTTGGCAAGAACGGGTTCGTGGTACTTTCCTTACGTTGGGCGGCAAAGCCAATACGCAGTAAGCTTCAGGTGTACAACGCGACGATCGCTCCTGATTGCAGACCTCCATGAATTTCCCTGATATTGATGATGAATCCGAAGACCCGCAATACAGCGCACAAAAGCGTGCCAGTGCGGCAACGCGCAGCACGTGGGTCAGCGTGGGGGTCAATCTGGTCCTGACGACCGTACAGATTGCCGTTGGAATCTTTGCCAAGTCCCAGGGATTGATTGCGGACGGCATCCACTCATTGTCCGATCTTGTCGCCGACTTTGTCGTGCTGTTTGCCAGCCACCATAGCAAAAAAGACGCCGATGAAGACCATCCTTATGGCCACCAGCGATTTGAAACGGCGGCGTCTTTGATCCTGGGGCTGTTGCTGTTGGCCGTCGGAATGGGAATGTTGTGGTCGGCCTTTCGCAAATTGGAAGCCCCGGAGACCGTACAACAGGTTCATGTCATTGCATTATGGGTCGCAGTAGGGGCACTGGTTTCGAAAGAACTGCTGTTTCGTTACATGTTGACGGTCGCAAAACAGGTGAAGTCCAGCATGCTGGTTGCCAATGCATGGCATGCACGTTCAGACGCAGCATCGTCCCTGGTGGTCGCAATCGGCATCGTTGGAAATCTGGCCGGCTACCCCATACTGGACCCCATTGCAGCGCTCATCGTTGGATTTATGGTAACCAAAATGGGATGGGAATTCGGGTGGAGTGCGATGCATGATTTGATGGATCGCGCAGTCGATGAGCAGGAGGTTGCAGCCATCCGCCAGACGCTGGAAGAAACGCCTGGCGTTAGCGGTGTTCATGATGTTCGCACACGAAAAATGGGCGACATGATTGTGGTGGATGCGCACATTGAAGTCGATGCCTGCATTTCGGTGGAGATGGGACACGATATTGCAGTCGTCGCACGACAGCGTGTGCTGCAGCGTCACAGGGTTCTGAACCTGATGACCCATGTCGACCCGTGGAAGCGTCCCGATCTGGATCACGGCAACGCAGCCGTGCCCGACATCCGCTAACGCGATACTTTTGTGTGTGCCGTTGCTACGCCATCAGCGCGTCGCAATGGCTACATCAGCGGCGCATGCGTGCCAGCGGGTTCTATTTTTGTTCCATGTGAATGCGGATCACCTTTGTTTTCGGCTTGATCCGCAGATCCACCACCTTGTCACATCCACCGCAATCGCAACCCTGCGGTGCGGATGCCGCACGCACGAAGACGGATTTGATCGGTGTTCCAAGGGGTAGCCGTAGCAGCCATCTGGCCAAGAGGCGGCGGGCCGCTGCCGGTAACAGAATCCAAACGGCATAGAGACTGCACGCTGTGACCAGCAAGAAGCTTATCCACTGCTGGCCATTGACCGACATCACGACCCAACCCAGTTTGTGAGACGAAAAGTCACAAATGCCGCCAGGTACGCCAGCGCAAACATATAGATGGTCATGAAAATGGGGTAGCGCCAAGAGTTGGTCTCGCGCCGGACCACGGCCAGCGTCGATATGCACTGCGGCGCAAAAACATACCACGCCAGCAGCGAAAATGCGGTCGCCAGCGACCAACTGTGTCCGATGACGGGGCCGAGCGCGTTGGCGACGGAACTGCCCGTATCGGACAAGGCATATACCGTGCCCAGCGCGCCCACGGCCACCTCGCGGGCGGCCATGCCTGGTACCAGCGCAATGGAGATTTGCCAATTGAAGCCAATCGGTGCGAACAACGGCTCCAGAAAGTGTCCCAACATGCCCGCCGCGCTGTACTGGATCGCGGCACCACTGGCCCCATCAGGTGGACTGGGGTAGGTGGACAGGAACCACAGCACAACCATGATGGCAAAGATGATGGTACCTACGCGATGCAGAAAAATGCGTGCGCGCTCCCACAGGCCCAGAACCAGGTTGCGCAGCCCAGGCAGGCGGTAGGGGGGCAACTCCAGCATCAGGGGTTGATAGCGGTTCTTCATCCAGATGCGCTTGAATACCCAGGCCACGCCCATGGCTGAGATGACACCGGCCACATACAGCACAAACAGGGTGAGCCCACGCAGGTTAAACAAGCCAACACTGCGCTCCGGCACAAAGGCACCGATCAGCAATGCATAGACAGGCAGGCGTGCGGAGCAGGTCATGAGCGGCGCCACCATGATGGTGGCGAGACGGTCCTGCCAGTTGGCAATGGTGCGCGTGGCCATGATGCCCGGCACTGCGCAGGCAAAACTTGATAACAAGGGGATGAATGCACGGCCCGAAAGGCCTACTTTTCCCATCAAGGTGTCCAGCAAAAAGGCCGCGCGCGGGAGGTAGCCGGAATCCTCAAGGACCAGGATGAAAAAAAACAAAATCAGGATCTGCGGCAGAAATACCAGCACGCCACCGGCACCTGCAATGACGCCATCCACAAGCAGGCTTCGCAGCGGCCCCTCGTCCATGTGGGCCATGGTCCAGTCCGCAAGAAAAGTCATCGTCGCCCTGATGGAATCCATCGGCACGTTGGCCCAGGAAAACACAGCCTGAAAAATCAGAAACAGCAGCGACGCCAGAATGACCAAGCCCCAGAATGGGTGCATGGCCCACGCGTCTACGCGAAAGTGAAATCGTTGAATCTGGCCGGCCTGGGGTGCTGCAATCGACAGGATGCGACGTACTTCGCGCTGGATGTCCGAACTGTCTCGGGGGGTATGGTGATTTCCGCCGCTTACCGCATACGGCGCGGACGCAGGCAGTCCAGTTTGCGGGTGTGCCAGATCGCGGTCCAACTGCGCCAGCAATTCCTTGTGACCGCTGTGATGGACGGCAACGGTCTCCACAACCGTGCAGGCCAGTTGTTCGGAAAGTTTTTTGATGTCAATTTTCAAGCCACGTGCTCTTGCGACATCCGTCATATTGAGCGCCACCATGAGTGGTCGCCCCAAGCGCTTGAGTTCCAGCACCAGGCGCAGGTTCATACGCAGGTTCGTGGCGTCAACAACCGCCACAATGGCGTCAACGGTGGCTTCACCCTCCTGTCGACCTTCCAGAACATCCAGCGTCACCTCTTCGTCGGGCGTAGCCGGATGCAGACTGTAAATACCCGGCAGGTCGATGATTGAAACCGTCCGTCCACTGGCCAGATGCAGCAGACCACTTTTGCGCTCAACGGTCACGCCGGAGTAATTCGCAACCTTCTGGCGCGCACCGGTCAACAGATTGAAGAGGGCGGTTTTGCCACAATTCGGGTTGCCCACCAGCGCCACACTCCACGGGTCGATCGGTACCGCACTGCTATGGGTACTCATGGAAGACTCACTTCGATGCAATCAGCCTCGATCCATCGCAACGCAAACATGGTCTCACCCACAACAACGGCCAAGGGCTCAAGTCCACCAGGGCCTCGCTGGAGCAAATGTACGGGTTCGCCAGGAATGAAACCCAGTTCACCCAATCTATCCAGCATGGCTGGTCCGACAGCGGGCGAACTTCCACTCACGCGCGCCACTGTGGCGTGCGCACCAGTGGGAAGACCAGTAAGTCGCATGGGGCTGGGTGGGGCTGGGTATGGTGTCTGCACGGTTTTCAAATGAGAGTCTATCTCATTTAGATAAACCTATGAGGTCATGAATTCTCGCAGCTCAATCGTCCGGTTCATTCTGCAACTGGTGCATCCGGACGTGCATTCTGTCGCATGGAGTGGGTCAGTCTCTCAGAGACGCGCTATTCTCTGCTTCAGGCGTTTCAAGATTTCGACAGATTGGAGTTTGGTATGACATTGGCGCAAGACCTTGAGAATCTGGAAAAAATGCGAGATCGTGGCAGTTTGAATGAGGCGGAGTTTGCGCAAGCAAAGTCGCGGCTGTTGCAAAGCCATGCGCAGTTGGACGGCACAAAAGCGCTGACGCTCAATGGACTGCGCCGATCATCGACTGACAAGTGGCTGGGAGGTGTTTGCGCTGGTCTGGCGCAGTTCACTGGACTGGATGCGTGGTTGTGGCGTCTTGCCTTTACCTTGATGTTGATCGTTGGAGGAACCGGATTCTTGGTCTACCTATTGCTGTGGATCCTGGTGCCGCCTGATACAGCACGGTAAGCGGCGATCATTTTCCGTTTTTTCCAACGATGCCGGCGCCGTAACGGTCACGTATGGCACAGGCTACGCGAGATCATCCTCCCGGGAGAAATCGATGCCGGCCGACCTCGCCTCGGCTAGCAATGTGGCGAGTTCAGCGGCCGAGTGAAGGTTCAACCGTTCAAAAATCTTGCGCCGGTGTTCTTCCACCGTGCGCACGCTGAGTTCCATTTTCCAGGCGATGGTCTTGTTCAACTCGCCGGCCGCCACCAGCGGCATGAGGCGCACCTGTTGGCGCGATAGCCCGGCGATGCGTTGACGCAATGCGTCGTGCCGCATCATGCGTTGATGCCATTGAACTTCCAGCGCCAAGGCATTTTGAATGAGGGTAACGAGCGCATCATCGGCATACGGTTTCTCAACGAAACTGAATGCCCCACGGGCCATCGCGCTCACCGCCATGGGAATGTCCCCGTGACCACTCAGGAACACGATTGGCATGCGTTCCGCCAAACCCTTTGCAATGATTGCCTCATGCACCTGCAGTCCCGACAATGGTTCCATTCGCACATCCAGGATCAGGATGCCCCTGGGCAAAACAGTGGCTTCGGATAGCATCCTTAACAGGTCTGCCCCGCTGGCATACGTGACAACGCGCAATCCGTGCTGACGCAGCAAAAACGCGATGGAGGACCTGACGCCTTCATCGTCATCACAAAGAAAGACGGTTTGATCGGTCATGACATGTCCGCTTGCGTGCCTGGCGGGTCGGGGGGCAGGGAAAAACTGAATTCCGCACCACCGGAAGGATGGTCGCGTGCGTACAGCACACCACCGTGGGACTCCAAAATGGAGCGACAGATGGCCAGTCCCAGACCGGTCCCATCCTTCTTGGTTGAAAAGAACGGCTCGGTCAGCGACTCGATGTCCCTGCCACCCAAACCGGGACCCTTGTCCGTGACTTCCACCGTGACCCAGCCCGGTGGATAACCCAGTGGCGGTTGCGAACTGCTGTAGGTGCGTATGTGAATGCAGGTTTTTGCGCCGATCGAAGCCATTGCGTCGATAGCATTTCGCACGAGGTTGGAAACCACCTGCTCAATTCCGATGCGATCCATGGACACAGGCATGAGGTTGGGGTCGAGCTCAAGGTCGACCTCGATTCCTGCGCGACGGAGGTCTCGCCGGAGCAGGGAAACAGCCTGGTCCACGAGAACATTGATAACGCAGGATTCCAGAATGGGGTCGCGCCGTGACAGGCGATTGCGAATGCGATGCACGATGTCACCGGCTTGCGATGCATGGCGCGAAAGCGCCTGCGCGGCAGCCAGCAGTTCGGGGTCCAGTCCTTCCTGGTGGCTAAGCGCTTTGGCAATGCCTGCACTGTAGCTGACAATGCTGGTCAAGGGTTGGTTCAGTTCATGAGCCAGAGTTGAGGCGACCTCTCCCAAGGTTGAGAGGCGGGCGTGGTTGGCCAAAACCTCCCGCTGGCGCCGTTCCAATTCTTCCAGTCGCTTGCGTTCTGTCACATCCACGATAGAGCCCATCCAGCCCACCTGCTGACCCATGCCGTCGACCAATGGAGATTCGAACACCATGACGTCGATCATGTGACCATCACGGTGACGCCACCGTGTTTCTTGTCCTTCGGGTCTTTCATGGAACTTGTTGGTGGGAGTTTTATTTGCCTTGCCAATATCGGTTTCTGGCGGATGTTCCATGAGTTCTGCGAGCGAGTATCCAACCAAATCACAAAATGTGCGATTGGCAAAAAGGAGTCGGCCCTCCATATTCCGGGCGCGCAAACCAACAAGCGCCGATTCTTCCAGGGATTGACGCCAGGCCGCTTCGGTACGCCAGGCCGATTCAGCCCGCAGCACCTGATTCATCTGGCGACGCAGCAGCAGTGTAGCGGTGGTGATGAGCGCAAGAAAACCTACCATCAAGATAACGGGCAATGTACTGAACCAGTGTGGCTGACGTACACGCTGTGTCAGTCGTAACTTTGCATCGGCAATGGCGCTGAACGGCATGTCGTAACTCTCGCCGACCGGGATACGACCAGAACCCGCCGTTGAAACAATCACCTGATCCTGCCCTGTAAGCAGTTGCACTTCATACTGTGCGGCAAGCCACCAGAAGTCTTTGCTTTCGATCAGGTCAGCCGGATCGTACCGTGCAATCAACTGTCCGGCTTGAGCTGTTCCCTCATCGCGAGTGGGGGCTGCCAGGTGCAGTGTTATGCCATTGCCCTGGTTGAGACGTTGTGCGGAAAGGCGCAGATCTCTACTGGCTTCGCCCACAATCTGGCCATTGTTGTCGAGCCATACGACGCTGAGCCAACGTCGGTCAAGACCGGCGGCGATTTCAGGCAAATTGGCAAGCTGGCGGCTCCCGTCAGGACTTGGCATGGGCAGTTGGGCTGCAGCCGTTCTGAGCCTGGCTGTTTCTGCCTCGAGACGACCTGCCAGCTGGGCATTGAGACTCAGTGTGTCGGCCATGACCGTTCGTCGGAGGGTTTCCCGTTCGAGCTTGTCGTTGTCCTGTGCCCAGGCAACCACCATCGCAGTGAAAGTCACCGAAAGGACCAAGGGTGCCGCCCAAAGGTACCGGGCCCAGGCATTCATCGCGTTGAGTCGGGGAGCGACGACTGGGTGTGCGGTGGGTGGTGACGCCATCCGGCTAGTCTACTGATGCAAGCACTCGGGAGGAAAGCCCGGGCATACCCTGAATGCGTCGGGTCACTGATGCTGAATGACATCCAGGACTGACACCGCTGGTGCGGAATTTCCCCAAGCCTGGCGAATGTAGGTCAGAACCGCAGCGACTTCCGCGTCGCTGAGTGTCTGGCGAAAAGGTGGCATGCCATAGGGGCGCGGGTTACCCTGGGTTGCCGGCGGGTAGCCACCCCTGAGTACCACCTGGATCAGATTGGCAGCTGTAAACAAATTGACCGCCCGGTTTCCATTCAGTGGCGCATAGGCATCCAGGGCTCCCTCACCATGATCTCCGTGGCATCCAGCGCATCGGAGTGCGTAGATTTTCTCCCCAACCAATATGTCTGATGCCTGCACACTTGCTGCCGAATGCATAGTGGTCTGCTGGCGCGGAAGTTCCTTCAGATAATGGACCATGGCGCGCACATCGTAATCCGTGAGGTGCTGCGTACTGCGGTACACCACTTCCGCCATGGGGCCAGTGGCGCTGCGGTCCCGGGCTACGCCAGTTTTGAGCAATTGAACGCTTTTTTCAACATCCTGCGCTGTCACGCCCGCCTCCATTGGGGAAGACAGCGATGGTGCATACGCGCGCTGTATTGGGATCAAGCCGCCTTGCAGATTCAGTGGATCCTGGGTAGCACCAAACGCATTGCGCGCGGAATGGCACTCGCCACAATGCCCCAAACCGCGCACAAGATAAGCACCACGGTTCCATTCAGGTGTCTTGCCTGACTCCGGTACAAACACTCCCTCCCGGAAATACAGTGCTCTCCAAATTGCCAAAGCGGCCTGGCTGCTGTACGGAAAGGCAATGGTATGCGGGGTGTTGGGTCGCTCGACAGCCTTCAGTCCACGAAGGTATGCAAACAAGGCATCGCTGTCCTCGCGGGTAACCATGGTGTAGCTGGTGTACGGAAAGGCCGGATACAGCATGTGACCATCGCGGGAGCGGCCAAGGTGCAGGGCACGCCAGAAATCTTCTGCAGACCAAAGACCCAGTCCCGTTCCAGGGTCAGGGGTCAGGTTGCTGCTGTAGACCACACCAAACGGAGTGGCAATGCCTGAACCACCCGCATAAGCGGCTCCGCCGCGTGCTGTATGGCAGGACGCGCAGTTGCCTGCTTGCGCCAAATAGGCGCCACGTGCCATCAGTTCAGGTGTTGCAATGACAGAGCCCGTCTCGATTGCCAGTTGGGCGTCAACAGGCGCATTCCACCAAAGTGTCAATGCTGCCGCAGCCACTGCCAGCAACGTAACGCCTGCGATGAGTCGGACGTAGCGCGTGCTCATGAATGCTTCCAGTTACTGTTGGCCACTGCCGCATTCCAGAGGCCGCTTTTCAGCGCTTGCGGTAGCGGCCCCGGCACGGGAAGGTATAGGCTGCGCCGATAACCAAGTGGCGATCGCACTGACATCCTCTGGAGTCAACTGGTTGGCGATACGGGCCATGCAGTCGGGCGCTGGTGCATTGCGCTGGCCGGATTTCCAGGCTCCCAATTGACCAACCAGATAATCGCGCGGCAAGCCCAAAAGTCCTGGAAAAGCTGGCATGACGCCAGTCATTGCCGCTCCATGACACTTTGCGCACGCCGGAATTTTCCTTTGCCCATCGCCATGGAGAACCAATAGCTTGCCCTGTTCAAGAACCTGTGCCGGGGCGAAATGGGTTTGCGGCGGCGGATAGGGAAGTTGCAGTTGGGCAAAGTGGTCTGCGATTTCGTGCAGGTAGGCATCCGACATGTGATCCAGCAAATGGGTCATGGCCTGGTAGTTGCGGCGACCTTCGCGAAAATTGACCAATTGATTGAACAGATAGCCTGCTGGTTTGCCTGCAATGCGCGGGAAATAACCGGTATTTGTGGAAACCCCTTCTTTTCCATGGCACACCGTACAGGCTTCTGTGCGCTGGGCAATGGTGTCGGGCACACGGCGAGAGGCAGGTTCGGACGCTTGTCCTGTGCTGGCGCACAGGACAAGCAAAAGGGCAAAACCCGCAAGATGGCGTGAGCCAGGAATAATGGTGAGACGCATGGATGAATGTGTGTGACGCGCAAGCGCTCACGCAACCATCTTAACCGGGCGTTGTCGCCAAATTCTTTGCCCTGATTCGCACATTCGAAGCGAACGTGCGGTCAACCCCATTGGCTGAACCTATCGCTCGTCGTAGCTCACCACGACCCGCTCACTGGTCGGGTGAGCCTGGCAACTCAGTACAAAGCCCTGCTGCATTTCCCAGGGTTCCAGAGTGAAGTTCTTGTCCATGGCGACCGTGCCCTCCATGACCTTGACGCGGCAGGTGCAACAGACACCGCCACGGCAGGAAAACGGCAGGTCCAAGCCTGCGTTGAGTGCCACATCCAAAATGCGCTCATGGGAGCCCATGGCGATCTCATGGCGCTTGCCGTCGACCACGATAATGATCGAAGTCTGCTTGCCTTTTGTTGCATCCTTCTGTGCAGTGGCTGTGGCGGCATGGGTCACAGGAGTGGAACTGGTAAAACGCTCGGTGTACACACGGCTGGCCGGCACACCGGCATCGACCAATGCCTTTTCGGTGGAGTCGATCATGGCCTCGGGGCCGCAAATGAACACCTCGTCCATGCTGGCTACCGGAAGAAATGCAGCGATGATGGCCCGTACCTTGTCGGCGTCAATGCGGCCCTGCAGCAGGTCGACTTCCTGTGCCTGGCTGGACAAAATGTGTATGAGCGTAAGGCGGTCCAGGTAGCGGTCTTTCAAGTCTTGCAAGGCTTCGTTGAACATGACGCTGGACATCCGACGGTTGCCCAGAACCAGGGTGAATTTGGAGTCGGGTTGTTCCTCCAGCGTGCTTGCCGCAATCGAAAGAATGGGCGTGATGCCAGACCCTGCTGCAAATCCCACACGGTGGATCGCACGCTGCTTGCGCACAGTGAAGCGTCCGGTCGGCGGCATGACGCTAATGGTGTCACCTGCTTTCAGTGACGTGGCAGCCCAGTTGGAGAACAAACCGCCGTTCACCTGGCGGATACCGATTTCGAGTTCTCCGGCCGTGCGCAGACGGCTGCGCGCACTGCTGATGGAGTAGCTTCGGCGAACGTCCTGGCCGTCGACCATTGCACGCAGCGTGAGATATTGGCCTGGTTCGAACTGGAAGGTAGCGCGTTCTGCTGGCGGGACATCAAAAGTTACAGCGATTGAGCCAGCAGCCTCCGGATTAACGCATTTGACGGTGAGGCTTTGAAAGTGGGGCGTAGACATGGCGTTGGTGTTTGGGTTGATGCGGTTGTTCAATAGGGTTTGAAATAGTCAAACGGTTCCAGGCAGTCCAGACACTTGTACAAAGCCTTGCAGGCGGTGGAGCCAAAGTGCGATGTCTCGGTGGTGTTCTCCGAGCCACATTGGGGACAAGCCACTGCAGGTATTGTGTTGTTTGCTATCTTTTGAGGAGCAAATTGCAGCACATTGATCGCGCCTGAAGAATGCGCACAGGCGCTGGCGGCGCTGCCTTCGGGCGGCGGTGCAATGCCGTAGGCGCGCAGTTTGTTTCGGGCATCCATCGTCATCCATTCGGTAGACCATGCAGGTGCCAGTTGAACAACAACCCGCGCTGCAACGCCAGCATGTGCCAGTGCGCTCTTCACATCGTCTTCCATCTGACCCATGGCGGGGCAGCCGCTGTAGGTCGGGGTTATGACGACCTCCAGACCGTTGCTGCTGTCGCGCACGGCTCTCAATATGCCCATCTCGCGCAGTGACACCACCGGAATCTCGGGATCGGTCACGCTCTCCAGCAGCGCCCACACCGCATGTTGCGGATGGTCCGTCAGACGGGCTTCAATCGGCCCGCTGGGCAGGTTGAGAGTCTGCATGGTCCTTACCAGACACCCTGGGGATGCGCGCGGGCCAGACTTTGCATCTCGGCCAGCACAAAGCCCAGGTGTTCGGAATGCAGACCGTGTTTGCCCGTGTGCACAAAACCGTCGGCTTTGGGGCGCTTCAGGGTCGCCTCTGCCAGCGCGTCATTTACCATGGCATCAAAGCCCTCACGCAGGCGGGTCACCTCGACACCGACACCATCCCGTACGGCTTCGGCTTCCATTTCGCTGGGTGCCCAGAACTCCCGAACATACGGCATAAAGTGGTCCAGTGCCTTCTGCATGCGGGCGTGCGATTCGTCAGTTCCATCGCCCAGACGTACCAGCCAGTCGCGCGAATGGCGCAGGTGGTAGCTGGCTTCCTTGAAACTCTTGGCGGCGATCGCCGCAAGCTGTTTGTCCGTCGATGCCTGAAGACCATGCCACAGCGGAACCATCAAGGCGCTGTACAGAAAATTGCGCGCAATCGTGGCCGCGTAGTCGCGATCGCCCGCCGCAGTGGGTGCCAGTGCCGTGCTGTGCGGCAACTCCAGCAGGGTGTAGTTGCGAAAGTCGGGCACATCGCGAAAATACGCCAGACTGTCTTCGGTGCTGCCGTCGTTGCGCAGGGAGGCAACATGCTGGTACAGCAAGCGTGCCTGACCAATCAGGTCCAGGCTCATGTTGGCCAATGCCAGGTCTTCTTCAAGAACGGGGCCGTGGCCGCACCACTCCGCAGTGCGCTGACCCAGAATCAGCGCGTTGTCCGCCAGATGCAACAGGTAGTCGGTGTGCTGCTGTGCCATTACATGTGCCCCACTTCATCCGGAATTTGATAGAACGTTGGATGGCGGTAGATCTTGTCGGCGGCCGGCTCGAAAAAGGCATCCTTGTCGTCCGGGGCGCTGGCGGTGATGCTGGCGGAAGGCAGCACCCAGATGCTGACCCCTTCCTGGCGGCGGGTGTAGATGTCGCGCGCCATTTGCAGGGCTTGCTGTGCGTCGGCAGCGTGCAGACTGCCGCAGTGCTTGTGCTCGAGACCTTGCTTGCTGCGAACGAACACCTCCCACAGAGGCCATTCTTTCAGCGCGGCTGGAGTGGTGGTTGCGTTGGGGGTGCTCATGCTGCGTCCTTCAGTGTCTTGTTGAGTTGCTTGCGGGAATAGGCCAGGGCTGCATCACGCACCCATTGGCCGTTGTTGTGGGCTTTGACGCGGGTTGCCAGGCGCTCCTTGTTGCATGGGCCGTTGCCATTGACGGTAGACCAGAATTCGTCCCAGTCAATCTGGCCGTAGTCATGGTGCTGGCGCTCCTCGTTCCACTTCAGGTCGGGGTCGGGCAGGGTCACGCCCAGAACCCGAGCCTGCGGAACCGTTGCGTCAATGAACTTCTGCCGCAAGTCGTCGTTGGAGATGCGTTTGATACCCCAGCGCATAGCCTGCGCACTGTGCGGACTGTCGGCGTCGGGTGGTCCAAACATGGCCAGGCACTTCCACCACCAGCGGTTCACTGCGTCTTGGACCATTGCCTTTTGCTCCTGGGTTCCTCCCATCATGGTGAGCAATGCCTCGTAGCCTTGGCGTTGGTGGAACGACTCCTCCTTGCAAACACGGATCATGGCCCGGGCATATGGTCCGTAGCTACAGCGGCACAAAGGAATCTGGTTGCTGATGGCAGCACCGTCGACCAGCCAGCCGATCACGCCTACATCGGCCCAGTTGAGGGTCGGGTAATTGAAGATGGAGCTGTACTTGGCCTTGCCGCTGTGCAGCGCTTCGAGCATCTGGTCCCGGCTGGTACCCAGTGTCTCGGCGGCGCTGTACAGGTAAAGACCATGGCCGCCCTCATCCTGAACCTTGGCAATCAAAATAGCCTTGCGCTTGAGACTGGGTGCGCGACTGATCCAGTTGCCTTCAGGCAGCATGCCGACAATCTCGCTGTGCGCGTGTTGACTGATCTGGCGAACCAGAGTTTTACGATACCCCTCCGGCATCCAGTCCTGAGGTTCAATTTTGCCGTCAGCATCAATCTGTCGGTCAAAGCGGGCTTGGGCTTGCGGATTCTCCCGGTCAATCGGTGAAACCGGGTTGGGCGCAGAGTTTTCCTGCACATTAAACGACTGGGTGTACATACATGGCTTTCTCTTTATTACAGGGGTTAACGCTGAATCAACACCATGGGTATGGCGGGGAAAAGGTTTTGTCTTACAGAATCAGGAACTCCAGGCCGGAGGTCTTTTTTCCAGAAAGGCTGCGATTCCGTCTTTGGCTTCGGGGGTGACGCGCTGGCGGGCAATGCGCTGCGCAGTTTCTTCCATCAGTTCGGTGTCGATTGGCTGCCTGCTAACCACGGCGATCAAATCCTTTGCTGCGGCCTGGGCATGCGGACCACCTGCCAGAAGCGCATTGCTGATGACAGCGATTCCTTCGTCCAGTCGTTCAAACGAATGTGTTTCGCTGACAAGTCCCATCATCAGCGCACGTTGTGCCGAGAACTGTTCGGCGGTCTGGAAAAAGCGCAATGCCTGTCGCGGCCCAATCGCTCTGATCACGTACGGACTGATCACGGAAGGGATGATTCCAAACCGTACTTCAGACGTTGAAAAAACCGCATCATCCGCCGCGACTGCGATATCGCAAGCGGCTGCCAGACCCGTACCGCCACCCAAAGCCATGCCATGCACACGGGCGATTGTGGGTTTTGACAAGGTCGAAATGCGGTGCAACATGGCGGCAAAGCGACGTGCATCATCCAGATTTTCGCTTTGCGAGGCAGCGGAAGCGCGCTTCATCCAGTTCAGGTCTGCGCCTGCGGAAAAATGGCGCCCCCTGCCGGCGAGAATGACCACGCGCACAGACGCATCGTCATTCAGCATGGTGAATGTCTGGGTGAGTTCGTCAATAAGTTCTTCATTGAACGCATTGAAAATCTCGGGTCGATTCATCCAGATCGTCGCAACAGCGCCGACGCGTTCGATTTGCAGGGCTTGGCGCGTAGTTGTCATGGTTTGTTGTGGCCGGCTGCGTTTTCCGCGCAGCCGGCGTAACACTTATTGCGCGATCGACCAGTCGCCGTTCTTCACTTCCAGCATGCGGAATGCCGACAGGTCCAGGCCCATATGGTCGGTGGCAGACATATTCACCACACCACCGGTTCCGATATAGCCTTTGGTTGCTTCAATCGCATCGCGTACCTTGGCTTTGTCGGTACCACCGGCGCGTTTGATGGCATCCACTGCGATCATCAGACCGTCGTAGGCATGGCCGCCAAAGGTGGATACGTCGGTTTTCCATTTTTCAGAAAATGCCTTCGCGTAGCCAACTGCAACGGCCTTTTGCGGGTCGTTCGCGGGCAGCTTGTCAGCAATCAGCAGCGCAGCAGCGGGCAGGCGAACACCATCAGCGGCAGGACCGGCGAGCTTGATAAACTCTTCCGAGGCCACACCATGTGCGTGGTACAGCGGCAAGGTAATGCCCAACTGCTTGTAGTTCTTGGTTGCGATGGCCGGACCCTGGCCCAGACCAAAGATGAACACTGCCTGCACGCCTGCTGTGTTTTTGATCTTGGTGAGTTGTGGGCTCATATCCGTGTCCTTGGGTCCGTATGTCTCATTGGCAACCAGTGTGATGCCAAACTTGGAGGCCACCGCTTCGGTTTCCTTCTTGCCGGACTGGCCGAAACCGCTGGTCTCGGCGAACAACGCCACCTTGCTGATGTTTCGCTTCTTCATATCCTCAAACACTTTTTCAGCGGCCATGCGATCCGTGTGGGGTGTCTTGAAGATGAACTTCTTCACGGGCTCCACGATCACCACGGCACCTGCCAGAGAAATAAAGGGAATCCCCGCTTTTTCAACCAAAGGCGCCATCGACATGGTGGAGCCTGTCGTGGTTCCGCCCACCAGAATGTCGACCTGGTCATCTTCGATCAGGCGTTTGGCGAAACCGTTTGCCTTGTTGGCATCGCTGCCATCGTCGTAATGCACCAGCTGCAACTGACGACCCAGCACGCCGCCCTTCTTGTTGATGTCTTCCACATACATCTGGAGGGTTTTCAGCTCGGGGTCGCCCAGAAAGGCGGCCGGTCCGGTAACCGACAGGATGGATCCGATCTTGATCGGGTCTGCGGCCCATGCGTTAAATGCACCAAACGCGAGAGTCGCGCAGGCAATGAGTTTCTTGACCGTATGTTTCATGTTTTGTCTCCTAGGTTGAAATAATCAAACGCGCTCAATAATCAGGGCAATTCCCTGTCCCACACCGATGCACATCGTGCACAGCGCATAGCGCCCCGCACGACGTGCCAGTTCGTAACTGGCCGTTGTGACCAGTCGTGCACCGCTCATGCCAAGGGGATGCCCCACGGCAATGGCGCCGCCATTCGGATTGACCCGCTCGTCATCGTCAGCCAGACCCAGGTCGCGCATGACGGCCAAGCCCTGTGCTGCAAACGCTTCGTTGAGCTCGATGACATCCATCTGTTCCAGCTTCAGACCCGCCTTGGCCAGCACTTTGCGAACTGCCGGGGCTGGGCCAAATCCCATGATGCGGGGCAACACACCGGCGGTAGCCATTGCGACCACTCGGGCACGCGGAGTCAGTCCGTTCATTTCTGCACTGGCTTGCGATGCCAGCAATAGCGCACAGGCGCCATCATTGACGCCAGAGGCGTTTCCCGCTGTCACACTCAGCTCAGGGGCGTTGATGCCCTTGAGCTTTGCAAGCATGTCCAGGGTAGTGTCCGGGCGCGGATGTTCATCGGTCGCAAAGACGGTTTCTGTCCCCTTTTTACCAGCGATTCGCACCGGCGTGATTTCCTCAAGAAATCGGCCCGCAGCATGCGCGGCAGCCCATCTTTGCTGGGAACGCAAGGCGAAAGCATCCTGATCTTCGCGTGAAACGCTGAACTCCTGTGCCACGTTGTCGGCTGTCTGCGGCATGGAGTGCGTGTCGTACAGGCGCTTCATTTGTGGATTGGTAAAACGCCAGCCGATCGTGGTGTCAAAGACAGCCGCGCTGCGCGAGAAGGCACTGTCTGCCTTGCCCATGACAAACGGGGCACGTGTCATGCTTTCAACTCCCCCGGCAATCATCAGATCCGTATCGCCGGAACGGATGGAACGCGCTGCAACACCCACCGCATCCATTCCGGATCCGCACAACCGATTGATGGTGGTACCCGGTACTTCCATTGGCAGGCCTGCCAGCAGGCCAGACATTCTGGCAACGTTGCGGTTGTCCTCACCCGCCTGGTTCGCGCAACCGTACACCAGGTCGTCTACCGATGACCAGTTCACCTGCGGATTGCGCTCCATCAGGGCCTTGATCGGAAGGGCGCCAAGGTCATCGGCGCGCACGCTGGCCAACGCACCTCCGTATCGTCCGATGGGCGTGCGAATGGCGTCGCAGATATATGCTTCATTCATGGGAATATGCTTTAGTTCTGTTTCGGACGCTCGTCCACGACCCTGCGGGCTTTGCCGGTCTGAGTGCGTGGAATGGAGTCATACTCCATGATGCTGACCCGTGTGGAAATGCCAACATTGGTCTTGATGTGGTGCTGCAGCTCTTTGGAAATGGAGTCGATCTGCAGCGGACTCAGTGTCCGTGACAGCTCGCGTTGTACTTCGCAGCGAACCTCCACGTTATCCAGATGCCCGTCCCGTGTGAGCAGTATCTGGTAATTGCCACTGAGTTTCTGGTCACGCAGAATTTGCTCTTCAATCTGGGTCGGAAAAACGTTGACGCCGCGAACGATCAGCATGTCATCGCTGCGTCCGCTGATCTTTCCCATGCGACGGAAAGACCGTGATGTGGGCGCAAGCAAACGTGTGAGGTCGCGGGTGCGGTAGCGAATGACTGGAAATGCCTGTTTGGTTAAAGAGGTAAACACGAGTTCGCCGTCTTCCCCATCAGGCACAACCTCGCCAGTTTCCGGATTGATAATTTCCGGATAAAAATGATCTTCCCAGATAACGGGGCCATCCTTGCTTTCAATGCACTCACAGGCTACCCCTGGCCCCATGACTTCTGTGAGGCCATAAATGTCGATGGCATCGATACCGAGTTTTCGCTCAATTTCTCCGCGCATGCCTTCACCCCAGGGTTCAGCACCAAAAATGCCCACCTTGAGCGAAATTTGATCAGGGGTGATTCCCAAGCGCTCAAATTCCTCTGCAATCACCAGTGAATACGATGGCGTCACCATGATGATTTCAGGCTGGAAGTCAATAATTTGCTGGACTTGGCGCTCAGTCTGTCCCCCTGACATCGGAACCACCGTGCATCCCAGCCGCTCAGCGCCATAGTGGGCGCCCAGGCCGCCCGTGAACATGCCGTAGCCGTATGCGTTGTGCAGCATGTCGCCGGATCTTCCGCCGGCGGCCCGGATCGAGCGCGCCACCAGCGTTGCCCAATTGTCAATGTCCTGCAAGGTATAGCCAACCACAATGGATTTTCCAGTGGTTCCGGACGATGCATGCAGCCGGGCAACTTGGTCGCGCGGAACGGCAAACAGACCAAAGGGGTAGTTATCCCGAAGGTCGGACTTCGTCATGAAGGGAAACTTGGACAGATCCGATAGCGACTTCAAATCGTCGGGATGAACACCTCTGGCATCAAAGGCCTTGCGGTGATGGGGCACGTTGTCATAGGCATGCCGCACGGACCATTGCATGCGTTCAAGTTGCAACGCTGAAATCTCGTCGCGGCTGGCTGTTTCAATGGGCTCCAGATCACCTGGCGCTGGGTGTTTGACGGGCATGTTGATCTCCTGTGCGATGGGCTCTTTTGACTAGTTTGTGCTTAAAGTGGCAGCCTGTTCCAATCCTGCGATAACTTCGCCTTGAATGCGATAGGACTTTCCCCGAAACAATGCAACGGTTTTGCCACTGCCGGTGCGCACGGTAACGTCGTAGACGCCGGTGCGACCGGCTTGGGAGCGCTCAACAGCCTCGGCTTCCAGTGTTTCGTTTTCTTTTGCTGGAGCGAGAAAGTCGATGCTGCACGCTGAGGCAACCGTATTCTTGTTGTAGCTGTTGCATGCGTAGGCAAAGGCTGTATCGGCAAGCGTAAAAATCATGCCGCCGTGGCAAATGTGGTGGCCATTGACCATGTCCGGGCGGACCTGCATGACGAGCTGCGCGTAGCCGGGACTCACTTTGAGAATGCGCATTTCCAGACCCTGTGCCGTGCGATCTCGGCTCCACATCGCCTGTGCAGTTGATTCGGCAAGTGATTGGGCATCGTCTGGTGGCGTCAGGGGTTTGCTATCAGTCATGCAATGGTGTTCCGGAAAAAACATGCCGCTGGATCAACGGCGAGATACGGTAACGGTCTTCGCCATAGAGCGAGCCAAGGTTGGCGAGCACAGTCCGAATGGTGTCTGCGCCTACGTGATCTGCCCACGTCAATGGACCTTGTGGATAGTTGACACCCAGTCGCATCGCATCGTCTGCGGCCCGGGCGGTGCAAACGCCCTGGTTGACGGCATCCGCAGCTTCGTTGGCCAACATGGCCACGGTGCGCATGACGGCCAGACCTGGCACGTCCGCCAAAAGTGACACCTTTAACCCCGCTGCCTGCAACAAGCCCGTTGCGCTACACACGGCAGACGCGCTGCATTGGGCCGCATGTGCCATGGCAATACGTGACGTGCTGTGGTAGTCCAGCGCGAGGTCAATCAGCACGGTATTGGGCAAGCCGCTGTCCCATGCCCGCTGTGTTGCACTGCGACCATCAGTCACAAAAACAACCGCGGTATCAACGCAAGCAATACGGCCGTCCTCCGACATGCGGCGTTCAAAATCAATGCCAACGGACGACAGGCGGTTTGCCAGCGCAATTGCAGGTTCGCTATCACCGCAGATGCTGATTGCAGTGGGTGCAGTTTGGCTTGATTCCGTGCGGGGCCCTGGTCTTTCGGCGCCCTTGCTGTACTCGAAAAAACCGCGGCCTGTCTTTCTGCCCAAAAAGCCTGCATCAACCAGCTCCTTTTGAAGGAGAGAAGGTTGAAAGCGGGGGTCACTGTAGAAGGCATTCCAGACAGAGCAGGTAACCGCGTAATTGACGTCGTGTCCAATCATGTCCATCAATTCAAACGGACCCATCCGAAAGCCTCCGGCTTCACGCATCACGGCGTCGATCGTGGCGCAGTCGGATGCTCCTTCTGCTAACAGGCGCAAGGCTTCTGCGTAATAGGGCCGTGCAACCCTGTTCACGATGAAGCCGGGGGTTGATCGGGTATGCACCGCAGTCTTTCCCCATGCGGATGCCGTGTCAAACAGGGTCTTGGCCAGCGCTGGAGCTGTTGCCAGACCGGACACAATTTCGACCAATGCCATGAGTGGGGCCGGGTTAAAAAAGTGCATTCCGGCCAGGCGTTCCGGATTTTGAAGTGCCGATCCAATGGCTGTTACCGAGATGGACGATGTATTCGTCGCGAAGTAGCATCCGGGCGAGACAATGTCTTCAAGGTCGCGGAAAAGTTGTTGCTTCGCCTGAAGGTTTTCAGCTATGGCTTCCACTACAAGGCCTGCATCAGCCAGATCGGAAAGTGTTTCTGCAGCGATCAGCCGTTCACTCGCCGCAAGAGCTGCATCGCTCGTCAATTTGCCTTTTTCTGCAAGTTTTGCAAATTGCGCGCGGATGCTGGTGACAGCGTTCTGCGAAGCCAGTGCGCGGGTGTCGACCAGTTTGACCGTGTGGCCTGCCGCAGCCGCCACCTGTGCGATGCCCGCACCCATGGCACCTGCGCCAACGACGGCGACAACCACTGTACCTGTCAGCGCGGCGTTCATGCTCATTGACCCGTAAATCGGGGTGTGCGTTTTTCCATAAACGCTGCCACGCCTTCGGCGTAGTCGGGACTCCAGCCGAGTTCACGCATGAAACCCCCTTCCATGGAAAGTTGCTGTTCCAGCGTGTGCATCGGCGCTGCGTGCATGGCCTGGCGTGTGCGCACCAACGCCTTGGTCGGCATGGTCGCCAATTGGCAGGCGAGACTGTCAACGGTTGATACCAGTTCAGAGTCCTCAACGGCACGCCAGATCAGTCCCCATTGCTCAGCTGTAGTGGCGGGAAGCTTGTCAGCGAGCATGGCAAGCCCCAGTGCCCGGGCCATGCCAACGCGTTGCGGAAGAAACCAGGTTCCACCGGTATCCGGTATCAAACCTATCTTGCTGAACGCCTGCAGGAATGAAGCCGATTTCGCTGCAATGACAAGATCGCAGGCCAATGCCACGCTGGCACCTGCACCGGCTGCGATGCCATTGACCGCGGCAATGGTCGGCACCCGCAGGTTTTGCAGACTCAGGATCAGAGGTTTGTAATATTTCTCGACGACGTTACCGATGTCGGGTGCTTTTGGGGTCATGGCCATTTCCGGATCGCCCAGGTCTTGCCCTGCGCAAAACGCGCGACCAGCACCCGTGAGAACCAAAACCCGAATTTGGGATTCGCTCTGAACGATCTCGAGAGCCGCCCGCAATTCTCCGTGCATGGCGCCTGTAAAGCTGTTGAGCTTGTCGGGGCGGTGCAGGGTCAGGCGTGCAATCCCGTTGTCGGTCTCAAACCGGATGTTTTCAAAATCCATGGCGATGGCTCCTCACACGTGGTAGCGGCGCTGGACAACGCGAAAGCGGTTGGCAACAAACGCCGAGTCCGAGTATGCGGCGTTTGCCGCAGGGTTGCCACCGGTGCCGTGGTAATCGGAAAACGAAGAAGACTGGTTGACATACACATTGCTCGTCAAATTGATGGACAGTGCAACTTTGGAGCGCCAGGTTGCGGCCGTCATTGCATCGATCACATCGGGCTTTGTTGAGTAGATACCGGTTGTCAAGGCACCATGCGTATTGACCATGCGCTCTGACAGGGCTATCGCAGCAGCGCTGTCTGCCACTTTGACCACGAAACTGATTGGGCCAAAACGTTCCTGCATGTATGCGTGTTCATCGGACGCGTCGCACGCCAGCAAGACAGGTGTGCGCACCTGAGCCCCCGGAAAGTCAGGGTTGGTGAGTGCTTTGGATGCGAGCACCACTGTGCCCAAACCGCCACTGTTGGCCTCATCGATGCGCGCAAGGGTTTCGCGTGACTGAATCGCCCCCAGCAAAGCATGGGCGACCTCGGGCTTTCCTGACAAGCGCTCAATCGCCAGTGCCAGATCTGCACAGACGTCGTCATAGGTCTTGTGCCCCAATTCGGTTTCGATGCCACCGGCAGGTACCAGAATGGCTTGGGTAGTGGTGCACATCTGCCCGGAATACAAAGTCAGTGTGAATGCAATGTTGCCCAGCATGGCCTGGTAGCCGTTCGTTGACTCGATGACGATGTTGTTGACCCCCGCCAGCTCGGCATAAACGTGCGCCTGGCGGCAGTTATCGATCAGCCACTGTCCAAATGCATTGCCTCCCGTGAAATCCACGGAACGCACGGCCGGATGGGTCACCAACTGCTGGGTGGCTGCGCGGGTCTCTGGCACGCATAGCGTGACCAGATCGGGGTTGATTCCGTTTTCGCTCAATACGGCGCGTACGGTGCGAACGGTTATGGCCGCCGGCAGGATGGCGTTTTCATGCGGCTTGACGATGACGGCGTTGCCGGTGGCCAGCGCGGCGAACAAGCCGGGGTAAGTGTTCCACGTCGGGAAAGTGCCGCAACCCACCACCACAGCGACACCACGGCCAACCACTTCAAAGTGTTTTTCCATGCGCATGGGCGGGTTTTTTCCCTGTGGTTTTTCCCACAGCGCTTGCGATGGCACAAAGCTCTGCTCGCGCCAGGCATAGGCTACCGTTTCCAGTCCACGATCCTGTGCATGGGGGGACCCGGCCTGAAAGGCCATCATCCAGGCCTGACCGGTTGTCATCATGACCGCATGGGCAATTTCAAAGCTTTGCTTGTTAAGTCGGTCCAGCATCTCAATGCACATGCCGGTTCTACCCTCGGGTCCCGCTGCCTGCCAGGCTGGCATGGCTTTTTGTCCCGCTTCAATCAAGGCATCAATCGAGCACACGGGGTATTGAACATTCAATTCAGCACCGTATGGAGATTGCTCAGCACCGGCCCACCCGGTTTGGCCCGCCTGCGCCAATTCAAATGGACGCCCCAAATGCGACTGGAATGCTCGCTTGCCGTCCTCGGAAGCCGTTTCACCATACACCTTGGGGCTAGGCAATTCACTGTAAGCAGCCCAGAATCCGCGACTCTGGATGGCAGCCAAGGCGCCGTCGAGTGTGGGTTTGTGTTTTTCAAAAAGCGGGTGGGTCATTGGTTGCTCCTGCAAAGGCACATGGATAGATGTCATATTACAACATAAGAAATAAGTTACGCAATAGATAATTTGAAGTACCATGTGGTTCAAGTCCATTCAGCGCATCTAGACTTGAAGGCGTCGTGCAACAGCCTGGATGGTCGGTCGCCGCACGTTACAGCAATCCAACCGATGGGGATCCAGCATGAGTGAGGAAAAAGAAAGCAAACATGGCGTGCAGTCGCTGGAGGTGGGTGCGGGGGTTTTGCGCGCGGTTGTCGATGGGCACCGATCCATGATGCTCAAGGAAATAGCTGCAGCGGCTGACATCCCGGCATCCAAAGCGCACCGGTATCTGGTCAGCCTGATTCGGGCTGGACTGATAGAGCAGGATCCTGCAACGTCACGCTATAGCCTGGGTCCGTTTTCGTTGAACATTGGTCTGGTAGCCATTGACCGGCTGGATCGCATCCGTTTGGGGCTGACGGCCATATCGGAATTACGCGACGAAATCAATGAGACCACTGCCATTGCCGTCTGGGGTGATCATGGTCCAGTCATTGTTCGCTGGGAGCGCCCACAGCGCCCCATAACAGTCAACGTTGTTACCGGTGCATCACTGCGATTGCTCAGTACTGCCAGCGGTCGCATTTTTGCAGCGTGGTTGCCTGCAAGCATCACCGATGCCCGAATCGCACGGGAGCTGCAAACCGATGCCAGTGTCTCGGGCTTCAAGACGCGTGCGGATGTTGACGCCATGCTGGAGCAGGTGCGCCTGGAGGGGGTGGCGCCGGTGTCACGCCACTATCTTTTCCAGGGCGTTGAGGCCATCGCGGCGCCTGTCTTCAATTTCAAGAACGAAATCTCCATGTCCATGGTGGTGGTGGGTGTCCGCGGCATGTTTGAAATGGGCGAGCGCAGCCAAGTACGCGAAAAATTGAAGGCTGCTGCGGATGCGCTGTCGTGGCGCCTTGGCGCAACCCGCAAGAATCAGCCGGAACTCTCCTGAGCCAGATGATGTCATCCACGAAACAGCGGGATTGCAATGCAGTTCAAATTACATTTGACAGAATTTATTACGTAATGCAGAATTAAACTTGGCTGCCGATATTCGACAGTGCATAGTCAAAGCCAGCAGGAGGCGAACAATGATGAGTCAGATTGACAGGCAAGTGGCACGGACCCGCGCGGGGCAGGAGGATTGATGCTGTCCCAATTTCTTCAGTTCTTGTTCTCGGGCGTCACCGTAGGGGCCACCTATGCCCTGGCCGCTCTGGGCTTTACGCTTATCTACAACGCCAGCAATGTCATCAACTTTGCGCAGGGCGAATTCATCATGCTGGGCGGCATGCTGGCGGTGTATTTCACGCAGGCCGGGCTGCCGTTGCCGGTTGCATTGATTCTTGCCATCGTGATTCCAGCCATCGTCGGTGTCATGGTGGAAAAATTGGCCATCGAACCGGTCAAGGGGGCTGAAACCGTCACCCTGATCATCATTACCATTGGTGCATCGCTGGTGATTCGCGGACTGATTCAGGTGTGGCTTGGCAAGGGCACGCACAGTCTGCCTTCGTTTTCGGGTGATGCGCCAATCGCGATATTCGGTGCCACCCTGTTGACGCAGAGTCTCTGGGTTCTGGGCGTGACTGCGGTGGTCGTGCTGGCACTTTGGTACTTTTTCACACAGACCTTGCAGGGCAAGGCCATGCTTGCCACATCCTTCAACCGTCTGGCCGCGGAGTTGGTGGGCATCAACACCAGCTGGGTATTGTTTATGAGCTTTGCGATGTCAGCCGCGCTGGGTGCTTTGGGCGGAATTCTGGTGACTCCCATCACGCTGACTTCCTACGATGTTGGCATCATGTTGGGACTCAAAGGATTTGTGGCCGCTGTTGTTGGTGGACTGGGCAGTGGACTGGGTGCTGTTTTGGGCGGTCTTCTGGTTGGTGTGCTGGAGGCCATGGGTGCCGGATATATCTCTTCAAGCTACAAGGATGCGATACCGTTCGTATTGATCCTGCTGATACTTTTCTTCAAGCCGCGCGGACTTTTTGGTGGCAAATCAACAGATCGGGTATAGCCATGAAGCGCAATGCCTATTTTGGCCTCTACATTGTTGTGGGCATATTGTTGGTGCTCCCGTTTGTGTTGCCCAACAGTTTCTATCTGGATCTGGTAATCCGCATGGGGATCAATGCGGTGATCGTGCTGGGTCTGAACCTGCTGATAGGCTTTGCCGGCCAGATCAGTCTCGGACATGCTGGATTCTTGGGCATTGGCGCCTACGCATCTGCCGTTTTGCCTACGCATTTTGGTTGGCATCCTGTGCTGGCTATGCTCGCTGGTGCCGCGGCTGCCGGGATGCTGGCTGGTCTGGTGGCGCGTCCAATTTTCAAGCTCAAAGGCCACTATCTCGCCATGGCCACACTGGGCCTAGGCATCATCCTGAACATTGCATTTCGCAACGAGGCCGCCTGGACGGGAGGGCCTGACGGCATGCCGGTCCCGGCAATGGCACTGTTTGGCTACGAACTCAGCAAAGATAAGCAGTGGTACTGGGTGGTCGCCCTTTTGCTGTCGATCAGCGTCTGGGCGTCACTGAACCTGATCGATTCGCCATTTGGCCGCGCCTTGCGGGCGCTGCATGGCTCTGAAGTCGCATCCCAGGTCGTTGGTGTGGACATCGTCCGTTACAAAGTCGCCATATTCGTCATGTCCGCGGTGTTTGCCAGTCTCATGGGCAGTGTTACCGCCCATTACGTGGGTTTTGTAACGCCCAATCTGGCTGACTTTTTCCATTCAATTGAACTCGTCACCATGGTGGTCATTGGCGGCATGGCATCCGTGTATGGCTCACTGGTTGGAGCCGTGCTGTTAACTGCACTGCCGCAGGCGCTGGCAACCTTTGAGGGTTGGGAGACGGTGGCATTTGGCGCCATTCTGATGGCTTGCATGATCTTTATGCCCAAAGGTCTGGTACCCACACTGGCATCCAAGTTCGGAAAGGGGCAATAAGCATGGCGTTGCTTGAAGTCCAGGACCTTTCCATCCACTTTGGAGGCGTGAAGGCCGTACAAAACGTGAGCTTTTCGATCGACGCCGGCATCGTGTATGCGGTCATCGGTCCGAATGGTGCCGGAAAAACAACCCTTTTCAACTTGATCACCGGTGTTTACACCCCTACCAGCGGTGAGATTCGCCTGGACGGCGAGTCCATTGGTGGCAAATCGCCGAATGAACTGGCCATGCGCGGCGTGGCCAGAACCTTCCAGAATTTGCAAATCTGCATGAACATGAGCGCCGTTGAAAACGTGATGGTGGGAGCCCATTTGCGTCTGGACCGCAATCTGATCAAGGCAGCGCTGCGGCTTCCATCCATTCGCAAGCGCGATGCAGAACTGCGTGTGGAAGCAACCGAATTGATGCGCTTTGTCGGTTTGGAGCATTACGCGACAGCACGCGCTGACAGCATGCCCTACGGCGCGCTCAAGCGGCTCGAGATTGCGCGCGCACTGGCCATGAAGCCGCGCCTGATTTTCCTGGATGAACCTGCGGCGGGGTTGAACCCGAAAGAGACCATTGAGGTTGACCATCTGGTCCGCAAGGTCGCCGACTCGGGTGTCACTGTGGTGCTGGTAGAGCACGACATGAAAATGGTCATGAACCTCTCGAACCGCATTCTGGTTCTGGACTACGGTAAGAAACTGGCTGAGGGCACCGGGGAAGACGTTCGAAGGAATCCTGACGTGATAGCGGCCTATCTTGGTACACATTCTTAAGTGAGAACACGCATGCGGGCCATACAGATTATTCAGGAAGAGCACGGCAAGTTGTGGCGACTGGCCACGACCATCAATACCGTAGCGGATGAAATTGACGCGGGCGGCGCGCTGACCCCCGACTTCTTCGAAGCTGTGTTTGACTATGTCGAAGGCTTCGTCGATCAGTCACACCATCCCAAAGAAGACAAATACCTGTTTCGCCTGGTGCGTCAGCGCACCCATCAGGCAGACCAGCTATTGACCCAACTATTGATCCGGCCTCATAAAGTTTGAACCTTTTAGGGATTTGTGTGTCGAAGAGCGTATGGACAAAGAAGACGCAAGATACCAAACACTGGAGCAACTCCACGAGCGGCGCAAGCAAGTCGTGCG